>JBEHYR010000016.1:0-99657 GCA_048498075.1 Verrucomicrobiota bacterium | reverse complement strand
TCTCGCTCTGGTTCCTCCGCGGCCTTCGCGCCCTCCGCGTTTCAATCGCGGAATTTAAGTTTGTAGGAGCCTGCTTGCAGGCGATCCCGACGTGCGAAAGCCCGAACATCGCCTGCAAGCAGGCTCCTACATTCGGATACGGGACTTCAAACCCATGGGCGACGAACGCGGGTTCGTGAAACTCAGCCGAGTTTGAAACTGCCGCTGACCTTGAAGACGGCGCTGACGATCGCGAAGGCGATGAAGCGACGAGCACGAAGACCATCAGCAGCACGGCGCTCGCGATGACCTTGGTGAAAAGGTTGAGCTGATTCGTGGCGATCCCGACGTGCGAAAGCCCGAACATCGCCTGCAAGCAGGCTCCTACATTCGGATACGGGACTTCAAATCCATGGGCGACGAATGCGAGGTCGTGAAACTCAGCCGAGTTTGAAACTGCCGCTGACCTTGAAGACGGCGCTGACGATCGCGAAGGCGATGAAGCCGACGAGCACGAAGACCATCAGCAGCACGGCGCTCGCGATGACCTTGGTGAAAAGGTTGAGCTGATTCGTGACGATCTTTTGGTAACTGCGCGCGATGTCGCGCAGGCTCGGCACGACGTTGCCGGTGTTCTCGCCGACCGAGAGCCGGTCGAGCACGAGATCGGGAAAACAATTCGTGCGGGCCAGCGCCAGCGAGAGTGCCTCACCCTCGAGCACGCGGCCGGTGGCGGCGTCGAAGGCGTTGCGGTGAACGCGGTTTGAAATTTGCCGCTCGGTCATGCGCAGCGCCTCAGCGGCAGTGATGCCGTTCGCGAGGAGCACCGAGAGCGTCTGACTGAAGGCGAGCACCGTCTGCGCGACGATGAACTGGCCGACGAGTGGCAGGCGCAGCAGCCACGCGTCGCTGGCCTCGCGACCGATGTCGGTTTTTCGCCAGCGCCAAAACGCCACCGCCCCGAAGATCGCCGCGCCAATCACGAAAATTCCGTAGTGCAGCGCGAAATAGGACAGGCCGACGAGGAGCTTCGTGGAGGTCGGCAACTCGCCGCCGAGCGAGGAGAGCAGCGTTTGGAGTCGCGGCAGGAGGAAGAACAAAAAAAACAAAATGACGCCGCTCGCGACGACCATCATGAAGACGGGGTAGGCGAGGGCGGTGAGGAGTTCGCGGCGGAGTTCGCGTTGCTCGTGCAGGTGAGTGATGAGGCGCTCGAGGGTTTCGTTGATGGAGCCCGTCGCTTCGCCGGCCTGGATGAGATTGATCGTCGAGGTGTCGAACACCTCGGCGTAGCTCGCCATCGCGCGCGAGAGCGGTGCGCCCTCGCTGAGTTGTTCCCACAGGCCGCCGCAGAGGCTGCGCAGCGCGGGTTCCTTGATGCGGAGCGAGAGCAGGCGCACGGCTTCGCCCGCGGACATGCCGCTCGTGGTGAGATCGTGGAGGGCTTCGAGGAAAGGCAGGCGCTGCTTGCGACTCAGGTCGCTGCGGCGCGCGGAGGTGACGGGTGCGGCGGGCGCGGAAGAACCGGCGGCGCGCGCCTTGCCCTTGGGTGCGGCGACGGCGGATTCGGTCGCGGAGGTGACTTGAAGGCCGCGCGCGGCGAGAAGGCGCAGAGCCTCGCGGCGATTGGGGGCGTCGAGCGAATCGGCGACGGTTTTGCCGGCGCGATCGCGGGCGCTGTAGGTGAAGCGGGGCATTTTAAGGAAGATCCGGTTCGGCACGTGCTCCGTGCCACACCGTAATAATATCGATCGCCTCAAGGTGTGTTTTAACCAGGTAGAAGATTCGATATTTTCCGACGGTTATCTCGCGGTATTCGGTGTCGCTGGCCTTTCGATAAACGTGGCCCAAGGGAGGGAAACGCATCAACAGCTCCACCTGTTCGAGAAGCCGAACGATTTCGCGCCGGGCCGCGGTGGGATTGTCAGCCGCGATGAAGCGCTCGATCTCGTCCAAACGGTCACTTGCTCGTCTGGTCCATTTCAGCTCGAAGGCCATGCCGCGAAGCGCTTTTTGACCTCTTCGTGGGGAATGACCCGGCCAGCTTGGGAATCGGCTAATCCAGCTCGCAGTTCCTCCATGAGAGCCAGCTCTTCGCGAATTTGCGCAATCGTGAGCGTATCGGCCATCTGACTCACGGCTTCGAGGACGGCTTGTTTGTCGCTCATGGAACTAAAATGTCATCAGGCCGAGAGCCGGCAAATTATTTCTCCGACACGGTGATCACGCGCAGGACTTCGTCCATCGTGGTGAAGCCGGCTTTCACCTTTTCCCAGCCGCTCTGGCCGAGGGTGCGCATGCCGTGGCGGCGCGCGGCGTCGGTGAGGGTGCGCGTGCTTTCACGCTTGAGGACGAGTTCGTGCATCTCGTCGTTGAGGCGGAAAATTTCGAAGAGCCCGATCCGGCCGCGATAGCCGGTGTTGCGGCAGCGGTCGCAGCCGACCGGTGATTTCAGCGTGGCGATCAGATCGGCTTCGGCTTCGTCGCAACCGAGGATCGCGAGATTTTCCCGGAGTTTGATCTTGTTCACCGGCGATGGGCGCGAGCACTCCGAGCAGAGGCGGCGGACGAGGCGCTGGGCGATGACGAGTTCGATCGCGGAGGCGACGAGGAAGGGCTCGATGCCCATGTCGACGAGACGCGTGATCGCGCCGGGAGCGTCGTTCGTGTGCAGCGTCGAGAAAACCAAGTGGCCGGTGAGCGAGGCGCGGATGGCGATCTCGGCGGTATCCTTGTCGCGGATTTCGCCGACCATGATCACGTCGGGATCCTGGCGGAGGACGTGGCGGAGCGCGTCGGCAAAGGTGAGGCCGATCTCGGGGCGGACCTGCATCTGGTTCACGCCGGGAACTTCGTATTCGATCGGATCCTCGATCGTGATGATGCGGAGGTCGGTGGAATTGATCTTGCGGAGAAACGCGTTAAGCGAGGTCGATTTGCCGGAGCCGGTTGGGCCGGTGACGAGGATGATGCCGTGAGGGTAGTCGAGAATCTCGACGATCTGCGCTTGTTCGCCGGCACTCATGCCGAGGCGGTCCATCGAGTAGGCTTCCTTTTTTTGATTCAGGAGGCGGAGGGAAATGGATTCGGCGTAGATCGTGGGGATCGTGGAAACGCGGATGTCGAGGACGGTGTTCTCGGCGCGGAAGTTGATGCGGCCGTCTTGCGGGAGGCGTTTTTCGGAGATGTTGAGGCGCGCCATGATTTTCAGGCGCGAGATGATCGCATCCTGAAAGCGGAGGAGATTTTCCGGCACGGGCACGGGGACGAGCAGGCCGTCGACGCGGTAGCGGATGCGAAGCTGGCCTTCCTGCGGCTCGAAATGGATGTCGGTCGCCTGGTCTTCGACGGCTTGCGAAATCACGTCGCTGACGAAGCGCACGACGGCGGCTTCCTCATCGACGACTTCCTCGTGTTGCTGGAGCGCTTCGGGGGCGACGTAGGCGTCGTCGCCGTCTTCGAGCGAGCCGGAGCCGACGCCGAAATTTTCGATGATGAGCTGGTGAACGCGTTCGGGGACGGCGAGGTGCCAGACGGGCGGGCGCGGGGTGAAGGTTTTCAGCCAGTCGGCCATGACCTCGTCGGGGAGCCAGGCGGTGGCGAGGTGAAGCGGGGTGGAGGCGGTCGGCGCGGGCTCGGGCTCGGCATCGCTGGCGCGGGCGGCGGCGCCGGGTTCGCGGTAGACGATCGGAATGATCTGGTAGTCGTGGACGAGGCGTGCGGGCAGGAGACCGCGGGACGCGGGATCGGCTTCGAGATTGGCGGCGATGCTGAGGCCGGCGGCGTCGGCGAGGGCGGTGAGCGCGGCGGCTTCGATGAGGCCGAGCCCGGCGGCGAGGGCGACGAGGCGTTTCTCGCGGGGAGACTCGAGGAGGGCCTGGAGGTGGGCTTCGTCGAGTTTGGCGAGCAGCGAAGCAGGAATGGCTTCCGTGGTGAGCGCGGGCATGGCGGTGAGCGCGGGCGACGGCCTCAGCGAACGAGGATTTTATCCATCACCTTTTCCTTCGGCTGCTTCGCCGGATCGCTGAGATACTGATTGATCTGCTCTTTGTTGGAGAGGGAATTGATGATGCTGGTCGCATCGGCGGTTCCGGAGGCGTTGGGGATGACGTGCGGGCGGATGAAGAGCAGCAGTTCGGTGCGAACGAATTCGTTGTTACGTCCGCCGAAGATATGGCTGAGGACCGGAATTTCCCAGATGAAGCCGAGTTTCTTGCGGCTGCGGGTGTTCTTCGTGCGTTGCAGTCCACCGAGCACGATCATCTGGCCGTCTTGGACATTGACGAAGGAAGTCGCCTGGCGCCGGCCGATGACGGGCTGGTCGTTTTGATCGATCTTCACAGTGTCGAGGATGTCGTCGACCTTCTGGTCGATCTTGAGCTGGATACTGCCGTCGTCGCCGATGAGCGGAGTGACCTTCAAGTCGATCGCGATGTCCTTGTAGGTAACTTGGGAGGTGGTCGCAAAGCCGGTGTTGGCCTGGGTCGTGACGCCGATGGGCGTGGCTTGCGAGCCGGTGATGATGGGGCGGGATTCGCCGGAGATGAATTCGGCTTCTTTGTTGTGCGTGGTGACGATCGTCGGCGCAGAGAGAATCTTCACGTTGCTCCTCTGGCCGTTGTTGGTGAGGTCTGCGGTAAATCCAACCGGCGACTTGTCGGTCGCAACCAGCTGGGCGGCGAGATTCCAGCCACCGACGGCGGCGGTACCGCTGGAGATGCGAAGGTTGCCATCGGAGTTTTTGCCGCCAACGAGGCCGAGAGCGCTCAGCCCGCTGGTATCGGCATCGGTGAGTGTGACTTCAGCGATGACAACTTCGATGCGGACTTGCGCGAGGAGAATGTCGATCTTGTCGATGAGTTCGCGGATGAGGCGGATGTCGTCGACGGTGCCGGAGACGACGATGGCGTTGCTGCGCTCATCGGAAAGCACGGTGATGAGGCTGCTGAACTCGTTCGTGGATTCCCCGCCGGCGGCTGCGATCACGGCGGCTTGCGCGGGGGCGGCGGGCTGGTTCGGTGGAACGATCTGCTGGCGGACGGAGGTGCCGCCGCCGGCTTTCTGCGCGTTGCTGGTCTGGCCGGAGACGAGTTGGGAGAGGAGCGGAGCGACATCCTTCGCGCTGGCGTGCTTGAGGTAGATGACCTCGTTGCGCGTGTTCGGATCGGCTTTGACGTCGAGTTTCGCGATGAGGTCGTCGAAGAGCGGAATCTGGCGGGAGTCGGCGAGGAGGATGATCTGGTTGGTGCGGTCGTCGGCGCTGTAGGAGACCGCGGTGCCGAGCTGGCTTTGGAGCGGGCCCTGGAACATCGCGCGGAGTTTGCCGACGAGGTCGCTGGCCTTCGCGCCGTTGACGAGCGTGTAGAATTTCGGTGTGAGGCCGGTCATCGAGGGCTTGTCGAGCTGCTGGAGGAGGAGTTCGACGCGCTGAAGGTTGCTGATCGTGTCGGTGATGAGCGCGGCGTTGGCCTTCTCGAGGGGCACGATGCCGCCGGCGACGCCGGGCGACATGAGCGGGGTGATCTGGGGGACGAATTCGTTGACGCGCAGGAATTCGAATTGGAAGAGCTTGCTCGCGATGTGGCCGCTCGGGGGCAGCGAAAGCGTGGAGCCGGTGATCATCTCGGGCGCCTCGGTTTTCGCCTGCGCGAGGGCGACGACTTTCATCAACTTGTCGCCCATCGGAGCGACGGCGACCTGATTGAGCGAAAGGATCGTCTCGAGGGCGAGGACGGCTTCGGACTTCGGAAGCTTGCGATCGATGACCAGACGATAGGTCGCGGTCGGCAGCTGTTGCGGCCGCAGTATCGCGCGGCCAGTGTAGATTTCGAGGAGGCCGAGGACCGTGTCGATGTCGGCGTCGGGGAGTTTAATGGGGCCGACGAGTTCGTCACCTTGCGGGACGGGGACGGGTTCGGGCGTCGGCGTCTGAGCACGCACGGCAGCTACGAACAAACAAAACGCGAGGCTCAGGCGGAGAAAACGCAGGCTCATGCAGAGGGAAACAGTGAAAGGGCGAAGATTAATACGGGATGCGAAAGTGAGGCCAAAGACAGCGGATTGTAAACCGCGTTGTGCTGTGACGGCATCTTGCGCGGAAGGTTGCCTCGAGTTCCGGGATTTGTACGGGGAGGCGGTGAGCGGGCAAGGTGAGGATCATGCGTAGCACGCAGGTTGGTCGGGGGACGCTGGGATTTGGGCCGCCGGGATTTGTCGCTTGCCGGTGCGGGAGGCTCGCCCAACGCTCCCGCGTCGCGATGCCGAACAGCTTCGGAAAACTCTTCACCATCACCACCTGGGGCGAAAGCCATGGGGCGGGCGTGGGCGTGGCGCTCGACGGTTGTCCGCCAAATCTCCCGCTGACCGCCGAGGAGATTCAGCTCGAGTTGGACCGGCGGCGGCCGGGCCAGAGCGACATCGTGACGCCGCGGAAGGAGGAGGATCGCGTGGAGATTTTGTCGGGACTTTTCGAGGGGCGCACGACGGGCACGCCGATCGCGATGCTGGTGCGCAACGCCGACCATCGGCCCGGCGCCTACGATGAGATGCGGGAAAAATTCAGACCGTCGCACGCGGATTTCACGTATCAGGCGAAGTTCGGCATTCGCGATCACCGGGGCGGCGGGCGGAGTTCGGCGCGCGAGACGATCGGGCGCGTGGCGGCGGGCGCGGTGGCGAAAAAGATTTTGGCGATGGGCGCAGCGGCGGGGTCGGGAGACCCTGCCCTACAACGGCGTCATGGCGTGGAAGTGCGGGCGTTCGTGACGCGGATTCACGATATCGCAGCGCCGGCGGAGGCGTTGGCGAAATTTCCCTCGCTGGAAGAGGTCGAGGCGAACGCGGTGCGTTGTCCGCACGGGCCGACGGCGGCGGCGATGATCGAGCGGATCAAGGCGGTGCGCAGCGAAGGCGATTCGGTGGGCGGAATCATCGAGTGCCGCGTGCGCGGCGTGCCGGCGGGCTGGGGCGAGCCGGTGTTCGACCGGCTCGAGGCCGATCTCGCCAAGGCGATGCTCTCGTTGCCGGCGACGAAGGGATTTGAAATCGGCAGCGGTTTCGCGGGGACGCTGCTCAAGGGCTCGGAACACAACGACGCCTTCGTGGCACGCGAAAGCGGCGTGCACACGGCGACGAATCGCTCGGGCGGCGTGCAGGGCGGGATCAGCAACGGCGAGGAAATCGTGTTTCGCGTGGCCTTCAAACCGACGGCGACGATCCTGCAGCCGCAGAAAACCGTCGACGTGCGCGGCGCCGAAACGGAACTCGCGGCGCGTGGGCGCCATGATCCATGCGTGCTGCCGCGCGCGGTGCCGATCGTCGAGGCGATGACCGCGCTGGTGCTCGTCGATCACTGGCTGAGGCACGCGGCGCAGGATCAGGTTTTGAAATTCTGAGTTGTAGGGGCCTGCTTGCAGGCGATGGTAAGCGGTTCGGTCGGCGAATCGCCTGCAAGCAGGCTCCTGCCTCAAGCCATGAATTCAAAAAAACCTCTCGTTTATCTGATCCTCGGCGCGGCCGGTTCGGGCCGGCGCGAAGTGGTCGCGGACTTGATCGAAGGCGGCCTCGCCGAGGGCGATCGCGCGGCGGTGATGCTGTCCGCGGATGAAACGGCGGAGGAGGCTGACGCGAAATTACCGGCGATCACGCGTTGGAAATGGACGGGCGAGTTCATCGAGGGCTCGCTGCCGGCGGAAGCGACGCAGGTGTTTTTCGTGGCGGACGGGCGGGCGAATCCCGTGGACCAGATCGAGGTGTTCAAGGCCTGGCTCGAAGCGCAGGGCGGCGAACTGGCGCGCGTGCTCACCGTGGTGAACTGCCAGCTCGCGGAAAAAAATCCGGCGCTGCTCCACTGGTACGACGCATGCGTGCATTTTTCGGACGTCGTGCTGCTCAACCGGCGCGAAGGCGTGGCGAACAAGTGGCTGAGTAATTTCCAGGCGCACTTCAAAGGACAGTTCATCCCGTGCCTGTTCGAATTGGTGAAGGCGGGGCGCGTGAAAAATCCCGCGGTGGTGCTCGATCCGCAGGCGCGGCGGATGTCGCATGTGTTCGACGAGGAAGTGGACTGGGTGTTCACCGATGCGGAGGGCGAGGAGATCGACGAGGACGAGGAGACCGAGGGCGACGAGGAGGTCGAGGCGAAGGAGGAGGTCGATCCGTATTTCGAGCGGCTCAACGGCGGACGGCGGGTGAAGGAGATTCCGGACGTGCGGAAGTTTTTGTGAGGTGCCGGTAGCGCCGGATGAATGTAGGGCGGGGTCTCCGAACCCCGCCGGTTTGAGAAGGACGCGTGAGAACGGCGGGGTTCGGAGACCCCGCCCTACAACGGAACAGGCGTGCAGACGTGCGTTGCCTCGCGACGCGCGGCATGTTGCATCGCCGCATGAGTTCCACGCTTTTTCCCCAACACGCGATCGCCGGCAAACGCGATGGGCGCGTGCTCGCGCGCGAGGAGATCGAGGCGTTCGCGCGTGGGGCGACCGACGGCTCGTGGGCGGACTACCAGCTGAGCGCGATGCTCATGGCGATTTTTCTGCGCGGCATGAGCGCGGGCGAGACGGCGCAGTTGACGGAGGCGATGATGCGGTCGGGCGTGGTGGCGGATTTGTCGGCGGTGAAAGTGCCGAAGGTCGACAAGCACTCGACCGGCGGCGTGGGCGACAAGGTTTCGCTGCACCTCGCGCCGATGGTCGCGGTGTGCGGCGTGGCGGTGCCGATGATCAGCGGGCGCGGGCTCGGACACAGCGGCGGCACGCTCGATAAGCTGGAGGCGATCGCGGGTTTTCGCGTGGGACTCTCGCTCGACGAATATCGCGCGCAGCTCGAGCGCGTCGGCGTGGCGTTGATCGGGCAGACGAAGGAACTCGCGCCGGCGGACAAGAAACTCTACGCGCTGCGCGACGTGACGGCGACGGTGGAGTGCATCCCGCTGATTTGCGCGAGCATCCTGAGCAAGAAGCTCGCGGAGGGCATCGATGCGCTCGTGCTCGACGTGAAGTTCGGGCGCGGCGCGTTCATGAAGGACAAGGCGCGCGCGAAGGAATTGGCGGAAGCGCTCGTGGCCGTCGCCACGAAAATGGGCAAGCCGACGCGCGCGGTGTTGACGGCGATGGACGAGCCGCTCGGTCGGGCGGTGGGCAACGCGCTCGAGGTGGCGGAGTCGATCGACTGCCTCCGCGGCGACGGGCCGGCGGATACGATGGAAGTGACGTTCGCGCTCGGTGAGCAAATGCTGCTGCTCACGGGCGTGGCGAAAACAAAGGCGGAGGCACGGGAAAAACTGGAGGCGGGAGTGAGGAGCGGAGCGGCGTTGAAAAAATTCAGGGAAATTGTCGCGGCGCAGGGCGGTGACGTGAGTTTGGTCGATCAGCCGGAGCGGCTGCCGCAGGCGCGGTGGAAGGTGGAATTGAAAGCGACGCGTGGCGGCGTGGTGAGCGAAGTCGACGCGTATGAGGTCGCGATCGCGGCGCTGCGGCTGGGCGCGGGGCGGGTGAAGGCGGAGGATCGCATCGATCCGGCGGTGGGCGTCGGCCAACTCGTGAAGGTAGGCGAGCGCGTCGAGGCGGGCGCGGCGTTGTGCGTGGTGCATGCGAACGACGAGGCGGCGGCGGAGGAGGCGCGGGGGATTTTGGCGAAGGCGATCGTGGTCGCGGAGGCGGCGTCGACGGGGACGAAGACGAGAAAATTGGTCGAGGAGCTGATCGGCGGCGAGGGGTAGGGACGCCACTCCGAGGCGTCCGTTTCGCGCGCATTCTCCCAAACGACTTTCGCGGACGGCTCGGAGAGCCGTCCCTACCGGCATTGCGCGCGCAGCTCGAGTTTGAACTCTACGCTTGGCGAAGATTTGCCGCGAGGGCGTCGACGCTTTGCTGAAGGAGCTGGCGCAGATCGTCGCGGGCGAGGATCGCGGCGGCGTCGACTTGGTTGGTCGTGAGGCGCAGGCCGACGCAGGCGGGCTCAATGAGACGGGCGGACATCGTGCGCAGGATTTCGCGGAGCGAATCGAGCGCGAAAGTCGAGTTGCGGTCGATGTGAAGGATCGCGATGGGCTTGTCGGCGAAGGCGGGATCGCTGACGAGCCAGTCGAGCGCGTTCTTGAACGCGCCGGGCAGGCCGTGGGCGTATTCAGGCGTCGAGATCACGAGCGCATCGGCGGCGGCGATGGCGGCGCGGAAGGCGGCGACGGCGGACGGAGGTGAGAGGTCGTCGCGATCGAGGTCGGGGTTGAAGTGCGGGAGCGCGGCGAGATGGTCGGAGTGGGTGACGACGAGCGGCGGCGCGACGAGCTGCGAGAAAGCCTCGAGGACAGCGCGGTTGGAGGAGCGTGCACGGAGGCTGCCGCAAAGGGTGAGGAGGTTCATGCGGGACGCGGGTCAGAGCCTATCGTTCTTCGGAAGGCGGACGAACTCTCGTCGTCATTCTGAACGAAGTGAAGAATTCAGTGAACGCTTCGTGGCACGACGCGCGTGCGAACGTTCAGATGGATTCTTCGCTGCGCTGCTGATGAACCGCCCGGTTTGTCATTCTGAACGAAGTGAAGAATCCAGTGGGCGCTTCGTGGCACGACGCGCATGCGAACGTCCAAATGGATTCTTCGCTGCGCTCAGAATGACAGGCATTTGAGAGTTCATCGGCGCAGGCCACCCAATGGCGTGGCGTTGCTTCGGAGTCTCAGAACGACGAACAGTGGGCGCTTCGTGGCACGACGCGCGTGCGAACGTCCAGATGGATTCTTCGCTGCGCTCAGAATGACAGGCATTTGAGAGTTCATCGGCGCAGGCCGCCCAACGGCGTGGCGTTGGTTCGAAGTCGCAGAATGACGAACAGTGGGCGCTTCGTGGCGCGACGCGCGTGCGAACGTCCAGATGGATTCTTCGCTGCGCTCAGAATGACAGGCATTTGAGAGTTCATCGGCATAGGCCACCCAACGGCGTGGCGTTGGTTCGGAGTCGCAGAATGACGAACCCGAGGCACGAGGATTTTCATGCGAGGCGCGTCTTCTATTGGGCATTTCGTGAAGAAGGGACGCGATCCCGGCAGGGCGCGGACTCCGTTCCGCGCCGGTTCCGCGCCGCAACGATCTCTGGTCAACGCGGCGGCGAAGGGACTCGCCGCCCTACCGTCGGCGTTACTTCTTCGGTTAACTATCAATAAAACGGCGGTCATAGACCGCCGCTCCATCGGACCTCGTCAGGGAGAGATGAGGCCTTTGCGGATGGCGAAGCGAACGAGGTCGGTCTGGGTCTGGAGACCGAGTTTGCGGAGGAGATTGGTGCGATGCGTCTCGGCGGTGCGCGGGCTGATGAAAAGTTTTTCGGCGATCTCGCCGTTGCTCGCACCTTCGGCGGCGAGTTGAAGGACCATGCGTTCCCGCGGCGTGATGGAGGCGAGCGGATCGGCGTCGGCGGGTTTCGTGAGAAGCGCGTTGATCGCCCATTCCGAAAGCGGCGCGCTGAGAAAGCGGCGGCCGCCGAGGACTTCCTTCAAGGCGTGCGCGATCTCCTGCGACTCGGAGCCTTTCAGGATGTAGGCCATCGCGCCGCTGCGGAGCGTCTCGATGACGTAGGGCTCGTCGTTGTGCATCGAGAGCACGATGACGCGCGTGTGCGGGCTGGTCGTGCGCGTCTGCTTGAGAACCTCGATGCCGTGGAGGCGCGGCATGTTGAGATCGAGAATGAGGACGGCGGGCTTGTGCTTCTCGACGAGTTGCACGGCGGCGAGGCCGTCGGAGGCCTCGGCGACGACGGTGCAGGTGCCGTCGGTTTCGAGAATGGTGCGGAGGCCGCGGCGAACGATTTCGTGATCGTCGGCGATGATGGCGGTGATCATGTAAAATTTTTTACCGCTAATGGACGCTGATCGACGCGAATGACGAGCCAGCGAACGAGGGGCATTCCGCGATGGAGGAGCCTGTTTGCAGGCGATGCCGGCCGTTCGCCGGGTGAAATCGCCTGCAAGCAGGCTCCTCCATGACGGAGATGATTACATCGCATGGGGATTTTCGGGCGAGGAGGCGGCAGTATTGAGCGGGAACTCGGCGTGGATGCGCGTGCCCTGGCCGGCTTGCGAGAAAAGCTCGAGCGTGCCGCCGGCGAGCTTGATGCGCTCGGCGAGGCCGGCGAGGCCGATCGAGGTGTGCTTCGCGAGCGCAGCGGTGGTGTCGAAGCCGCGGCCGCGGTCGGAGATTTCAACCTGGAGCGCGCGGTCGTCCGCGGCGACGGTGACGACGGCGGAGGGCGAACCGGAGTGGCGGGCGATGTTCGTGAGCGCTTCCTGCACGATCCGGTAGACCGTGGTCTCGAGGACCGAGGACAGTCGTTCGTCAGGGAGCGCGAGATCGAGTTCGACCGCGATGGAGGTCTGGCTGCGAAAACGGCTGACGTGCCATTCGAGCGCGGGGCGCAGGCCGAGGTCGTCGAGCATGCGCGGGCGGAGCTGGAGCGTGAGCTCGCGGACGGTGCGGAGCAGATCGTCGGTGACGGTGAGCGCTTCGGTGAGCGCGGCGGGCGAGGTGCGGGCGGACTCGAGTTGAAAACGCAGACCGGTGAGCAACTGGCCGACCTGGTCGTGGAGTTCGCCGGCGATCGCGCGGCGCTCGTCCTCCTGCACGCGGAGGAGGCGGTTCGAGAGCGCCTGGAGGCGCGCGGCGTGATCCTCGGCGCGGCGTTCGGCGGCTTTGCGCACGCCGATTTCCTCCTCGAGATCGCGCGTGCGTTCGGCGACCTGGTCGGCGAGGGAGCGGTTGAGTTCGGCGAGTTCGGCGGAGAGGCGGAGGTTGAGGCGCTCGATCTCGACGCGCTTGAGTGCGTGATTGAGGGAGAACGCGAGGTCGGGCAGACAGCCTTCCTCGAACATGATGAAATCCTGCGCGCCGAGCTGAAATGCGGCGGTCGCGGTTTCGCCCGAGCGGCTGCCCGATAAAATGAGCGCGGGGATATCCTCGCCGCCGTAGCGGAGCTGGCGGAGCGTCGCGAGGACGGTGTCGTCGTCGAAGCCAGGGCCGAGCACGACGGCATCGAAGGCGAACTCGGTGCGCAGGAGTTGCTCGAGCGTCTCGGGATCGATCGGATCGACGATGAGGTGCGCGGCGTGATTCGAGAAAAACGCGGCGACGTGGTCGCGGTGCGCGGGGTCGGGATCGACGAAGAGCACGCGGTGATCGCGCGGCGGCACGGCGACGGCCTGGCGGCGACGCTGGCGCTCGACGACGCGGCGGGCGATCTCGGGGATGCGGCGGAAATCGGCGGAGTTTTTGTCGATGCAGTCGGCGGCGCCGGCGCGGAGCGCGCGGACGGCCAGTTCGTTCTGGCCCTGGGCGCTGACCATCACGACAGGCGTGGGATCGCGTTGCACGGTGAGTTCGCCGAGGACGCGCAGGCCGTCGATGTCGGGCATCATCAAATCGAGCAGCAGCACGTCGAAACGCGCGCGTTGCATCGTCGCGAGACAGCCACGGCCGGAGTCCACGTGTTGCAGCTCGAATTCGGCGCCGTGCCGCGCGAAGAGGAGCCGCACCATGTCGGCAATCTGCGGATCATCTTCGGCGTGGAGCACTCGAATCATGGGGGAAAAGCAGGAGCAAAGCGTGAGGATTCGCCGCGATGAGCCAAGCTTCGTCGCAGGTGGGCGAAAACCTGAATACAAGCCGCCGTCGGCGCGGCCGGGAACCGGGCGAGAACGGGACAGTCCGTCGCGTGATGGAGGGAGCAAATACCATCGGCGGGTCGGCGGGCGTGGACGCGATCGTCGTCGGCGCGGGGCTGGCGGGATTGAGCTGCGCGTTTGAACTCGCGGAGGCGGGGCACCGGCCGCTCGTGCTCGAGGCGCAGGCGTGGACGGGCGGGCGCACGGCGTCGTGGACCGATCCCGACGGCATGATCGTGGAGTCGGGCCTGCATCGCGTGATCGGCTCTTATGCGGCGCTGTCGGATTTGTTGCGCCGCGCGGGCGTCGATCCGGACGAGGCGATCATTTGGGAAAACGAAGTGGAATTTCGCCAGCCCGGGAGCGGGGCGTCGGCGGTGTTCGCCGCGGCGCCGCTGGACCGTCCGTTGGAAATGGTGGCAGATCTGTTTCGCCATAACGACTACCTGTCGCCGGCGGCGAAGCTCTCGTTTGCGGCGTTCATGGCGCGCGGGCTGAAAGATTTCGCGGCGAAGCCCGAGCGCCTCGACGAAGTGTCGGTGCTCGATTATGCGGTGCGACACGGCGTGCAGCCGGAGGTGATTTCGCGACTGCTGGAACCGCTGATGGCGGGAATCTATTTCGTGCCGGCGGGGCAGCTTTCGGCGCAGGTGTTTTTCGCCCTCGTCGGACCTTACCTGCCGCAGCTGCCGCGCTTTCGCGTGGGCGCGTTCGCCGGCGGGATGACGGAGGTGATGACCGACCCGATCGCGAACGCGATCCGGCGGCGCGGGGGCATCGTGCTCACGAGCGCGCCGGCGCACGAATTGTTGCTCGACGAGGCAGACGGGGTCGCGGGCGTGCGCTCGGGCA
The DNA here is from genome assembly GCA_048498075.1 of Verrucomicrobiota bacterium. Lineage (GTDB taxonomy): Bacteria > Verrucomicrobiota > Verrucomicrobiia > Opitutales > Opitutaceae > Opitutus. The sequence goes on along the minus strand of JBEHYR010000016.1, from coordinate 85,182 downwards.
CGACCGGTTACCTCGTGCAGCACGTGGTGTTCGCGTGCTCGCTGCGCGCGACGCAGCGGCTGCTGCGAAGTCATTTCGCCGCAGCGGCGTGGGCGCAGCCGGCACTGAGTTTGCCCACGATGCCGGCGGTTACGCTGCAGCTCGAACTCGACGGGCCGAGCGTGCCGGTGGATCGCACGACGTTTGGCGTGGGCACGGCGCTGGCGTGTTTCAGCGAGCAGGCGAGGACGACCTTTCGCGGCCACGACGGACGGCTCTCGATCATCCTGGCACCATCGGACAAGCTGATCGCGCTGCCGCCGGAAAAAATCCTGGAGATCGCGCTGGAAGATGCGGATCGCCTCGGCCTGCGCGTGCGTGGGCATGTGCGGCGTTGGCGTGTCGTGCGGCACACGGATGATTTTTATTCGCTCGCGCCCGGCCACGACGCGCGGCGCCCGCCGCAAGCGACGCCGGTTCGGGGATTGACGCTGGCGGGCGATTTCACTCGGCAGCCGTTTGTGGCGACGATGGAGGGTGCGGTGGTGTCGGGGCGGATGGCGGCGGAGATCGCGATCGCGGCGCTGAGGGGCGCGGCGACGCGCTGACGGGTGACGCACGAGGTCGCGATCTGCGGGGCGGGGTCGGGCGCCTGAAACAGGGTGGACTTCAGTCCGCGGGGTTCGCGTGCAGAAGGCGGGCTGAAGCCCGCCCTGCTTCAGGTCGGGTGCGGGCAATCGGCCGGAAGGCGGGAAACTTTAGAAAAAAAATCCCCCAGGCGCTTGGGGAAACCCCTCAGCGGAAAACGACAGGCCCGTTTACGGGGGTGCCCGAATATCTGGAAAACGCGTTTCGGCGCACGATGCGGGCATGCAAACGAGCCCGCTTTCCCTCCGCAAAATCTCCTCCTCCACCTTTGCCCTGCGCGTCGCGCTCGCGTTGCTCATGGCGGCCGCGGGCTTGCTGATGACCGGCTGCGACACGGCGTCGAGCGAGGCGAGCCTGCTGCTCTTTGCGGATAACGCGCCGCTCCCGACGATCGTGCCGGCCGGCACCGAGCTGGCGGCGGCCGAGGCGGCGGCGGCGAAGGACCGCGGGTGCTTCGCGGCGGGCGGATCGGGCAGCTCGATGGAGCCCGTTTATCTCGAAGGCACGGCGGTGGTGGTGCGGGCGGTGGGTTACGACCGGCTGCACGTGGGTTCGCCGGTGGTTTATCAGACGATGAACGGCCACCGCGTGGCGCACATGCTGGTCGAGAAGACGGACGCGGGCTGGGTCGCGGCGGGTTTGAACAACGACTGGAAGGACCGCGAACTCGTGACCGAGAGCAATTTGGTTGGTGTCATCACGCAGGCGTTTGCTTCAAAAACCGGGCCGCTGCCCAAGTCGGTGGCGGCCCGGATCGCCCTCAACGAGCAGATCCGCCGGGCGGGCAAGGTCGCCAGCCTGGGAATGTGAGCGCGGGAGAGAAGCGGTTGAGAGCTGAGAGTTGAGAGCTGAGAGTTGAGAGTTGAGATGAGCGATCGATCTTCCGAGGGCCGCCGGAGAAACGCGGAGGGAAATCCGAAGTCGGATTTCTGATTTTGCTCCCAGCTCTCACCTGAATTGTTCGATCTGAGTTAAAATCTTCAACCAAAGGAAGCATCTCATGAGTTGAAAAAGCCGCTCGGGACCACTCGCCGCACTCCAACTACAAATTTAAAAAGCGCAGAGCGAGGTCGCCCGTGGTGTGCGACTTATCAAAATTCAGCAAAAGTCAGCGGGTAATCGGCCGATGGAAGGGGCGACTCTTTCCAACGTCTCGCCATGCTCGCGGAATCGATCGACTCAGCCCTTGGTGCCCTCACGCCCGAAGACATCGTGCGCGACCTGAAGCACCTGCCCTCGGCGCCCAAAGTGCTGCCGCGGCTGAAGCAGTTGCTGGGCGACGAAAATTCGTCGATGAGCGAAATCGTTTCGCTGATCCGGCTCGATCCGGGGATCGCGGCGCGCGTGCTGCAGGCGGGCAACAGCGCTTATTTCAGCAGTGGCGTGCGGTGCTTCACGGTCGACGAGGCGGTGAATCGCGTGGGCTACGGGCAGGTTTACGAACTCGTGTCCTACGCGGTCGCGTCGCAGGTGCTCGTGCGCCCGCTCGAAGTCTACGCGATCGAAGCCGACGATCTGTGGAAACAATCCGTCGCCTGCGCGCTCGCAGCCGAAGCGCTCGCGGAGCGCAGCGGCCAGGATCGCGATGTCGCGTACACGGTCGGCTTGCTGCACTGCCTCGGCATGGTGGCGATCGACGACTGGTCGGTGCGCAACCGTCCGGGATTGCGGCTGCGTACGGCGGGTTACCCGCGCGAGGCGACGGAGAGCGAGCGAGCGGTGTTTGGGTTCACGCAGGCGGACGCGGGTGCGGCGCTGCTGAATCACTGGGCTTTTCCGCACTCGATGTGCGAGCCGGTGCGCTGGCAATACTCACCGCGGGCGAGCGCCGGGCACACGCGCATGGCGTGCCTGCTGCACTGTGCAAAATGGATTCGATCCGCCGTCTGCCAGGTGCGCGGCGAGCGGCCGGCGTTACCCACGGAATCGGCGATGCAGATGGTGCCGCTGCGCGCGGGCGATCTGCCGGGCATCGTGACGGAGGTGGAGCAGCGGCTGCAGCAAGTCAGCTCGCTCCTCGACATCGGCCAGCCCGAATTACGGCGTGAGATGCAGTTTCCCGCGGTGGCGTGGGACGGGCGGAGTTGAGCGCGGAAGCGTGTCGCAGAAGGTGGAGCCCGATGTACTCGTCGGGCTGGTTGGAAGGGCGGCGTTTCAAGCCCGACGGGAACATCGGGCTCCACCTCTCCAGCGGAGGCGGCCGGATCGTTGTAGCGGCGGTCCACGGCACGCCTGCGTGCCGCGTCGTCAGGAAATCCGTGCGTAGATTTTTTGGAGGAGCGCGCTGGAGGGCGTGCTCGCGGCGGGCGCGGGCTTCGGACCGGAGAGGCTGAAGCGGAGGAGGAGCTGCTCGTTTTCCTTGTCGAGCTGGAGAATCTGGAGGATGCGCGCGCGCGTGTGCTCGAGCAGATCGCGCGTCTCGGGTTCGCGCACGCGGCCGGCGGGCACGCTGCGGAGATCGGCGAGCGACTGGTCGAGCTTGCCCAGGAGCCCGCGCTTGCGCTCGACCATCTCCGGGGTGAGCGGACGCTGGTGCTGCCGGAGGAAACGGTTTTCCTCGAGCGCGCACTCGTGCAGTTCGTCACAGAGCTGGTGATGCTGGTGCAGGGCTTCGGTTGGAGTCATTGGCGGCGGTGGATTTCGGAACGGGGGGTTTGGCCTGGCCCGTGGTGAAGTCAAAAAGCGTGGCGACCTGGCGGTCGGTGGCCTCGCGCCAGTCGACGTGAGCGAGGCGAGATTTCGCCATGCGCGCAATCTCCGCGATTTCGGGCGCGGGCGTGGCGCCGACGGAATCCACGATCGCGCGGTAGGTCTGGCTGGCGTGATCGCTGTCGCCGAGGCGTTCGTAGCAGAGTGCGACTTGATAGGTGACGGGTGTGCGCCACGCAGGATCCTCGGAGAGCGCGGCGAGGCCTTGGTAAATCAGCAGCGCGTTATGAATATCGCCGGCTTGGAAGAAATCGTTCGCGAGCTGGTTGCCGGTGCGGCGCTGCCAGTAGGACCAGCGCTTCGGGTCGTTGGCGGTGCGGGTTTTCTGCGCGCTGAGCAACTCGATGGTGGCGGTGAGCGCTTCCTGCGTGCGCTTCAGCGCGCGGAGCGAGGTCGCGAGCAGATAGCGCGCTTCCGGCACGTTTTCATCCTCGGGCCACTGCTCGAGATAGGCGCGCAGCGAGGTGATGGCGCCTTCGAAGTCGCCGGAGAGCTGGAGCGCGTAGGCGGATTTGAAATGGGCGCGGGCGCGATCGACCGGCGCAAGGTCGAGCATGCGGAGACGCGAGTAGAATTTCGTCGCCTCGGCGAAATCGCCCGATTGGAAATGCGTCTCCGCGACCTCGAATTGCGCGGTCTTCGCGAGCAGTTGATAGTGCTCGAAGCCGGCGTTCGAGGAGAGCTTCAGCGTCGAGTTGATGACGTTGTAGAAACGCGCGATCGCGAGGCGCGGCGCGCCCATGTCGCGGAGCGTGCGGCCGAGATCGAGGAGGGCGTCGGGCACGCGTTCGTCGTCGGGATAGTCCTTGAGATATTTTTCGTAGATCGCGGCGGCTTTCGTGAGGTAGCCCTGCTTGCGGTGCATGTGGGCGAGGCCGAGGAGCGCGGATTTCGTGGGCTCGAGAGGCGCGTGGCCGTCGAGCACCTGACGGTAGGCGATCTCGGCGGCGTCGTAGTCGCCGCGCTCCGTGAGGCTGTGGCCGAGATTCACGAGGCCCTGGCCTTCGCGGGCGGAGAGTGTCGCGGGTGCGACGGCGCGCGAGTGGTGTTTGGGCGCCGGAGCGGGCGCGACCGCGACCGCGGCCGGGGATGTCGCTGCGGCGGGAGGTAGCGCGGGATTTGCGGTGGTCAGCGCGGGCGCAGATACGGGTACGGGTGCGGGCACCGAAGCGGATGCGTGAGCGGGCGTGGACGCGGACTCCGGCGCGACGAGAGGTGACGCGTCGGGCGAAGAGGAAGAGGCCGTCGCGGGCGCGGGTGCGGGCGGGACGGATTCCGATTTGGCGGCGTCGGATTTTGAGCCGGAAGACGAAGCCTCCGGCGCAAGCGCAGGAGAAGATTCCGCCGGCGCAGGGGCCGAGACGGGCGGCTCCTCCACGGCGATCGCAGGAGTTTTCGTTTCGACCGCGGTTTTTTGTGCAGCGTTTTCCGCCGAAACGGGCGGTGCGGGCGGCGTTGCCTCCGGTTCGTTTGCACGGCTGCGCGAGGTTGCTGCCGGGAGGGCGAGCAACATCAGCACGGCGAGGTGGCGGCACTTCGGCGTGGATCGCAGCGACGGGAAACGTGATGTCATTTAGGCGTCTGAGTGTAGGTGGCGGAACTGGCGGGCAGCGGCGCGGGCGGGTTGGCCCCGCGCGGCACGGGCACGACGGTCACGTCACCAGGCTGTGGAGTGGGAATTTGGAAGAAGGGCAGGAAATCTTCCGCCCGGGTCGGGCGATGGATTTCATCGCGCAAGATCGGCGGCGGCGTGTGGGCCGACGCGGGCGCTTCGGCTTCCGGCGTGGCGGCGCTGTCGGCAGGCGTGGCGGCGGGAGCGGCGCTGGGGACCGTGGCGATGCTGGTGGCGGAACTCGAAGTTTCCGGGATGGGAGTGACGTCGGCCACGGGCGCGTCTTTGGCGACGGGCTGCGGCGGAGCACCGGCGGCGGGCCGGGTGACAAGATCGGGCGGCGGTTCCGGTTCTTGGAACCGGACTGGCGGCGCTCCGATGGCGCCAAGGTAGGGCTTGGACGCGGCAGGAATGATCGGCGGGGGTAACATCGGCCGCGACCAGGCGCGGGCGACGACGAGCAGAGGGAGGATCAACAGTGCCAGACAAGGCATTGCCTGGCCCGTGCCTCGCGGCACGGATGTTGGTTCGCGGTGATTCATTTAGTATATGACAGTCCATGGTGAGGATCGTCCTATATTCGCCCACTGCATCTATCGGCGCGGCAGCGGAAATCCTGAGATGGATTTGCGTCGGGCCGGGAAAATTTTCGCGGACCAGGCGGGGCGGGACGGACGCGCGCGTCAGGCTTTTGTCGCGGCGCCCTGGTCGAGCAGCTTGCGGAGACGCCGGCCGACTTCGTCGAGCCGATAAGGCTTTTGCACGAAGTCGCGCTGGTTGAGCTGTTGAAATTCGGTGCGCACTTCGGGCGTGATGTGACCGCTGATCACGAGCACGCGCAGGTCGGGCCGGCAAACGCGGATGACTTTCAGCACCTGCACGCCGTTCGTGCCGGGCATGTTCAAGTCGAGGAGCACGGCATCGATCGGTCGCGTGGTGTCGCCGATTATCTCGATGGCTTCGAGGCCGGTGGCGGCGGTGGCGACCTTGTAGCCTTTGCGGGTAAACGTCGCGGAGAGCAGCGTGCGGAGCGAGCCCTCGTCGTCGACGACGAGCAGCGACTCGGTGCCGGAGGGGAAATCGGCGTTGCTGACGGCGGGCGTGTTGATGGCGATGTCGCCGGCGAGCGGCAGGTAAACGTGAAAGGTCGAGCCGACGCCGACGGTGCTGTCGACGTCGATAAAACCCTGGTGGCTCGTCGCGATGCCGTAGACGACGGCGAGGCCGAGGCCGGTGCCCTGGTTCGTCTGCTTCGTCGTGAAGAACGGTTCGAAAATCCGCGCGCGCACCTCGGGCGTCATGCCGGTGCCCGTATCCGAAACATCGAGGCACGCGTAGCGGCGGGTGGGCTCGGCCGCGTGGTGACGCGCCTGGAGTTCGACGCCGAGCCGGATGCCGGTCGTGACGGTGATGACGCCGCCCTGCGGCATGGCGTCGCGGGCGTTCACGCAGAGGTTGAGCACGATCTGCTGCAGCTGCGTCTGGTCGGCCAGGAGCGGCGGGAGCTTGTCGGCGAGGGAAACTTGAAAGGTGACGGTGCGGGGGAACGTTTCCGCCATGAGCGCCACGAGATCGCGGCTGAGCTGGTTGAGATCGACGGGCGCGTAGCGGATCTCGGCCTTGCGGCTGAAGGTGAGGATTTGTTTCACGAGTCCGCTCGCGCGCTGGGCGGCGCGGTGGATTTCCTGGAGACTTTTCTGGAGAATCGCGGGCTCGGCGGCGCCCTGCAGGCAGAACTCGGAATAACCGTGGATGATGGCGAGCAGGTTGTTGAAATCGTGCGCGATGCCGCCGGCCAGCGTGCCGAGGCTTTCCATTTTGTGCGCCTGGCGGAGTTCACTCTCGAGGGCTTTGCGGCTGGTGATGTCCTCGCGCAGGCAGAGGAGATTCGTCATCTCGCCCGAGGTGCTGCGCATGCAGGAAACTTTGACCGATTCCCAGACGGTGTTGCCGTCGGGTCGACGCGTGGAGAGTTCGCCGCGCCACTCGCCGCCACCGCGCACGGTGGTCCAGAACTGCCGGTAGGAATCCTCGTCGGGATGGCCGTCGCGGAGCACCTCGATGTTGCGATCGAGGATGTCTTCGAGCGTGCGGCCGCTGACCTCGGTGTATTTGGGATTCACGTACTGCGGGCGGCCATCGAGGTCGGTGATGACGATCGCGACGGGCGACTGCTCGACGGCGCGGGAGAGCCGGTAAAACTGCTCTTCGGCGAGGCGCTGCCGTGTGATGTCGCGGCCGACGGCGCGAATGGCGACGATGGCGCCCGACGCGTCGGTGTGGGCAGATTTTTCCCAAGCGAACCAGCGCACGCCCTGCGGCGTGATCCAGCGATGCTCGCAGACGGCGCGATGCGGCGGACGGTGCAGATCGGCGGCCGCGGCCTGGAGCGAAGCGACGTCATCGGGGTGCACAAATTCCGCGACCGGCGTGCCCGGGAGCGTGGCGGCAGGGCGGCCGAACTTGCGCGCGAACGAAAGATTCACCGCAATCAAGCGGCCCGCGAGATCGCGGCAATACGCGGGATCGGCGCTGTTTTCCCAGGGCCCGAGCCAGTTTTCGTTCGGCGGCGACGCGGTCGCGCCGTCGATGGTTTCGCTCACCACGACAGACATGTGGGACTGCTATCGGCTGAGGCGGGGGAAACTTGAATCGCCGGAGAATGTAGGAGCCTGCTCGCAGGCGATCCGTAGCGCCGGTTTCCAGCCGGCCAGCGCAAGGATGCCGGCCGGATGCCGGCGCTGCTTCGGATCGTCGCCTGCAAGCAGGCTCCTACATGAGAGGCGTCGGCGCCTGCGCTCACAGCAATCCCTGGAGCATCGATGGCAGCCGGTTGAGCGTGTTCGCGAGTGCGGCGCGGGCGAGCATCGTCTCGTCGCCGGCGGAACCGTAGAGGATTTTCCAGCCGTCGAGCTGGAGCCATGCGTCGGTTTCGACGTGCGCCACCGGCTCGAATCCACCGGTGATGCCGCTGTGGCGCACGAGGTAATCGGCGACCTGCACCGCGGCGGCAAACAACTGATGCGTGGGCGCGGCGGCGGGATCGTTGTGATAATATACCGCGGAGATGATCTCTTCGGAAATCTGGTGCCGGCCCAGGTAGCACGCGCCGATGCGCCCATGGTCCCAACCGATCAGCTCGCGCTCGAGTTGGCAAAACTCCGCGGGCGTGCGCGCGGGCGTCGCCATCAATGTCACGAGTTCTTCCGGGAACGCGCTCGCCATGACGACCTTGCCGACGTTGTGCAGGAGCCCCACGAGATAGTCGGTGTCGTCGTCGATCTGCAGCGAGGTCGACGCGAGGATGTCGCGGGTGACGATGGCGGTGGCGATGCTGTGGCTCCACAGCTCTTTCCACGGCAGTTGGGTTTTGGTGGAGCGCTGGAGTTTTTCCAGCTCCTCGATCACGGGCGTGGCCATCGACAGTTCGCGAATTTGCCGGAGGCCGAGGAAGAACACCGCCTCCTCGATATTATTGATGCGCGTCGAGAGGCCGAAGTAGACGGAGTTCACCATGCGGAGCAGCCGCGCGGCGAGGGACGGATCGCGCCGGATGATTTCGGCGATTTGCGAGTTCAGGCTCTGGTCCGAATTCACGAGCTGGTTGAGCGCGCGGTTGATGCTCTGCAGCGAGCCTAGCTTCGGGCATGCGTCGATCCGCTGCCGGATAACGTCGTCCGGAAAAGGGCCTGCGCTCGTCCTGGCGGGGGTCGGTGGTGTGTCGATCAACATGAAAGGGCGTGACGATGCGCCCGCGATTTTTTCGCGCGGGCACGTTTGCTTCGTCCGCGATAATCGGCCTGCCGGGAACGCGCTTGAGCGCGAACCGACTCAAGCGCGCGCGAAACGTGACGATTCAGCGTGGCATCCTGTGTCGAGCGCGAACTCAAGACACTTTCCGGGCGTGGCGGCGGCGCGTGGCGCGAGCCGCGGGCGGAGCTTTGCCGGAAATTTACCCCGATGAATCCGGCCAAGCTGCAGTCCCTGCTTCAGAGTGGCGTGGTGCATCACCGCGCGGGCCGGCTCAGCGAGGCGGAGAATATTTATCGGCAGGTGCGGGTGCTGGCGCCGAAAAATTTCGACGTGCTGCACTTGTCCGGCCTCGTCGCCTACCAGCAGGACCGGCTGCCCGCAGCGGTCGACTTGCTCACGCGCGCGCTCCGGATCGATCCGCGCGCACATGTTTGCGAGATGCGGCTGGGGCTCGCGTTGCTCGCCTCGGGCCGGGCGTCGGAGGCGGAGGAGAAATTCCGGCACGTCGTGGAGACACAGCCGGCGTTCAGCGAGGGCTGGGACAATCTCGCTTATCTCCTGAAAACCCAGGACCGCCTGGCTGAGGCGCTGGCGTGTCACGAGAAAGCGGTGACACTGAAACCCGACGCGAGCACCGCCTGGTATAACTACGGCCTCACCCTCAGCCTGATCGGGCGGTTCGCCGACGCGCTCCGCTGCCATGAGCGCGCGCTGGCCGCGGATCCGACTTACGCGATGGCGAGATTCGGGCGCGCGCAGGCGCTGCACCAGATGGACCGGATTCCGGAGGCGGTGGAAAACTATCGGGCATTCCTCGCGTTGAAACCCGGCAACCACGAGGCGCGCAGTTATCTGCTGTTTGCGCTGCACTGCCTCGACGGCGTGGACCGCGACCAACTCTTCGCGGAGCACGTGGCGTTCGGCCGGGCGGTCGGAGCGTTTCCCGCGCCGGTGCTGCCGAACCCGCCGGACCCGGCGCGGCGGCTGCGCGTGGCGATCCTCTCGCCGGATTTCCGCACGCACTCGTGCGCCTATTTCATCGAGCCGCTGCTGCGCGGACTCGATCGCGAGCACTTTGAACTTTTTCTCTATCACGATCATTTCCGCGAGGACGCCATGAGCGCGCGGCTCCGCGAACTCGCCGCGACGTGGCGCAATTTCGTCGGCCTGCCGATGGCGGTCGTGGAAAAGACGATCCGCGGCGACGCGCCCGATATTCTGATCGACCTCGCGGGTCACACCGGAATGACGAACCGGCTGCCGCTCTTCGCGCGCCGGCTCGCACCGGTGCAGATCACGTATCTCGGTTATCCGAATACGACCGGTTTGCCGGCGATGGACTATCGTTTCACCGATGCGGTGGCGGATCCCGTGGGCGAGGCGGATCGTTTTGCGACCGAGAAACTCGTGCGTTTCGCGCCGACGGCGTGGACTTACGCGCCGTCCGCCGACGCGCCGCTGCCGGTGGCGCGGGCCGCCGACGCGGGCGCGCCCGTGGTGTTCGGCTGCTTCAACACCCTCGCGAAGATCACCGACGAAATGTTGTCGCTCTGGGGCAATCTCCTCGGCGCGGTGCCGGATTCGCGGCTGCTTTTGAAAGGCGCGGGCCTGAGCCAGCCGGAGATTCGCGCGCGCTACGTCGAGCGCCTCGCGCGGCTCGACGTGCCGGTGGATCGCGTCGAGCTGGTCGATCGCACGCCGGACACGGCTTCTCATCTCGCGCTCTATCACCGCATCGACGTCGCGTTGGACACGTTTCCTTACCACGGCACGACGACGACCTGCGAGGCGCTGTGGATGGGCGTGCCCGTCGTGACGCTCGCGGGCGACCGGCACATGTCGAGGGTCGGCGTGAGTTTGTTGAACGCGATCGGCCATCCGGAGTGGGTGGCGAACAGCGCGGAAAGCTATCTCGAAATCGCGAGCGGACTCGCCGCCGACCGCGCGCGGCTGGCGCGCTGGCGCACCGAACTGCGCGGTGAACTCGCGCGCAGCCCGCTCCTCGATCATGCAGGACAGGCGGAGCGTTTCGCCGCCACGCTGCGGGATTGCTGGACCGCGTGGTGTGCGGACCGGGCGAAAGCCGCCTAGTCCGCGCAGCCAGCGCTCGGAACGACCGTTTGTCATCTATTAGATGACAAACAGGATGGAGGAGAAAAACCGCTGCGGGTGAAAGCGGGCCGATTTTTCCTCATTTTTCGACTCAGTGCGCCGATAACTCCAGCGATGATCGCTACGCCCATTCCGCGGGAGACGCTGCTGCACGTGGTGAAGACCCTGCCCGCCGCGCCCCGCATTCTCTCGGAGCTCGGCCATCTCCTGCTCGATCCGAATTCGGACATGGACGAGGTGACTTCGCTGCTCCGCCGCGACACGGCACTGACGGCTCGCATCATCCGCATCAGCAACAGCGCGTTTTACAACGCCGGCCATCCCTACGCTTCGCTCGACGAGGCGCTGGCGCGCGTCGGCTACATGGAGGTTTACCGGCTCACCGGGTTCGCGGCCGTCGCGCAGGTCGCCGAAGTCGATCTCGCCGCCTACGGTGTCACGGGCGCGCAACTACGCGAAAATTCCCTGCTCACCGCGCTGGTCATGGAAGCGCTCGCGCCGCTTGCCGGCATCGAGCCGCGGCTCGCCTACACGGCGGGCCTCATGCGCTCGATCGGGAAGATCGCGCTGGACCGGCTGGCCCGCGGCGGCGGCTACTCGAGCGGGCAGATCGTGCGCGCGAGCGGACCGCTCGCGGAATGGGAATCGAATTATTTCGGCATGACGAACTGCGAAGTCGCCGCGGTGATCTTGAAGGAGTGGCGCTTTCCGGCGACGACGATCGGGGGAATCCGCGGGCACTATCTGATTGAGCCGCAACCCGACCCGCTCGCGCAATTGCTCAATCTCGCCGCCGGCGCGTCCGAGCGTGGCGGCCACGACTTCCTCGGGGAGTCGAGCTATTGGGCAACTCTTCCGGCGCCCGTGGGCACGACGGAAATTTCCGCCGACGATCTCGACGACAGCCTCCGCCAGGCGCTGGAGCTCTTCGGCCCGGTGCGCGCGGCGGTCGGCTGATCGCGGTTTTGCGCGGTCAACGCGCGCGAGGTTTTTCACGCGATAATTTAAAGGGCGGCGCCGCGTTCGGTTTTGCGTGAGCAAGGCTCGTGTGAGTTGGATCGCGTCGCATCGCGTGATTCGCGGTCGAGTTGGTGGCGAAAGCGATGCAGCCGGGGTCGGTGAGCCCGGAGGATTGGTTGGGCCGGCGGATTCGGGCCGGGCTCAGCGAGCCGGCGACAGGGCGACCTATTGAGAATTAGCCGAAGAAGTGACGACGAGAATAGGGTGGCGAGTCCCTTCGCCGCCGCGTTGACCAGAGATCGTTGCGGCGCGGAACGGAGTCCGCGCCCGACCGGGATCGCGTCACTTTTTCACGCAATGCTCAATAAGCGACGAGGGCTTGCGTGGGGATCGCCTGCACGCAGGCTCTTACCTCTGGAACATGCCGGCTGAACCGATCCGCTTTTTCAATCGCTACAAGAAGACCGTCGAGACGGAGAAGATCTTCGGCGAGAAATGGCTGCGGATGGCTTACGAGAGCCCGATCGGCCGGAGCTTCGTGTGGCTGCTCGCGCGGCGCACGCTCTTCTCGTGGTATTACGGCTACAAGATGAACAAGCGTGTGAGCGCGCTGAGAATCCTGCCGTTCATCGCCGAATACGACATCGACGTGGACGAGTTCGCGAAGTCGGCTTTCGACTACAAGACGTTCAACGAATTTTTCTACCGCGCACTGAAGCCCGAGGTGCGGCCGATCGCGGCGGGCGAGCGCGTGGCGGTGTTTCCGGCGGACGGGCGGCATCTGGTGTTCGCCGACGTGGCGAACGCGCCGGGATTTTATGTGAAGGGAGCGACGTTCACGCTCGCGGCGCTGTTCGATGAGGAAGACTCCTTGCGGACGGCTCGGAGAGCCGTCCCTACCGGCGATCACGGACGGCCGCTGGCGGAGAAATTCGCGGGCGGCGCGATGGTGATATCGCGGCTGTGTCCCGTGGATTATCACCGGTTTCATTTTCCAGTGGGCGGCACGCCGGGCGAATCCAAGGCGATCAATGGCTGGCTCTATTCGGTGAGCCCGGTCGCGCTGCGCCGGAATCTGCGTTATCTGGTGCAAAACAAGCGCGTGCTGACGCTGATCGAGTCGCCGGTGTTCGGCACGGTAGCGATGCTCGAAGTCGGCGCGACGAATGTGGGCAGCATCCGCCAGGCGTTCGTGCCGGGGCGCGCGGTGGCGAAGGGCGGGGAGAAGGGGCTGTTCGCGTTTGGCGGCTCGTGCGTGATCACGGTTTTTCAGCGCGGGAAAATCCGTTTCGACGCGGACCTGCTGGTACCGGGCGGCGAGTGCATGGAAGTTTACGCGCGGATGGGCGATCGGCTCGGCGTGGCGCCGTGAGGCTCGAGGGCGCCCGATCGTTCAGCGGACCGCCGAGCCGTCCCGCTGCTCCCGCAGCGGGCTACGAAGGCGAGTGCTGTTGCAGCCCTGCGGGGGAGCGCAGGGACTTCGCGCCACCATCAGTCCGAGACGCGAACGCGATCCACCGGCCGTCGGTTATGACGGAGTGCGTGGGGAAAAAATGCGGCGGGCGGTTTGCGACAGCCGGCAGCGCGGACACCTTGGGGGCGTTATGAATTCCAAATTTGCGGCTTACGCCAACCCCGAGGTGCTCGTCGACGGCGAGTGGTTGCAGGCGCACCTGAACGATCCGTCGATCCGGATCGTCGAGAGCAACGAGGATGTGCTGCTCTACGACACGGGCCACATCCCCGGCGCGGTGCATATCGACTGGCGCGGCGATCTGCAGGACAACACGCAGCGCGACTACGTGTCGCCGGAAAAATTTGCGGAGGTCTGCTCGCGGAACGGCATCACGCCGGACACGACGGTCGTGTTTTACGGCGACAAGTCGAACTGGTGGGCGGCGTATGCGCTGTGGGCGTTCCGGCTCTTCGGGCACACCAAGGTGAAGCTGCTCGACGGCGGCAGCGCGAAATGGAAGGCCGACGGCCGGCCGATCACGCGCGAGAAACCGAAATTCGCCGCGACCGATTATCCCGTGCCGGCGAAACGCCACGACGAGGAGATCCGCGCGTTCTACGTCGACACGTTGCTGCACTCGAAATCATGCAAGCCGCTCGTCGACGTGCGCTCGCCCGGCGAGTATCGCGGCGAGATCACGCACATGCCGGAGTATCCGCAGGAAGGCGTGCTGCGCGGCGGGCACGTGCCGGGTGCGCGCAGCGTGCCGTGGAAGACGGCGGCGAACGACGACGGGACGTTCAAGACCCGCGACGAGCTGAAGAAAATCTACACGGAGAATCTCGGGTTGAAAAAAGACGACGACATCATCGCCTATTGCCGCATCGGCGAGCGCTCGAGCCACACGTGGTTCGTGCTGACTTACCTGCTCGGATACGACAAGGTGCGGAACTACGACGGCTCGTGGACGGAGTGGGGCAACATGGTGCGCTCGCCGATCGCGAAGGGCGAAAATCCGGGATGAGATTTTTCAACCGCGAATGGGCGCGAATGGATGCGAATGAAAAGGCCGGCTTTGAGACGGTGATCGTCACCCTCGAGGTCCGATGCGAGTTCGGGATTGTCCGGCGGGGGGTTGATTCGCGTCGGTGGGCGTTCGTTCGCGGTTCAAATTCATGAGCTATCCACCGAATCTTGCAGAGATCGTCGACTTGTTCGACGCGCTGCCGGAGGACGAGAAGCGCGAGAACCTGATCGCCTACGCGGACAACGCGGCGGGCTGCGGGTTGAAGCCGGGCGAGGCGTTCGACCTCGAGGACACACGCAAGGACGAGGAGTGCACGGACACGGTGGGAGTGTTTTTGCGCGTGCAGCCGGCGACGCGCGCGGTGCATTTCCGGATCAATCTCGGCCCGCACGTGCAGACGCTGACGCGCGCGATGACGGCGATCCTGTGCAAGGGACTCGACGGCGCCTCGCCGGAGCAGGTGCTGGAGGTGCCGCAGGATTTCGTGCCGAAGATCGTCGGAGGGCAGCTCGTGCGGCTGCGCAGCCAGACGGTGTACTACATTCTCACGCGGATGAAGAGCGCGGTGAAAGTGTGGTTGAATCGGGAACGGGCGGCGGCGGGGTAAGGCGCGTGGTCCACCTGCGCCCGATAAGACGGCGGGCTGAAGCGCGCCCTACCTTTCGCTTGCGTAGGCGAAATGAAAATCGGCAGTGTGAAATCGAAGAAAGCAGCGCGCCCGGGTGGTGGAATGGCAGACACGTGGGTCTTAGAAGCCCATATCGAAAGGTGTGCAGGTTCGAGTCCTGTCCCGGGCACCAAGCCGATCGCGAAGTGACAGCCGCTCGCGGGGCGCGGATGCCTGAGCCGCGGGCGCGGAGAAGCAGGTGAACGAAAAGGCGGCGGGGAGCGCGCGGCATTAGCCCGGATTCATCACTCCTTTTTGTCATTCTGGGCGCAGCGAAGAATCCATTTGGACTTTCGCACGCGTGTCGGGCCACGAAGCGCACACTGGATTCTTCACTTCGTTCAGAATGACACTCTGGGGATGGTTGGCCTCGAATGTGATGCGGGTGGGTTCACTCGCGGATCAATTCGGTGACGATCGAATTTCCGTCGCTGGCGTTTCACTTTGCGAGACGAGCGCATGGGCGGTGAGTTTTTGCGGCAAGAGGCGGAAGTCACCGAAACGAAAGAGGAGAAAGGAACGTGGAAACGCGGGGAACCGAAACGGGTCTGCTTCGTCAGGCCGATCTCCCCCACCATGACAATGACACTCATTTCCTTCCCGATTTTTGCGCATGTTTTCAAACTCCCTCGGCTCGCGCGGTTCGTGTTCGCCGCGACGGCAGCGTCTGGCGCCGCAGCGATCGCCGACGCCGCCCGACCGGGCGACGTGGCGCGTGGAGAGGCGTATTTTCGCCAGTCCTGCGCGGTGTGCCATGCGGCGGGCCCGGGCATGACGGGCGGGCAGGGGCCGAGTCTCGCGGGTGTCGTCGGGCGGCGGGCGGCGTCAGCGTCGGATTTCGCGTACACGAAGGCGTTGGCGGACGCGGGATGGGTCTGGACCGAGGACACGCTCGACCGCTTCCTCACCGATCCGATCCGCGCCGTGCCGGGCACCAACATGGTGCTCGCGGTGCCGGACGCGCAGGATCGCAGCGATGTGATCGCTTATCTCAAATCGTTGCCCGCCGCGCCCGCCGGCTTGCGCGCGGAACGGGTGCCGGGCAAAGCCGACGCCGCCGATTTGAACGACTGGCGCCAGCAGCGGCCGGGCGTGCGGCACTTCCTCACGGTGGAAAAACTCCCGGCGCCGTTCGCGACGGAGTCGTCGGGCAACGGGCCGTCGGTGGTCGCAAAGCCGGAGGGCGCGAGCCTGGCGGTGCCGGAGGGTTTCAAAGTCGAACTTTTTGCGCAGGGACTAAACGGTCCGCGGCTGATCCACGTGGCGCCGAACGGCGATATTTTCGTCGCAGAGACGCGGGCCAACCGGGTGCGGGTGCTGCGGCCGTCGGCGGATGGGACGCGGGTGGAGGCCGACGAAATTTTCGCCGCCGACCTCGACCGGCCGTTCGGGATGGCGTTTTATCCGGCCGGCGACCAACCGCAGTGGCTTTATGTGGCGAACAATAATTCGGTCGTGCGTTTCCCCTATCGCACCGGCGAGCTGAAGGCGGGCGGAGCGGCGCAGACGATCGTGCGCAAGCTCGCGAATTCGGCGGGCGGACACTCAACGCGCGATGTGGCATTTTCGAACGACGGCAAACAATTGTTCATCTCGGTCGGCTCGGGTTCGAATGTGGCGGAAAACCTGCCGCGCAAAAGTGCCGAGGAGGTGCGCGCGTGGGAGACGGAGCATGGTTTGGGTGCGGCGTGGGGCGGCGAGTTTCACCGCGCGGATGTGCTCGTGACCGATCCCGAGGGGAAGGCCGAGGTGAAGGTGTTCGCTTCGGGTATCCGCAATCCGGTGGGCCTCGCGGTGAACCCGACGACGGGCGAACTCTGGACGTCGACGAATGAGCGCGACGGGCTGGGTGACGACCTCGTGCCGGACTATGTGACGCGCGTGAAAAGCGGCGGGTATTACGGCTGGCCGTGGTATTACCTCGGCAATCACGAGGAGCCGCGGCTCGCGGGCACACGGCCGGACTTGGCGGGCAAGGCGACGATGCCGGACGTGTTGATCCAGGCGCACTCGGCGGCGCTGGGGATCGCGTTTTATAACGCGAAGGAGGGCGCGGCGGTTTTTCCCGCGGAGTATCGCGGGGATTTGTTCGTGGCGCTGCACGGCTCGTGGAATCGCGCGTCGCGCACGGGCTACAAGGTCGTGCGGGTGGTGCTGCGCGACGGGAAGCCGACGGGCGAGTATGACGATTTTCTCACGGGCTTCGTGGTGAGCGGGCGCGCGGTGTGGGGGCGGCCGGTGGGCGTGGCGGTGGCGAAGGACGGCGCGCTGCTGGTGTCGGAGGATGGGAACGGAACGATCTGGCGGGTGAGCGCGGTGAAGAAGTAGCTAAGGTAGGAGCCTGCTTGCAGGCGATGTTGTCGCGGACCGCACGCTATCGCGCGCGGCGACGAAATCGCCCGCAAGCGGGCTCCTACCTCGAGCCGCGGCCATTCCCGCGCGGGCGCGACTTGCGCCGGAGGGCGCGGCGCGCACATTCGGCGGCATCATGGTGAAGAAACTTTTGCACACGCGCATGCGCGTGAACGATCTCGCGGCGACGGTGAAATTTTATGAACAGGCGCTCGGCTTGAAGGTGGCGCGGCGGCACACGTCGCCGCGCGGCGCGCAGCTGGTGTTTTTCGCCACGCCGAACAGCGAGGAGGAGATCGAACTTTGCCAGATGCCCGCGGGCGCGCCAGCGGTGCAGGTGCAGCCGGATCTGATGCACCTCGCGTTCGAGGTGGAGGATTTGCAGGCGTTCGCGGCGGAGGCGGCGAAGAAAGGTTATGCGCTGAGCGACGGGCCGACGATGACGGGCGGCGGCTCGATGATCGCGTTCCTCGACGCGCCGGAGGGCTACGAGGTGGAGTTGATTCAGAAGGCGAAATCGTAGCGCGGTCACTCTGACCGCGGCTCGAGGCGTTCGAGCACGGGCAGATTGCCCGTGCTACGACGGCGGGGTCGGGAGACCCCGCCCTACACCGGAGCGCTTTGTCGGAATTTTCGTTCGTAGGCGAAGAGGTATTGCTGCGCGAGGCCGGCGAGCGGACCGAAATGCGTGCGGCCGAAGTGCGCGATCTGCGCGGGCTTCCAGCCGTGGAGGCCGTAGCGGTTCACCATCGTCTTGATGATCCAGACGTCGACGGGAAACGCTTCGAGTTTGCCCGCGCCGAAGAGGAGCACGCAGTCGGCGACTTTTTCGCCGACGCCGGGGAGCGAGCAGAGGCGCTCCTTCGCGGCGGCGTAGGGGAACGACTCCGTTTCCTCGAGCCAGCCGGAATGCGCGGCGAGGAAGCGCGCGGTTTCACTGATGTAGCGTGCGCGGAAGCCGAGGAGGCAGGCGCGGAGATCGCGCTCGGGGATCGCAGCGAGTTCGGACCAGGTCGGCAGGCGATGGATCGTAGCGGAACGCGTGAGCGTTTCGGGCGTGAGCGGCGAAGGCCTTACGGCTTCCGCTACGGTGCCGAGCGGGGCGCCGTGCCGGACGGCGAGGAGGGCGACCATTTGCTTGATCTGTACGATTTGCTTCGTGGCGCTGCAAAGAAAGCCGAGGAGCGTCTCGCCAAAGGGCTGGCGGAGAATGCGGAGATTCGGAAACGCGGCGATCGCGGCGGCGAGATGGGCATCGCTGCGCCAGGGGAGGGCGTCGGCGAGGGCGCGTGGATCGCGGGCGAGATCGAGATAGCGCGCCAGGGCGGCGGGAGTCGAACTGGCGAGGGCGCGCGGCGCGGACCACGCAAGCGCGCCGCGCGCGTCGAGCGAGAGGCGGACGAGGTGTGTATCGAAAATTCCGATCCACGGGCCGTCGGGCTCGCGGTGCCAGCGGAAGGCCTGGCCGCCGTCGAGGGTTTCGCGGAGGACGTCGGGGGTGACGGGCGCGGCGGAAAGAAGGGGTGTCCAGGCGGACCAGCCGGGAGTCGTGTCGGGCGTCGGCTCGGAATTTTTAACCGCGGATTTCACGGATGTGCACAAATGAACCCAGCGAAGGACTTACGCTCCGTGTGCATGCGTGAAATCCGCGGTCATTTGCTTCAGCACCAAAAAAGGGAAACACGGCGGTCATCGGACCGCTGCGACATCGGCAAGGGAGCGGCTCACTTCTTCTCGGGCTTTTCCCAGAGGAAACTGGCTTGGCTGGCGAGGACGGCGCCGTCCGCGGTGCGCAGTTCCAGTTTCCAAGCGACGGGGTGGAACTCTTTATTGGGGAAATCGGGACCGGTGAGGCCGAGATCGAAAACGGTTTGGCCGGCGGCGAGCGCGGCAGGGAAGGTATAGGTCTTCGGTGCGGGGGAATCAGGGCGGATGAGTTGGAGCGCGAAGGAAGTGTCGGGCAGGGCGGCGGCGTGGTTGGCGACGCGCACGAGAAAATAGAAACCGGCGCGGACGTCAGGCGTGGTGCGGACGATCGTCTGGCCGCCGGTGTTTTCCTCGCCGGTGAAATATTCCGAGATGCGGTCGAAGGCCGCGGCGTCGCGCCAGGCGGGCCAGACGCGGACGAAGGACACGGCGTCGGCGGCGTGAGCGCAAGCGAGCGTGGTGAGCGCGAGGAGAAGGGTGAAGAGCGGTCGCATGACGGGAGGTTGGGAGATTGAGAAAGGCGGGCAAGTGCGGGGTTCGGGTAACGGGAGTCGTGAGGCTTTCGTCAGGAGAGGGTTTGGCGTAGTGCTGGCATCCTGCGGGACACCGCTCGGAGCCGGCTTAGAGCCGGCGACTCGGAATCGCCTGCAAGCAGGCTCCTACATGCGGACCTACGGAGAAGACGTGAGGTGCACGAGTTGATAGCGGCGCCAGGCGAGGGCGGCGGGGGGCCAGCCTTGCACGTGGGGATCGAGGAGGTAGGTCGAGGCGCCCCAGAAGAGCGGCGCGATCGGGGCGGCTTCGAGGAGGCGGGCTTCGGCTTGTTGGCAGAGTTCGAAGCGGCGCGCGGGGTCGGCGGTGGTGCTCGCGGCGGCGAGGAGGCGGTCGTAGTCGGGATCGGACCAGCCGGTCCAGTTGTAGCCGCCGCCGGTGACGAAGAGGCCGAGGAAATTCGTGGGATCGGGGACGTCGGCGAGCCAGCGGCCGAAGGTGATCGTGTAGGCTCCGGTCTGCTGGTTTTGCAGCCAGATTTTTTGTTCGGTGGGCGCGAGGGTGACGTGGAGTCCGAGTTCGCGCTGCCAGGCGGCCTGCAACGCTTCGGCGTAGCGGGGCTGGAGTTCGTCGTTCTGGCACTGGAGTTCGAATACAGGAAGGCCGCGGCCGTCGGGGAAACCGGCTTCGGCGAGGAGGCGTTTTGCAGTGGCGATGTCGGTGACAACAAGGGCGCGGGCGGTGTAGCCGCCGGTGTCGGGCGGCGTGAAGGCGGTGGCGGCGGCGCGCGTGCCGGAGAGGACGTTGCGGGCGAGGGCGGTGCGATCGATCGCGAGCGAGAGGGCACGGCGGACGCGGGTGTCGTTGAGCGGAGCACGAGCGGTGTTGAAGCGGAGAAAGTTGGCCTGCGAAAGGGGATCGATGCGGAGGCTCGCGGGCGCGCGTTCGCGCCAGCTCGCGATTTTGGCGATGGGCAGCGTGGAGGTGGCGTGGACCTGGCCGGCGCGGAAATTACGTTCGTCGGCGTCGGGGTTGTCGGTGGGGAAAAACACGATGGACTCGAGCGCGACGGCGGGGGCGTCCCAGAAGTTTGGATTCTTCGTGACGGTGACGCGGGTGTTGGGCGACCAGTCTTGCAAGGTGAACGGGCCGCTGCCGACGAGGTTGCCAGGCCGGGTCCACGCGGTGCCGCGGCGGTCGAGCGCGCCGAATTTGGCGAGGACGCGCGGGTTGATCGCGAAGGTGGCGACGTTGGCGGTGAGCGAGGCGAACCATGGCGTGGGATGATCGAGCGTGACGACGAGCGTGCGATCGTCGGGCGCGGCGACGCCGAGGGCGGACGGGTCGGTGAGTTTGCCGGAGTTGAACGCCTGGGCGTTTTTGACGGGGTAGAGGAGATAGGCGTTGTCGGCGGCAATCGTGGGCGAGAGGAGGCGGCGCCAGGAGGCGACGAAGTCGGCGGCGGTGACGGGTTCGCCGTTGGACCAGCGGAGATTGGGGCGGAGGTGGAAAGTCCACGTGAGGCCGTCGGTGGAAGTTTCCCAACGCTCGGCGGAGGAGGGGACGGCGTTGAGATGCTCCTCGTCGAGGGCAGTGAGGCCTTCGAAAAGAGCCATGAGGATGTTGCCGTCGGTGACGGCGTTCATGGTCTGCGGGTCGAGATCGGCGGGCTCGGCGCCGTTGCCGAGGAGGAGGGTGTGCGTGCGGAGGCCTTTTTCGGCGGGCGTCTCGCGCCGGGAGCAGCAAGTCAGAAGAGCCGCGAGAAGGCTCAGGACAGCACAAAGGAAACGGTGCATGGCGGCGAAGATGCACACGGAACGCGGGGTTGCCAAGCTGGCGGGCGGAGGGGCGGAAAAAACAAAAAAGGGCGCACGTTGCTTAAGCGTGCGCCCTGCAAGTCCCCACCCTCAGCCGGCGGCGACTTGCAACCGCCGGCTGAAATCAACTGAAGGCCGGGGTCAGCGGCCCCGGCTACCCAGAGAGGAAGGCGGGGTCGGGAGACCCCGCCCTACATCGGAGTTCGCAGCTTAGAACTGGAACGAGTTCGTGACCGACCAGCCCATGCCGTCCTGGATGCGCGAGAGCGCGACGGAGCCGTCGGGCTGCAGGTTGACGGGCGTGAGGTGGTTCTTCTCGCCGACGTTGCGCAGGTTGAGCTGGATGCGCCAATCGATGCGCGCGGTGAGCTTGTGGCCGTAGCCCAACCAGAGGTCGATGTGATCGTCGGTCGGGCCATACCACGGGCTGTTCACGTCGAGGGCGGTCGTCTTGGTGTCGTATTTATAACCGAGGATGCGGCGGCCTTCCCAGCGATACGCGATGCCGACGTTGGCGCCTTTCAGCGCGCTGGCGGTGAAGTTATAGTTGCTGATGACGTTGTAGCGCCATTTCGCGACTTCAGGAGCGGAGAGGCCGAGCTGGGCCTTCAACACGGCGTAGGGGGCGAGGATGTTATCCTTCCACATTTTCCGCGCGGTGTCGCCGCCCCAGATGCGGATGAGGCCGGCATCGCCATCGAGGAACTTCGTGTAGGTGGTGACCCACTGGTCGATCGTCGGCGCGATGGAGGTGCGGGTGGAGGTCGTCTCGGAGGCGTTCAGCGTGATGCTCCACTCGGGCGTGGGCTGGGCGGTGAGCTCGTATTCATAACCCTTCGACGTGGTGTCGCAGGAGGCGATGGGGGCGGCGCCGAAGTCGCGCAGGCTGCCTTGGTAGGCGGGCTGGATGCCGAGGTTGCTGGCGCCGCTGCCGCCGTCGGCGATGCTGCCGGAGCCGTAGGCGGGGACGGCGGAATACCAGTCGGCTATGTTCGTCGAGTGCATCTTCGCGACGTTCAGGCCGAGGCCGTATTGATCGGCGTAGTTCTGATCGAGGGGGAAGTTCGTGAAGAAGTCCTTCACGATCGCGTTGATGCGGGCTTTGTCGGGCGAGCCGTCGGGGAGCGTGGCATAGCCGTTCCAGGGCCAGCCCCAGCTGCCTTGGCGAAGCTGCGGATCGGCGATGCCGTCGAGAGCGGCGAGGGCGTGGGTGGCGCCCCAGTAGGGGAGAGCCCAGGCGTAGTAGAGATTGCCACCGAAGCCGGCGCTGTCGGCACCGAGGGAGGCGTTTTTCACCTTGGTCTCGTAGTGATTGATCTTGAGCGAGAGCTTGTCGTGGAGCGTGGAGATCACGACGCCGAAGTCCTTGGTCTCACCGGTAGGATTCGGAATGACGTTGCCGAAGATGTCGCCGCGGGGGGCGTCGGCCTTGAAGTTTTCCGATTGGTTGAGGAAGACGCTGAGGTGCGTGCCGAGCGGGAGCGACTCGAGGAAGCGCTTCGGGGTGTGGAGCACGAAGCCGTAGCTGCGGCTCTGGCCGGTGGCTTTGCGCGTGTTGGCCTCGGAGGTGTCGACGTCGTAATTCATGAGCGAGACCTGATTGGGGTCTTTCGGGGCCTGCGAGCTGGCGTTGGTCACGGTGTCTTTGCGCCAGCCGAAGACGGGGACGAACACGCCGTCGAACATGTAGCCCTGCCAGGTGAGGCCGGTGGACTTGATCTTGTTGCGACCCTTCTGGCCGCTGGTGTAGAGCGACTCGATGTCACCGCGGTCGGCGCTGAGGGTTTTGTAGCTCTTCGTCACCCAGCCGACGTAGTTGGCGGGATTGTCGGCCTGAGTGCCGACATTCGTCACCGCGCTGCCGACGGGACCGACGGCGGTATCGGTGTTCGTGTAGGACACGTAGGTGAACGGGTCGTCGAACTTGACGCTCGCGGGCGCATTCCAGTGCGAGTCGAAGTAGCGGACCGTCTGGTATTCCTGCGGCGCGATGGTGGTCTTGATGCCGGTGAGGTTGGCGCCGGAGGCGGTGGACTGGTTTTTCAGGGTCGGCCCGAGGTAGGCGATCCAATCGACCTGGCGGGCACCGGTGGTGATGTCGGCCTTCATGCCGTTGTCTTCGGTGAACGCAGGTTCGGAGGCCCAGCGGGCGTAGCCGCGGTAGTCGGTGCGCTTGATGTCCTGCGAGAGCAGGCCGGTGAAGACGTGGTGGCCGAGAATTTCGGTGAGGAGGCGCTTGCCCCAGAAGTCTTCCGTGCGGAGGTCGCCGAAGGCGGTCAGGCGCAGGCTGTCGCGGTTGATGTAGTTCTGGCTGTTGCCGTATTGACCGCTGTTACCGACGAAGGGGCGGCCGACGTTCGGGTTGTCGGAGCCGTCGAGGAGCTTCGCGTTGATGTCGACGGAGAGGACGTATTCGCCGGCGTTCAGGAAACCGACCTGGCCGTCCTGGTAACGCTGGAGATCGTAGACGAACTCAACGCCGGCGCGGTCTTCGAGGAAGGTCTGGGAGGCGGCGATGTTGGAGGCGTTCCACTTCTGATACTCGTGCTTGTTCGAGCCATCCATCAGGTTGTGATAGAAGTCGAAGATGGACGGATCGGAGAGCGAGACGTTGCCGTAGTAGGAGCCGCCGGGCATGCCGGAGTTCTTCGCGTAGGCGTTGAAGCCGGGGAGCGCGAAATTGGTGCCGAACTGGACGCCGCCGATCGTGCCGTCGATGCCGCCGGTGGAATTACGACCGAGGGCGCTGCCGGGCGTCGAGGATTGGACGCGGATGGGCGCGGAGCTGTTGTAGTCGTAGTACATCCCGATGTTCGGATTCCCGCTGCGGCCCATGGCGCCGTAGGAATACCACGGAGCGACCTGCTGCACGCCGGCGGCGTTGAAGGTGTATTTGGTCCAGTCCTTGGTGCCGTCGGGCGTGATCTTGTTGGCGTAGGCATTGCCATACTTGTCGTTGCCCGTGAGGAACCACGGCGTGATCGCGTCGACCGGCGGGAGTGAGCGCGGGCGATTGGCCTGCACGTCGCCGTGTTCGAAGTTCGCCTTGATGGAGGTGTGCCCGGAATCGAGGAGATGCGGGTCGAAACGCACGGCGCCGAAGATGCGGCGGTCGTGGCTGAAGGCGGGTTTCTGCTGGAACTTCGTGTCGTCATCGAGGGCGACCAGGCGGATGCCGAGTTCGTTCTTGAGGAGGACGTGGTTAAAATCGATGGAGGTGCGGACCGAGCCGTATTCGCCGAGGCGATTTTCGAGCTTGTTCGCGTTCTTGAAGGACGCGCCGTTGATGCTCGTGTTGATGATACCGGCAGGGCTGCCGACGCCGAAGAGGATGGAGTTCGGGCCGCGCTGCATGTCGACGCGGTCGACGATGTAGCTGTCCCACGGGATTTCGGTGAGGAAATAGTCGCGGGTGTTGTCGGCGGAATCGAGGCCGCGGACGCGGGTGTTGTTGTTCGGGTGGAGGAGGCTGAGGGCTTCGCCGTAGGATTGGGAGCCGCCTGCGCCGGAGAAGTTGCCCCACACGCCGCCGACTTCGGTGTTGGTCGTGTAGACGAGGAGGTCTTGCGAGTTTTTGGCGCCGGTGTCCTGAAGGAGCTGTTTGTTGACAATGGTCAACGCGGACGCGACGTCCTTCAGCTCGGTGCGGACGCGGGTGCCCGCGAGCGTGTCTTTGACTTGGTAGCCATCGTTCTCGCTGCCCATGGTCACGGTGAAGGGAGAGAGGACAATGGGTTCGTCATCGGTCGAGGCTGCCGGCGCCGGACTTGCCGGAGTGGCAACTTGAGCCGTGAGGGGCAACGATAGCATGGCCAACGTCACCAAAGACGCCGCCCAGGATCGTGATTTTGTAGTACAATTCATAGCTTGGGTTTACGTTTGTTTGTATGAGATGCCGCCGGGATGAGCCGTGAGGCTCCGGGGCAGGCGGCAAGTGCCAGTCAGAGGCTTTTCCAGAGAGAAAAGCGGTTGATCTGGGATGATTTTATCAGGCCGCTTGCCGCATTTGCTGCGCAGTCGTTGGCATTCCGTAACCGCATTTTGGGATGGATGTTTTAAGACGTTTTGCCGGATAAGATTTTCCAATTTGCTCGGAACGGCTGAGATGAATCGGATGGAGCCGGGCAAAGGTCGGGGGCCGGGGCGATTGAAGGATTGAGGAATTTCCGCGGATCCGGCTAAGAAGGCGCGCGCGAGCGCGTTTAGCTTCCAGAACCCATGTCCAACGAATCACCGCCAGGACGGGAACCAAGCGATGACGATGCCGGATTTCTGGAACGCACTTTCGCGGAGCAACAGGCTCCGCTCACCCGCTACGCGACGCGGCTGCTCGGCGATGCCGACCGGGCGCGCGACGTGGTGCAGGACACGTTTGTCAAACTCATGGGGCAGCCCGCGGCGTCGGTCGACGGGCATGCCGTCGAGTGGCTGTTCACGGTCTGTCGCAACCGCGCGATGGACGTGCTGCGAAAGGAGAATCGCATGAGACGCTTCGAGGACGGCGAAGTGGAGCGGGTGACGGCCGCGGAGCCGCGGCCGGGGCGCGCGCTCGAGCACGAGGAGACGCACGCGGCGATGCTGCGGCTGATCGGGCGGTTGCCGACGAACCAGCAGGAGGTCGTGCGGCTGAAATTTCAGAATGGTTTTAGTTACAAGGAAATCAGCCGGATCACGACGCTCTCGGTGAGCCACGTGGGGGTGCTGATTCACACCGCGGTGACGCGGATGCGCGCGGAATTCGCAGCGCAGCGGCCGTGAGCGCGGCGACCAGCACCGCGAAAATGGAAAACAGACGAAGGCAGACTGAAGACGGAGAACGAACGAAATGAACGAAACCAATTTTAAACTGACCCCGGACGATCCGAAACTGACCGCTTACGCGCTCGGCGAACTGGAGGGGGCAGAACGTGCGGCGGCGGAGTCGGCGATCCGGGAGAATCCGGCGCTCGGCGCGGTCGTGGAGGAAATCCGCGCGATGGCGGCGCAGATGAAGACCGCGCTGGCGGCGGAGCCGGCGCCGAAAATCGCGGCGGGAGCGGTGCGGGATGCGAACGCGGATGAGAAGGACGGCGGCGAGCGCGGTCAGGTTGACCGCGCTACGGCGGCCGATCCCTATGCGCGGAAAAAGAGCGCGAAGGTGCTGCGGTTTCCGCAGGTGTATTTCCTCGTGGGAGGATTGGCGGCGGCGGGTTTCGCGGTGCTGGTGGCGGTGAAGACACCGCGGCCGACGCCGCCGGCGGAGGTGAAGCATTATGTGGAAATTCCGCTGGCGCCGGTGGAGAAGCCGGTGGACGAGAATCCGCCGGCGGAGACCGAAGCGGTGGCGGCGGCCGCGCCGAGCCTGCCAGCGCCGTCGGCCAATGCGGACGCGGCGGCGAAGGTCGCGCTGCCGACATTCGATGCGAAGGCGGACGGGTTGCTCGCGCAGGCAAAACGCGAGATGGCCAGGCGCACCGAGGAATCGGTCGCCGGGGTGCTCGCCGCCAACCAGGCGATCGCGGCGGGAGCGACCCTGCAGCAGCAAATGCGGGCGCCGTCGCAGACGTTCGGTGCAAACGGCGAAACGACGAGCGGATATATCGCCGGAAACACGCTCGCGGGCACGCGGGTGCGAACGAATTTGTCGGACGCGAGCGGCGCGTCGAAATCCTGGGGAGGAGTTTATGCTTCGGGCACTGGGGCGCTGCGGATGAATCTCGCGGTGACTGCTCGCGGGCTGCCCTCCACGGCAAACGAAGCCTACACCTACCGGCGGGACAGCGATTTTCTCACGGCGGCGGAGAATCCACTGTCGACGTTTTCGGCGGATGTGGACACGGCGAGTTACGCGAACGTGCGGCGGATGTTGAACGACGGGGTGCGCCCGCCGGCGGATGCGGTGCGGATCGAGGAGCTGTTGAATTATTTTCCGTTCGCGTATGCGGGGCCGGCGGCGGCGCCGAAGCGGGGTGAGGGCACCCCGCCCACATCGGCAGAGGCGGCGCCGTTTGCGGCGACGATGGAAGTCGCCGACGCGCCGTGGGCGACGAATCACAAGCTGGTGCGCATCGGGCTCAAGGGGCGCGAGGTGACGACGGCGGAGCGCGGGGCGGCTAATCTCGTTTTCCTGCTCGATGTTTCCGGCTCGATGAACTCCCCGAACAAGCTGCCGCTGGTGAAGGAGTCGATGCACCTGTTGTTGTCGAAGCTGCGGCCGGACGATCGCGTGGCCATCGTGGTGTATGCAGGCGCGAGCGGACTGGCGCTGCCTTCGACGCCGGTGAAACACGCGCGAGCCATCGCGGACGCGATCGACGAACTGCAGGCGTCGGGTTCGACGAATGGCGCACTGGGCATCCAACTCGCCTACGACATCGCGAAGGCGAACTTCATCGAGGGCGGCATCAATCGCGTGGTGCTCTGCACCGACGGGGATTTCAACGTGGGCACGACCAGCGAAGGCGAACTGGTGCGGTTGATCACGGAGAAGGCGAAGTCGAAGGTGTTTCTGACGGCGCTCGGCTTCGGCATGGGCAACTACAAGGACGCGACGTTGCAACAGATCGCGGATGCGGGAAATGGAAACTACGGCTACGTCGACACGCGGCGCGAAGCGGAGAAGCTGCTCGTCGAGCAGGTGAACGGCACGCTCGTGACGATCGCGAAGGACGTGAAGCTGCAGGTGGAGTTCAACCCGGCGAAGGTCGCGAGTTATCGGCTGATCGGATACGAGAAGCGGCTGCTGAAGAAAGAGGATTTCAACAACGACAAGGTCGACGCGGGCGAAATCGGCGCGGGGCACGCCGTGACGGCGCTCTATGAAATCGTGCCGGTGGGCGCGAAGCAGGCGGCCGAGGGCGATGGGAAGAGCGGTGCGGTGGACGAGCTGCGCTACGTCGGTTTCGCATCGGCGCCGATGGCGATGAAGACAAACAAACGCAGCGAGGTTCCGGCGGGCGCGAGGGCCGAACTGGCTGATGAATTGCTGACGCTCAAGGTGCGCTACAAGGAGCCGGCGGGCGAGGCGAGCAAGCGGCTGGAATTTCCGCTGGCGGACCGGAATGTGGCGTTCGCGGCGGCGAGCGCGGATTTCAAGTTCGCGGCGGCGGTCGCGGGGTTCGGTATGGTGTTGCGCGATTCGCCGAACAAGGGCGCGACGACGCTGGATGACGTGAAGTCGTGGGCCGAGGCGGGCATCGGCAACGATCCGGGCGGATATCGCGCGGAGTTCGTGGGACTGGTGAAGAAGGCGCGGGCGCTGGAGTGAGGACGGGCGGGAGTGGGTAGCACGGGCAACCTGCCCGTGCTCCGGCGGCTGAGGCGGCCTGGTTCCCGATGTTTCCAGCAAACGCGATCAGCCCGGCGGGGACGCCGGGCTCCACCTTTTCAGGGCAGGATTTCGTAGACCTCGACGAGGGCAATGCCCTGGGCGCCGTTCACGCCGCTGACGACCGCGCTGTAGAGGCCGGGTTCGAGCGTGAGGATGATGGCGGCGTCGCGACTGCCGGCGCGCAGCGGATAGGCGCCGAACTGGTTCGAGAGGCGGGAAAGCGTGGCGGGATCGGGGCCGTCGCCCCAGTTGTCGTTCGTGGCGATCGGCGCGCTGACGGAGTTGTAGATGGTGAGCTTCGGGTCGAAGAGATATCGCGAACTCAGATTTTTTCCACGATCTTGTCGGCGAGGCCGTAGGCGATGGCTTCGGTCGCATTCAAATAGAAGTCGCGGTCGGTGTCCTGGTTGATGCGATCCATGGGCTGGCCGGAGGAGTCGGCGAGGATTTTGTTCAACTCGAGGCGGAGTTTTTCCATTTCCTTCGCCTGGATGTTGATGTCGGTCGCAGGGCCGACCATGCGGCCGGAGATGAGCGGCTGGTGGATCAACACGCGCGAGTGCGGGTAGAGAAAACGGCGGCCCTTCTTCGCGCCGCAGAGGAGGATCGAGCCCATCGACGCAGCCATGCCGGTGACGACGACGGTGATCGGCGAGGCGATCAGCTTCATCGTGTCGTAAACCGCCATGCCGGCGGTGACGGAGCCGCCGGGGGAATTGATGTAGAACGTGATCTCTTTGCCGGGATCGGTGGCCTCGAGGTAGAGAAGTTTCTCGGTGAGGTCTTTCGCGGACTCGTCGGTCACGGGGCCCCAGAGAAAGATTTTCCGCTGTTCGAGAAATTTTTTCTGAATGAGCATGCCGACGGGTGCGCCGCCTTTTTTCGCGGGGGCATCTTCCTTCTCGTCGTCATCATCGTCATCGTCGAAACGGGTGATGGGGGCGGAGAGTCCGGGTTGAAGATTGTCGAAATGCATAGGGCGGAAAGGTTGGTGGGGTGCTGCGGGTTGGCAAGTTTCGAGAGCGGATGAGCGAGGGCTGGCGCGCAGACGGGAGTGCGGACAGAATGGTCGGCGCCTTTCCTCGTGGCCTGCGCCTCACCCGATCTCTGGCCGGAGAGTGGACTTCGCCAAAGCTCGTGCGGCGGCCGCGCGATCAGGAAGGCGCCAATCGAACGAACCCGCTCCGACGAGCGGTTCTTTCCGCCGGGGGGAATCCGGTTTCGTCGCGTCAGCTCGCGATGGCCACGCGTTCTTCCGATTCAGTCAGGGTCATCTCGACGGTGGCGGCGGGCGGGCCGGCAAGCCAGGCGGAGCCGATGCGGGTGGCTTCGAGCTTCCAATTCAGGGTCGGTGTATCGTAAACGGAGAGAATCGTGCCGCGGTCGCTGCCTTGCCAGGAGAGGCTCGCTTTCAGGCAGAAGGAGCCGTTGGCGAGCTTGAAATGCTGCGCGAGGATCGTGCCCTCGGGCATGCCGCTGTCGACTTCGCAGGAGGTGAGCGTGAGGCGGGCGAGGCCGGTCTTGAAGTTGACGATGCGCGCGGAGTTCCAGACCGCACCCTCGTCGGCATTGGCCTCGAGCCGGATCGCGCGTTCGATATCGGAAAGGAAGGAGAGAAGTCGCATTGGGGAGAAGAACAGGCGCCGGGAAATCCCGGCGTTGCAGGGTTCATCGGCACACCTTGAAAAAAAGTTGAAACAAATGTTTAAGTTTTTCCGCCATGGGACGAAAACCGGACGATGCTCTCTTCCGCGTCGCTACTTCCGAGCCTGGAGCCGCTCGCGGCTGGGGTGCCGGCGGAATCGGAAGCGGCCGTGTTGCTCGTGGAAGACGAGGATGCGCTCGCGGAACTGCTGCAACATCTGCTCCGCCGGCTGAAAGTGCGCGTGCTGCACGCCGCCGATGGGGCCAACGCCCTGCGGCTGCTCGCCGAGCACCGCGCCGCTATCGCGCTCGCGTTCGTCGACTGCCATCTGCCCGACATGCCGGGCAGCGAATTGTGCGAGATGCTGCGCGGGCACCTGCCCGGACTGCCGCTACTGCTCACGAGCGGCCGCGACCAGCGCACGCTCGAAACGGTCTTCGCCGCCGGGGGCCCTTGTTCTTTTTTGCCGAAGCCCTACATGCCCGCGGAAGTCATCCGTCGCGTAAGTGCGCTGCTGCCCGCGACTGGCTGACGGTGAAAAGAACATTTGTTTGAACTGCGGCGGTCCGCCTGTTTTCCTCACCGGTCCTGCTTCAGCGCTTCCCTGCGCCGGAAGATCGAACCTCTCCTTTTTCCACCGCGATGTCTTTTGAGAAGATACTGATCGTCGAGGACGAACTCGTCGTCCGAAATCTTCTCCAGAGTATTTTTCAGCGTCACAAGCTGCCGGTCACGTGCGCGCATAATCTCGCGGAAGCCGCGGCGATTTTGCAGCGCGAGCAGTTCGACCTGATGATGCTCGATATCCGGCTGCCGGACGGTGACGGCCAGAAATTCCTCGAGCAGGTCGCCGCGCTGCCCGAACGCCCGCTCGTCGTGATGGTGACGGGCTACGGCACGATCGAATCGGCGGTCGGCTGCATGCGCGCGGGCGCCTTCGACTACGTGTTGAAGCCGTTTTCGCCGGGCCAGATCGATATCATCCTGAAAAAGGCGCAGTCCTACCGGCAGCTCCTCAACGTCAACCGCCTCCTCAGCGACGATCCGAGCGACAAGGACGGCATGGTCGTCGGCCGCAGCCCGGCGATGATCCGCCTGCGCCAGCTCATCGAACGCGTGGCGCCGACCGACGCGACGGTGCTCGTCACCGGCGAGAGCGGCACGGGCAAGGAGATGGTCGCCCGCGAATTTTACCGCCGCAGCCCGCGCCGCAGCCAGGCGTTCATCAAGGTGAACTGTGCGGCCGTTTCGGAAAACCTGATCGAAAGCGAATTTTTCGGCCACGAGCGCGGCGCGTTCACCGGCGCGACGGAGCGCCGCGAAGGCCGTTTCGAACTCGCGCACCAAGGCACGCTGCTCCTCGACGAAGTCAGCGAAATCCCCGCGAACCTGCAGGCGAAGCTCCTGCGCGTGCTGCAGGAACGCGAATTCGAGCGCGTCGGCGGCAGCCGCACGATCAAGGTCAACGTGCGCATCATCGCCACCTCGAATCGCGATCTGCTGAAGCACGTCGAGAAGGGCGATTTCCGGCAGGATCTTTATTACCGGCTGAACGTTTTCCCCGTGCACGTGCCGGCGCTGCGCGAGCGGCTGGAGGACATCCCGTTGCTCGCCGAACATTTTCTCCAACGCTTCGCGCGCAAGCACGGCGTGAAGGTGACGGGCTTCTCCGATTCCGCGCGCGCCGCGCTCCTCGCCTATCGCTGGCCCGGTAACGTGCGCGAGCTGCAGAACACCGTGGAGCGCGCGGTGATCCTGTCGGAATCCGGCCGGCCTGTCACGGCGACGACGCTCGGGCTGCCGACCGATTTGAACGTCAGCGATCCGCCCTTCACTGCCGCTGAGCCGCTTCCAGAGCCGGCTGACGGGGCGGAGGCTCCGGCCGACGCCGCCTCGCCGGCGCCGGTGGCGGGCGAGGGCGGGCCCTCCGTGGTGAACGGCAGCGGACACGTGCTGCGGCTCGATGCGCTCGAGAAGCAGGCGATTCGCGCCGCGCTGCGGCAGACCGGCGGCAACCGCACGCAGGCGGCGGCGGAACTCGGGATCAGCATTCGCACGCTGCGCAACAAACTGCAGGAATACCGCGAGAGCGGCGATCCGATCGACGCGGATTTCGCGGCGGTGGAGTAGGCTCGCGCGACGGGGAATAATGTAGCGGCGGTCGATGACCGCCGTGAGTCCGCGCAATTCGGCGGTCATCGACCGCCGTTACCGTCCGCCGCCGGATCGCCTCGCGCGAATTCTCGCGAATTCCTGTTAATCCCCGTCGGAAACGCGCCGATAGCTGCGAGAGCACCGGATTCACCTCGCCCCCGCCATGCCTGCTACCGATCAAATTACTGAAGAACTGATCCGCGAAAACATCTCCCGCGCTGTGGGCGACGTTTTCAAAACGATGCTCGGCCGCGATCCATCGCTGACGCCCGTGTCCGGCAACCTGGAGCAGGTCTGGCCCGTGCAGTCTCCGCTCGCTGAAAATCACCGGCCGCACGTCGTCGGCACCGTGGGTTTTCTCGGCGAGGCCAATGGTCTCATCTATCTCTATCTCGATCTCGCGTTCGCGCGGCTCTGCACCTGCCACCTGCTCGGGATGACCGAGGATGAACTCAGCGAGGCGGGCGACGAAGTGATGAACGACGCCATCGGCGAACTCACGAACATGACCGTGGGCAGTTTCAAAAACGGCCTCTGCGATGCCGGTCACACCTGCAAGCTCACGATCCCATCGATCATGCACGGCAGCAATTTCACGATCGAGCCGATCAGCTCCGTGACCCGCCACATCTACTACTTCGATTGCGGCGGCCACAAGATCGTCGCCGACCTCCTGCTGAAGCAGGACGAAGTCTAAGCTTTTTCAATCCTCACACACCATGCGCTACAAGATTCTGACCGTGGACGATTCGAAGACCGTCCGCATCATCGTCAAGAAAGCCTTCAAGTCCTACGACTGCGAAATCCTGGAAGCCGCCAACGGCGTGGAGGGCCTCGCGCTCGCTTCGAAGGAAAATCCCGACCTGATCCTCCTCGACGTCACGATGCCCGTGATGGACGGCGTGGAAATGCTGACGAAGCTCAAGTCCGATCCCGCGCTCAAAGGTATCCCCGTCATGATGCTCACCGCCGAGGGCGGTCGCGACAACGTGCTGAAGATCGCGAAAATCGGCGTGCGCGATTACCTCGTGAAGCCATTCAAGGAAGACGTGCTCATCGAGAAGGCCGGCCGCATCATCGACCTGAAGCCGCTCTCCGAGGCGCCGACGAAGGCGAAGTCCATTTTCGATCCGGCCGACATCCTCATCGTCGAGGACAAGCCCGCGATCATCCAACAGATCCAGGAAGGCCTGAAGCACACCCCGTGGAAGATTCACGGCGTGACGGCGCAGGGCGAGGCGATCGATTTCTGCACGCGCACGCCGCCGGACCTGATGATCATCAGCCTCTCGCTGCCCGAGGAATCGGCGTTCACGCTCTTCCGCCTCATCCGCACGAATGTCCGCACGAAATACACGCCGGTGTTCGCGCTCGTCGTGAAGACCGAGACCTCGCAGCAGCAGGCCGCGCAGACGTGCGGCTTCAGCGCGATCGTCACCAAGCCGCTCGATCTCGGCGAACTCGAGACGAAGATGGCGAAGGCGATGAATCTCGACACCTCGCAACGCTACTACGCGATCGAGGGCGACAGCCTCATCATGCGCCTGCCGGAGAATTGCTCGCCGGCGGTGATCGCGGAAGCGGCGGCGTATTTGAAACCCAAATTCGCCGAGGCGGTCGACGCCGGCCACAACAAGGTCGTGATCGACATCCATCAGATCCGCTCGCTGCACATGGGCGTGATCAAGCTCCTCTTCCAGGCGATGCAGACCTGCCGCGATCTCGCGATGCAGTTCGCGCTCGTCGCGAACCCGCAGATCATCGCCGAGTGCAAAGGCTTCGAGGATACGCGCGGATGGACGTTCTACGATTCGCTCGACGACGCGAAAGCCAATCTCGGGAAGACATCGCCGCAGCTGGCGGCGGTCTAGAAGACTTTTTGGGGGTTAAGAAGAAGCAGCGGGCGGGCGGTTTTTGTGTGGCCGCCCGCCCGTATTTTTTGGGGCGACGACGTGCGTGTTGGGAACGCGCACCGCGCACAGCGACCGCGCACCCATGCGCACTGCGTAGCGCGCACCCATGCGCCCGGCGTCAACGCGCCATGAGTGTCGGCGTCGGCGCAAATCTAACCAGCACAGCCATCCCCGCCGCACGGCCCCACCGCGTTTCCGCGCGCGCCGAGTTCGAAGGTTCAGCCGGAACGATGAGAAGGTGTTACCCATGTCCCCGAACACCTGTTACCCTTGTCTCCGGTCCAAAGAGTCCTCGTCGGGTTGGGCCACGCGCGCCCGCCGCCCCAGCCCGACAACGACGTCGGGCTTCCCCGATCGCAGGCAAATTTCGCAAGCCAGGATACTTGGGACTCAGGATGCCTGGACTGCATGGCGCCGGGTACAAAGTAACCCAATGGGTTACTTTCTTTGGAGGCTTTAATAGCGAAAGGCGTGAGTAAAGTAACCCATTGGGTTACTTTGATTGCAGTGCGGGCGGCGGGTTTCCGGCCGCCGGGAAAATCGATCGGAGGGTCGGAGGCGGAGGCCGACGCCGGGAGCGGGGGCTGGTTTGGAAGAAAGGTCATGTCGTGTACCGAACCAACCCGGCGGGACGTCGGGTGCCACCTGCCGCGGGTGCCATCTGCGGAGTGTCGACCTGCGGAGTGTCGACCTGCTGAGTTTCGCGTGGTATTTCGACTCGGCAGGACGCCTCGCCCACCATGGATCGAGCGGACAAACTTGAGTCCGCCGGGCTCAGCGTTCTTTTTCCGCGGGCGTTCCCAGCGATTTCAGCTGGCCGAGTTCGACCTGGCCGATCGGGACGTCGTGGTGCTGAAGCCCGTGGCTGTCCTGGCCAAAATATTTGGCGGCGAACTGCGCCATCACGGGCAGGATTTTGTCGAATTCATGATGGCGCTCGCTGACGGAAAAACGGGTTTCCCAGAGGAGTTTCGTTTTCTTCTGCTTCCACATGAGCTGGAAATCGTAGGCCATGAGCACGACGAAATAGCGGTCTTCCTCCAACTCCGTCAGCAGGTCGCGGCGGCCGAGGTCCAGCGGCGTGTTTTCGAGGTGGGCAGTGGATTCCCACCAGGAGTCGTAGCCGAGCAATTTCGCGTTTTGGATGTCGAGGCGGCGGCGGAGTTGATTTTCGGCCTGAAGTGCGGCGATGGCGGCGTCAGCCGCGGCGGATGCAGCTTGCTCTTCCGGTGTGCCTCGCTCCTTCCCACGCGCGGCTTGGATCGCCTGGGAAGCATTTTTCGGCGGCGGGGCCGCATTTTTCGCTGACTGCAGCGCGTTCATAGCCGAGGAGGCGTTCTGAAACACCACGCTGCTGCCAGCCTGCGCCGGCGGCATCGTCGTGCCCCAGTAGACCATGATCAGAAGCTTCGTGGTGGCGGGGTCTTTCGTCGGGACGTAGTTCTGGGTGGCGAGGGGCTCGGCGATGACGTGGGCGACGTCGAGGAACTTGAGTTTACCGATGCTCGGGTCGTCGACCCCGCCGCTCCAGTAGCCGCCTTTGCCGAACGCATACGCCTCGGGCTCGAACGCACCGCTCGGCTGTCTCGCGCGGACGTAGTCGGCAGCGACGCGCGAACTCACCGCCTCGATTTCCTCGGCGCGGAGCGAGAAGACCGCCGCCGAGAAAAAATATCCAACCACGAGAATCGAGAGAGCGCGGCGGTGGAAAGTCATGGCTGCCAGGGTTGGCGGAACGGGCAATGCGGGGCGCGGAAGATCATAGGGGCGAGGGTTCGAGGGACCGGCTGGCGGGCTTCTACGCAAACGCGGGGAGCGCGGATGCAACGATCGTTCAACGGGCCGTTTCCGGGCTCAGGATCGGCAAAATCGCGATTTCTCGCGATCTGATTTTTCGTGACTTTCGTCATGCCCAACGCACCCCACTCCATTTCCCATGAAATCACGTTTCTCCGCACTGCTGGTTGCCCTGCTGATGTCCACCATCGCCTGCGCCGATCCGCAGGTGATCCATCTCTGGCCGAACGGCGCACCCGGTTTCGAATCGCGCAAGGACGAGCCGGAGAAGGCGCAGGACTATTGGGTGCGCAACGTGAACAATCCTTCGCTCACCGTCTTCCTGCCGCCGACGGAAAAAGCCAACGGCTGCGCGGTGATCGTCGCGCCGGGCGGTGGATTTTCCGAATTGGTCTTCAATGCCGAGGGCAGGCAGGTCGCGGATTTTTTGAATCCGCTCGGCGTGGCGGTATTCGTATTGAAATACCGCCTGCCGAACGCAGCGGGTTCGCCGTATAAAATGGAGCACGTGAAACAAGACGCGTATCGCGCGATGCGTCTCGTGCGGAGCCGCGCGGACGAGTTTCGCATCGATCCGAAGCGCATCGGCCTGCTCGGCTTCTCGGCGGGCGGCGCGGTGGCGATGATGGTCGGCTACGAGCCCGGCGCCGGCGATCCGCACGCAGCGGACCCCATCGATCGGGCGAACGGCCGGCCGGATTTCGAGCTGATGGTTTATCCCGGCGGCCAGGCGCCGAAGAGCGTGCCGGCAGATGCGCCGCCGCTGTTTCTCGTCTGCGCAAACGACGACGAATACGGCTGCGACAAAGTGGCGATGACGTTGCTCGAGGCGTATCGCGCGGCGCACGTATCGGTCGAGGCGCACATGATCGCCGCGGGCAAACACGCGTTCAACATGGGCGACCGCTCGACGTTTCTCGCGATCCGCCACTGGCCCGAGCGCATGGCGGAATGGATGACCGATCGCGGATTGCTGCAACCCGCCGCCGGCAAGTCCTGAAGGACACGTTGCAAACCCCCAACCGCGTGCAGCGGAAAAACGGCTCCCCGTGCACGTCGATCTCGTGGCCGGCGCCCGGGTCATGGGCGACGGCACGCGCCTGCAGGCCGTGAGCGCCGGCGTGGGACGCGGCGCGACGTTTCGCATCTCGCTGCCGCTCGCGGCCAAGGCCGGAGCGTGGAATCAGGGCGCCGGTGACGTGAGCTGAATCGTTACGGGCGTGTCGCGATCGCAGGTCAGGCGGCCGGCGGTTTCGTGGAGTTCGACGAGTTGGATCGAGCTGCGACGGAGTTCGAGAGAGTTTTTCGGCAGGGAAGCGTTCGCGGGCGTGCGGGCCGGGTGAGTGAAATAAAAACAAAACGCCCGGTCGCCGTTCACGATCACGCCGGGATGGCCGCCGATCACGCCGTCGTCGACGCCGTGGCCGGGCACGGCGAGAAGGTTGTCGGATTGCGCGGTCCAGTGCAGCAAGTCGTCGGACGAATAAACGCCGAGGCCTTTCCAAAGATCGACGAGCATCCAGTAGCGCTGCTTCCACGCGAAGACGAAGGGCCCTTCGCCGGGGCGTTCGCCGACGCCGGTGCACTTGCCGCGATCGGTCCACGTCGCGAGGTCGGGGCTGTCGGCATAGTAAATGGATTTGTGATCGCGCTCGTTGTTATACCACATCCGCCAGCCGCCACCGGGGAGAGCGTGCACGCAGGCGTCGATCACGCGATCGGAGGAGAGGGAGAGGGCGGCGGCGTTTTTCCAATGGAGCAGGTCGGCGCTCGTCAGGTGGACGATGGTGCGCGGGTGATTCCAGTTTTCGAATACGCCCGGCACCACGGTGAGAAACATGTGGTGCGTGCCGTCGGGCGCGGTGACGACGTCGGGCGCCCAAAACGTCGGTGGGGCAGTTTCGCCGGCGAGCGCGGCCGGCAGCTCGATCTCGGCGTCGCCGACGTGGTGCCACGTCGCGCCGTCGATGGATTCGGCGATGCCGATCGGCGTGCCGTGCACCCACGCGACGCCGGAAAGGCCGGGGACGTTGGCGCGACGATTCGTGTAGAACATCCACCAGCGCTGCACGTGGGGATTCCAGACGACGACCGGATCGGCGGCACCATCGAAGACGGGATCGCGGTAGAGGGGTTTTGGCGCGATCGGAGCGGCAGCGAAGATGCCCGTGGAAAAAACGAACGCGGCGATGAAAACGAGGAGCGAGCGAGACGCATGACGGACGAAGCGCATGGGGACGAGAATGACAGCCGCGGATACGTGTGCGAGAGGAGAGATGTCGGACAGGTGGAGCCCGACGTCCTCGTCGGGCTGGGTTTGCGAATGGAGTCGAGCCCGACGGGACGTCGGGCTCCACCTCATGGGGTGTCCCCCAGATAACTTTGGATATTGTTCTCTGTCATTCTGAGACTCCGAACCAACGCCAAGCCGTTGGGTGGCAGCCGCCGATGAACGCTCACATGCCTGTCATTCTGAGCGCAGCGAAGAATCCATTTGGACTTTCGCACGCGCGTCGTGCCACGAAGCGCGCTCTGGATTCTTCGCTTGGTTCAGAATGACAAACCGGGCGGTTCATCAGCAGCGGAGTGAAGAATCCACCTATTCGTTCACCTGCGGGGGTCGCTCTGGATTCTTCGCTCCGCTCGGAATGACAAGGGGTGGCCGCGACATCTTCAGCGCTCGCGGCGGCCACGGCATTTCTGGAAGTGTTCTAGAGTCCAGGGACGGACCAGCCGGAGCGATAGCTGCGGCGGACGAAGGCATCGGCGGCGGGACGGCCAGGAAAGGAGAGCTGGGCGGAATCCCACGCGAGCGTCTCACCGGGGAAACGCACGGCGACACTGCCGAGCAGCACGGCTTCCGTGAGCGGGCCGGAGTAGTCGAAGGGCGCGGCGGGTTTCGCCGAGCCGCCGATGCACGCTTCGGCCCAATCGGACCAGTGATGCGTCTCGACGACTTTCGGCAGCGGGAAATCGCGAAAGGTTTTCCGCGGAAACAGGCGCGGCGTAGCGACGTGCGGGAGATGCATCACGCCTTTCGTGCCGATGAAGATCGAGCCCTGGTCATCGGCGTCGCCGCCGGAGTTTTTCTTCGCGATGGCCTTTAGGTCCGGCTCGGCGACGAGCTCGCGGATCTCGGCGGGCGGACGCTCGTCGCCGTCGTACCAGGTGATCGGCACCGTGGATTCAGCAGTGAACGCCGTGCCAGGGAAAACGTAGCGAATGACCGCATTGATCGACCAGTTCCACGCGTCGGGGGCGGGGCCGTCGGAGCGAAGCGAGAGCGGCGCGGTCAGCGCGAGCGCGGCGAAAACCGGATCGAAGATGTGGCAGCCCATGTCGCCGAACGTGCCGGTGCCGAAGTCGAGGCGTTTACGCCACGTCTCCGGATGATAGTAGCCGCCGCCGACGAACGGCCGCGGCGCGCAGCCGCCGAGCCAGAGGTTCCAATCGAAACCGGCGGGCACGGGATCGGTGCGTGCGGGTGGCGCGCCGAGGTCGCCCCACTTTTTGCTGCTCCACGTGTGGACCTCTTTCACTTTGCCGATCGCGCCGGACTGAATCAGCGTGACGGCCTGGCGATAGGCGCGCGAGGTGTGAACCTGGATGCCCATTTGCGTGACGAGCGGTTTGCCGCGGGCGAAGTCGGTGAGGACGCGTGTCTCGTGGACGTCGTGCGCGAGCGGCTTCTGGCAGTAAACGTGTTTGCCGAGCTGCATTGCGGAGAGCGCGATCGGCGCGTGCAGATGGTCGGGCACGGAGACGTTCACCGAGTCGATGTTGTCCTGCTCGCGCTCGAGGAGCTGCCGCCACTCCTGATAAATGCGCACGTCGGGGAACGTGGCTTTCACGTCGGCGATGCGGTTGAGGTCCACCTCGGCCACAGCGACGAGCTGCACGAACGGGTTGCTCGTGATCGCCTGAATGTCGGCCCACGCCATGCCGGCGGCGCCGAAGCTCGCATGGCGCAGCGTGCGGCTCGGCGGCGCGGAGAGCAGGCGCCGCGAGATCAGCGGCGCGGCGAGCGCACCGGTGCCGAGTGTGCGGATGAAGTGGCGGCGGTTGAGCGAGAGGGGCGAGGCCACGGGGAAAACGGGCGCACTTTGACGCGGCGTGTGCGGCCGAGGCAACGCCCAAGGCAGGCGACCACTCGAACGAGGGATGAGGTTCTGACTCGCGGTCACCGCCGCAATGCGCCGATGCTGGGCGCAGCGAACGTGTCCGGCCCCGCGACGCGCCGCAGCTGAAAACCCCATGTCGAAGGACGCTCCCGTTTCCCGCTACAAGCTCCGGCTGTTTGTGATGATGGTGCTCGAGATCGCCATCTGGGGCGCGTGGCAGATCAAAATTTTTCCTTACATGGGCATGCTCGGTTTCAGCGCGAGCGAGCAGGGCTGGGTCGGCAGCGTGTTCGGGATCGCGTCGGTGGTGGGGATTTTTTTCAGCAACCAGTTCGCGGACCGGAATTTTTCCGCGGAACGGTTTCTCGCGTTCAGCCATGCGGTGGGCGGGGCGGCGCTGATTGGGACGGCGTTCGTCACGAGCTTCCCGGCGTTCTTCGGACTGTTCCTCGTCTACGGGCTGCTCTACGTGCCGACGCTCTCGGTGGCGAACTCGCTCGCGTTTGCACATCTGGAGTGGCCGGCGGCGGAGTTCGGCTTCGTGCGGATGGGCGGCACGGCGGGATGGGTGGCGGTGAGCTGGCCGTTTATTTTTCTCCTCGGTGACCGCGCGAATGCGGCGGAGACGCGCTGGGTGTTCATCGTGGCGGGACTGCTGTCGCTCGCGCTGGCGGGTTACAGCCTGACGCTGCCGCACACGCCGCCGCGGCGCGACGCGATCGGCATCGATCGCTTCGCCTGGCTGCGGACCGCGCGGCTGTTCGCGACGCCGCACGTGGCCGTGCTGTTCACCGTCATCCTGATCGATGCGGTGATTCACAACGGCTACTTCGTGGTGATCGACGGCTTCCTCACGCAGATCGGCATCTCGGCGCGGATGACGATGGTCGTGAGCAGTCTCAGCCAGATCGCGGAG
This sequence comes from Verrucomicrobiota bacterium, assembly GCA_048498075.1. Taxonomy (GTDB): domain Bacteria; phylum Verrucomicrobiota; class Verrucomicrobiia; order Opitutales; family Opitutaceae; genus Opitutus. The sequence goes on along the minus strand of JBEHYR010000016.1, from coordinate 44,036 downwards.
ATCGCGACCATGCTCATGCTGGGTTTCGTGCTGAGAAAACTCGGATGGAAGTGGACGTTGATCGCCGGGGTGGGCGGGCAGCTCGCGCGCTACAGCGTGTTCGCATGCTTCGGCACGCCGGAGCACCAGGCGCTGATCGTCGCGATCCAAGTGATGCACGGCATCTGCTACGCGTTCTTCTTCGCGACGGTTTACATCTACGTGGATGCGGTGTTTCCGGCCGACGTGCGGGCGAGCGCGCAAGGCGCGGCGAATCTGCTGATCCTCGGCGTCGGCATGGTCGGCGCCAGCCAGTTGTTCCCGCGGCTCGCGGCGCACTATACGATTTCGAATACGGCGGGCGTGGCGGCGGTGGACTACGGGAAACTTTTCCTCGTGCCGACGGCGGTGGCGGTCGCGGGGATCGGGTTGCTGGCGTTGTTTTTCAAACCCCCGACGGTGCGTCCGGCGGAGGTGGCGGATGCGGAGAAAGGAGCGGCGGCAGCATGAAGGAGAAAATTCGCGTGCTCGTCGTCGGGTGCGGCCACATGGGCGGGTCGCACGCGCGGGCTTACGCGAGGCTGGCGGACGATTTTGAAATCGTCGGGCTCGTGGCGCGCGGCGAGGCGACGCGGGGAAAATTGAATGCGGAACTGAACGGAGGCTGGGCGGAGTTTTCCGATTTCGGCGAAGCGCTCGCGCGCATGCGGCCGGACGCGGTGTGCATCAGTACCTACACGGAGACGCACGCGGCGTATGCGATCGCGGCGCTCGAAGCGGGCGCGCATGTGTTCCTGGAGAAACCGGTCGCGGGCAATCTCGCGGACGCGGAGCGCGTGATCGCGACGGCGCGGCGGTGCGGGCGGAAACTGGTCGTCGGCTACATCCTCACCGTGCATCCGGCGTGGACGCGTTTTGTGGAGATCGCGCAGACGCTCGGCCGTCCGCTGGTGATGCGGATGAATCTGAATCAGCAGAGTTCGGGCGATCATTGGGAGACGCACAAGAACCTGCTGCGTTCGACGTCGCCGATCGTCGATTGCGGCGTGCACTACGTCGACGTGATGTGCCGCATGACGGGCGCGCGACCGGTGAGCGTGAACGGCATCGGCGCGCGACTGAGCGACGAGATCGCGTCGGACCAGGTCAACTACGGGCACCTGCAGGTGACCTTCGAGGACGGCTCGATCGGCTGGTACGAGGCGGGCTGGGGGCCGATGATGAGCGAGACGGCGTTTTTCGTGAAGGATGCGATCGGGCCGAAGGGCAGCGTGAGCATCGTCGCTCACCGGGCGAGCCGGGCGGGAAACTCGGCGAACATCGATGCGCACACGCAGACGGAGACGCTGCGCGTGCATCACGCGGCGCGCGGAGCGGACGGGAAATTTTCCCGCGCGGATGAGTTGCTCACGGTCGAGGACGATCCGAGCCACGATGAGCTGTGCCGGCGCGAGCAGGAATTTTTCCTGCGGGCGATCCGCGAGAAACTCGATCTGGAGCCGCATTGGCGGAGCGCGCTCGACAGCCTGCGGATCGTGCTCGCGGCAGATCAATCGCGCCGGGAGGGACGCACGGTGAAACTTTGAAACGTGAATCTTTTAATTTGTCATGCTGGGACTCCGAACCAACACCAAGCCGTTGGGTGACATCCGCCGATGAACTCTCAAAGGCCTGTCATTCTGAGCGCAGCGAAGAATTCATTTGGACTTTCGCACGCGTGTCGTGCCACGAAGCGTACACTGGATTCTTCACTTCGTTCAGAATGACAAACGGGGCGGTTCATCAGCAGCGCAGCGAAGAATCCATTTGGACTTTCGCACGCGTGTCGTGCCACGAAGCGCGCACTGGATTCTTCACTTCGTTCAGAACGACAAACCGGGTGAGGTTCATCAGCAGCGGAGCGAAGAATTCCGTTCGCGTTTCGCCGCGATTGAACGCTTCGAAGATCCAACTGGATTCTTCGCTGGGCTCAGAATGACAGGGAGCGGAGGAGGAATGTTTATGAATGCTCGTTGCTGGTTGGTGTTTTTAACGATGTTCGCCGGCGTGCGGGCGGAGATTACTCCTCCGCCGGGATTCACGGCGCTCTACAACGGGCGCGACCTCAGCGGCTGGCGCGGCGGTGAGACCTTCGATCCGCGAAAATGGGAGGCTTTGCCGGCGGAGGAACGCACGGCGAAGGACGCGGCGTGGACCGCGGAGATGCGCGCTCACTGGCGCGCGGAGAGCGACGAATTGGTCAACGACGGCGCGGGGCAATACGCGACGACCGTGAAGGACTACGGCGATTTCGAGCTGCTCGTGGACTATCGCACCGTCGCGCGGGCGGACTCGGGCGTTTATTTGCGCGGCTGTCCGCAGGTGCAGATTTGGGATTCGACCGAGACTGAAAAATTTCCGCTCGGCGCGGACAAAGGCTCGGGCGGGCTCTGGAACAATTCGCCCGGTGCGCCGGGCAAGGATCCGCTCGTGAAGGCGGACCGGCCGTTCGGCGAATGGAATCACCTGCGGATCCTGATGGTCGGCGCGCGAGTGAGCGTGTGGCTCAACGACCAGCTCGTCGTCGATCACGCGTTGATGGAAAATTATTTCGACCGGTCGCAGCCGGCGCCAGCGCGCGGGCCGATCCAGCTCCAAACGCATGGCGGTGAGATTCGCTGGAAGAATATTTTCATTCGCGAGATCGGCGGCGATGAGGCGAACCGGCTGCTCGCGAGCCACGGGGAGGACGCCGGTTTCAAGAGCGCGTTCAATGGGAAAGATTTTTCGGGGTGGGCGGGGCCGGTGGGAAATTACCAGGTCGTCGACGGCGCAATCGTGTGTCGCCCTAAGCAGGGTGGAACGATTTTCACGCAGGAGCAGTTCGGCGATTTCGTGGTGCGACTGGAATTCAAAGTGCCGCCGGGCGGAAACAACGGACTCGCGATTCGTTATCCCGGCGAGGGCGACACGGCGTATGTCGGCATGTGCGAGTGCCAGGTGCTCGATGACCACTACGAGCAGGTGACGGGAGACAAAATCGATCCGCGGCAAGCGCATGGCTCCGCCTACGGCATGATCGCGGCGGCACGCGGCTATCAGCGGCCGACGGGCGCGTGGAACTTCGAGGAGGTCACGGTACGCGGATCGACGATCAAGGTGGAGCTGAACGGCACGGTGATCCTCGACGGCGATCTGTCGAAGGTGACGCAGTTCATGGCCGATCATCCGCATCCGGGGAAGGATCGCGCGAGCGGCGCGTTCGGCTTCGCGGGACACAACGACCCGGTGGCGTTTCGCGCGGTGCGGATCAAGCGGCTGTGAAGATGAACCTTTTTGTTAACCGCAGAGAACGCAGAGAAGGCAGAGAGCGCAGAGCAAAAATCCTTTATGAGCACTGAAAATTCGTCCTCGCGACTGGTGTCGCTCGATGCGTTGCGCGGCTTCGACATGTTTTGGATTCTCGGTGCGGATGCGCTGGTGGGAGCGCTCGGCGGGCTCACCGCTTCGCCGGTGGTTAAATTTTTCAGCCATCAGCTCGAGCACAAGGCGTGGGCGGGGTTCGCGTTCGAGGATCTGATTTTTCCGCTCTTCGTTTTCATCGTCGGGGTGACGACGGTGTTTTCGCTGTCGTCGCTGCTCGCGCGCGAGGGCCGCGCGGCGGCGGTGAAGCGCGTGCTGCGGCGCGGTGTGCTGCTTTTCGCGCTCGGGATTTTCTACAACGGCGGCTTCGCGCAGCCGTGGCCGGACGTGCGGATCGCAGGCGTGTTGTCGCGGATCGCGCTGGCATATGCGGCGACGGGGTTGCTGTTCTGCTATTTCAAGCCGCGCACGCTCGCGGCGATCGCGGGCGCTTTGCTGGCGGTTTACTGGGGACTGCTGACGTTCGTGCCGGTGCGCGACATCCAGCTCGACGATGCGGCGCTGCCGGCGCGACTCGGCGTGGAACATCCCACGATGGCGCAGGTGCGGGCGGCGTTCGACGCGACGACGGCGCGGGTGAGCGGGCATTTCGAGCCGGGACTGAACCTGACCAACCACCTCGATTTCCAATTTCTTCCGGGTGCGCACTACGACAAATATTACGACCCCGAGGGAATCCTCAGCACGCTGCCGGCGATCGCGACGTGCCTGCTCGGCGTGTTCGCGGGACTGCTGCTCCGGCGCTCCGACCTCACCGACATGCGGAAAGTGCGCGTGCTGGTGATGGCGGGGATTGCGGCGGTGGTCGCGGGCTGGCTGTGGCACGTGCAGTTTCCGGTGATCAAGAAATTGTGGACGTCGTCCTACGTGCTCGTGGCGGGCGGCTACAGCGCGCTGCTGCTGGCAGGTTTCTACTACGTCGTCGACGTGCGGAAGTGGCGGCGGTGGTGCGAGCCGTTCGTGTGGATCGGAGTGAATCCGATCACGCTGTATCTGGCGACGGCGGTGGTGAATTTCCACGGCATCGGCGAGCGGCTCGTCGGCGGTAGCGTGCGAGCGTGGCTCGATGCGACGGTGGCGCACGGAGCGGGCGACCTCGGTGTGGCCGTGATGGAAATCGCCGCGGTGCTGGTGCTGGCGCGTTTCCTGTATCGGCGGAAAATTTTTCTGCGGGTGTGACGCGCAGGGCGCCGGAGTTCCGGTGCGCGGCAGGCGGAAAAATCATCTGCGGCGCAGGGGAGCGGTGCGGCCGTCGACCCAGTAGCCCTCGATCATGCTGAAGACGGGGCGCTGCGGGAGACCCTGCTCGTTGTGGTAGAGCTGGCTCGCGAGGATATCGATCGCGGTCGCGCCGATGAGCTGGAGGTTTTGGTTGATGCCCGTGACCTCGTCGACGTGCGCGAGGCGCGTCTGATCGACGTCGAGCGCGACGAAGGCGACATCGCGCGGGATCTTCAGGCCGAGTTGCGACAGCGCGAGGAACTGACGCGGGCCGAAGCCGATGATCGCGTCGGGTTTCGCGCGGTGCAACCAGGCGCGCACGGCGGTCGTGACCTCGGCGCCCACCGTGAGCAGAGGGGCGAGCTGCGGCAGGGCGGCCGTGTTTTGCGCGGCGAGATAACCGCCGAGCCACGCATAGTTCACGCGACGGTTTTCGTCGCGGTCGAGCATCAGGCCGATGCGCCGGTAGCCGAGGCCCGCGAGTTTTTCGTAGGCGAGAAAAGCGCCGCGGAAATGGTTGTGCGTCGCGCGATGAAGGTTGTGGTGATTGAAAACGTAGCCGAGGCCGACGCAGATGAGGCGCGACCAGTCCAGTTCGCAGTCGTAGACCGGCACCGGAAAAGGCGTGAGGAGATTCCCGCGGATGGCGCGGACTTCGAGCATGCGACAGGTCGACGCCGCGGCGGCGCCGGCGGGCCCGAGCCAGAACGGCTCGATGCGCATGCCGATCTGCTGGGCGCGGCGGCGCGCGCCATCGTAGAAGCCGACGCTGGCGGAATGATTTTTCCAATCGTCGGCGGTTGGACCGCCGGTGAGAAAACCGACGACCTCGGGACCGGATTTGTGCTGCTTGAGCCGGACCTGACTCATCAGCGCAGAGACGAGCACGTTTGAGCGATAGCCGAGCTGATCGGCGAGCGCGCGCACCCGCGTGCGAGTCTGCTCGGGGATCGACGGATGGTTGCGCAGGCTGAGCGAGACGGTGGTGTGGCTGACGCCGGCGCGGCGGGCGATTTCGCGCAGCGTGGGGGGCGACGAAGGGGCCGGTGAGATCGCCATGCGAAAAAGGCGGGGGCAAGGCGGCGGCGAGAGCAATTCGTTTTACGCGGAAAGCGGGCGGGGCGTTGCGCGAACTTTAGCGCATGCCAGACCTGCCGCGTTCGATTTTCCCCTCCCCACGATTTTCGCTCCGAACGGATTTCTCCGCCTCGCGGCGGCCCGTCTGTTCCCAGTCGTTCCCCCGAATCCCCCGACCTATGAACACCCAGTCGTCTCTGCGCGGCGTGAGCCGCTGCTGCTTCCGATCCGGCCGCATCCTCGCGCCGTTTGTCCTCCTGACCACCGCCGCCCTCGCGCAGAATGCCGCGGGCGACGAGACGGTGGTGCTGTCGCCGTTCAACGTCTCCTCCAGTCCCGCCGACCGGTATCACGCCGCCGACGCGATCTCGGCGGTGCGCGTGCGTGCGCCGCTGCTCGATACGCCGAGTTCGATTTCCGTGATCACGCGCGAGATGATGGATGATTTGGCGCCTTCGCGCGTCTTCGACGTCACGCGCTACGTCGCGGGCGTGCAGGAGGGACGCGGTATCCAGTTCCAGGATCGCATGATCATCCGCGGCTTCGAGACGCAGAACGGCGCCCGCACCGTTGACAACTTTCTCCAGTCGGCCGACGCGGACAACATCGAGGAGTCCATCATCGAGCGCATCGAAGTGACGAAAGGCCCCAACGCCATCCTCTCGCCCGCGGGCGCCCCGGGCGGCTCGCTCAACATCATCACGAAATCCCCGACCTTCCGCCGGCAAGCCTCGCTCACGGCGATGATCGGCTTGTTCGACGCGCAGAAGGTGACGCTCGACATGAGCGGCCCCTTGGGCGACGGCAAGAACCTCGCTTACCGGCTCATCGGCGCGCTGCAGGACACCCGTCAATACTGGTCGGCCGACGCGAAGACGAAGCATCGCGCCTTCGCCCCGATGCTGACGTGGCGCATCTCCGACCGGACCCAATTGACCACGAAACTGGTCGCCGCCGACATGTGGATTTTTCGGGAGCCGGCGCTCATTCTCGATCCGAACACCACGGCGAGCACGAGCGACCCGCGACTCGCTCCGGGGTTCTCGTATCGCGGCCTCAACGGCACCCAGCCCTGGAGTCACAACGGCACGCACACGGCGGATCTCTTCACCACGCTCACGACGACCTTGAACGAGCACATGAGCTTCCGCGTCGCCGCCAATGCCCGTTACTACTTCACGGATTCCGATCAGGATTTCGTGAACGGGCTGCCCGGCCTCGGCAACCGCTACAATCCCGCCACCGGCGAACTCACCCAGGATTACACGTGGACCGTCGTCAACGGCGTGCCCGTGTCGACTTACTCGCCTTACTACAATCCCGCCGCCGTCGGGCATCGCGGTCAGATTCAGTGGACGCGGCTGAAGACCGGCAATTTCCAGACGGATGAGCTTTTCAAATACAAGTTCGGGCCGGTCGATTCGCAGACGGTCGTCGGCCTCGGCTACTCCCGCCAGACTTCCGACAACCGCGTGAAGGATCCGGGCCCGCTGCCCTCCGTCGACGTGACGAAGCCCCTCGTCGCCGCGTATCCGAGCTATCCCGCCGCGCTCACGCAGGATAACGGCTCCTCCTACACCAACACGCAGCTCTATCTCAACGAACGGCTCGGTTTCTTCGACGATCGCCTCTTCCTGATGGGTGGGGTGCTGCGCTACTCCACCAAGACGGCCGCCTGGAACATCCTCACGGGCTCGGCTCCGAGCATTTTGGACGATGCCCGCAACATGACCAATCTCAGCGCGCTCTGGAAGGTGCAGGAGCACGTATCCGTTTATTACAGTCATTCCAAAAATGCCTCGCCGGTGATCGCCAACAACGCGCCGCTCTGGCGGAGCGGCGTGCAGTCGGAATACGGTTTCAAGACGGAATTCTTCAACCAGAAGCTCTCGATCGACGGCGCCTACTTCGAAATCGCCCAGACCAACGTCACCGTGCCGAATCCCGCGTATCAAAACGACCCGACGCAGCCGCAGCAGCTCGTTTCGGATCTCACGAATCACGGCTACGAACTGGAACTCATGGGCAGCATCACCGACGCATTTTCGGCGATCCTCACCTACTCCCACCTCAACATGCGGGACTCCCTCGGCCGCATGGTCCGCGGCGTCGCGGACAACAATGCCAGTGCGCTGCTCAATTATCGCTTCCGCGATGGCGCCTGGAAGGGCCTCGCGGTCACCGTCGGCGTCAACTACAGCGGCAAGCGCGCCGGCGACGTTCCTTCCTCGGGCTACACGTCGCTCGGCGTGATCGAGCAAGTGAGCTTCTACCTGAAACCCCAATATGTGAATACGGTCAGCGTCTCCTACCGCCTGAACGACCGCTACACCTTCCGCCTGAACGTCGACAATATTTTCGACGACAAGGACTATATCTCCGTCGCCGGCGGCCGCTCCTGGGGCTCGGGCCTGACCACCGCCACCGGTCGAAACATCCGGTTCACGACCACGGTCAACTTCTGATCCGCCGAGCGTCTCCCGGTATTGTGAGCATCTCCCCCGGTCATCCGCCGGTGGGGCCGGAAACGGTCCCGCCTGAGTTCGACGTGCGTCATTTCGGTGCCGTCGGCGACGGACGCGCGCTCGACACCGATGCGATCAACCGCGCCATCGCCGCCGCCCACGCGCGGGGCGGCGGCACGGTGGTGCTGCCGGCCGGCGAGTCTCTCTGCCCCCCTCTTCAGTTGCGGAGCCGGCTCACTTTGCAGTTCGAGCCGGGCGCCGTGCTCATCGCCGCCGATCCGCCGCCGCCCGGCGCGCCGGGCGGCTATGATGCGCCGGAGCATGCGCCGGCCAACGTGTATCAGGATTTCGGGCACTCACGGTTTCGCAACAGCCTGATCTGGGGCGAAGACCTCGAACAGGTGACGCTCTGCGGACCGGGCCGGATTTTCGGCCGGGGTTTGAGCCGCGGCAGCGGGCGCATCGCGCTGCCGGTGGGCCAGGTGGCACCGCATCGCCTGGACGAACTGCCCGACGTCCTCGAGGCCGACGGCTGGCCGGATGCGCCGTCGCGCGATGGAGATGAAAGCGAGGGCGGCGTGTTCGGTTATCCCAACCGCCGCGACACGCTGCCGGCGGGCGTCGGCAACAAGGCGATCGCGCTGCGCGGTTGTCGCCAGGTGATCGTGCGCGACCTCACGATCCTGCACGGCGGCCACTTCGCGCTGCTCGCGAGCGGCTGCGATCACGTGACGATCGACAACGTTTTCATCGACACGAATCGCGATGGCATCGACATCGACGGGGGCGCCAACATCCGCATCTCGCGATGCACGGTCAACTCGCCCTGGGACGACGGCATCTGCCTGAAATCCTCCTGCGGTGCGGGCGTGCTCCGACCGGTGGAAAACGTGACGATCAGCGATTGCTACGTGAGTGGCTTCGTCGAGGGCACGCTGTTCGACGGCACGCGCTCGCGGTTGCTGCAGCATCGCGGCGGACCGATCGGCCGGATCAAACTCGGGACGGAGGCGAGCGGCGGCTACCGGAACATCGCGATCACGAACTGCGTGTTCGAGTTCTGCCGGGGGCTGGCGCTCGAGCAGGTCGACGGCGCAGTGATGGAGGACATCGTCGTTTCAAATCTGACGATGCGCGACGTGGTGAATGCGCCGATTTTCATTCGCCTGGGCGGCCGGCTGCGGGCGCCCGGCGCGACCGCGCCCGGCACGGCGCAGCGTATCGTCATCGCCAATGTGGTGGCGGACGACGTGGCGCCGGAGCACGGGATTTTCATCGCCGGCTTGCCGGGTTTTCCAGTTCGCGACGTGCAGTTGACGAACATCCGGCTCCACAGCCGTGGCGGGGGGACGAAAGCGCAGGCGCAGCGCGTCGTGCCGCAGCTGGTGCGCGACTATCCCGAGCCGATGCTGTTCGGAACGCTGCCGGCGTGGGGCCTGTTCGTGCGCCATGCGTCGGGGCTGACGTTGCGCGATGTGTCGTTGCATCTGGCGAGGGGCGACGAGCGACCGGTGGCGCAGCTCGAAGATGTCGACGCGGTGGATCTGATCAACGTACGCGTGGCGCCGACGACGGAGGATACGGAGTGGGGGCTCGCGCGGGCGATACGGGTGCGTGTGCGGGATTGCGACGGGCTGGCCGATACGATCGCGCGGGAGAATTTTTAGCGGCGACCATGGACTTTCGATCCGCGAGATTTCGCGGTAGGGCGATCACGCCGTGACCGTCGCGAATTTAAAAAATTTTCGTTCGAGACAGCGGAGCGCCCGTCGGCCGCGATAGTCCGGCGCGGCAGCGCCCGGATGAAAGCGCTCAACCGTGCGGAAGGGCGGCTTTGAAATGGCGACGGCAGACCGAGACGTAGCGGTCGTTGCCGCCGATCTCGACCTGCGCGCCTTCGCGGAGCGGCTGACCGGAGGCGTCGAGGCGCAGCACCATGGTGGCTTTGCGACCGCAGCGCGTGGCTTCAAGCCGGCGGACGGAAACTACAATGATACGTATTACGTATGAAGAGATCTGGAGGGAATTTTGATGGATCAATGACTCGAGCGGGTGGTCGGAGTTCGGCCATGCGCTTCGCACTTGCCCTCCTGCTGGCCGGAACGTTGGCCCGCGCCGATTCGTTGACGGATCTGAAAACCAAGCTCGCCGGCAGCGGCCACGGCGAGCCGGTGCGGGCGGCGGTGACGTTCGAGTCGTCACGGCAGAATGGCGATGAAACCGAGGGGAGGGGCGGCAGGGTGAGTGCCGTGGTCGAGGATAGTGCGGACGGTCTCCACATTCACTGGCCGCGCGAAATCGTCGACGCGGTGACCGCGGAGGAGACGGCGCGGAGCAAGGATCGCAGCGCAGCGGGGTGGACGCGGCGGACGATGGACAGTCTCAACGCGACGGTGCTGAACGATTATCTGAACGCCGGCGGCCAGATGCTTCGCGTGCTCGAGACGGCGGCACTGGTGGACGAAAAAGACACGGAGTGGCAGGGGAAAAAGGCGCGGTTGCTGACGTTGAAGGTCACGCCGCCGATGAGCGCGAAGGACAAAAAGTATGTGAAGGAAATGAATGTCACCGGCAAAGTCTGGCTCGATGCCGACGGCTGGCCGCTGGCGGCGGAGCAGACGGTGGACGTGAAGGGACGGGCATTGCTCGTGATCACGTTTGAGCAGCACGAGAAGCAGGAATTTCGCTACGCGCGCACGAACGACCGACTCGTGACGGTTTATCATTTGAAGGAGAGCGACCACTCGGGCGGCGGTGAGCACGGGCACGATCGCAGCGTGGCGACGTTGGTGCCGCAGAAGGCGTGAGCGCGGCGAGGCGGTAGGGCGCAGTGGTAGGGCGGGTTGTCCTTAACCCGGATCATCATCCTTTTTTGTCATTCTGAGACTCCGAACCAACGCCAAGCCGTAGGATGGAATACGCCGATGAACTCTCAAAGGCTTGTCCTTCTGAGCGCAGCGAAGAATCCATTTGGACTTTCGCACGCGCGTCGTGCCACGAAGCGCGCACTGGATTCTTCACTGCGTTCAGAATGACTCTGGGGTTGGTTTGCCTTGAAGGGTGATGCGTCCGGGTTAGCCCGCCGAGCTGATTCGCGAATGCACATCGAGCGGCGGGTGGGGGACAACCCGTCCGACCTACTCCGGCAGCCGGATCGCCCAGAGCGCGGCAGCGAGGGCGAGCGAACTCGATGCGAGCAGCGCGACGCGAAAATCGCCGACGGGCGCGAGCCAGCCGAAGACGATCGAAGCGGCGGCGGCGGCGAGACGGCCGACATTATAGCAAAAACCGGCGCCGGTCGTGCGCAGCAGCGTGGGGAACAGCGGCGGCAGATACATCGTGAACAGGCCGAACACGCCGGAGAACAAACCGGTGAGCGGCACCCAGAACCAGGCGAGTTCGCCGAATCCGCGCGGCACGGCGAACGCGCCCGCCATCGCGCCGAAGAGCCCGAGAAAAAGCAGGATGATGGCGCGCCGATGGCCGAGGGCGCGCGCGAGGCCGCCGGCGACGTAGTTGCCGCCGATGGACACGAAGATCATCACGAAAAAAGCGGCTGAGACCTGCCGCGTGGCGGAGGCTGGATCGACGCCGGCGGCGGCGAGGAGGCGGCGGAGATGCTGGGTGTTCCAGAAGAGAAAAAGCCACCAGGCGGAAAGGCTGAGCGCGCAGACGATGGTGGTGTTCCACGTCGTGCGGGCGACGGCGCCATGAAAAAGATCGCGGACGCGGGGCCGCGCGGTGGTTGCGGCTTGCGCTTTGCGCCAGGCGGCGGGCTCGGGGACGTGGCGGCGAATCCAGAACACGAGCAGCGCGGGCACGATGCCGATGAGAAAAACGTAACGCTCGGAGGGCGGATGCGGCAGCACCGCGAGCCCGGCGACCGCGGCGGCGGCGAAGAGGATGCCGATGTTCACGGCGGTTTGCAGCACGGCGGCGAGCCACGGGCGCCAGGATTTCGGCCACGTTTCGGCGATGAGCGAGGCGCCGACGGCCCACTCGCCGCCGATGCCGAGGGCGGAGACGAAGCGGAAAATCATGAGCTGCCACCACGTTTGCGAAGCGGCGCAGAGGCCGGTACAAATCGCGTAGGTGAGCACGGTGAGCGAAAGCGCGCGGCTTCGCCCGAGGAGATCGCCGAGCCGGCCGAAGATCGCGCCGCCGAGCGCCCAACCGACGAGAAACGCGGCCTGGATGAAGGCGCTTTTTTTCTGCACCGCGGGATCGGCGGCGCTGCTGACGGCGAGCAGGTGGACGACGAACGGCGTGGCGACGAGCGTGTAGAGATGCAGTTCGAGGCCGTCGAAAAACCAGCCGAGCCAGGCGGCGATGCCGGCTTTCCACTGGGCGGGCGCGATGTCGCGGAGACGCTGGGCGGAGGGGGAATCGGTGCTCATGCGCGGCGCCACGAGTGCGGCAGGCGCGGGGAATTCGCTCAAGCGCAATGGCGGGCGCGGGTCATTGAGGTTGAGGTTCCGTGACGGGCGGATGCGTTTCGCGGATCCGTCCCGCTGCTTCCGCAGCGGGCTACGGGACAGCGCGGTTTGTCATTCTGAACGAAGTGAAGAATCCAGTGCGCGCTTCGTAGCCCGACGCGCGGGCGAAAGTCCAAATGGATTCTTCGCTGCGCCCAGAATGACAGGCATTTGAGAGTTTATCGGCGGATGCCACCCAACGGCTTGGCTTTGGCTCGGAGTCTCAGAATGACAGCAGCTTTGAGCCTTCATCCGCTACGTCGGGCGCTGGCAGGCGGCGTGGCGGGGGCAGGTGACGAGGTGGTCGTTCACCAGGCCGGCGGCTTGCATGAAGGCGTAGCAGATCGTCGTGCCGACGAATTTGAAGCCGCGTTTTTTCAGGTCGGCGCTGAGGGCGTCGCTCTCGCGCGTGCTCGCGGGGACATCGCCGCGGCCGCGGCGGCGGTTCACGATCGGACGGCCGCCGACGAAGGACCAGAGGTAGCGATCGAAGCTGCCGTGCTCGCGTTGCACGGCGAGGAACGATTTCGCGTTTTGAAGGGTGGCGGCGATTTTCAGGCGGTTCCGGACGATGCCGGCGTCGGCGAGGAGGGAAGAAACTTTTCGCGCGTTGTAACGGGCAATTTTTTCGGCGTCGAAGCGGTCGAAGGCGCGGCGGTAGTTTTCGCGTTTGGCCAGGATCGTCGACCAGCTGAGGCCGGCTTGGGCGCCTTCGAGGATGAGGAGTTCGAAGAGCGCGCGGTCGTCGTGCAGCGGCACGCCCCATTCGGTGTCGTGGTAGGCGAGGTCGAGCGGGTTGGTGGGCCAGGAACAGGGGCGAGAGGCAGATGGAGGCATGGGAGGAGGTGCGGTGGGAAAGCTCCAAGAATCCAAGCACCAAGATCCAGGGAATGATCAAGGACCAAGCTCCAGGGCGGAGGGAGGCGGGGCGGGGTTTTCTCGTTGGAGATTCTCTGGAGCTTGGATTCTTGGAGCTTGGAGCTTGCCGCAAGGCTAACTCATGCTCGCGGGCATGAATCGAACGGATCGGCTGGTCGCGATGGTGATGTTTTTGCAGGGGCGGCGCGTGGTGAAGGCGGACGAGCTGGCGGCGCATTTCGAGGTGACGGTGCGGACGATTTATCGCGATGTGTCGGCGTTGAGCGAGGCGGGTGTGCCGGTCGTGGGCGAGGCGGGCGTGGGCTATAGTTTGGTGAAAGGTTATCATCTGCCGCCGGTGATGTTCACGGCGGAGGAGGCGATGGCGCTGTTCGTGGGCGGCGAGCTGGTGAAACAATTTTCCGATGCGTCGATGAGCGAGCCGATGGATTCGGCGTTGTTGAAAATCCGCTCGGTGCTGCCGCGCGAACGGCAGGACGACATCGAGCGGCTGAACCGCGCGATCGCGGTCTTCGGGCGCGGGCGGCTGCCGTCGGGGCTCGACCAGCGGACGCTGCTGCCGATCCAGCAGGCGATCGTATCGCGGCGGGTGCTACGGATGAACTATCGCGGGCGGGAGCGCGGCCCGACGCTGCGCGAAGTGGAGCCGCTGGGCGTGGCGTTTCACCACGCGGCTTGGTACCTCGTGGCGTGGTGCCGGCTGCGGGCGGATTTTCGTTATTTCAAACTGGAGCGGCTGCGCGGGCTGGAGGTGCTGGCGGAACGGTTCGAGGCGCGCCCGGATTTTTCGTTGCGGGAATATCTGGCGAAGGCGATGAGCTGCGAGGACACGATCGCGGCGCGGGCGTGGTTCTCGCCGGCGGCGATGGAGCGGGCGCGGCGGGACAGTTACGCGGGGTTCACGAAGGAGCACGCAGTGAAGGATGGATTCGAAGTGGAACTGCAGACGTTTTCGCTGGAGTGGCTCGCGCGGTGGGTGCTGTCGTTCGGGCGCGAGGCGGTGGCGCTGGCGCCGGCGCGGTTGCGGCGGCTCGTGCGCGAGGAGGCCGGAGCGGTGGCGGCACGGTACGAGGACGCGTTCGAACTGACGGAGGCGAAATAAATGGAGTGGCGCAGCGCTGCGAAGAATTGGTGCACTGCTGACATAGCGCTGTCAGGGGCGCGTGGTATGATTCCATTTACACTGTATGCCGCAGCCTGAGCGCCGCCTAAAAACTCGAGGGAACGATTCCGCCAGCGGGGTTGACTGAGAGGACGACGATTCCGGCGACGCGAGCCTGCCAACCCGCAAAAATATCCCGATGAAGAACCGTACGCTTACCGTTACCCTCGCCATGGAGCGCGATGAGTTGTTTGCCACGCTGGCCCCGATCGAAAACCTGCCGGCATGGGCGCCGGGCTTCTGCAGCGCGCTGCGGCGGGAGGGGCGGCTCTGGCGCGGCACATCGCCGCTGGGTGAATTGTATTTCGCGATCACGGCGGATGCGCGCACGGGCGTGATCGATCTGTTTTTCGGCGCGCAGCCGGACGAGATGATGCTGGTGCCGCTGCGCGTGGTGCGGCAGCCGCACGGGGCGGCGGTGACGTGCACGCTGTTTCAACCGGCAGACTGGCCGGATGAATTATTCGAGCTGCAGCACGAGACGTTTGCGGGTGCGTTGCGCGAACTGGCGCGGCGCGGAGCGGGCGAGGTGCACGCGACAGCGGGCGGCGGCGCGCCGTTCTACCCGAGCCTGGTCACGGGGAAATTTTCGGAGACGTGGGATTTTTATACGACGCACCTCGGATTCCGCACCTTGTGCGAGTCGGACTTCTATGTGCAGTTGATGCATCCGGGCGGCGCGCAGATCGGGCTGCTGCGCCACGAGCTGAACGTGCCGGCGCCGGAACTCGTGTGCGGGACGGATGGCCGTGGCTTTTGGCTGAATCTCGACGTCGCGGACGCGGACGCGGCGTTGGCGCGGCTGGCGGCGGCGGGCGTGGAGATCGCGGCGGAAATCGCCGACAAGCCTTGGGGCGACCGGCAGTTTGTGGTGCGCGATCCGAACGGCGTGCTGATCGCGATTTCACACCGGATCGCGCCGTCGGGCCGCGAGACGCGGCCGCTGGCGAACTGACGGCGAGATCGAGCACGCCGGCGGGCGGCGCGGGAAAATCAGTCGAAACGCGGACCGGCGAGAGTGTCGGTGAGGCGCTCGAGGAGAGTTTCCTGCGTGAACGGTTTGCGGAGGGTGACGACCTCGCCGCAGCCGCGGAGGCGTTCGATGATGTCGGCCTCGCTGAAGCCGCTCATCACGAGCACGCGCATAAAGGCACGCTCGGCGCGGATCGCGGCGAGAACCTCGGCGCCATCGCGACCGGGCATCGTGAGGTCGAGGATCACGGCGGTGAAGCCGTCGGGGTTGTCCTTGAAGAGTTGTACGGCTTCATCGCCGTTGGCCGCGAGGACGGTGCGGTAACCTTGGCGGCGGATCATGATATCGACCGTGGCGAGCACGCTCGGCTCGTCGTCGGCGATGAGGATGGTGCCGCGGCTGGCTTCCATCGGCGGGCTGGTGCGCGGAGAGGAGGACGCGCCGGCCGGTGAGGCGCGGCGGGACGCAGGCAGATACAGGCGGAAAGTCGTGCCGCGGCCGACTGTGCTGTCGACGGTGAGCGCGCCGCGATGCGCGCGCACGATGCCGAGCACGGCGGCGAGGCCGAGGCCGCGGCCGGTGAATTTCGTGGTGAAGAACGGATCGAAAATCCGGCTGAGCGTGGCGGGGCTCATGCCGTGCCCCGTATCGGAGACTTCGAGACAGACGCAGTCGCCGGGCGGGAGTTCGAAGGAATAGGTGGCGACGCCGGAGACGGCGGCGGGCCGGCCGCGGCGGGCGATGAGGCGGATCTCGCCGGGCGAATCGCCGAGCGACTCGGAGGCGTTGATCACGAGATTCATGACGACCTGGCGGAGCTGGGAGGCATCGGCCTCGACGAAGGGGAGTTCGGATGCGAGGTCGAGCTGCAGGCGGGCTTTCTTGCTGATCGAAACGTGAAGCAACTCCGCGGTCTCGCGGAGGAGGGCGGCGATGCAGACCTGCTCGAGCAGCACGCTGCCCTTGCCGGCGTAGGCGAGCATCTGGCGGCAGAGATCGGCGGCACGACGGGCGGCGGTCTCGATCGGCGCGACGCGTTCCTCGGTGAACTGGCCGTCGTCGCGGGCGAAGGTGGCGTTGGCGAGGATGACGGTGAGGAGGTTGTTGAAATCGTGCGCGATGCCGCCGGCGAGGACGCCGAGGCTTTCGAGTTTCTGCGCCTCGAGCATCTTGGTGCCGAGGGCCTCGCGTTCGGCTTCGTTGCGCTTGCGATCGGAGATGTCGACGAGCGTCGTGAGTTTGTAGACCTCGCCGAGCACGGCGTCCTCGAGCAGATGCAGCGACAGGATCGCCCAAACGATGTGGCCGTCGGGGTGCAGGTAGCGGGTCTCGACCGTGGCTTGCTTGATCTCGCCGCGGCGGAGTTTCCCTTCGATTTCGGTGTGCCGGGCCCGGTCGTCGGGGTGCGTGGCGGCGAGGTAGGCGCCGGGCTCGCGGCCGCGCGCGGCGGAGACGCCGGTGATGCGTTCGTAGGCGGGATTGACGAGCCGCGTCTCGGGCTCGCCGAAGCGCATCCAGGAAAGCCCGACAGGCGCGTGTTCGCAAACGAGGCGGAAGCGGGCGGCCTGGCGGGAGGCTTCCTCGCGGGCGTGGCGCAGGTCGGTGATGTCGGTGTGCGTGCCGGCCATGCGCAGGGCGGCGCCATCGGGGGCGCGGGCGACGACTTTGCCGCGGTTGAGAATCCAGCGCCATTCGCCGGACTTCGTGCGCATGCGGTATTCGAGGTCGCGCGGGGGCGAATCGCCGGGTTTGAGGCGGGCATCGATCAGGGCGTAGGCGTGCCGGTCCTCCGGGTGCACGAGGGCACGGCCGGCCTCGAGGGTGGGCGGAATTTCGGCGAGCGTATAGCCGAGCATCGCGGCCCACCGTTCGCTGCGATCGACGCGGTTGGTGCGCAGATCCCAGTCCCAAAATCCGTCGTCGGTGCCCTCGAGGACGAGGGTGAGGCGCTCCTCGCCGCGATGCAGCGCGGCGGTCTGCTCGGCGAGGCGGCGAAGCATGCGACGCTGCCAGACGAGGGCGCCGATCACGGTGGCGAGGAGCAGGGCGGCGGGCCAGAGGTAGGGCTTGAGTTGGTGCAGGCGAACGCGATTGGGCTCGAGCGGATCGATCCACTGATCGTAGAGCCGGTCGTAGGTGCCGTTGGTGTGGAGGCGGGCGAGGCCCTCGTTGTAGACGGCGACGGCAGCAGGGTTATCCAGATGGAAAGCGGCGTGAAGGCGCTGGGCAAAATCGGTGAGAGCTACGTCGCTGAGGTCGACCCCGGGGAGCCGCTCGTCGCGCAGGAGTTTCAGGCCGACGAGGCGGGCATCGAGCGCCGCGTCGGCGCGATGCTCGGCGACGGCGCGGAGGGATTCGAGGAGGGTGGGGGAGGCGACGATGTGTTCGGCCCAGCCGTGAGCGAGGAGGTAGAGATGTGGCGCGCCGCCGAGCTTCACGGCGACGCGGAGATCGCGCAGCTCGATCGGCGCCCGAATGGGACGAAGGTTCTGACGGACGAACACGGCGCCTTTCATGACGATGTGCGGCGCGGAGAACGCCATGAGCTGTGCGCGCTCGTCGGTGTAGGTGATGTTGGCGAGCGCGTCGACGCGACCGGCCTTGAAGTCTTCATACATCGCGGGCCAGGGCCGGGCGACGAACTCCACGTCGAACTGCATTTCGCGGGCAACGGCGCGCATGATGTCGACGGCGAAACCGCGCGGGACGCCCTTGCTGTCGACGAACGTCATCGGGTCGCCGTCGAGATCGATCCCCACGCGCAACGGCGGGCTGGCGTGCGCCACGGTGGCGAGGAGCAGGCTGCAGGTGGCGAGCCGGATCCAGCGGAGGGTGGGCAGAGGCGCCGCAAAAATCGGTTTGGGGCTCAAGGGTGCTGGAACATGCGAAGCGGGGATGGGGCGAAGGCAACCATCGGCACAGCCGCGCGGCAAGTTAAACGCCCGCCGCGGCGGACGGTCCGCCGCGGAATGCGCCGCGTGGGGACGGGAGGCGAGGAGGGGCGTTCCTCGGCCCAAATCTCCGGTGAGCGGGCGAAGAGCGGCGGGCGCGGCGGCAAGCTTTTCACGGGGGGTGAAGGGATTTCAAACGCGGGGGTGTTTCGCTGAATGAAACCCCGATCCCAACATGAAAACGCAGTTCAACGCTTCAGTGATTTTTCTTCTCGCGGCCCTCGCCGCCGCTCCGCTGTCCGCAGCGGTCGAATCCGTGAAAGTGGAACCCACCTTCGTGCCCCGGCTTTGTCCCGCGATGGAGATGGAAGGCATCACTCGGGCGAAACTCGTCGTCGCGGTGGCGGTGGACGAGACCGGCCGGTTGACGGAAACGATGGTGCTCGGCTACACGCATCCGGCGTTTGCGAAGGCGGGGCTGGAAGCGTTGAAGGAATGGAAATTCACGCCAGCGCGAATCGATGGGCAACCGGTCGCCACGCAGACGGCGTTGACCATCGAATACAGCGCGGAAGGCGTGGTGGTCAGCCGCGGCTCGCTGCTCGATGTGGACCAGCATCTCCAACAGGCGTTCGGGCCGCGTTTCGCGAAACGGGCGCTGCGGGCGAACGAACTCGACCGGGTGCCGGTGCGGGTGAACGCGGAGTCGCCGCGCTACGCGAAACAAGCGGCGGAGCAGGGCGTGAAGGGCACGGTGCAGGTTTATTTCTACATCGACGAAACGGGCGCCGTGCGCATGCCGTCGGTGGGCCTGGGCGGCGATCCGTATCTCGCGCAATCGGCCGTGGAGGCGGTGCGCGCGTGGCGGTTCGAGCCGCCGACGCGGCGCGGGCAGCCGGCGATCGTGGCCGCGCGGCAAATGTTCCGGTTTGGTACCTGAAATCAGTGTGTGTTCGAAGTGTTAATGCGGGAAGCGTCGGCCGAGGGGCCGGCGCTTTCTTCGTCCCGGCCTGACCGAGGCGAAGGGGAGCGAAGCGCCAGGGCGTGGCCGCGAGACTCACGGCTGAAAGCAGCGTGAAGCAAAACTGCGGGCCGATGAACCAGAACCGGCCGAGGGGCGCCAAGGGCGGATGAGCGGGCCATTGGCCGCAGCGAGGATCTCACGGTGCTCGAGCAGGGCGCCGCCGCGCTCGAATCGGGTATCTGGGTGTACCACGCCACGACCGCGCGGACCCCCGGGGATCCGGTGACGATCGCCGCTACGGCGTTTGACCGGCCGGGCAACGCCGGCACGAAGACGGAACCGTGGTCGGCGTAGCCGGTGCGCTCCGCCGCCGTGATCCGTGAACGGCGTGCGGCAGGCCCAGGCGAATGAATGAGCCGCCGGTGGACGCACCGGCGGCTTTTCCGTGGAAACTGCTGCCCGGAATTTATTTTCCACGAAGACCGCAAAGGGAGCGAATGGGGGGAGGGAAAGTTGAGAGCTGAGAGTTGAGTGATGAGGGTTGGGAAAGGAGCTGAACAACGAAGGCAAAGGCCTGGGAAATCCGAAGTCACCCGCTGGCTATGCTCTCAGCTCAGTCTTTGCGCTATACATCTCAAGGGTGTAGCGGAACGCGTGAGCGTTTCGTTCCGGGCAGTCTCGAAAAGCTCACGCTTTCCGCTACGTCAACCCGACCCTCAGCTCTCAACTCTCAGCTTGCGATCTTCTGTAAAAAACCGCTGCCCGGAATTTATTTTACACGAAGACCGTAAAGGGAGCGAATGGGGGGAGGGAAAGTTGAGAGCTGAGAGTTGAGTGATGAGGGTTGGGAAAGGAGCTGAACGACGAAGGACGACGGGGATCCGATCTCCAAACGATCCGGGGCGCTGGAGGAGCCGCTCGATCCGGTGTTGGGCCGGCTCTACCGCGAAGCGACTCCGGCTCAAAAGCTGGCCGTGGTGAGCCGCCTCAATGCGGCGATCCTGAAGCTGAAAACGGCGGAGATCGCCTCACGCGCTCCGGGGCTGTCGGCTGCCGAGCAACGCGCTCAGCTGCGGCACTGGTGGCTCACCTCATCCACCTGACGCATGTGGGAATGGTTGTTTCAGTTCATCGGACCGCTCGATCAAGCCGGCATGGCGTATGCGATCGTTGGCTCGGTCGCGTCGTCCGTCTATGGTGAGCCGAGAGTCACGAACGACGTTGATATCGTCATTCAGCTTCCGAAATCGGATGCGGGGCGCGGCGTCGCTGCCAGACGGCGAAGCTCAACGTCGCTGCTCCGATCAGGGCGGCATACGTCGAGGTCTCGGGGACAGCGGCAAGGATCCCCTCCGGAGTGATGAAACCATTGCTGTCAGTCTGGGCCGCGCCTCCCAAGGTATAACCGACGAAGGTGATGTGAGACAAGTCGCTCACCGTGAGGAGCGAGGATGCATTATAGCGCAACTGCAGGACGTCAGAACCAACGACGTAGTTGGAAATCTGCCACACGGGCCCGAAGCTGATGGAACCGGGGCCGGCGTCCACCACGGACAGCGAGGAGCTTCCTCCATCGAAATCAAACGTAGTCGTTCCGGTGGTTTCGATGTAATGGGACAAGCTAAGCGAATAGCCCGACAGCGCGAAGGTGTAACCCGTCTGGCCGACGTAAAGATCGGCGATGGGAAGGTTGGTGCCCAAAGTTACCACCCCCGCCGTGCCTGCTCCGCCAAAGTAAGCCTGACCTGATACACCGAATGTCGACGTGAACGGACCGCTCGACGAACCGTCGGTGTTCCAATGAGCGGTGGTCGTATCCCACGCACCCGAACCACCGCCCCAATAGCCGACTTGGGGACCGGCACGCAGTGAGGCAGCAGAGCCGACGAGAATCGCCACGGCGACGGACAGGAAGGTCGATGAGAACCGGAAACAGGAAGGCATAGGAGGCTTGTGAGCTGAGGGTTGAAGTGGATTTGGGCCCGGGGAAGACGGGGTGGTCTCGAAATCGGCGAGTATCGTGATACTGTCCAGCCTTTGTTGGAATCCCGCGCATTTTTTGACCGACCTCGAATAGGTAGGTCGATTGCCACCGACTGGCTGCCGATTGCTGACAGCTGATGGCTTCCTGCTTCCAGCTTACCGCCTAAGCTTGGAGCTTCGAGTTTACCGCTGATCGCTTCCTCCTTGTCAAAACCTCGTCATGTTCAGCCGACGCTGAACTCGGGTTCAATTTTGATTGAACACTAGGGGAAAACCGTCAGGGATATCCGGGAAACCCCGATGAGCCGCCTCCCCGCAGAATCCGTTTCGCTCGAACGCCGGGCGGAGGCATCCGCGCAGGAAGAGGTTGCGCCCGAGTTCCAGCGCGAATGCGTCGATTTCTTCGCGGACCTCGTGGAAGCGTTGGGCCTGCCGCGCTCGATCGGGCAGATCTATGGGTTGTTGTTTTCGTCGCCGCGGCCCCTGAGCTTCACCGATATCGCGGAGAGCCTCGACATCAGTCGTGGCTCCGCGAGCCAAGGGCTGCAAGCCCTGCGCGAACTGGGCGCGGTGCGCAACGTCAGTTCGCCGGAACACCGCCGAGAACTCTTCGAACCGGAACTCGAGCTGCGGAAGCTGGTGAGCGGGGCGTTGCGGGAGAAGGTGGAGCCGATCGTCACGGAGGGAGGCACCCGCATCAAGCGGCTGCGTGACCTGGCGGGGAGTGCGGCCACGCCGGCCGGGAAGAAATTTTCGAAGGAGCGGATGCAGAAGCTGGAGAGCTGGCGCCGCCAGATGGGCCTGCTGCTGCCGATCCTGAAAACGATTTTGGGTCCAGGCCGCGCCTGACCCGACCACACATGACCCCCGCGGAAATCCGCCCGATGCAGTCACCTCGCCAGGAAGTGACGGGGCGAAGCTCGGTTGGAGGAGAGCTGAGAGACGGAGAGCTGAGAGCTGAGAGTTGAGAGTTGAGAGACGAGAGTTGAGAGTTGAGAGGAAGGACGAGATGCGAGACGAACAGGATCGGACAGAAAGCTGAGAGTTGAGAGCTGAGAGTTGAGAGACGGAGAGCTGAGAGTTGAGAGCCGAGAGACGGAGAGTTGAGAGACGAGATGCGAGAGTGGCGGAATTGCTCTGTTAAGGCGAAATCGTCCCGCCGCTCCCGCGGCGGGCTACGTCCGAATGTAGCCCTGCGCGGGAGCGCAGGGATGGTCTCAACTTGAAAGCAGGTTGGAGTAACGTCACGTCATGACCCCTGCGTTCCGGATTTTTAACACGAAGGTCGCGAAGAACGCGAAGGAGAGGACGGAGGAGGCTGAGCCAGGGCATCACCGCCGCCAAGCCGGCCGCCGATTGACGCCCTCGAGCTGGTGTATTCACTCCACCGTCACGCCGCGAGGTGTGACGGCGTTTTTCGTGGAGAGATTCACCGCAGATCACTCGGCTCATGCAGAAGACGGCAACCGGGACGATTTCAGACGCGAAGGCGGAAAAGGAAAACGACACTTCGCGCGAATCACGTTGGATGTAGGGCGGGGTCTCCGAAACCCGCCGGGCGAGCCAACATGTCAACAGTCACACACGACCCCTTCACTGCGTCCCCCAAGCATCCATCCGGGATTGGCGGGCCTTTACTTCTCTGAGAGACGCAACAAACTAGGTTTTATCATGAGCATTACCGCTACGGTCGAAAACAACACCATCAAGTTACCTGTCGGTGTGCATCTGCCCGACGGCACAGCTGTTCGCGTGGAACCGATCGAGTCGGGGGTTAAGAGCACCTTCGCCAAGCGCTACGCTGCATTTGTGGGGGCGGTGAAGGACGCTCCGAGCGACTTGGCCGAAAATCACGATCACTACCTTTACGGCGCCCCGAAGCGCACCGCTTGACGACACGGTTACCTGCGCCCCATCATGTCTCGAGCGCTGAAAGAAACGATCATGGAACAGAGCGCGGATCTGTGTCTCCGCTATGGGGTGAGGCGGCTGGGCCTTTTTGGTTCGGTGGCACGCGGCGAGGAACGCGCCGATAGTGACATCGATTTTCTCGTGGAATTCGAGAACCCCGTGCCGCAGAATATGGCGGAACGTTATTTTGGGTTCATCGAAGAGGCCGCTCGTCGCTTTGGCCACCCCGTGCAGATACTTACCCCACGAATGCTGCGAAATCCGTTTTTCAGGCGGAGCTTGGAGCGCGACCTGACGATCCTTCATGGATGAAACGAGCCTGAAGCACTTCTACGATGCCCGGGAAGCCGCCCGGGCTATCCGGGGCTTCACCGCAGGTCGGACCTTCGAGGATTATTGTGCGAACGAAATGCTCGCATCCGCGGTGGAACGTAAATTCGAGATCATTGGCGAAGCGCTGTCCCGTATCAGACGGCAACGGTCAGAGGATTTACGGGCGATCGGCGAGTGGCCGGCGATCATCGGATTCAGGAATATCCTGGCCCACGCCTACGAGCGCGTGGAGGACGCGGTGGTATGGGGCATCGTGACCGGACAACTGCCGGAATTTCTCGCGCAGTTGGAAGCGATTCCGGGCATCGCTGCGTTGGATAAATTCAGTACAGATGAAAGCGACGGTTAGGTCGTCCACCGGGAGCGCATAAACGGTGGAGTCCATGTATTCACTCCGCCGTCACGCCGCGAGGTGTAAACGGCGTTTTTGTGGAGAGAAATTTTCACGGCGGATCACTCGGATGGTGCGGAGGGTTGCAACCAGGACGACTTCAGACTCGAACGCGGAACGGGAAACGAACATTTCGCCGCGGATCATGCCGAAGCGCATGGGATGTAGGGCGGGGTCTCCGAACCCCGCCGGGATAGCCAACGTGCCTAAGGCAACGCCATGACCCCTTTCAACTCCGCCCGCGAATCACGCCGACGAACATGGGATATAAGGGGGGCCGAACCCGCCGGGTTAGCCGGCCTGTCAAAAGTCGACCCACGACCGAACTCTTCGAACCGGAACTCGAGCTGCGGAAGCTGGTGAGCGGGGCCTTGCGGGAGAAGGTGGAGCCGATCGTCGCGGAGGGCGGCACGCGCATCAAGCGGCTGCGTGAATTGGCCGGCCAGTCGCCACGGCCAACGGCAAAAAATTTTCGAAGGAGCGGATGCAGAAGCTGGAGAGCTGGCGCCGCCAGATGGGCCCGCTGCTGCCGATCCTGAAAACAATTTTGGGTCCAGGCCGCGCCTGACCCGCACACTCATGTACTCCGCGGTCTGCCGCCTCCACATCGATTTCCTAGCCGGAAGCGACGGGGCGAAGCTCGGACAAACGCAAGGGCGGTTGCGAGAATCTCGCAGCGGTTATAGAACGCGATTTTTACAAGAGGCGCAGAGATGCCGAAAAGGTGACCATTCGATCGGCGATACCGTTGGATTGATGCATCGGCGCTTAAAGTACAGTGAAAATTAAAAACTTAACTATAACTGGTTTTTTTTGCGTGTTGAGCGTAGGAATGTTATTGTCACTGGCACCGCGGAAACCTGCTCATTATTTCAAACCCATAAAACCTCTAAAAGATTATCTACCTGGATCTAGCGATGGTTGGATAGCAGAGGACCATTCACTGGGCGCGACGGAATATCAGACCGAAAGAGCGAAAAATATACTTAAACTTGATGACTTTGCTTTTCGCAGCTACCGACGAGGAACGGTCCAGTTCGCAATCTATTGGGCATACTGGGCCCCTGGTTCACAGAACACGATAGATGTTGGATTTCACAATCCCGACGTATGTTGGTCCGCGAACGGCTGGACCACGTCAGACGACGGAAAAAGCCAGGCGTTTCCCCTACATGACGTTTGGCTCAAGCCCGGTCAGGTGCGGCGTTTCGAACGGGAGGGAACTGTCCAATACGTTATATTTTGGCATGTAAAAGGGGGACAACTTTCTGGTCACGCAATGGGTGAGCGGTCTAACTACTTCAACCGCATATATTATAATTTTAAATGCCTAACGAGAGAGATGATTTCGTGGAGAGATTCAGAACAATTTTTTATAAGGCTTTCAGCCAATGTGCCGTTGGATACCCTTATCTCAGAAAAAAAATTACAGGCAGCAATGGGGGCGGTTTGTGGCGTCGGACTACTGCCTGTAAACCCGTGAGCTAAGACTAAGTTCTGCTGCAATAAATTACCGTTTGCGTAATTAATCGATCAAACGCGCCTTAAAATCAATATGGAATTTTACGAAGAAGTATCATACAAAAACCAGGTAAATCACCGTGGCGTCACAACCGTGGACAAGTTGAAATTAGAGCTGCAGCGTCGGTCCCGTTTCTATGACGACCTGTTTGGCGAAAATTATATTAGCCCTGATGGCCGTCGTTGTATTTCTTTAGCATGCGGCTATGGAAATTTCATGTATTACCTAATGAGTAAAGGCATAAAAAATACAGTTGGCTATGATTTGGATGAATCGCAAGTAGCGCTAGCTAAGAAACTAGGTTTAAATGCCATAGTGGGGGATGCTATTGAGGGGCTTCAGCGTGAGCGCGAGTTACTATACGTTGACGCAATCGACTTTATTGAACATCTAGAAAAAGATGTCGTTATTCATCTCCTCCAGACAATTCGGTCGAAGCTAGTGTCGGGAGGGAAGGTCTTTATTCAATGCCCCTGTGCTGACGGCTTTACGGGGGCTCATGACCTGTGTAACGACTTTACGCATCGTTGGGCAGCTAGTTCAACTATGCTAGATGCGTTGCTGAGTGCCTGCGGATTTTCGAATATAAATATAATCGACGTGAGTGTTCCTCGATTTTCAGCCACCATTTCTCGCAAAGCGATAGTTACAGTACGGCGTGGCGCGCGGACTATGGCCGGCGTTGGTCTTCGTGTGCTAGGCGTCAGACCGCCACGGATTTGGTCAAATAGTCAGTTTGCCGTCGCATCAGTGTGATCTGCAAATACGGCCGCCATGATTCAAACCTGCCAACTTCATTCTTTTGTATATTATTTATGCTTCGGATGGCGGTTTAAGCGGCTCGGTTGGTCGACCATTATTTACCCGGGGTGCTCGCTAAGAGGTAAGTCAAGGATCAGTATAGGTGACCACTGCGCAGTGCATCCTGGATGCGTTTTGAGTGGAGCCGTAACTATCGGGCAAAATTCTCACGTTAATCCAAATACCCAAATCTACGGTAAGGTAACTATTGGAGATTACGTTATGATTGGACCGAACTGTGCGATAGTCGGTGGGAACCACGGTACACAGGTTAATGGCAGCCCGATGCTATTTCAAGAGGGCACAGAAATCGGAGTGACTGTTGATAGCGACGTTTGGATTGGGGCCAATGTCTGCGTCCTTGACGGGGTGTCGTTAGGTCAAGGATCCGTGATTGGGGCAGGATCTATCGTGACCAAGAACATTCCCCCATACGCCATAGCTTACGGATCGCCAGCCAAAGTTCATAGGTATCGTGGCGACAAAAAAAAATAAACTAAACGGAATCGGCACGACGGCCTACCAGTTTCTTCTAACGAAGGTTCTTGGTACGCTCGGAAATATTGCTTGTACCCGACTACTTCCAGTCGATCAGTACGCGTTATTTGCCGCAGCTCAGGCGCAGGCAAATGTTCTAGGTTGTATGCAAAGCGCTGGTATTCGCGAGTTTCTGCTGCAGCGTAGCCGAGGTATGAGATTTTGGATAGCCTCTGCGCTGACGTTAGCTGGCGTTCTATCGTTTGTCATGATGTGTGCGGCAACCATACTGGCGTTCCGCGCCGGAATCGACACTCGGCGTAGTATGCAGTCTATCAGCGCCATGCTGGTCGGTGCGGCCGCGGTGCTATTGATAGGTAATGTGCTGCTTGCCCCGATACAAGCTCGGCGCGAATTCGTTAGAGCCGCCCATGTGGCGGTGATGTATGCAATAACATCCGCGCTGTTTATTGTTGCAGCAAGCTATTATATAAATATAGCTTTCGCGGTCGCGTCAGGACTGGGTTTGGCAGCGATACTGAGGCTTTTCATAATTGGGCGCCTTAACAGGGTAAATGCATCAATAATTTCAGGCAATGTTAGTTGGCGCTTAATAAGACTCATGGTTGTAAAAAACGCGATGCTGATCGCCGCAGTGCTTCTCGCGTCGGTAAGTCAGAATGTGGTGAACTATGTTGCCTTCGAGAGGTACCCTAAATCTTCAGCTGCGGCCATCGCATTTAATTTAAGCCTAAGCAACCAGGCTGTCCAGTTAGTGGGTATGTGGGCTGGCCAAGTCTACTTCCCAACGATATGCGCAGAGAAACCTGACGCGGGCGAGGTGCGCCATGCGGCTAGATCAACAGCACGAGGCCTTTGCTTTTTAATGGTAATGCTTGGCCTTTTTAAAGGGGAAATAGTTCATATAGTTTTCGGATCTAAATGGCTTTATGCACTACCAAACCTAGGTGCATATCTCACGGCAGCATATTTTATAGGAGCTAGCCTTCTTGTTGGTCCGCTATTGCAGGCGCGTGGAAAATGGAATGCTTTGTTAGTATGCACAGCTATTGGCACCGCCATTTCGGTTAGCTTTGTAGTCTTTATGACTGGCAATGACCTTACGTTGTTTGGCTTTATTTGGCTGATCGCGAGTGGCTTAGCCGGCGGAATATCACTCGCCTTTGTTGCCGATTTGAGAAACTTATCGTTTATAGCTGAGTATATGGCGCTCGGTTGTCTTACGTTCGCATCTGCTTACGTAAGGTAGTCTGGCGAGAGCGGCGCAATCAGTTAATGAAAACCGGCAAAAAAAAACCGAAAATATCGGTCGTCATCCCATGCTTTAACGCGGCTCTAACCATCGGTCGTTCTATAGCCTCGATCCGCGCGCAAGCCCACCAAAACGTTCAGCTTATTGTAATGGATGGCGGGTCTGACGACGAGACGGAAGCCGTTGTGCGTCCGCTGCTGAAAACGACCGATACATTTATGTCGGAAAAGGACGATGGACAACTGCATGCGCTAAGAAAAGGGTTGGCCGTAGCTACCGGAGAGATATGTTTTTGGTTAAATGCCGATGATATGGTCGCCCCGGGCGCATTTTGCTATGTAGCCGACCTCTTTGCTTCGGATCCCGGACTAGATTTTATATTCAGTGACGATTGGGTTTTTCATGAGCAACGAAGAAAAGTTTATGTGGGCCAGACCATACGCTGGCTAACTTTAGCCGATCACTTTGTATTTTACCGTCAAATGCCATCAGAATGTGTATATTGGCGAACGGCTCTAAACTCGCATATCAATTATTGGGACTATTCCTTACGAGTTGCTACGGATTATATGGTTATGCTGCAGCTCCAGAAATCTGCCAGAAAACGGCGCTGGGTACCTCGGCGTCTCGGAATATTTGTTATTCGGGCAAACGGCCAACAGATGTCACAACGGTTCAAGAGCCGCGTGGCGGCTGAACGACTGCGAATTCGCGGAGTTCTCCGGTGCGCTTGGGGGATGAATCGGGCACAATTCCTAGCGGCCCGGAGGTCGAAACGATCTAAATTCTTGTGGCAAAACATCGTTTTACCGTTTTGTGCGCGGGTATGTCGCATAGGCCGCAGGGTGCTTACGTTTGATTGCGAACGGCATCGGTTGTTGAAATTTGTTATTGATTGTGAGGATCTTTATAATAATCGTGCAAAAAGGAGCTTAGATGCAGGCTAGCATCGCGATTCTTTGCGCGTCTTCTGCGCCGGTCGACGTATTGCGGCGATCCGAAATCAAGTGGCGTGAAGTCCTGCCGTACTGTTCGATTTATGTTGGCCGTGATTGCCCTGTTGATAAGGTGTTGTGTCAAAACGAAGTAGTGACGCGTCGATTTGATGGCATTGGCGCTTGCGCGGTACGTAATCGCCTCTTTCAAGAAACTACCGAGCAATACATAATTCTTTTAGATGACGATTCTTATATTGACCGTGGTAACCTTGACGATGCGATCGCATATCTAAACGGAAACCCCTCTGTCGGGGCGCTTTCGTTTGGTATATTTAACAAGCGCAGCGGCCGTTGGCAAACGCGGTCGGATCGCGGTAGAACGGTCGTCCGGTATTTTGTGGCTTGCGGTGCGATTGTACGGCGCGAGGCCTGGCTTGCTGTCGGAGGATTTGATGAGCGATTGCAGTTTTACGGCGAAGAGACGGAAATTGCCGCTCGCTTCTTTGTTATGGGCTTTCGGGTTGTCGCATGGCCTGAAGTGGTTGTCATCCACGACCAACAGGCGCCGCCGGGTAGTTCTAGGAGAAAACTGTATCTACAGGGCAGAAATAAATTACTTTGGGATTTCGCGTTTTCGCCTGTTCGGGTGTTGCTGATCAAAGCGAGTGTCAGCCTTTTCAGGATGTTGATCTATGCGATAGCCACGAGGAAGGTTAGCCCCCTGGCTGGGGCTCTCAGCGGAATATTTATCGGCTTGCGTCGTCTGTGTTCCGGAAAAACTGGGTGTCGGATGTCGCTCGCTCAAATGCGGGCTTGGTTTGCGCTTCCGGACTTTTGATAAGTGGGCCTGCTATTATTCTAATCCATTTGTTTAATATTTACTCGATACGGCTGAATTTTATAAAAAAATATGTCTTTGAATTTAAGTATATTGACGCTTGCATCATTTATAGCTGTATACCTATGTGTGGTGTTCAAATTTTCGAATTTGATTGTCTCTAAAATCGGTCAGCAGGGGCCGTTGTTTCTTGTATTGGGGCCGCCATCTTTTTGCTATGCGGGTCTGGCTTGGATGCTATCATTGTCGGCTCCACTCAACGACGAGCATAATCCGCTTATTTTGGGGACTGGCGGCGTATACGGGCTGGAGCCAGATTCGTTTCCATCGGCTGTTTTAGGCGTGGCTATAGGCGCCTTTATTTCGACGTTGCCGTTGTTTTTTTTTAAGTCCGATATGTCGAAACGACAGGCGGGTTTTAAAGCCGTTGTGAGGAATATCGGAGCCATGCGCTATTTACTCATCGCTTGGAGTCTTTTATTATTCGCGTGCTATTTCACCTCGGTTGGATGGGACCGGTGGTGGAGTTCTCCGTTAGATAGATTTGAGTTGGACCCGATGGGAGCGAGCAAATCTCAATTTCTTGATCCGCGATTGCTTTGGGGCTTACTTCTAATGACGGGTATGCTTGGCGCCACACTCGCGCTTACTCCAAATAGTCGTATGGTAGCGCTAGCAACTTGTATTTTGACATCCATACCGTTTGCGGCGTTTGCCTCTCGCGGGATGATTGCGATCATGGGCGCATATTTTGCCTGCGATCTGGTGGGGCGTAAAGGCTTCTGGCAATGGACGCTTAGAGGGGTAATTTATCTTTACGCAGTCCGTCTTCTATTGATCGCCCCACTAATGATGCGAGGCGCCGGCGGAACAGGAGTGGTGCATCTGGCTATGGCATTTCGAACTGCGATTCTAGACCCTGTCTCAGTTTCTGATTCAACTATCACGTTGCTTCAGAATCTCGGACAGGGTTTTGGACTGCTGACGGACGTGCTTCAAGGAAAACATGAAGGGCTTCTGTTGCATGAGGCGACCCCGATAGGGTATTGGTTAAGGTCGTTCTCCCCATTACCCAGTATTATCGACGGGTACGGGACCAATTTTGTAGACTTCGCGCCCCGCCTTAACGCGTTTACTCCTTATGGGGGGATGTGCGAGATACTTGACAGAGGCGTATGGTGGGCCGTTGTCGTCTACTTTGGCATCTCGGCCACGGCTATGTTGGCGATTAAGAGAATTGCTCGAGTTAAGTTTGCCGCAGATGCGGCTGGATTCGTGATAATTCTCTTATTCGTTCTTGGTTATTGGCAGCTAATGCAGTACCCAGTTCGCACCGGCTTCAGATATTTTTGGGCTGCGATCTTTTGCACCCTTGTGTTTGTTATGGGCGAGCGATGGGGGAGAACAGGAAAATTTGATTGGCTTCAGCGACGCATTGCGCGAGTCGCCGCAATAAATAATCTGGAAGTTCTGCCGATTGAAAATGGTGGTAAAAGAGATAGATCCACACGAGTAAAAAACTCGAACTAGGTCTACAGGTGTTTGGAACATGAATTTAATTTTTAGCACACTTTTTTATTTTGCATCAGTAGAACATAATTCGCAAAATATTAAAGTATATAGCGACAATGATTTACATATTACCCTCGCGCGTAACCTTAACGCTCTTTCGAGATCCCTTGACACTTGTGGGTATAGACTTCGAGTCTTCACGAACGATGCTCACCGAGTTAGGAGCTTGACGGGAAGTGCTGATGGGTTGTTAGACGTGGTGGAGCTAAACTCAGAATTCCAACCACCAGAAGGGATCCGGTTTCATTCGGCACATCACAAGTTGCAGGTAATAAAAGAGGTAGCTAGACAAAGTAGTATCCTCCACGCTATTGTTGACCTGGATATGGTTGCCTTGAGGCCAATACCGGCGCCAGTTATTGAAATGGCCTCTTCCGGGGCTATATGTGTTTATGATATTTCTACGCAGATCTTCGGTAGTGTTGACGCCCAGCGAGTCCTAGTCGACTTGCAGAAACTAGATGAAAGACTGGTCAAGTCTCAGTGGTTTGGTGGCGAATTTATCTTAGCTAGAGGCGACAAATTGGATCTATTAAGCCAAGAGTTTGGTCACCTGTGGGCGCGCTACTCGCTATTGTGGAAGCAGTTGCATCATCAGGGCGACGAAGCTATTACAAGTGCGGCTCTCGGGTTGCTTCAGCTTCGCGGGGAAAATCTTGTTGATTTGGGCTATGTCAGGATTGTTCGTCGCTATTGGAGTATCGCGACTGACCACACTCAGGAACCACTCGGAGATCTAGGTGATTTGTCGATGCTTCACCTACCAGCAGATAAGTTTTTTTTGGCGAACTATTCACACGTAATGAGTTTTACGCCTAGGATATGTTTTGTTTTTTGCTATAAAATTTTCGCGACCGCGAAGCGCACTGCGTCTTGTTTTAAGCGTCTCTTAAAGCGACAGGGGATTAGCAAGCCTTAAGCACGAAAAGTCCTATCCTTCAGATGATCGTTATGCCTGATTATAGGTGTTGGTGTTCGCTACCTTTTGAAGGCGATCCGTTCCAATAATTTTATGAAGGATATGCGTCTGGGGATCTACTGGCAGTGCTATGGGCCTTATCATTTTGCCCGATTGCGGGCCTTAGCGAGTTGCCGTGGTTCATGGAAGATAGTTCCCATAGAAGTCTCTGATTTGTCGGTAACTTATCGGTGGACACGGAGTGATAGACCACCCGAACTTATTACATTGTTTCCACTGGAGCCCGCCGAAGAGCTGTCACCACTGCGTATCTTCTGGAAAATGCGAAAGACGTTAAGAACTGCGCAAGTGTCGGTTTTTTTCGTGCCTAGTTACTGGCCAAGCTACGCTTTGGCTGGCGTGATCGCAGCGCGATCTCTCGGAGTGAGCGTCGTGATGATGAACGACAGCCACCTGCTTACTGGGAATAATTCGCTCGTGCGACTTGCGTTAAAGCGGCGGCTTGTTGGGCTGTTTGCGTCTGCGCTCGTTGCGGGAAGTGTCCATCGCACATTTTTTCGCCAACTAGGAATGCCCGACAAACAAATTTTCGAGGGTTACGATACTGTTGATAACGAATATTTCGGGAAAGCTGCTGATTCCGTTCGGGCGGGTTGCCCCGCTTGGCGGGCCCGTTTGGGGCTTCCGCGGAAATATATTCTTAGTCTCGGACGTTTCGTTAAGAAAAAGAATCTGGAGCTCGTAGTCGCGGCCTATGCGCGCGCCCTGGCGAGCGGGCGCCTCGGTGGTTATAATCTCGTATTTGTCGGCAGCGGACCGGAGAAGGCTCGTTTGCTCACGCTGACTCGGAAACTCGGACTGCCAGTTGTCGATCGCGGGGACGGGGGCCAGACCACAGTAAGGCTTGGACGGGGGGCGGGTGACGGAGGTGAGAAGTCGGCGGACGAGGGACCGAGGACTGGGGCTGGTGGACAGACGACGGCGGACGGTCGGCGGGAGACCGAAGGCAAAGAGGTGCCGGAAGAGGCAGTGTATTTTCTGCCATTCGCGCAGATCGACACGGTGCCTGCATTTTACGCGTTGGCGTCGTGCTTTGTTCTTGCGAGTCAGACCGACGAGTGGGGCTTGGTCGTCAATGAAGCGATGGCCTGTGGAACGCCGGTTCTGGTCTCCCGCTTCGTTGGTTGCGCTCCGGATCTCGTAGTCCCCGGTGTGACCGGATATCGCTTCAATCCAGACACGCCGGAGGAACTGGCGTGGCGGTTTCAGCAGGTCTGCGGCAACGAGGCTCTGCAGACGAAGTTAGGGGCGGGCGCGAGAGCGCACGTCGCCGGGTGGTCCAACGAACGATTTGCCGAAAGCGCGCTGAAGGCGGCGGAAGCAGCACTGCTGCCGCGCACGAAAGAAAAGCGAGGCCAGCCCGAAGAGCCGGCGCAGGCGTCGGTGACGGTGCTACAAACGTGTTTCCCGGATTATCGGGAGTCGGTGTTCGATGAATTGAGCCGCCGGCTGGGGCAGCGTTTCAGTCTGATCAGCGGACGGAACTATTTCACGGCAGGCATCACCCCGTGCTCCGAATTCAAAGACTGGCACTTGCCCGTGAGCAATCGGTTCCTAGGGCTGAGAAATTTTCTCTGGCAGCACAATGTCGTAGGGAGAGCGGGTGACTCCGATGTCGCTGTGCTCGAACTGAACCCTCGGATACTGAGCAATTGGGTGATTCTGGCGGGCCGGCGACTAGCCGGTGCGCCAACGCTACTCTGGGGGCATGTCTGGGGGCGCCATGGCGTAAAGCCGTGGACGAATGTGCTGCGCTTAATGATGATGCGGCTGGCACACGGCGTGATTTCTTACAGCCACTCGCAGGCAGAGGAGCTGAAACGTATCCTTCCTGGCAAACCCGTCCACGTGGCGCCGAATTCGCTTATCTCCCGAAGCCGGTGCCGCCCGGCCCTGATCGAGGTGGGGGAAACGGTAACGGACATCGTCTTCGTCGGGCGACTCATTGCAGAGAAGAAGCCAGCGCTGCTGTTGAGGGCTTTTCGCGGCATTCTTTCGGCGCTGCCACCGGAGATTCGCTTGATCTTCGTAGGGGCGGGTGCGGAGAGAGCTCTGCTCGAAAATGAAGCGGATCAGATCGGCTGTCGGCATCGAGTGGTTTTTCATGGACACGTGAGCGACGAGGAATTGTTGCGGCGGATTTACTCGCGGGCGTTTTGCTCGGTTTCGCCCGGTTATGTGGGCCTGAGCGCGGTTCAGTCGTTTGCTCATGGTGTGCCCATGGTGATCGCAGATCGGGAGCCTCACGCACCAGAGATCGAAATCTGTCGGGAGGAGGAGAACGCGATGTTCTTTACAGCGGGCAATGAAGTGGATCTGGGCAAAGTTCTGCTCCGGATGTGGGACGAGCGACAGCACTGGCTTGACCGGCGGGCCGCGATCGCGACTGCCATCGGCAAAAATTACAGTGCGGAGGCGATGGTCGATGGTTACATGGAAGCGATCGAGGCGGTGATAGTGCGGCACGGACTAGACGGCGGACCTGCGACAGCGCCGACGGCGGCGTGAGGATGCTGGCGGATTAAACGCGGAGCGCGAAGAGCGCGGAAGGAATATAACCGCCTGGAACGCAAAGAACCCGAGAGAGAAAGGCGCGCGCGAGCGTGGCGCGATCGCCTGCAAGCAGGCAAAACGCTAAGAGCTGAATGTTTAGGAATGGCATGAGAAGTGACGTGCAGAGGACGCCGGTGTTTTCGGCGGCAATGGGAGCGAAAGCTCGTCGAGAGAAGGGGGGGGAAGTTCCGGCCGGCGGCGTGGGTCAACGGTTCGCGATCGTCGGCCCATTTCCGCCGCCGCGCCATGGGGTGTCGGCCGTCAATGAGTCACTTGAAATCGCGGGGAAGCGAGAAGGCATCGACGTGCGTCGTTTCGACACGGCGCCGCCTTCGCTGGATCGCTCAATGAAGGTTCGGCTCAAGCGCATCGGGCGAGTGGCGCGGGCGGCTGTAGGCGCATGGAAATTCGGACGCGAGCATCGGAGCGCCACGGTGTATTTATCGCTGAGCGGTGGTGCGGGGTTGGTTTATGAAGCGGTGATCGCGGCAGCGGCGCGCCTGGGCGGGGCAGCTGTCGCGGTGCATCATCACAGTTTTCGATATATTGACGCATCCTATTGGGGCATGCGCTTGCTCGTGACCGCGGCAGGTCCCGGAGCATTGCACATCGGATTGAGCGTCGAAATGGGCCGGCGTCTGGCCGCGCGCTATCCGGCCATTCGGCGCATGATGGCGCTGAGCAATGCCGCATTCGTGTCGGATGAGATGATGCGGAGCGCGATTCCAGCCAGCGGAGCTGGCGAAGGCGGGAGGGACGGAGTTGCGGCTTCAGAGTTCCGGGTTCAAAGAGGGCTAGGGGCAGGCGACGATGCGGCGGGGTTCGGCGACGCGAGCCTGAAGAATACAGAGACGGCGGGGTCGGGAGACCCCGCCCTACAGGGTACAGGGAGGGGCTTACGCGTGGGATATTTGGCGAATCTCTCGCGGGAGAAGGGAATGATCGATGTGCTCGAGTTGGCGCGTCGAAGCCAGGCGGCCGGCCTCCGGGCTGATTTCGTGGTGGCTGGCCCTTTCGAAAGCGAGGAGGTTGCCATCGAATTCCGGTGCTTCGCGATTGGCTTGAATAAATTGGACTGCATCGGGGCAGTCATGGGTGAGGCCAAGGATGCGTTTTTCCGCCGCTTGGATGTGTTTATCTTTCCGACACGCTACCGGCACGAGGCGGAGCCACTGGTGGTGTTGGAGGCCTTGTGCCGGGGGGTGCCGGTGATTGCTTATGGACGGGGTACCATCCCGCAACTACTTGCCAACGGCGCCGGGGTGGCGGTGAGCCCGGAAAAGAATTTCGCGGTGGAAGCGATGAGGCAAATCGGACTGTGGACCGAGGAGCGGGAGATTTACCATGAGGCGCGGGCGGCAGCGCGGCGGCAGTTTGAAAAGTTGCACAACGAAAGCGTCGAGGCGCGGCGAGAACTGCTGCGCGAACTGGTGGGAGCGGCAAGGGGACGAGGAAATTGAGAGTTGAGGGATGGAGTTGGGAGATGCGGCGGTGACGCTCCTCTGTGATCATAGACCGCCGTTACAAGAAATCCCGCTCCAGCGTGCATTAGCGGCGCGGCTGCATCATCGCCTGCGAGCAGGCTCCTACATCCGATCAAAGATCGCTTCGCGATGACAACAAATCGAATATGAGATCCCGCAACATCTGGGTTCCCTCCCGGTTCCTCAGCTATCTCGCGATCATGACATTTTCGTTCATGGTCATGGGGGGATTGGGCTATAAATTGGTTCACGATCTGGATGCAGGCTACTCCGATGTGATTGGGCGGCAGGTTCCCATATTGCGACTGACGCGCCAAGTGACACAGCAGAGCGCAATCGGGAAGCGCGTGATCGATGCACTGGCGATGTCCACAAGCCCAGCGGAAATTGCGGAGGCACGGAAGCGATGGGAAAACGCGATCGAGGCTGCAGACAGTGGTTTCCGAAGCCTGGAGACACTGGCAATCGAGTTTGGGGGCAAGCCGGCGTATGACGACTTGATGAGGGCGCGCAAAAACTACCTGAAAGCGGCCCAAACGGCATTTGCCGAAGCGGAGAAGAGCCCGCAACTCCTCAAGCACGAGGAGATCAACGCACGTTATGAGGACTATCGCAGGGCGAGGGAGGCGTTTGCTGCCTCCTGCGAGGAGACGACGATCGAGCGCAGCGCAACGTTAACAGGCCAGACGAAAAACATCCTTCGCTATTTCCTGCTGTTTGCCGTGTGGCCGGTGCTAATGGTGGCCGTGGTATTCGTGCATGCTTTTGTGTCGACCGCCGTAACGTTCTATCGCGGGCGCTAAAATCGTTCCCAAGCGCATCAGCTTCGCCGAGGGGTACCGTTCCGCCAGTCTTCAGCATTCCAAACATTTTTTATGAAAAGTCTGTTACGTAAACTTTCGCGCATTCTCGCGTTCCTCTCTGAACCCAAGGTCGTTGGCTACGTCCGCCAAGCGGGGAAGTTGTCGCTGGCTTCGTTCCGGATGGTAGGGGCGCTGCGTAGTCTTCGCGTTCCAGTGGCGACGGTGTTCGACGTCGGCGCGAACGAGGGCCAATTTGCCGGTGCCGTGGGCTACTGGTATCCGGCGGCGAAAATCATTTCTTTCGAGCCTTCGCCGGCGACGTTCAAGAAACTGCAGGTGCACACGAAAAAGCTGCGGCAGGCGACGCTGGAACAGACGGCGGTCGGTGACAAAAAAGGGACGCTCGATTTCTACGTGAGCAAACACACGCACGCCAGCTCGGCACTGGTCGTAAGCAGGGAGCAGGCGGCCTTCAATCCGGACACCGCGGAAACGACGAAAATTTCGGTGCCGGTGACGACGCTGGCCGACTACGCGGCGGGGAAAAGCTGGCCGAAGCCGCTGCTATTGAAACTCGACGTGCAGGGTTTCGAGCGGAAGGTGCTGGAGGGCATGGGAAGTTTTGTGGAGCAGGTCGACTACCTGCTTTTCGAATGCTCCTATCGACCGATGTATGAAAACGAGCCGTTGTTTGCCGAGATGCATGACTACGTGCGCGGCCTCGGCTTCGAGATTGTGGCGCCGGTGGGATATCTCGAGGATGACTCGCACGTGATGGTGCAGACGGATTTGTTGTGGAAGAAGCGCTCCACGATGACGCCAACGCTCACCTGACGGTCGTCGGAAGCGGCAGGAGCTAAAGTGGAAGTTTGACGCGTGGGACGTCACGGGCCAAAGGTGTGCCCCGAGGTCGGCGCATTAGGGACAACGCGCCCTACCTTGGAACCCGGAAGACGAGCTTTATTGTCCTGACTTTAAGCTTACCGGAATCCTGTCCGGGGTCGACGACCCCGGCTACAGCTGCAGTCCGCCAGCGGGCCATGAAATGGGCCGCGCAGGAGGCCTTGACCGATCAAGCGCGCTGAACAGGTTTAATCATCATGTTCGAGTCCGCCATTGCTCCCATCAGAAGCCGTCTGCTGTCCGCGGGCGTGAGGCGTTTGGGCATATTTGGTTCGGTCGCGCGCGGCGAAGCCGAGGAGCGTAGCGATATTGATGTTCTGGTTGGTTTTGCGCCGGAGTCGCGCACGTTCGACAACCTGGATGCCGTGGGGGAGGCATTGGAGGAAGTCTTTCAGCGTCGCGTGGATCTGGTGACAGAGGATGCCCTAAGCCCGTATATCGGGCCGCGTATTCTTCGCGAAGTTTGCTATATCGATCTCGGCAGTTGACGTATTGAAGCACATTCGCGACGAGGCGCGCTTTCTGCTCGACGCCACGGCGGGGCTGGACGAGCGACAGTTTATCGACGATGAGATCGTGAAACGCGCATGTGTAAGGGCGATCGAAATCATCGGGGAGGCTGCGAAAAAAAATCCCAGACGCTTTCAAGGCAAAGTATCCGGCCGTCGAATGGAAGAAGATGGCAGGGATGAGGGATCGGCTGATCCACGATTACTTCGGCGTGGATTATTACATCGTCTATCAGGTAGCGCGGGTTAAGGCTCCGCAACTGCTGGCCGAAATAGAATCGATTCTCCGAATTGAAACGAGTCGAGCGGAGAGTTGAACGCGACGCAGGCCAACTTCCTATTGCTTTTCCAACCAAACTGTAGCCGGGGTCGCCGACCCCGGCTACAACTCGACTTAAGCCGCTCAAGAGCGGTCGCCCGGAAGGTCGGGCGGGTTATCCTAAACCGCCGAGAACGGCGGGGAACGCGGAGCCTGCGGCGCGTTAGGGACAACGCGCCCTACCTTGGGCCCGGAAGACGAGCTTTATTGTCCTGATTCTAAGCTTACAGGAATGCTGTCCGGGGTCGACGACCCCGGCTACAGTTGCAATGAATCGCTAGCAGGCCACGAGCGAGGATAAGCGGTCGATCTCGTTCCATGTTCAAATCCTTCGCCTTCCGGATCCCGAACAAACGTCTTCAGCCCTCAGCCCTTAGCTCTTAGCCCTCCGCTCTCAGCTCTCAGCTCTCGACCGCATTTCCCCATCAATACGCCGTCTTCGGCGGGAAGAACAGCTGCCAGAAGGTTTTTACCGTGATCTGCACGTCGAGCCAGATCGACCAGTTGGTGATATACTGGACGTCGTTGCTGATGCGCTGCTGGAGCAGCAGCGGGTCTGAAATCTCGCCGCGGAAGCCGCGGGTCTGCGCCAACCCCGTGATCCCCGGCTTCGCGAAATGGCGCGTGCGATAGCCGCGGAAGAACCGGCTGAAATCGGCGTCATGGGCGGGCATGTGCGGCCGGGGGCCCACGATGCTCATTTCGCCGAGGAGCACGTTTACGAACTGGGGAAACTCGTCGAGACTGCTGCGCCGGAGAAATGCTCCGAACGGATAGATGCGGCTGTCGCCGCGCCGGGCCTGCACCGCCTCGCTCGCAGCATCGCGGACGGCATCGTACATGGACCGGAATTTCAGCATCTTGAACTCGTTGCGTCGCTGACCGCCCCGTTGCTGCGCGAAGAACAAGGTGCCGGGAGCCTGCAGACGCTGCATGATCCAGACCCATACGCACAAGAGGGGGAGCACAAACAAGACAACGGGCAGGGACAGCAAGATGTCGAAGCCCCGTTTCACCAACCGATTCAAAGGATCCTCGAGCGGCTCCTCCTGGAGGGAGAAGAACGTGTGGCCTTCCTCGATCACCGGCACGAGCGGATGGCGCAATTGTTCGCCGAGTTCCGAGTAAATCAGGAGCCGGCAGCCCTTGTCCTGGGAGATTTCGACGATGGAGCGTTGCTCGTCGCTGTCTATTGGCATCTGCAAGACGACGACCTGCGCCACCATCTTCTGCTCGATGACTGCGGCCAGATCGGACAGCGCGCCCAAAAACGGGATCGTATCGCGCAACGGCCGTCCGGCGCCGCTGGGGGTTAAGAATCCCACGGGCTGAATGCCCAGGGCTTCCTTGGTCGCGAGCCAGACGCGAAGTTTATCGACCTGTTGCGAGGCGCCGATGAAGAGGGTCGGCACGGCATGCTGGCGCTGGAAAAGCAGACGCGACAGGAATCGCGGCAGAGCCTGGTTGAAAAACAGCATGAGCAACCAGAGCCAGCAAAGGAAGGAACCCAGAAAGATACGGCTGGCGGCCCGATCCTTGGCGGCGAACATCAGCGTAAAGATCAGCAACGCGACGCAGACGGTTTGGCGCGAGGCTATGCGAGCCCCGTCGACCCAGGTCATCCGATGAAACTTCGTACCGAACGTGAAAACGTAACGTCCCGCGAGCAACATCCCGGCTCCGACGCAGAGCGCGTAGGGTGTCAGCGAAACATCGGGGGAGAGGTCGCCACGCGGCAAATAGTGGATGACGTTCGAGTAGACGAGAAACAGCGAGAGAGCCGAGAGCGCGGTAATCCCGATGTGGAGATTGAGCAATCCGCGTAGGCGCTGGGTGATCATGGGGTCGAGCGGAGCAGAGGCGAGGCGCGAAGGAAACCTCCCTCGATCAGTCCTTTTCATCAGGCGTCCCCCTACATGAGACAAGGTATTTTTACCTAGTTGAGCGAACTGCGCGGTGGTTCAGCTCTTGCGTCGAAATTATTGCGTGCCGGTAGGGACGTCTCTCCGAGACGTCCGTCCACGAAGCCGGTTGTTTTATCGTTGGAACCTGGAGGCTGTCATGAACTTTAGTTCGAAGGTTTGGCCGGTAGGGCGCTCACTCCATGAGCGCCGCGAATGACAAAAGACTTCCCGGCGGGCAGCGGAATGCCCGCCCTGCCTCTGAGGCTGTGACGGAAAGTGCCTGACAGCCTCGAGCCGGAAAGCCTTTCGTGAAAGGTGGAGCCCGACGTCTCGTCGGGCTGGATTGAGAGCACGCGGCCAAGCCCGACCGGGACGTCGGGCTCCACCTCTTTTCGGAATTTCGCGAGCCGTGCGCGTTGTCGCCGGCGCAGCTCACCGGACGGTTCGCCCTACCTCTCTTCTTGTCCTTGGTTCGTGGGCAACGCGGATGGCAAGGTTCTAAAACACGGACGGCTCTCCGAGACGTCCGTCCACGAAGCCCGGTTGTTTTATCGTTAGAACCTGGAGGCTGTCATGAACTTTAGTTCGAAGGTTTGGCCGGGAGGACGCTCACTCCGTGAGCGCCGCGAATGACAAAAGACTTTCCGGCGGGCAGCGGAATGCCCGCCCTACCTCTGAGGCTGTGACGGAAAGTGCCTGACAGCCTCGAGCCGGAAAGCCTTTCGTGAAAGGTGGAGCCCGACGTCTCGTCGGGCTGGATTGAGAGCACGCGGCCAAGCCCGACCGGGACGTCGGGCTCCACCTCTTTTCGGAATTTCGCGAGCCGTGCGCGTTGTCGCCGGCGCAGCTCACCGGACGGTTCGCCCTACCTCTCTTCTTGTCCTTGGTTCGTGGGCAACGCGGATGGCAAGGTTCTAAAACACGGACGGCTCGGAGAGCCGTCCCTACCGGTCCCGCCCGGCTAGCTTTTCGCGGTGGCGAGTTCGGGCGACGCTTTGTCGGGCGCCGGCGCAATCGGCGGAACCGGCAGGGGCGCGCGCTGCGGCTCGCCGACTTCGCGCAGATCGCGTTCGAAGCGCGCGAGGATCACGTCGCCGGAGAACTGGCGCACCCAAATCGTGTTTTTCCTAAGTTCGGCCAGCCGGTCGGGTTTTTGCGCGAGTTCTTTGATGGCACTGGCCAGGCTTTCGGGATTGGCGTCAGGCACGTTCACGCCGAATTGCCCTTCGGCGATCGCGTGAGCCAGTTCGCTGTCGGGATCAGCCATGCCGAGCACGGGCGTTCCGACCGAGAGGATGGAGAGAAGTTTGCTGGGAAAAAAGAACTGGCCGGTGCCCGGCGCCTGGAGAATGAGCGCGATGTCCGATGCGGCCAGCATGCCATGGTAATCGGCCTCGTCCATCAGAGGCATGAGCTGGATATTGTGGGCCTGCGCGCCCAAGATCTGGGCTTCCAATCGCTCGCGCATCACGCCGGCGCCGACGAGCAGGATGAGGATCTTCGGCACGGTCTCTTCGGGCAGCCCGAGGTTTTTGCCCGTGAGCGAGCGACGGTGCTGCTGATCCAGCAAGGCCGCGGCTTCCACCAGCGTTTCCAGGCCCTGCTTGCGCCCGAAGTTGCCGGAGTAGGTCGCGAGAAAAGTGGTGGGCGCGATCTGGTATTTTTGACGGAAAGCCGCGGCTCTTTGGCTGAGATTCGCCTCGTCCTCGACTGCGACGGCATTCTTCCCGTAAGACCGCATCCAGTTGGGAAAGAGGCGCTGCTTGAGCGGCGGCACTCCTTTGCGGGTGAAGGCGGCCAGCATCCCTTTTGAAATTCCCGAGACGCGAGCCGCCCGCCGATACGACAGGGTTTCCGCGCCATAGAGCATCCGGGTGAACCAACCCGCTTTCACCATGCGCATTCCCACCGCGGCGTCGGGTTGGAGATCCTGCACGTGGAAAACATAGGGCCGGCGCTTCAATTTCGAAACCAGCGCGGCCAGCGGCCCCAGCAGCAGCGGCGGGCTGACGACGATGTAGACGTCGGGCTTCGGCAGAAACAGCACGCGGAGCAGCGATGTCAGGCCGAAGGAAAGCTCGTGGAAAATCCGCCGAAGCGCGGTCGGACGGAGCGGGACGTAGTGCCAGCAGCGATGCACGACAACGTCGGCAACGCGGTCGGTCCGAAAAAGCCGGCCGCGATCGCTCTCCGCCTTGGTCCAATTCGGGTAATAAGGGAAGGTCGTGACCATGCGGACCTCGTGCCCGCGTGCGCGGAGGTCGTCGCATAAACCGGTGTTGAAAGGCGCGATCCCGGTGGGCTCGGGCGCATAGTTGATTCCCCACACGACGATGCGCATCGCCTGAATTTCTGCCGCGTT
Source organism: Verrucomicrobiota bacterium (assembly GCA_048498075.1). GTDB lineage: Bacteria > Verrucomicrobiota > Verrucomicrobiia > Opitutales > Opitutaceae > Opitutus. The sequence continues at coordinate 693 of JBEHYR010000016.1, read as the reverse complement.
GGGGGAATGAAAGGCAAGCGGTTTCGGGATATCCCCCAGGAACCGGACGGGCTTTACCCAGGGCGGCGCGAGACGCGGCGGAGGTTTTGAGATATTTTTAGCGTAGGAAATCGGACGTTGCCCGCGAATGGCGCGAAGCGGCGCGGATGGCGGCGAATGGGGGAGGGGAATAGTTGAGAGTTGAGAGTTGAGTGATGAGGGTTGGCAAAGGAGCTGAACGACGAAGGCAAAGGCTTGGGAATCGGAAATCGCCTGCTGGTTTTTGCTCTCAGCTCAGTCTCTGCGCTATCTGCGTAATCTGCGGTTGGATTGTACGGTGGGGTTTTGGTTGAACCACAGAGGCACGGAGGCACAGAGAGATTGACCGCGGAAGAAACTGCCCGGAGTTTGTTTACACGAAGGGCGCAAAGGTAGCGAAGGAGGAGAGTCTTCGGAATATTAGCCGCAAAGAGTGCAAGGAGCGCCAAGTTATACATCTCAAGAGTATAGCGGAACGCGTGAGCGTTTCGTTCCGGGCAGTCTCGAAAAGCTCACGCTTTCCGCTACGGTCAACTCTCAACTCTCAGCTCTCAATTCTCAACTCTCGACACGTACGCGAAGAAATACCGGGGCCACGAAATGAAAATCATGTCAGCGCACCCGATTCCTGAAATGAGGAGTGGCGCGGGGCGCGGCGCTCTGCTTGCGATGGAG
>JBEHYR010000015.1:0-108573 GCA_048498075.1 Verrucomicrobiota bacterium | reverse complement strand
CTTCCCGGCGCACTTCCAGGTCGGGATGAAGGGCACGCTCACGGTGAAGTGAGCGGCGGGACGATGTGAATTTGTAGGGCGGGGTCTCCTGACCCCGCCCTACACTTCAAACATCGAAACGGCGCGGATTCACCGCGCGGCCGGCCACCACTGGTAGAGGAAAAAATAAACCAGCACGCCGGTCACGCTGACGTAGAGCCAGATGGGGTAAGTGAATTTCGCCCACGCACGGTGACGTTCGATCTGCCCGCTCAGCGCGAGGAGGAACGTGCGCGGCACGAGATACGCGATGCTCATCGCGAGGAGGATGTGCGAGGTCAGCATCGTGTAGTAGACGCCACGGATCACGCCCTCGCCGCCGAACGGCGTGTGCACGCCGTGGATGAGGATTTTGTGCGTGACGTAGCCGACGAGAAACACGGCGGAGACGACGCCGGCGCTCAGCATGAGACGGCGGTGGTTCTGGATGCGGCGCGAGCGGATGGCGGTGTCGTGCGCGCGTTGGGCGGCTTTGATCTGCGCGAAGCCGATCAGGATGAGAACGGTGGCGATGCCGTTGAGCGTGGCATTGAGCGCTGGGACGTCGTGGAGGGTCATGACGCGACGAGCTGGCGATCCGCGACGAGCGCGAAGAGCACGAGCGGCAGATAGGCGATCGACGTGAGGAAGAGTTTGCGGGCGGCTTTGTCGCGGGTCGCGGGCTTGGTGAACGCGACGGCGCGCCAGAGGAACCACGCGCCGCAGGCGGCGGAGACGACGAGATAATAAACGCTCGCGAGATGGAGGAAGACCGGCAGCACGCTGACGGCGACGAGCGCGATCGTGTTAATCAACGACCACGCGGCGACGCGGCCGCCGGCTTCGTCGCGCACCGGCAGCATTGGAAAATGCACGGCGGAATAGTCGCGCCGATAAGTCCACGCGACGGCCATGAAATGCGGAATCTGCCAGAAGAAGAGCACGCCGAAGAGAATCCAGCCGAGCGCCGTCACGCGGCCCTCGCCGGCGGCCCAGCCGATGAGCGGGGGAAAGGCGCCGGCGATCGCGCCGATCTCCGTGCTCCAGCGGGAGAATCTTTTTGCGGGCGTGTACCAGCCGAGATAGGAAAAAATCGTGAGCAGCGTGAAGAGCGCGGCGAGCGGATTCACCTGGGCGAAGAGCATGAAGAGGGACGCGATGCACATCACCACGCCGAGGATGAAGGCGGAGCCGGTGGCGACCTTGCCGGCGGGGATCGGCCGGTCGGCGGTGCGCTTCATCTGCGCGTCCGTGTCGTGTTCGAGAAACTGGTTCAGCGCGGCGACACCACCGGCGGCGAGACAGGTGCCGAGGACGAGGAAAAAGAAGGTTGATCCGCTCCACACCGGCCGGGCGGCGAGATAGCCGATGAGCGCGGTCATGACCGACAGCAGGCTCAAGCGCGGCTTCGTCAGCTCGAGGTAGTCGGAAAATTTCGCCGGCGAAGACGAAGACGAAAGCGGGGCGATTTCAGTCATGAAGGCGCGTCAGGTGGACTGCGAAGTAGGGCGGGCTTCAGCCCGCTCGGAGATGACCGACTTGTCGGAAAGCGGGCTGAAGCCCGCCGTACCTTCGATCACGTCGCGGTGCGTGAGCCACGTGAGGCAGAACGTCGTGGCGAGGGTGAGCGCGCCGACGAGCACATGGCCGGTGGTCATCGCGGCGGAGCGTTGCGTCCAGATGATTTGCGCGCCGAGGAAAATTTGAAACGCGATGAGGCTGACGAGCAGCGAGGCGCCGAAGCGGAGGCCGAGCGAGGCGTTCGGATCGCGGCGGATTTTGATCGCGAACCACACGAGCGCGACGGCGAGGATCGCGGCCATCACGCGATGCGCGAAGTGGATCGCGACGCGGAAATTCCAGGCGTCGGGCAGCAGGTGCCCGGAGGGTGTCGAGTAGGGGAACGTCGGAATCGCGAGGCCGGCAAAGCTGTGGCGGAGCACCGCGGCGATCGCGAGTTGCACGAAGAGGAGCGCGCAACAAATCGCGCCGGCGCGGCGAACGCGGCAGGCGACAGAAGGTTTACCGCCCGCGATCCAGCCGCGGGTGCACGAGAGCGCGATGGCGATGAGCACGCAGACGAAAAATTGCGCGAGGCAGGCGTGCAGCATCGCGAAGAGCCGGCCGACGCTGGTGTCGACCATCGCCACTTGGAAGCGCTCGAGCAGTACGCGCAGGCCGCCGACGACGGCCTGCGTGAGCACGAGGATGACGGCGAAGTTGGCGAGTTTCCGGAGCCAGGCGCGCGTCTCGGTGCGGTGCAGCCACACGGCGAGGACGATCGTGATGATGCTCATCGCGCCGGCGCTGAGACGGTGCGAGTGCTCGGCGAACATCGCGAGGTTGTCGAGCCAGCCGATGGGATTCAGGGAGCCGTTGGAGAGCGGCCAGTCGGGGAAGGCCATGCCGGCGCCGATGCTCGTGGTGAACGCGCCAAGCGAGACGAGCACGAAGACCCACGCGCTGCCGAACGCGGCGAAGAACGCGAGCGCGGGCTTGTAGGCTGAGGTGCGGGGGAGAGCGGTGGCGGGGGCCATGAGCTGTGGAACGTGGAGCAGAAGGCGCGTTTCTGTCCGCCGCAAACCCTTTGACAATTTTTTCCGGCGGCGAATCCGTTGCGTGATGGAAACTAATACGGATGGGCCACGAAAAGGCGCAGAAGGCGCAAAAATGGGCCGGAAGTTTTTTGCGCCTTTTGTGCTTTTTTGTGGCTGTCTGGTTTTCGGATTCCTCGGCTGTTCACGGCAGCCGGCGGACAAAACGGCGGCGAAGCCGAAGAGTTATCCGCTCACCGGCGAGATCGTGGGCGTCGATGCGACGAGAAAGGTATTGAAGGTGCGGCACGACGCGATCGACGGATTGATGCCCGCGATGACGATGGAGTTTGCGGTGTCGGCCGGCGATGCAGCGGCGGCGAAGGCGGGGCAGAAAATTCGCGCGCAGTTGATTCCGGTGGAAAAGGGCGACTGGCGGCTGGAGCACATCTGGCCGGCGGATACGTCGAGCGAGAGCGAGATCAAAAACCAGGCGCTGGCGTTGCGGCAGGACACGGTGTCGCGCGGGGCGACGGCCTATCGCGAGGTCGGCGAAAAAATCCCGAGCTTCGCGCTTTACGACCAGGAAGGGCGGGTGGTGAGCAGCGCGCGCTTCGCGGGGAAGCAGGTGATGTTGAACTTCATTTATTCGCGCTGTCCGGTGGCGAACATGTGTCCGCTCTCGACGAAGAAGATGATGCAGGTGCAAAAGCTGGCGCGCGAGGCAGGCGTGAAAAATCTCGAGCTGATCTCGATCACGCTCGATCCGACCTACGACACGCCGGGGGTGTTGAAGGAATACGCGGCGTCGCGCGGGATCGACACGAGCAATTTTTCGTTTCTCACCGGGCCGGAGAACGCGATCAAGGATCTGCTGGCGCAGTTCGGCGTGATCGCGGAATTCGAGGGCGATCTGATCAAGCACACGCTGACGACGCTGCTCGTGAATGAGAGAGGCCAGATCGCGCATCGGGCGGACGGAAGCCAGTGGGAGCCGCAGGAGTTTGTCGCGAAGATGAAGCGATGAAGGCGGTAAACAACGATCGGGCGGCGACTCCGCTCGCCGCCGGGGCGCTTCCAGAGCGGCGCGGAGCGGAGGCCGCGCCTTACCTGTCGATCCGGCAACGGCGGCAGATTGGGGGGATCACGGTGGGGGCGATCGCGGTGTTTTGCTTTCTGCGCTGGCTGCCGACGGGGACGAACCTGAGCCACATGGATTTTCGCGTGGATGCATCCAAGAATCCGATCGATTTCTGCGATCCGCTGAATCCGCAGTTCATTCCGGTGGTGGCGGTGGCGTCGCCGGTGACGATGACGTTGGAAGCGGCGGGGGCCGGCGGGGCGGCGGTGGAGGCGGGAAAGGCGGTGGAGGCGACAGTGACGTTGAAGACGGCGAGCGGGAAGCCGATCGCGCCGGAGGATTTGCTGGTCGTCCACACGGAGAAGCTGCACCTGTTGATCGCGGATCCGACGCTGACGGATTATCAGCACGTGCACCCGCGGCCGACGCGGCGGCCGGGTGAGTGGAGTTTCAGTTTCACGCCGCGGCGAGGCGGAGCGTATCGGGTTTTTGCGGACTTCACGCCGGCGGCGACATCGCGGGGATTGTATGCGAATGCGGAGCTGGCGGTGGAGGGCGGGGTGGCTGTCCGGCTGCTTCCGCAGCGGGCCACAAATGCGTGGGTGGCGGAGCGGGATGGGTATCGGTTTGAGTTGAGGCCGGCGCAGGAGCCGGTGCGCGCGCAGCGGCCGGTGGATTTGAAATTTATCATCACGCGCGCGGATGGCGCGGCGGTGCCGATGGAGCCGGTGATGGGCGCGTTTGCGCACCTGGTGGCGTTCGATGCGGCGCGAAGCGGATTCGCGCACTTGCACCCGATGGAGGTCGATCCGACGAAGGCGCCGGATGCGATCCGGCCGACCTTGAATTTCAAGATCACGATCCCGAAGGCGGGGCGCTACGTGATCTGGGCGCAGGTCAATCTCGGCGGGCGCGCGACGTTCGTGCCGTTTTGGTTCGACGTGACGGAGTGACGGCGCGGCGGGCGGAGTCGACTCGCGGGCGCTCGTCGCTACGGAGCGGAGTGAGTCTGGCTTCGAGTTCGCGCATCGTGTGGAGAAAAGATTTTTCGAGGTCGATGCCGTAGGCATCGGCGAGCACGAGGACGGACCAGAGACAGTCGGCGAGTTCGTGCGCGAGCGCGGCGTCGAGATCGGCGTGGCGGGACGCGCGGCGGCCTTCCTTCGCCATCACGAGTTTCATGAGATCGCCGACATCGCCGGCGAAACCTTGGGCGAGTTCGGCGCGCGTCCACGGCGTGCCGGCGCGGGCGGTTTCGAGGCGCGCATAAAGCGTGCGAATTTCGTGGGCGCGGCGGGTGAGAGTTTGGAGCGAAGGAGGCATGAGAGAGAAGGCAGGCGGGCACGCTGTCATTCTCAGCGCAGCGAAGAAGGCAGTTGAGAGGTGGCAGTCCGAGGAGCAGGCGGACGTCCAAATGGATTCTTCGCTTCGCTCAGAATGACAGGGAGAGGGGAGACGGAGTGAAGGATCGTGATGGCCGATGCGGACGTGGCGCTCAGAACTTCAGGTGCTTCACCGTGGTTTTCTTTTCGATGAGCTGCTTCAGGGAATCGATGCCGATGCGGATGTGGTCGTCGACGTATTCCTGATCGACGAGTTGGTCGCTGACGACGGTTTTCACGCCTTCGGGTGTCATCGGCTGGTCGGAGACGAGGAGGATCGCGCCGGTGGGGATCTGGTTATAGAAACCCGTCGAGAAAATCGTGGCGGTCTCCATGTCGACGGCGATCACGTGGACGCGCTTGAGGTATTTTTTGAAAGCTTCGTCGTGCTCCCAGACGCGGCGGTTGGTGGTGTAGATGACGCCGGTCCAGTAGTCGTGGCCGTGTTCGCGGATGGTGGTCGAGATGGCTTTCTGCAGTGCGAAGGCGGGAAGCGCGGGGACTTCGGGCGGGAAATAATCGTTGCTCGTGCCCTCGCCGCGGATGGCGGCGATGGGGAGGATGAAGCCGCCGACTTCGGCGCGGTGCTTCACGCCGCCGCATTTGCCGAGGAAGAGGACCGCCTTCGGTTTGATCGCGCTGAGCAAATCCATGATCGTCGCTGCGGTGGCGCTGCCCATGCCGAAATTGATGATGGTGATGTCGCCGGCGGTGGCGCTGGTCATGGGTTTGTCGCGGCCGCGGACGGGCACGCGATGCCACTGCGCGAAGAGATCGACGTAGCGGTCGAAGTTGGTGAGCAGGATGTAATCGCCGAATTCCTTGAGCGGCACGCCGGTGTAGCGCGGGAGCCAGTTCGCGACGATTTCTTTGCGCGTTTTCATGGCGCGAACGAACCATGAAGCGGCGGCTGAGACCAGAATTTCCGCTGGGCGGAAATTGTTCGCGGCGACGGCGGCTCAATCGAGCGTGCGCAAGTAGGCGATGAGTTCGGCGATCTCGACGTCGCGATGCTTTTTGGCAAATGACGGCATTTCGCCTTTGATGCCGCCGTGAATGACGGTGGCGATGCGGCGGTCGCTGACCCAGAGCGCGTGCAAGTCCGGCCCGTCGTCGCCGCGGCCATCTTCACCGTGGCAGTGCGCGCAACTGTTCAGGAAGAGTCGTCGTCCCTCGGCGAGGCGACGGGCCGGCGGAATCGCGGCGAATTCCGGTGGCGGCGCGTAGGCGGGCTGCTCGTGCGAGCGGGCGGCGGCGCGCCGCTGGAGGACTACGGCAAACGTGGCGGCGCTCGCGCAGGCGGCGGTGGCGGCGGCAAGGCCGACGAGGAAGGCGGGGAGCGGTTTCACGGGAAACGCTGCAACAACTCGCCGCCCCAATAGCCCGCCGCGGCGAGCAACGCGGCGAGTCCGCCGAGCGCGGCGAGGTAGAGGGCGAACGCGCGGCGCGAGATCGCGGCGCCGACCAGCGCGCGCCAGGTGGCGAGCACGATGACCAACGCGAACGCCGGCCAGGCGAAGGCGTGATGCGAGCGCAACGCGCCGGCGCCCCACAGCCCGCCGCGCGTCATCAGCAATCCGGATACGATCACGGGCAGGCAGGCGAGGGCGGCGGCGGCGAGGGCGAGTTTGCCCGCGAAGTGCAGCCGCTCGGCGAGCGGTCTCTGCCATAGACACAGGGCGGCGGCATCGCACGCCACGGCGGAGAGCGCGAGGGCGATGGGGAAATGCGTCGTGGCGCCGTGAAGTTGAGCCCACACCTCCGGACTCATGATCACGTCGGATCGGAGAGGGCGGTGTCGACGATCGCGAGCGGCGTGGCGGTCTCGATGTAGGTGACCTGGGTGAGACCGAGGACCGAGCGGAGTCGCGGCGCCTCGACGACCATTGGGCCGGGCTTCGGCGCGGTGCCGGGCGCGGGCTGCGGAAAGGCGGTGGAGCGCGCGGTGTGGAAGGTGATGTTGCCCTCGATTTTTTGGAGCGCCTGATGGATGTGGCCGTTGAGGACCGTCACCGAGCCGAAACGTTTTACGAGGGCGAGCGCCTTCTCGGCGTCGTCGGTGCCCCAGCCCCATTTGGGATAAACGGACCAGAGCGGAATGTGCGCGTAGAGGACGAGCGGCGTGTCGGCGGAGAGCGGAGCGAGGTCTTTCGCGAGCCACGCGAGCTGCTCGGCGCCGAGGACGCCCAGCCCGCCTTCGGCGATGTCGGCGACGTTGACGAGGCCGACGAAGTGGACGCCACCGTGATCGAAGCTGTGCCAGCCGGCGCCGAGCGTACCGCGGCCGAAGCGTTCGCGGTATTGGGCGCCGTTGTCGTTGAGGATATCGTGCTCGCCGGGGACGTAGAAGACCTGCTTGGTGCGGCAGTCTTTCAACATCTGCTCGAGGCCGTCGAATTCGGCGGCGTCGGCGAGATGGGTGAGATCGCCGGTGTGGAGGAGAAACTCGGGCGCCTGCGGGAGCGCGTTGATGCGGGCGATGGTTTCGCGAAAGGTGGCGGCGACGTCCTGGTTCGCGGGCTTGTGAAAACCGATGTGACTGTCGCTGATCTGTACGAAGTGAAGCGCGCCTTTCGCCGCGGGCAGCGCGGGCGCCGCGCCGATCGCGCCGAGAGCGCGCGAAGTGAGGATGCCGCCGTTGAGGGACCAGAGCACGCCGGTGCCGGCCCAGGCCATGCATTTGAGGAAACCGCGGCGGTCGACGCCGTCGTGGTGGTGATCGTGGAGGATGAAGTCGCTCATGGGAATCGTGGTGGTTTGGCGCGGTGGCCGTTGGCTGTTCGCCCATGACTACGCGAGGGGCGCGCGGATATTCCGTCGCGACGGCGGGAAAAATCTTTTTCCTGAAAAGAGGGAATAGAAACGCGGTCCCCGCGTATTTACTTGGGCGGGGTGTCTGCCCGCGCCACTCTCCTCTCACCGCATGCCGTCGTCGTTCGAAGAAACCATGCTGCCGCATTTGCCCACCGCCTACAACCTGGCCCGCTGGCTCCTGCGCAACGAGCACGACGCGGAGGACTCGGTGCAGGACGCCTATCTGCGGGCGTATCGAGTTTTTGAACGCTTCCGCGGCGGCGACGGGCGGGCGTGGCTGCTGACGATCGTGCGCAACGTGTGCTACGACCGGTTGCGGCGGCTGCGCGGGGCGGAGCCGCTGGAGCCGTTTGACGAGACGCAGCACACGTCGATCGAGTCGGCGGTCGGCCCGGTCGAGCCGGCGCGGCAAGAAATCAATGCGGAGCAACTGCGCGTCGCGCTCGATGCGCTGCCGGAAAAAATGCGCGAGGTGATCGTGCTGCACGAGATCGAGGGGCTGGCTTATCGCGAGATCGCGGAAGTCATCGGCGTGCCGATCGGCACGGTGATGTCGCGGCTTTCTCGCGCGCGTGAACGGCTGCAACAGGACGTGCTCAACCGCGTCGCAAAAAGTTCCTCCCATGAATTGTAACGAAGCCCGGAAATGGTTTGGCGCGCAGCTCGACGGCGAACTCGATCTCGGGCGCGACGCCGAGGTGACGGCGCACGTGCAAGGTTGCGCGGCGTGCGCGACGCTGCTGGAGCAACAGCGCGCGTGGCGCGAGACGCTGCGGGAAAAGTTGCCGCGCGCCGCCGTGCCGGCGGGGCTGGCGGAGCGGATTCGGGCGCAGGTCGGAGATGCCGGGACACGGGCCGGCAACGGCGCGGAGACGGTGAAAGGAAAATTTGCGGAGAGCACGCCGGTGCGGCGCAGCGATTGGGCGGCGTGGATGGGCGGTGGATTCGGAATCGCGGCGGCGCTGGCGCTGGCGTTTGTCGGCGGAGAGTGGCGCGAGCGCCGCGCGCGCATTGGAGACGAGTTGGTGTCGGCGCATGCGCTGGCAGTCGTGGGAGGGAATTCGACCGAGGTGCTTTCGTCGGACCGGCACACGGTGAAACCGTGGATGGCGGAGCATTTGGATTTTTCGCCGCCGGTGAACGATTTCGCGGCGGAAGGATTTCCGCTGCTCGGCGGGCGCGTGGAGCGACTGCAGGGGCAGCGGGTCGCGGCGCTGGTTTATCAGCGGCACAAGCATGTGATCACGGTCTACGTGGCGCCGGCCGAGCGCGTGAGCTGGCCGACGACGGAGACGCGTCGGGGTTATCACGTGCGCGTGTGGAGGGACGGCGATTTGAGTTTCGCGGCGGTGTCGGATCTGGAGTTGAAAGAACTGGATTCGTTTGTGGCGCGTTGTCGCCAAGAGCTGAAGTAGTAGAGGGGGCGCGCTTCGCGCATCGACAGCGAGGCGGGAAATTTTACGGTTGGCGCGATGAGCGGATCGCAAAACCCGGAGTGGAGTTTGACCGCGCCGACCAACGCGGTGGTGGATGAATTTTTGCGGCGGCAGGCGGCGGCGGAGTTGAGTTATCGCGAGGTGGGCGCGTCGAGCGGCGGCGCGCCGGCGGGTTACAACCTCGATCACAATCGCGTGCGGCTGGGTGAAGGCGCGGCGGCGTTCGAGGCGGGCTGTGCGGCGCTGCGGCGTTGGAAAATGTTTCCCGGGCCGTGGACGCGAATCGCGCCGGCGGAAGCGCCGCTGGACGTAGGCACGGTGGTGGCGATGCAGGCGCGGGCGTTTGGGCTGTGGTGGTTGAACGCGTGCCGGATCGTTTACGTGGTCGACGAGACGGAGCCGGTGCGGCGGTTCGGATTCGCGTACGGGACGCTGCGGGCGCACGTCGAGCAGGGCGAGGAGCGATTCAGCGTGGAGTGGCTGCCGGACGATTCGGTGTGGTATGACCTGCGGGCGTTTTCGCGGCCGAGATATTGGGCGGTGCGACTGGCGAAACCGCTCGCGAGGAAACTGCAGCGGCGGTTCGTGCGCGAGTCGCAACGAGCAATGGTGACGGCCGTGAAGGCATCGGCAGGAAGGCTGGCGACGCGATGAGCACGACGACGAGAGCGTGGATCGGCGCGGCGGTGTGGGCGGCGTTTGTCGCGCGCTTCGTGCCGAATCCGCAGCACGACGCGTGGGCGTTGGCGTTGCTGGTGCTCGCGGCGCTGGTGCTCGTGCCACTCGCGCGGGAGTTGCTCGGGGAGAAAAACGAAACCGGCACGGCGGCGAAACTGGCGCGGTGGACGCGGGTCGCGGAATTTCCAGCGGGGCTCGCGCTGGCGGCGGCGTGCGCAATGACGCCGGGAATCGGCGCGGCGCTCGTGGCGATCCCGTGGGTGGCGGTGTGCGCGCTGGGCGCGGTGACGGCGGTGCTGCGCGTGAGACGCGATCGGTTCGGGCGGGCGTTGGAAAATTTGTGCGGAGATGCGGCGCTGATTTTTCTCGGCGTGGGCGGGGCTTGGGTGCTGGCGGATCGAGTGGGGTTTCGGCCGCTGAAATTCGACCCGGCGATCGTGACGCTCACCGCGGTGCATTTTCACTACGCGGGATTTTTGCTGACGATGGCGGCGGGCGGCGTGGCGCGGGAGTTTTTCTTTTCGCGGTTCGCGGCGCGGGCGGCCGTTGGCGTGGTGCTCGGCGTGCCGGCGGTGGCGGTGGGAATCACGGCGACGCAGACGGGAGCGGGGCCGGCGATCGAAGGCGCGGCGGGGTGGTGGCTGGGATTGGCGGGCATGGCGGTCGCGATTTTCCACGTGAGGATCGCGCTGGACGCGAAAATCGCGTGGACGACGCGGGTGCTGTTCCTGATCGCGGGCGGCGCGCTGTTTTTCGGCATGCTGCTGGCGGAAATCTACGCGATGCGGGTCTTCACCGCGCCGCTGCCGTGGCTGGATTTGCCGTGGATGCGGGCGCTGCACGGGACGGCGAATGCGCTCGGATTCGGGCTGTGCGGCGTGCTGGCTTGGCGAAGGAAACGGAAGGCGGCTTGACGGCAGACCAGACTTGGTCTGACTGAGGAAATGAAAACCGTGAACATCCAAGCGGCGAAGACGCATCTCTCGCGCTTGGTGGAGGAAGCGGTGGCGGGGAAAGAGATCGTGTTGGCGAAGGCGGGGAAGCCGTTGGTGCGGCTCGTGCCTTTTGAAAAGAGTCTGACGCCGCGGACGCCGGGGCTGCTGGCCGGCGAAGGCTGGGAAGCGGAAGATTGCTGGGCAGGGGATGACGACGTGCTGGGACACGCGGCGGAAGGGCCGTTGTTTCACGGCGCGGTGGAAGAACCGCCGCAAGCGAAGTCGCCCTGAGCCGCATGCGACTGCTGCTGGATTCGCACGTGGTGGTGTGGTGGTCGCTCTATCCGGGGCGATTGCGGGCGAGCACGCGCGAGGCGATCACGTCGCCGGATAACGAGGTGTTTCTCAGCGCGGCGTCGGTGTGGGAGCTGGGGCTGAAAATCGCGCGGATGAAATTGCGGCTGCCGACGAATTACGCAGCGCGACTGCTCGCGAACGGTTTCGAGGAAGTGGCGGTGACGATCGCGCATGCGGAACGATCGGCGGCGCTGGCGCCGCTGCATGGGGATCCGTTTGACCGGCTGTTGATCGCGCAAGCGCTCGAAGAAGGGATGATCCTCGTGACGAGCGACCGGGAGATTTTGCGCTACGACGTGCCGACGATGGAGGCGTGAGGCGGCGCGGGTTTTCGCGGCGCTCAGCGGAGTGAGCGGCCTACCGGAGTAGGACGATCAGTCGTCATCGCCGGTGGTGGCGGTGATATCCTCGAGCCAGGCGAGAATGCGGTCGCGTTCGCCGTGTTTGTCCCAATCGGCCTTGATTGCGGCGAGGCGGTCGGCGAGCGGCTGATTATCGCGCAGACGTTTCGAGAGCTTCGTCTTCGCGGGCATTTTGTTCTCGAGAATCATCTGCTTGAGTTTGCCGGCCTTCGAGAGGGTGTCGCGGATCGTGGCGTCGCTGGTGAGTTCGAAGCCGCCGCGGTGCTCGGCTTTGCCGTCGATGACCTCGCCGTGGCACATGACGCAGTTGCGATCGAAAATTTTTCGGATGTCGGCGGGGACGGGGAGAATTTTGTCGATGGCGGGGTCGGGCTCGGCGGGCTTTTTCGGTTCGTCGGCGCGCAATGACGGGAACGCGAGGGCGAGGAGGGAGACGACGGAAACGGCGAGGAGGAGCTGGCGGCGGAGGAGGGGGGACATGAGTTGGAGGGAAAGGGACGCGGCGGGGGCGGAGCGGCGGCGGTGGCGGGGTCGGAGCGGCGGCGGACGGCGGACGGCGGGGTTCGGAGACCCCGCCCTACAAGTCAATGCTACCCGGCGGCGAGGGCGTTGACGGTGTTGAGGTGTTCTTCGCCGGTGAATTTCAGCGACTGCTCGTCGGCGTGATAGCTGGAGCGGACGAGAGCGCCGCTTTCGACGACGCCAAGGCCGAGCGAGAGACCGAATTCTTTCCAGTGAACGAATTCCTCGGGCGGAGCCCAACGGGCAACGGGCAGGTGTTTCGGCGTGGGCTGGAGATATTGGCCGATCGTGAGGATGTCGGTTTTGTCGGCGGCGATGTCGCGGAGGGTTTGTTCGATCTCGGCGGCGGTCTCGCCGAGGCCGAGCATGATGCCGGTCTTGGTGGTGAAACCGCGGGACTTCGCGTGACGGAGGACGGAGCGGGAGCGCTCGTAGCGAGCCTGGACGCGGACGGGTTTCTGGAGGCGCTCGACGGTTTCGAGGTTGTGATTAAAAATATCGGGCTTGGCGTCGAGGACGAGGTCGACGTGAGCGGTGTTGCCTTTGAAATCGGGGGTGAGGACTTCGATCGCGGTCTTCGGGTTGCGGTGGCGGACGGCGCGGATCGTCATGGCCCAGACGCTGGCGCCGCCGTCGGCGAGTTCGTCGCGGGCGACGGAGGTGATGACGCAGTGGCGGAGGTTCATCTTCGCGACGGCGTCGGCGACGCGGGCGGGTTCGCCGAGGTCGATTTCGGTGGGGCGGCCGGTGGCGATGGCGCAGAAATTACAGGAGCGCGTGCAGATGTTGCCGAGGATCATCACCGTGGCGGTGCCGCGGGCCCAGCATTCGCCGAGGTTGGGGCATTGGGCGGACTGACAGACGGTGTGAAGGGCGTTGTCGTCGACGAGGCGTCGGGTGGCGGCAAAGCCGGGGCCGGAGGGAAGTTTGGCGCGGAGCCAGGCGGGTTTGCGGAGGGTGTTTTCCATCGTCGTGATGGGTGAAGGGAAACGCGAAGGGGCCGGAGGACAAGCGGGTTTTCGGGAGCGCAGTGGGTCGAACGGGTGGGGCGGCAGAAGAGTCGGCGCGGCCGAGATGGAGGTATGGGCGGACAGGTCGGGGGGACCGATGAAGACGGGCGGCGGTTGCGGATGGACGGTTTCGGGGCGGGGATTGTCGGCGGGGCACCGAGCTGACCGTATCACTGTCCCGGAGGCTGGGCAGCGCGCTTGGCGATTTCCTGTTCCGCGAGCGCGAGATTTTCCTGCGCGCGGGTGAAGCCGGGTTGAAGTTTGAGGGCGGTTTTGAAGCCGACGATGGCTTCGTCGACGTGGCCGAGTCGGAGCAAGGCGAAGCCGAGGTTATTGTGGGCTTCCGCCAGGTCGGGGTGCTGGCGGAGGACATAGGCGTAGTGCGGCACTGCGTCGGCCGGCCGGCCGGCGGCGCTGAGGGCGTTGCCGAGATTCAGGCGGGCGGCGGTGTGGTCGGGATCGAGACGCAGGATCGTCTCGAATTGCGCGATGGCGTCGGCGTTGCGGCCGGCGCGGGCGAAGGTGAGGCCGAGTTGGATGCGCGCATCGTTGTCCCGGGGATTGCGGGCGAGGACGGCTTGGCACTGGGCAATGGCGTCGGCGATGCGATCGGCCTGAAGGAGCACACGGGCGAGACTCAGGTGGGCGGAGGCGACCGTGGGATCCAGTTCGAGGGAAATTTCATAGCTGTGGATGGCCTCGTCGAGACGGCCGAGCGCGGCGAGCGCATCGCCGAGGGTTTGGTGGGCTTCGGGCTGAAAATATTTCAGGCGAATCGCTTCATGGAGATGCTTGATCGCTTCGGCGGGCTGGCCGAACTGCGTCAACACGAGGCCGAAATTCGCGTGGGCTTCGGCGTAGTCGGGATCGAGATCGAGGGCGCGTTGGAAGTACTCGAGGGATTCGGCGATGCGGCCCGCGCGCAGGCAGGCGGTCGCGAGATTGTTGAACGCCACGGCGTGCTTGGAATTCGAGCGGAGGGCGGCCTGGTAGGCGGCGATGCCGGCTTCGAGCAAATCGTGGGCGGTGGTTTCGGCCGGGAATTCGGACGGGGCGACGGCGAATCTGGGGCTCGTGTGCTGCGCGGTGACAAACGCGGCCGTGGCTTCGGGCGAGAGGCCGGCCTCCAGGTAGAGATTGCCGAGATTGTTCCACGCCATCCAGCAGTCCGGGTTTCGCGCGACGATCGTGCGGTAAAACGTGACGGCGTCGTGGTACATCTGAGTCTGGCACCAGGTGAGCACGCCGAGAACGCCGAGCATGACGACGGTCGCGGCGCGCGCCGGCCCGGCGGCCGCCGACGGAAGCGAATCACGCAGGCGGGTGATGGCGGCCGCCGCGAGGGCGATGATCGCGAGGCAGGGCTGATACTGCCAGTGGTCCGCGACGAACGAATACAGCGAGCCATACAGGCTGAAAAATCCCATCACCGGAAACAGCGAGCCGACGAACAGCAGCCACGCAGCGAGCGGCGCGCGCGAGCGGCCGCGGATGAGCCAGAGCGCGACCGTCATGACGACCGCGGCGAGCGGAAACAGCCACTGGCGGACGGCGGAGGTCGAGACGATCCAGCGCGGGTAAATGAAATCGAGGTTCGCCGGCCAGAGAAGTTTCCCGAGGTAAAACCAGATCGAGCGACCGGCGACGAGCACGCGCTGGCCGAAGGTGAGGTCGAAGTCGCCGCCCTTCGCGCCGACGACGGCGTATTCGACCCAGGCGCTGAAAAGTCCGCAGGCCGCGCCGAGGATAAACCAAGGCAACAGGGGCACGACATCGCGCCGCCATCCGATCGAACCGCGCCGCCACCACACGATCACGAGGAGTGCGGCGGGAAGGGTGGCGGTGAGGGATTTGCTGAGCAGCGCGAGGAGGAAAAGGATCATCGCGACGCGATAGACCGCCGGCCGGCGGTCCTCGTCGTAGCGAAGATACACGAGTGCGGCGGCGAGATAGAAAAAGGTGGAGAGCGTGTTTTTTTGCTCGGAAATCCAGGCGACCGATTCGACGGCGACCGGATGCAGCGCGAAAATAAATGCCGCGAGCCAGGCGCCCGGGATCGCGAGCCGGCGCAGGATCGCGGCGAACAGGCAGGCGCTCCCGGCATGCAGGAGCACGTTGACCAGATGATAGCCGGCGGCGGCATCGCCCCAGAGTCGATGCTCCAGCCAGAACGCACCGTGCAGGATCGGGTAGTGTTGCTCCGTCGAGCCGACCTCGAACCAGATCCGCCACAGGCCGGACCACGAGCGCAGGTCGGCGCGTGTGACATAATCGGGATCGTTCCAGACGAAGCCGGCGTGCCGGGTCGCCGCATACGCGAGCAGCGTCATGGCGAACAGCAGCAGCGCCGGTCCGGCGCGCGAAAGTGTGGCGCGGAGGGACCGGACAGCGCTGGACGACGATGACATGCCGGATGGCTTGGCAGGGTTGCGGTGGATTTCAACGCCGCGGTGAGCCGGTCGCGCGTTCGCGGAGCCGATCGGGAGCGCGAGCCCGAGGGGAAAGATTTGCTCGTGGGATTTGGAGGGAAACTCGATGCGATCGCGATCGTGGGCTGCGCCCACGGCGGGCCGCGGGCGTGACGGAAAATGCGTTTGCCGAGCGCGGGGGTGGGCGACACGGTGGACGGTTCCATGAGCGAACAACCCTCCGACATCTCCCACGACCAGCATGCCGTGCGACGCCAGAAGCTCGCCGAACTGCGCGCCGCCGGGGCCGATCCGTTTCGCGCCAACGTGGCGACGACGCACTTCTCGGCGGATGCGAAAGCGCTCTACGTCGACGGGCAAGACTACGCGGTGCCGGTCACGGTCGCGGGGCGCCTCGTCACGTTTCGCGTGCAGGGCGGCAGCTCATTCGTGAAAATTTTGGATCAGCAGGGGCAGATGCAGCTCTACTTCCGCAAGGACGTGCTGGGCGAGGAGCGGTATAACGTTTTCAAGAAGCAGCTCGATCTCGGCGACATCATAGGGGTGAGCGGGACGTTGTTCAAGACGAAGACCGGTGAGATCACGGTGAAGGTCGAGGCGTTCACGCTCGTGAGCAAGGCGCTGCGACCGCTGCCGGAAAAGTTTCACGGGCTGAGCGATCCGGAGACGATTTATCGTCAGCGTTATCTCGATGTGATCATGAACGCGGAGTCGCGCCAGCGGCTGATGCTGCGGTCGCGGATCGTGTCGCACGTGCGGCGGTTTCTCGAGGACCGGAAGTTCATCGAGGTGGAAACGCCGGTGTTGGAAAACACGGCGGGCGGCGCGGCGGCGCGACCGTTCGTGACGCATCACAATGCGCTCAACGTGGATTTCTTCCTGCGCATCGCGACGGAGCTGCGGCTGAAGCGGATGCTCGTGGGCGGGTTCGACCGGGTCTTCGAGATCGGGCGCATCTTCCGCAACGAAGGCGTGTCGCGCCGGCATAATCCGGAGTTCACGATGCTCGAGGTTTACGAGGCGTATTCAGATTATCGGGGCATGATGAAGCTGATCCAGGAGCTGCTCACCACACTGGTGCGCGACGTGATCAAGCCGGCGGATGGTTCGCTGAAGATCAAGCACGCGGCGAGCGGGCAGGAGATCGATTTCGGCGGCGCGTGGCGCGAGGTGCGTTACAAGGATCTGATCGTCGAGGCGACGGGCGACGCGGAATGGTTTGCGCGCTCGAAGGCGGAGAAGATCTCAGATGCGGAGAAGCTCGGGCTCGGCGTGAATCCGGCGTGGGAGGAGTTCGAGATCACGAACGAAATTTTCTCGAAGAAGATCGAGCCGACGCTGATCCAGCCGACGTTCATCACGCATCTGCCGAAGGAGCTGTGCCCGCTGGCGAAGTTGAACGCGGAGGATCCGAGCGTGCTGGATGTTTTCGAACTGACGATCGGCGGCATGGAAGTGGCGCCGGCGTATTCGGAACAGAACGACCCGGACGTGCAGCGGGCGATGTTCGAGCAGCAGGCGGGCGAGGAGAAGCAGAACATCGATCAGGATTTCCTGCTCGCGCTCGAGCACGGCATGCCGCCGGCGGGCGGGATGGGCGTGGGCATCGACCGGTTGTGCATCCTGCTGACGGGCGCGGAGAGCATTCGGGATGTGATTCTGTTTCCGCAGCTGCGGCCGGGCGCGTGAAAAACGTGGCCACGAATGGACACGAACTCACACGAATGCCGGAGTTCATTCTCCTTGGGTTCGATCCGTCGAAGCTGGTTTCGGCTTGGCGTCCACTCGCTCGCGCTCGCTGCTACGAGGAGAGTTCAAATGGCGCGGGGCGAAATTGCTCCAAGGCCTCGGGGACGTTTACTCGTGACCTATTCGTGTAAATTCGTGTCCATTCGTGGTTGTCCATGCCTTGGTTTCTTTTTCTCGCGCTGAAGCAGCTCTTCCCGTCGGGAAGGAAGTTTCCGTTTTTCACGGCGATCTCGATCCTCGGCGTGGCGCTCGGCGTGGCGGTGCTCGTCATCGCGACGAGCGTGATGGGCGGGTTCGGGCACAAGGTGCGCGAGATGACCGTCGATACGCAGGGCGATGTGCAGGTGCGCGGCGAGGGGTTGATTCAAAACGCGGCGGCGCTGCAGGAGCGGTTGATGAAAATTCCGGGCGTGGTGGCGACGACGCCGTTCGCGGAGGGGCCGGTGGGAATTTTGTATGATCGGAAGCCGCAGTTTCCGGGGATGCAGGGAATCGATCTCAATCGCGTGACGAAGGTGATCCCGATCGAGAAATACATTCACTATGGCACGCTCGACGACTTGGACGACGATTCGGTGATCCTCGGCGTGAATGTCGCGGTGCAGCTCGGAGCGCATCTCGGCGAGAAGGTGAGCGTCTATTCGCCGCTGCTCTGGGAAAAACTGCAGGCGGACGAGATTCCGATTCCGCGGGAGTTGAAGGTCGTCGGGTATTTTGAATTTGGACACCAGGCGCTCGACGGCTCGGTGGCGATCGTGACGCTGCGGACGATGCAGGATCTCTACGGGCTGGGAAAAGCGGTGCACGGGATCAACATCAAGATCGCGCCGGGGCTCGATGCGGACGTGGCGGCGGCGCGGATCAACGCGGCGCTGCCGCCGGGCGAACACCTGCAGGCGCGGTCGTGGCTGGATATCAACCAGGACTTTCTCTTCGTGCTGCAGTTCGAGAAGAACATGATGTTTTTCCTGCTGATGTTCATCGTGGTGGTGGCGGCGTTTTCGGTGACGAGTTCGCTGCTGATCGCAGTGGTGCGGAAGACGCGCGAGATCGGGTTGCTCGGCGCGCTGGGCGGCAAGCCGCGGCAGGTGGCGGCGTGTTTTTGCTTTCAGGGATTTTTCATCGGCGTGTGCGGCGCGCTGGTCGGGCTCGGGCTCGGCTTCGGCGTGCTGGCGATTCGCGACGACATCCTGCGGGTGTTCACGAAGCTGACGCAGAGCGAGGCGGCGCTGGTGCGGTTTTATCAATTCAGCCACCTGCCGTCGCATCCGGATGCAGGTTACGTGGCGGCGATCGTGGTGCTGACGATTTTCGTGACGACGCTCGCGGGGCTGTTGCCTGCGTGGCGGGCGGCGCGGCTGCGACCGGTCGAGGCGCTGCGCAGCGAGTAGGGTGGGAACGGAATTCGAGCGCACGAAGCGCGGTCAGGCGCGCGCAACACAGCGCGGCCCGCAACGTTTGCAGACGCGCGGTGTAGCGCGAGTTCCGCGGTAAGTTATCCGTGGCGTTGTTGGCCCCTCTCAACCCCATGACCTATTCTATGAAATCATTCAGACTGAGCCCGACTGCCGCGAACCACGGTTCGTCGCCAAGCGGAGATCGTCTTTCAATTCCGCGCAAATCCGTCCCATTCGTGGCGGCGGCGCTGGTTGCTCTGCTACCTTCCCTTCACGCCCAGACCGCGGATCCCGAGGCGACCGCGCCGAAGGCCGACGAAGACGTGATCGTGTTGTCGCCGTTCGAAGTCTCCGCCACCGCTGACAACAGCTACAACGCCACCGCCACGCTGGCCGGCAATCGCCTCAATACCAGTCTCCGCGACGTCGGTAGCAGTGTGACGGTTTACACCGACCGGTTCCTCAAGGATATCGGCGCCACCAACAACAACTCGCTGCTGCAATACACGGTCAGCTCGGAAGTCGGCGGCATCTACGGCAATTTCGCCGGCGCCGGTGACAGTGCCGCACTTTCGGAGCCGGCCCGTCCGAGCCAGACCACGCGTATCCGCGGACTCGCCGCCGCGGACAACACCCGCGACTTCTTCCTCTCCCAGATTCCGTGGGACAGCTATAACATCGACCGCATCGACCTCCAGCGCGGGCCGAATGCCATTCTCTTTGGCGAGGGCAGCCCGGCGGGTATCATCAATGCCGGTACCAAGGAGGCCAAGTTCAAGGACTCGCGCGAAGTCGAGCTTCGCGGCGGCAGCTACGGCTCCACGCGCGAGTCACTGGACATCAACCAGGTGATCGTACCGAAACAGCTCGCGATCCGGCTCGATGCGCTCAACGACGACGAGAAGTACGAACAGAAGCCGGCGTTCTCGCACGACAAACGGGTATCGGGCTCCGTGCGCTTCGAGCCGGCTGCGCTCAACAAGAATGGATTCCGGTTCATCGTGAAGGCCGGCTTCGAGAGCGGCAAGATCGACAGCAATAACCCGCGCATCCTGCCGCCCCAGGACCAAATCACGCCGTTCTTCGGCACCGGCTCCGCGGGCACCAACAAGGCCACCTACAATGGATGGCAGCTGTGGGACCACCAGACAGGTCGTATCGGCAATGGCGCAGCCCACACGGGCGTCTATGCGAATGATACCTCCTTGGCGATTCCCTACTCCTCGCCTTGGATTGCGAATGCCAGCTTTGGCAACATCAATACCAATAATCCGGTGGCATTCTTCGGCAACGGCGATGTACAAACGGATTATCGGGTCACCACCGCGAGTCAGCAGTACCAAGGCGGCCTTGCACTCGGCTATATCACGGCGCCCGGCTCCTGGTCGAGCATCGCGAACACCTCGACCTGGGCGGTCAATATGGGCCTGCCCTACTCCGGCGCGGGCATCTTCAAGAACAACATGATTACCGATCCGTCGGTCTTCAACTTCTACAAGAAGCTGATCGATGGCGACACCAAGCACGAAGCCCAGCAGTTCCACCGTGCGACCTTCAGTGTCGCGGAAACCGCGCTCAATGACCAAGTCGGTATTTCCTTCGATTACAACAAGGAGAACTACCAGTACACGCGCACCGCGCTCCTGGGGGCCAACGCCGCCATCTTTATCGATCCGATGGCTGTTTATAATAACGGCACGCCGGACGCGGGTTTGACGGGCGTCCCGTACTCCGACGGTACGCCGAATCCCAACGTGGGCCGTCCCTTCGTCTCCACGACCGGCGGCAGCAATAATTCCAATCTCACCAAGAGCGAAGACAAGCGCGTGACGGCCTACGTCAGTCGCGACGTCCGCAAGGATCTCAAGGGCTGGCTGGGCCGGATCATCGGCCAGCATACGGTGACGGGCCTCTGGGCAGACTCGAGCCAAACCACCGACAGCCGCACCTGGGACAGCAACGGCTACTTCGATCCGAACGTCTATACCCTTCAGGACCCGGATCTCCCCTTGGCGACCTCCAATTTCACGCTCGTGAAACCCGCGATGGTCATGTACCTCGGACCTTCGTTGCTGAGTAAATCGGCGGCGACGGGTGCCAATATCCCCGTGATTTCGGGGACACCGACGATCAGCAACGGCTCGGTCACCTATTTCAACGATACGTGGAACGCTCCGGCGACCGTCCATCCGACCGATCCCTGGACGAACAATGCCTACACCACCGATCCGACGAAGCTGGCGCCGGGTTACTCGCTCGCGGGCACTCCGCTGCCCAACAGCTTCACGCAGGCAAACAATCCGGCCAACTACGTCGGCTGGACCACCAAACCGCTCGCCATCACCAACGCCAATTCGCCGGCGAATCGCGACTTGCTGACGACCAGCGCGGCGTTGAACAGGGTCGACACGGTCTCGCACGCGCTCGTCTGGCAGGGCAAGATGCTCGACGACAGCATCGTGGCGACGTTCGGCTGGCGCAAGGACACCGCGAAAGCCTACGGCATTCAACGCAGTGTCGGTGGTAATGCGGCGGATTTCCAGCACATCGACTTCACCAACTACAGCGTCCCGGGCGGACCGAATGGCGTCATCAGCGTCAGTTCGCGTTCCGAAAGCTTCGTGGCGCATCTGATGGACTTGCCCGGACTCAAGGGCCTGACGAACAGCCTGCCGTTCGAGGTCAGTCTCACGTACAGCCAGTCGACGAACTTCCAGCCGCTCGCCGGCCGCGTCGACGTGTACGGCTCGCAGGTCGCCCCGCCGTCCGGCAAGACGATCGATCGCGGCATCGTGCTCGAGACCCGCGACGGCAAATACTCGCTCAGGGTCAGCCGGTACGTCACCTCGATGGCAAACATCAGCACGAACGCCGGCAGTTTCGCTGCCGACTTCAATGGGTGGATCAACAGCTCGGTGAACTTCACGAATATGTTCGATCCTGCCATCATCGGCGGCTTTTGGGGGCAATACGGTAGTGGTGTCGGCTTTAAGGGCGGCACCAATGACCCTGTGACCGGCGTCAATAACACCAATATCGAGCAGTTCATGTTCAGCGATAGCACGACGACCCAGCCGCCGGCGATGGCGGCGGAACAGGCCAAAGCCGTCGCGGGCATGCGCGCGTTTCAGAATTCCGTCGATCCGCGTTTCTGGAAGGCTTGGAATCTCACCAGCCTCGCGCACATCCAGTCCATCGACACCGGGAATCCCTACGCTCAGGTAAGCGCAATCCCGAATGGCTTCACGATCACCGAGGACGGCGTCTCGAAGGGCTATGAAATCGAGCTTAACGCCAACCCGATCCCGAACTGGCGCATTACCTTCAACGCCAGCAAGGAGGCAGCCGTTCGGAGCAATATCGGCGGCGCGGCCCTCAACGGCTTGATGGATCAGGTCATCACGGCGCTGGCTGGGGATGCCGGATTGATGCACTGGTGGTGGGGTACCCCCGACGTCGGCAGAGCCAGAGCGACCTTTTACACGAACCTCGCAGGCACCCCTGTCGGAGCCGACTGGGCCAACCTCAAGCTGGTCGAGGGCGCCGCTGCGCCTGAAATTCGAACCTGGCACTACAATCTGGTCACCAACTACGACTTCACCGATAAATTTCTCAAGGGCTTCAATGTGGGTGGTGGCGTGCGCTACCAGAGCGGCGACACGATCGGCTACCCGCCGATCGGCGACCCAACCGATCCGGCGAAACTCGGGTTCGACCTCGCGCATCCCTACAAGGGGCCGTCCGAGACGAACTTCGATGCGTGGGTCGGCTACCATCGCAAGATCTTCAAGACCGTCGATTGGACCATCCAGTTGAACGCGACGAATCTCTTCAAACACGACTACCTGATCCCGATCACGGTGCAGGGTCCGATCCCGGGCCAGGCCGCGGGCACCCCGGCTGGTTTCCGTATCGGGCCGACGCAGGTCTTCACCCTCACGAGCCGGTTCAACTTCTGATCGCCGGGCCGGGCATGCCATTCGCAGGCGCGCCCGGTTTACGGTCGGTCTGGGCTGTCCAGGCGCGGCGCGCGCGAAGCGGCCGCAACGTTTGCAGACCGCACCCATGGTCTGGCGACGGCCCACCGCGTCTGGTCGATCCCGCTGAATTCGTGATCTCCTCCCCCCCTCAATCTTCCGACGCCCCGGCGGCCGTATCCGCCTCCGCCCGACGCAGTCGCGCCGCCGGCGGGATCGACGCCGCCATCTTCGACATGGACGGCGTGATCACCGACACCGCGGCGGTGCACTCGGCGGCGTGGAAGCGGATGTTCGATGAATTCCTCCGCGAGCGGGAGCGCGAGGGCGGTGAACCCTTCCGTGAGTTCACGCATGCGCACGACTACTTGCGCTACGTCGACGGCAAGCCTCGCCTGCAAGGCATCGCCGCATTCCTCGCCTCGCGCGGTGTGCAGCTGCCGACGGGCGCAGCCGGCGATCCTCCGACCGCCGAGACGATTCACGGCCTCGGCGCCCGTAAGAACGCGTTGTTCCATGCCATCGTCGAAGCGGAAGGAGTGCGCTTCTACGCCTCGTCGCTGGCGCTGGTGGGCAAGCTCTGGCGCGCGGGCATCCAGGTGGGCCTCGCGACCTCCAGCAAGAACGCGACGCTGATCATGGGGAAAGCCGGCGTGCGCGAGCTTTTCGCCACCATCATCGACGGGCTCGTCGCGGAGGAGCTGCGACTGCAGGGGAAGCCCCATCCGGATATTTTTCTGACGGCTTGTGCCAGGCTAGGGTGTTCCGCCGCTCGCGCGATCGTCATCGAGGACGCCGTCTCGGGTGTCCGGGCCGGCGCGAGCGGCGGATTTGGCCTGGTGATCGGCGTCGCCCGCGAGGACAACGCGGAGGAACTGCGGGCGCACGGCGCGGATATCGTTGTCCACGATCTGGCGGAAATCACAGTGGAGGAAATCGACCGGCAGGTGCGCCACAAGGCCGCCGCCGCGTGATTCCCAACCCCAACTCCTCCCCATGATCGTCGCGCAAAAACCCCGTCTGAACTTCTGGTCGCTCTGGAACATGAGCTTCGGCTACGTCGGCATCCAGTTCGGCTTCGCCCTCCAGAACGCGAATGTCAGCCGCATCTTCGAGACGCTCGGCGCCAAGGTGGACGAGATTCCGATCCTCTGGATCGCGGGCCCCGTCACCGGCCTCGTCGTGCAGCCGGTCATCGGCTACATGAGCGACAAAACCTGGAACCGTCTCGGGCGTCGCAAGCCCTACTTTCTCGTCGGTGCGATCCTCGCGTCGCTCGCGCTGCTCGTGATGCCGAACTCGCCCGCGCTGTGGTTCGCGGCGGGGATGCTCTGGATCATGGATGCGTCCATCAACATCACGATGGAGCCGATGCGCGCGTTCGTGGGCGACATGCTGCCCGACGAGCAGCGCACGCAGGGCTTCGCCGTACAGACGTTTTTCATCGGCGCGAGTTCGGTGATCGGCTCGCTGCTGCCGTATCTGCTGACGAACTGGTTTCACGTCGCGAACACGGCGCCGGCGGGCCAGCTGCCGGACTCGGTCAAATGGTCGTTCTACCTCGGTGGCATCGTGTATTTCGCGGCGGTGATGTGGACGATTCTCACGGTGAAGGAGTATTCGCCGGAGCAGCAGCACGCGTTTCACGGCGAAGCGGAAAAGCCGGCGCAGGACGAATCGGAGACGCTGACGCTCGATGCGAAACGTTACCTCGGCCTCGGCTCGGCACTTGTCGCGGGCGGGCTCGGCTTCAGCGTCGCGATCCGCGCGCTCGGCTGGGATCGCGGCCTGTATATTCTCTCGTTTGGCGCGGTCGGCTACGGCGTGTTTCAGATCGTCGCCGCGCTGCGCTACCGCGCCGGGAAAAAGCGCGGCCTGGTCGAGCTCATGCACGATTTGAACAACATGCCGGCGGCGATGCGACAGCTCGCGCTCGCGCAGATGTTCACGTGGTTTTCCCTCTTCGCGTTCTTCATCTACGCCACACGCGCGGTCACGAGCTTTCATTTTGGCAGCTCCGATCCGGGCAGCGCGGCCTACAACGAAGGCGCCAACTGGGTCGGCGTGTTGATGTCGGTCTACAACGGCGTTGCCGCGCTCGTGGCTTTTGCGCTGCCGGTGCTGGCGCGCCGTATCGGCCGCGTGGGCACGCACGTCGTGTGTCTCGTCATCGGCGGCTTGGGCCTCGGCTCGATGTATTTCTTCAAGGATCCGCAGCTGCTGATCGTCTCGATGATCGGCCTCGGCATCGCGTGGGCGAGCCTGCTGACGATGCCTTATGCGATCCTCAGCAGCGTCGTGCCCTACCGGAAAATCGGCGTCTACATGGGCATGTTTAATTTCTTCATCGTGATCCCGCAGATCCTCGCCGCCGCGGTGCTCGGACTGCTGGTGCGCACGGTGTTCGCGGGCCAGGCGATCAACGCGCTTCTGCTCGGCGGCGTTTCGATGGTCGTCGCGGCGGTGCTGATGCTCCGCGTGCGCGACGAGGCGTCGCGATCGAATTTCTAAATGAATCAACTTTGGTCAGTCAGCACGACGGAATGCGCCGGCGACAAGGAAAGCATCATGCGCCGGGGCAACGTGTATCAGATCGCCAACGGCTACATGGGCTACCGCGGCACCCTCGACGAATTCGGGCCGGAGGAGGCCGTGGGTATTACGCTCGCGGGCATCTTCGACCAGGTCGGCGCGGCGTGGCGCGAACCCGTCAACGCGCCGAACGGCGGCTACACGCGCATCGCGCTCGATGGCACCGAAATCTCCGCGCTCGACGGCAAGGTCGTGAGCCACCGGCAGACGCTGCATTTCCGCCACGCGCTCTTCGAACGCGAGACGGTCTTCGCCGTCGGCGGCAAGCAACTCACGTTGCATTCGTCGCGGTTTTTGAGCGCGGCGCAGCCGCATCTCGGCGTCGTGAAGTTCACGGTGACGTGCGATCAGGCGGCGAGCGTCGCGCTCCGCACCGGCATCGATTTCAACATCTGGGATCTCAACGGCCCGCATCTCGTCGACGTGACCGCGCAGGCGCACGGCGACATCATCTGCGTCGACGGCCGCACACACGAGACCGGCAAACGCGTCGCGGTCGCCGAGACGATCGCCACGGATCTCGCGGAAGCACGCCGCACGGTGGAGCTGAAGCGCACCCTGCGGCATTTCGCGTTTCGGCTCGAGCCGGGCCGGCCGTGCACGTTCGTAAAATATTTCGCGGTTTTTACGGGTAACGACCGGCTGAGCACGACTGAGGTGCAAGCCGCGCTGGAGGCCGTGCGGCAGGCCAAGCGGATCGGCCATGCCGCGTGCCTCGCGTTGCATGCCGCTGAATGGGAGACGCGCTGGGCGCGCTGCGACGTGCTCATCGAGGGCGACGATGCGGCGCAGCACGCGCTGCGCTACAGCATCCTTCAGTTGCTGATGGTGGCGCCCGTGCCGGGCAGCGCGAACTCGATTCCGGCGCGCGCTCTTTCGGGGCAGGTCTACAAGGGAGCGATCTTCTGGGACACGGAGATGTTCATGTTCCCCTTCTTTCTCCACACGTTCCCGGAGAAGGCGGCCGAGTTGCTGCGCTACCGGATCCGCACGCTCGACGGCGCGCGGCGCAAGGCGCGGACCGAGGGGGCCGGCTATCGCGGCGCGTTTTACGCGTGGGAGAGCCAGGAGACCGGGGACGACGCGTGCACGTATTTCAATATCGGAGACCCGATCACCGGCCGGGAGCTGCGCACGCATTTTCGCGACAAGCAGATTCACATCAGCGGGGACGTCGTGCTCGCGCTCTGGCAGCATTTCAAAGTCACCGGCGACGACACGCTGCTGCGCGAGGGCGGCGCCGAGGTGATACTCGAGTGCGCGCGGTTCTACTACTCTTACGCGCATTTCAAGAAGGACCGCGGCCGCTACGAGATTCTCGATGTGATCGGGCCCGACGAATATCACGAGCGCGTGAACAACAACGCGTTCACGAACGTGGTCGTGCGCGAGACGTTCGTGATTGCCGGCGCCGTCGTGGAGTATTTCCGCGAGCACCATCGCGCGGAGCTCGTGACATTGCTCCGCAAACTGGACATCGACGGCGAGCTGCCGGGGTTCGCCGACGCCGCCGCGCGGCTCTACCTGCCGCAGCCGGGCGCGGAGACGGGCGTGATCGAGCAATTCGACGGCTACTTCAAGCTGCGCGAGGCATCGGTGGAGGAGCTGCGTGCGAAGATGGTGCACCCGCACGAATATTTCGGCGCCGCGCAGGGACTCGCCGTGCCGACGAAGCTCATCAAGCAGGCTGACGTCGTGATGATGCTGAACCTGTTCAAGTCGCGGTTCTCGACGGAGACGAAACGCGCCAACTGGCTCTACTACGAGCCGCGCACGGAGCACGGTTCCAGTCTCA
The DNA here is from genome assembly GCA_048498075.1 of Verrucomicrobiota bacterium. Lineage (GTDB taxonomy): Bacteria > Verrucomicrobiota > Verrucomicrobiia > Opitutales > Opitutaceae > Opitutus. The sequence continues at coordinate 81,505 of JBEHYR010000015.1, read as the reverse complement.
GCGCGTGCGCCTACGCGCTGGTCGCGACGGAATTCGGCGATGTCGAATCCGCCTACAACTATTTCCTCAAGACCGCGACGATCGACCTGAAGGCGGCCTACAAAATCTATGTCGGCACCGTCTTCATGGGCGGCTCGCATCCGGCCGCGAACGGCGGCGCGTGGATGACGGCGGTCTTCGGTTTCGGCGGTGTGCGCGCCGACGAGAACGGCGTGGTGCTCAACCCGCGCCTGCCAGCGAAATGGCGCAGTCTGGAGTTTGGACTCGAGTATCAAGGCGACCGTTTTCACGTCCGCCTCACGCGCGAGTCCGTGACGATCCGGCCGGCGCCGGCGAACACGGGCGAGCACACGTTCGTCGTCGCGGGCGAAACCATCCGCTGCGGTCCGCGTCAGGACGTGACGCTCGCGCTGTCCGGCAGCGCGGCTCTTCCGACTCGATGAAAAACGATTCGAACTTTTCCCGTTTGGTGAGGCGTCGCGCGCTGCAGGTGCTGCTCACGTTGAGCGTCGGCGGATCGAGCGCGCTCGCGGCCTCAGCCAAAATCGGTGCAGACATCCCGTGGACGACGATCGAGACCGAGGCGATGCACGGCACGGGTAAAGTGCTCGGGCCGGAGTATGGCCCGCATCGTATCGAAACCGAATCCTCCGGGCAGAAATGCGTGCGGCTCGCGCGCGCCGGCGAGTTCGTGGAGTTCACGGCGACCGCGGCGTCCGACTCGCTCGTCGTCCGCTACAATTTGCCAGACGCGCCGACGGGCGGCGGCACGCGTTCCGCGATCGACGTGCTCGTGAACGGGAAACCGCTTCGGCGGCTCGCGCTGTCTTCGCGCAAGGCGTGGCTCTACGGCAATTATCCGTTCTCGAACGATCCGGCGCAGGGGAAGGCGCGGAATTTCTACGACGAACTCCGCGTGAAAAATCTGCCGATCGCGCCGGGCGCTGTCGTGCGGCTGCAGAAATCCTCCGAGGACAGCGTGGCGTGTATCGTGGATCTCGTGGACCTTGAACTCACGCCGATGCCGCTCGCGCCGCCGGCGGGCGCGATTTCGATCCGCGACCTCGGCGCGAAAGGCGACGGCCTGGCCGACGACACCGAGGCGCTGCGTCGCGGGGTGGCTGCGGCGGCGACCGGCGGCGGGATCGTGTGGGTGCCGGCGGGCGACTATAAAATCACCGGCGATATCGTGGTGCCGTCGCACGTGACGATTCAGGGCGCGGGTTGGTGGCACACGACGTTTATCGGCGACGCGGAACTTTACGGGCAGGCGGCGCGGCGCGTGCGGTTCAAGCTCACCGGCGAGCACGCGCGTATCGCGGACTTCGCGATTTTCGGAGAGTTGAACTACCGCAACGACAGCGAGGAGAACGACGGCGTGGTCGTCGCGGGCGCGAGCGATGCGAGCATATCGCGCGTGTGGGTCGAGCATACGAAGGCGGGCGTGTGGGTTTACAACGGCACGCGCCTCACGATCGAGGGCTGCCGTTTCCGCGATCTGCTCGCCGATGGCGTGAACCTCTGCGTGGGCACGAATCATTCGGTGATCGTGAACTGCACGGCGCGCGGGACAGGCGACGATTGTTTCGCGATCTGGCCGATTCCGTCGGATCAGGGACACAACGAGCGGGCGGAGAAGCCGGGCGACAATGTCATCCGTCGCTGCACGGGCCAGCTGCCGTTTCTCGCGAACGGCGGTTCGCTCTATGGCGGCGCGAACAACCGCATCGAGGATTGCCGGTTCACCGACATCGTCGCGGGTTGCGGTATTCTGATCAGCACGACGTTTCCGACCGCGGATGAGGCCGGCAAAGTGGACAACAATTTCAGCGGCACGACGGTGGTGGAAAATTGCGAGCTGATCCGTTGCGGCGGTTACGATCACTCATGGGGCTTCCGCGGATCGGTGCAGATTTGCCTGGATCGGCGGAGCATTGCCGGCCTCGTGTTCCGTCGCGTCGCGATCCGCGACAGTCTTTCCGACGGCATCGGCATTGTCGCGCCAGGGAAGGCGAAGGGGCAAGGCACGTTGTCAAATGCGGTGCTGGAGGATGTGACTGTGACCGGCGTAGGGATCGGAGCGCCCGACCGGCCGGGTTTATGGGTGCGTGCGGATGCGGCCGGGACGCTGACGCTGAGACGCTCCACGGTCGGCGAGGTGCGCAACGAATCCTTGGTCTTTAAAATCCAGCAGACGTCGGAGTAGCCGGGAGGTAAAACTTTGGCGCTGGACAGCGCGCTTGACCGGGGCCGCCGAGAGTCGAATTTGAAGCCATGCTTTCCGTCACCCCAGCCGGACGGGTTACCCTGCAGGATGTCGCCGCGAAGGCGGGTGTCTCGATTTCGACGGCGTCCCGCAGTCTCGCCGGCGGACTTTACATCTCGAAGCTCACGCAGGCGCGCGTGCTGTCGGCGGCGGAGTCGCTCGGTTACCGTTACAATCCGCTGCTCGGCGAGGTGATGCGCTCGACGCGCCGCGGGCTGCCGAATCAACAGCTCGGCACGCTCGCCTACATCACGCCTTACGCCGACGCGGAGGAGTGGCGGGCGACGCCGACGCTGTGCCGGCATTGGTCGGCGGCACGCGATCAAGCGGCGCTCTTCGGCTTCGGCGTGAGCGAGTTCGCGCTCACGTCGCGCGGGATGACGGGACGACGGCTCGGGGAGATTTTGCGCACGCGCGGCATCATGGGCATCCTGCTGGCGGCGTTTCCGAAAGACCCGTTCGAGCTGGTGCTGCCGTGGGAGCATTTCGCGACCGTGCCGGTGGGGCACATGGTGCAGAATCCGGAGCTTGACTGCGTCGTGAGCGATCACACGCAGGCGGTGTTGCTTGCGGCGCGGGTGCTCGCCGCGCGGGGTTACCGCCGGATCGGGCTGGCGATCGAAAACTACCAGAACTCCATCACCAACCACGGTTGGGCGAACGGATACGCTGCGATTTCGACGGAGAATCCCGCGCTGGCGACGATCCCGCCGTTTTTGCCGGCGCGGATCGAAGCGGAGGGATTTCTCGACTGGGCGAGGCGGCACGAAGTGGATTGCGTGCTGACGCTTTCAACTTTCCGCAACGTGCCGAACCGGATGCGCGAGTGGCTGGCCGGCAGCGGGCTGAGCTGCCCGCGCGACATCGGTCTGGTGTCGCTGGATGTGACGAGCGCGACGGCGTCGTGGGCGGGCATCGATCAGAATTCCGACGAGATCGGCAAGGCGGCGGTGGACCTCGTGCTCTCGAAAATCCGCGCGGGCGAGCGAGGGATTCCGAAGGTGCGCCGCAGCCTGCTCGTGCACTGCCATTGGCGGGACGGCGCGACGGTGCGCGCGGCGGGCGGCTGAGCGGGAAGCGATCCGGCCGCGGAGGACGCGGTGGAAAATCGAACTGTTCTCGGGGGGGGAAAGCCGGCATAACGCGCGCTTCACGAATGAGCGCTCCCATCCTGACTGCCCGCGGCCTGACCAAAGCGTATCTGAGCGGCGACCGCCGGATCGAAGTGCTGCGGGGCGTCGATCTCAAGGTGGCGGCAGGCGAGAGTGTGGCGATTCGCGGCGAATCCGGTTCGGGGAAATCGACGTTGCTGAATCTGCTGTCGGGGCTAGATGGGCCGGACGGGGGCGAACTCCATTGGGCGGGAGTGCCGGTGAGCGCGGAGGCGCGGGCGACGTTTCTCGGGATGGTGTTTCAATCCTTTTATCTGATCCCGGAGATCGATGCGTTCGAAAACGTGCTGATGGCGGCGCGCATGATCAAGGCGCCGCACGCAGCGGAGCGGAAGCGGGCGGAGGGGCTGATCGAGCGCGTGGGGCTGAAGGAACGGCGGACGCATCTGCCGTCGCAGCTTTCGGGCGGCGAGCGGCAGCGCGTGGCGGTGGCGCGGGCGTTGATGAATTCGCCGCGGCTGATTCTGGCGGACGAGCCGACGGGGAATCTCGACGAGCACACGGGTGACGCGGTGATCGAGTTGCTGCTCGGCGTGTGCGCGGAGACGCGGACGGCGCTCGTGCTCGTGACGCACAACGCGGTGCACGCGGCGAAAGCGCAGCGGACGCTGTTTCTGCACGAGGGGAAATTTTCGGCGAGGAGCTGAATTTGTTTCCCGCGAATCGCGCGAAAGGACGCGAAGATGCGGAGAGAGTAGGGCTGTAAAAAAGCGAAGGGCGAAGAAGCGATCGGAGTTTTTTTTGCGCCTTTCGCGCTTTCTGTGGCCAATGCGTTTTCGCGGGATTGGCGTGATTCGCGGGCGATCGGTTTTGGTTTCGGGTTCGGAGTTGAGTAATGGCGGGTTTCTCGCGGTGATCGGAGGGCATGGCTCTCTTCGGAATTGGGAAATCGAAAGTCGGAAATGGGCGCATTCGCGCCGGTGTCGCCGGCGTCGGCTCGCTCGGGCAGCACCACGCACGGATTTACGCGGCGATGAAGGAGGTGGAGTTCGCGGGGATTTTTGAAACGAGCGACGCGCGCGCGACGGAGATTTGCGCGAAGTTTGGCTGCAAGCGTTTCGAGACGATCGAGGATCTCGGAGCGGCGTGCGATGCGGTGTCGGTCGTGGTGCCGACGGACAAGCACGAGTTGGTGGCGCTGCCACTGCTCGCGCAGGGGTGTCATTTGCTGATCGAGAAGCCGCTGTGCGCGAGTCTCGAAGAAGCGGAACGCGTGCTCGCGGCGGCGAAGGCGAAGAACGCGATCGTGCAGGTGGGGCACATCGAGCACTTCAATCCGGTGATGAGTTTTCTGGAGAAACAGGTGAGCCGGCCGGGCTACATCACGACGGAGCGGCTGGCACCGTACCAGACGCGAGGGACGGAAGTGGGTGTGGTCTTGGATTTAATGATCCACGACATCGGCATCGTGCTGGCGCTGGTGAAATCGCCGATCAAGCGGATCGACAGCGTGGGCATGAATGTGCTCTCGAAGACCGAGGACATCGCCAATGCGCGGATCGAATTCGAGAGCGGCTGCGTGGCGAATTTGAGCGCGAGTCGGATGAGCTTGAAGAAGAACCGCGAGATCCGGGTGTTTCAGGACAACGCATATCTGTCGCTCGATTTCATGAACCAGAAAGGTCACCTGGTGAAGAAGAGCGATTTGATCGCGTATGGGTTGAAGCTGAAGGTGGGTCTGGCGAAGGCGGGCGACGTGAGTTCGGTGCCGGTGGAGGAAATTCCGATCGAGAAGGGCGAGCCGCTGGCGATCGAGTTGAAGAGCTTCATTGAGAGCGTGACGGCGCAGCAGCAGCCGAAGGTCGGGGCGGCGCTGGGGAAGAGCGCGCTCGAGGTGGCGATCGCGATCACGGAGCAGATTCGCGTGGCGAAGAAACCGTGAGAGTGGAACCGGCAGGGAAACGACCGAAGTCCTGCCGAGGCTAATGTCATTTAATGGATGACAAGTTGCCGTTTTCCCGTCGGCGCGAGGCGGCGCGATGTCATTTAATAGATGACATTGTCGCGGGCGGAGGCGGGGTGAGAGGGAGTTTATGGGGCGGGGTGGGAGGGGGAAAGGACGGGCGTGAAACTTTGGCGGGGCTGTCGCGTCGGGCGCGGGAAAGGATGAATCTTATGCGCGCTTTTGCTTTCGTGGCTCTGCTGTTGAGTTCAATCGGGTGTGCGGTCGCGACGGAGTCGTGGACGGCGAAGGTGACCGGCGGGCGCGTCCGGGGAGCGGCGCGAAGCAATGGGGCGCAGTTTTTGGGGATGCCGTATGCCGCGGCCCCGGTGGGCGCGTTGCGATGGAAGGCGCCGCAGGCGGTCGTGCCGTGGACGGGCGAGCGGGACGCGACGCGCGCGGGAGCGGCGTCGTTGCAGCCGGATCAGGGGTGGAATGCGCAACAGCGGAAACACGAGAGCGAGGATTGTTTGTTTTTGAACGTGCTCGCACCGGAATGGCCGGCGAAGGCGTCGCGGCCGGTGCTCGTTTATATTCACGGCGGCGCGAATGTCGCGGGAGCGGGTTGGGATCATCTGCTGGAGCACACGACTCTGCCCGAGCATGGCGTGGTGCTGGTGTCGTTGAACTACCGCCTGGGTGTATTCGGATTTCTGGCGCACCCGGAGCTGACGGCGGAATCGCCGCACGGCGCGTCGGGGAACTATGCGTTGATGGACCAGATCGCGGCGCTCGAATGGGTGCGGGACAATATCGCGACGTTCGGCGGCGATCCGAAACGCGTCACGGTGATGGGGCAGTCGGCGGGAGCGCAGGATATCGGGCTGCTGCTCGCGTCGCCGCGGGCGCGGGGACTTTTTGCCGGAGCGATCATGGAGAGCGGGCCGCTGGTGACGCTGGCGTTCGACTATGCGCCGCGGGCGGACGCGGAGAAGGCGGGCGTGGCGTTGGCGGAAAAAATCGGGAAGAAGAATCTGACGGCGCTGCGCGCGATGCCGGCGGACGAGTTGATCGCGGCGGCGGCGATGGGAGACACGCGGATCGGGCCGTGCGTGGACGGGTGGGTGTTGACGGAGAAGCCGGCGGAGACATTTGCGAGCGGGCGGGCGGCGGCGGTGCCGGTGATCGTGGGGTCGAATGCGCGGGAGTTTCCGTTTCACGGCAGCGCGGAAGATCTGCGGAAGCAGATTCGGGGCACGTTCGGTGATCTCGGGCCGCGGGCGCTGGCGTTGTATGGCGTGGCGGAGGGGCAGGCGATGCCGGCGATGCATCCGGTGCTGGGCGGCGCGGGCGATCAGTTTCTGAGCGACGTCGTGTTTCGCATGCCGATGGAATTCGCGGCGCTGTGGCAGAGCGCGGCGGGACACGCGGTGTGGCGGTATCAGTTTTCGCGGACGCCGATCGGGAAGGAGTCGGCGGGAGCGGGGCACTCGGCGGAGTTGCCGTATGTTTTCGGGGAAATGGTGCCGAACGAATTGGGCGCGGACTACAACGCGGCGGACAAGGCGCTGGGCGAGGCGATCCAGCGGTATTGGGTGAACTTTGCGGCGACGGGGAATCCGAACGAGGCGGAGCGGGGGGCGGGCACCGCGCGGACATTGCCGGAGTGGCCGCGGTACGACGGGGAGCGGCGGGCGTATGTGGAGTTCGAGGAGGCGGGTGTGCGCGAGGGCGAGGGATTGCGGAGGGAAATGGTTGATTTGTTCAAGGAGCGGATGGCGGAAAAGGAGAAGTGAAGATTGCAGGCTGGAAGCCTGCGCGGCGGGGAGTCAGGTTGGCGGGCACGCATGAGTGACGAGAAAACGATTTTGCTGCCGCCGCCTCAGGGGGAGCGCGTGGATTTGCTGATCGTGGCGGCGGAGCATTCGGGGGATGAGCATGCGGCGCGACTGGTGCGCGAGCTGCGCGTGAAACACCCGGAGCTGGCGGTGGCGGCGCTGGGCGGGCCGCGGCTGGCGGCGGCGGGAGCGCAGTTGCTGCGCGATCTCACGGTGGGCTCGGCGCTGGGATTTGCAGTGATCGGGAAGCTGGCGTTTTATCGGAAACTCATCGCGGAGATCGTGCGGTGGATCGGCGAATATCGTCCGCGCGCGGTGTGTTTCGTGGATTCGTCGGGACTCAATTTGCGGATCGCGCGGGGGTTGTTTGAAAAAGGTTTTTCGGCGAAGGCGGGCGGGCCGACGAAGACGCTGTATTACATTTCGCCGCAAATCTGGGCGTCGCGGGCGGGGCGGCGGTTTCAGATGGCGAAGCATCTCGACGGGCTGGCGGCGATTTTTCCGTTCGAGCCGGCGGTGTACGCGGATGCGGGGCTGCCGGTGAGTTTTGTGGGGCATCCGTTCGTCGCGGGCGATTACACGGCGCCGGTGCGCTACGATCCGACGGGGCCGATTTTGCTGCTGCCGGGGAGCCGGCGCGGGGCGGTGGCGCGGATTTTTCCGGTGCTGCTGGAGGCGTATCGGGAATTCGGAGGCGAACGGGAGGCGGTGGTGCTTTATCCGAGCGAGGAGATTCGGGGAGTGGTCGAAGGGGTGCTGTCCCGCTGCTCACGCAGCGGGCTACAGGCGGACGGCGGCGGGGCGATCGCGTTGAGAAAGACGGGCGAGACGGTCGCGGCGGCGGCGGTGCTGACGTCGAGCGGGACGATGTCGATGCATTGCGCGCTGGCGGGAATTCCGGGCGCGGTGGTGTATCGGATCGACTGGCTGACGTATTGGCTGGGGCGAATGCTGGTGCGGGTGAAATTTCTGGGGATCGCGAACCTGCTGCTCGGGGAGGCGATGTATCCGGAATACATTCAGGGCGCGGCGCGGCCGGGGGCACTGGCGGGCGAGTTGCGGGCGTGTTTGCACGACGGGGCGCGGATCGCGCGGACGGCGGCGCTGGCAGAGCGGCTGCGGGGGTTGTTGTCGCAGGCGACGAGCGGTTCGGCGGCGGATTGGGTGGCGGAGAAGTTGAGAGCCGATCCTCCTCCGCCGAGCCTACGGCGGACAGGGGGTTGAGAGCGGGAGAATTTTCGCGGGAATTTTGCGTGCAAAGAAGTCGCCAAGGAACGGGATAGGGCTTTTGTTGCGCCGCCTCGCATGGGCTCATCCACTTCCCGCCGTTTTACGTTGAGCCAGATCGCGCCAGTGATGGTGCTGGCGCTGGGCGTGGCTGTGACGCTGGCCAGTTGGTGGAGCGTGCGGAGTCTGGCCCGGGAGCAGGAGGTGGCGCTGTTTGCGCGGTTGAAGGAGCGCGTGGTGGCGGCGGTGGAGGACCGCTTTCGCACGGTCGAGGAAGCGCTCGTCTCGGGGCGCGTGCTGGTCGAGGCGGAGCGGGCGCCTTCGCATGCGAGGTGGGCGGAATTCGTGAGTTCGGTGGAACCGTTTCTCGATCGCGGGGTGCTCGGGATCGGGATCGTGCAGCGGTGGCCGCGCGCGCAGTTGCCGGAGTTGGAAGCGGCGATGCGGGCGGATGGACTGGCGGATTTCACGGCGGAGCGGGCGGGCGATCACCCGCTGTGTTACGTCGTCACGCATCTCGATCCCTTGCCGCGCAATGCGGCGGCCTTGGGCAAGGACGTGGGGTCGGGGAACACGCGGCGCGAGGCGGCGGAGCGTTCGATGAAGACGGGCCAGCCGGTGATGTCGCGCCGGATTCACCTCGTCGAGGGCGATCACGGCGTGCCGGGCTGCCTGCTCTTTTTTCCCTATTATGACTCGCCGGGGGCGCCGACGACGGAGCCGGAGCGGGAACGAGCTTTGCGGGGGTGGATTTATGCGTCGTTGCGGATCGATGCGATCATGCACGGGGTGTCGCAGGGTCAGCTCGACGTCGAGGCCTTCGAAGGGACGGAGGCGACGGCAGACACGTTGTTGTTCGACGTCGACAACCGGCTGGATTCCGACGACGCGCACTTTGCGACGAAGCAGGCCGCCGGGAAGCTGGTCGCCTCGGTGGAGCTGGAGATTTTCGGCCGCACGTGGCTCCTGCGGATGCAGCCGAACGAGGAATTCGCGGGGCGCGCGGAGCGGAAATTGCCCTGGGTGATCCTCGGCGGCGGGCTGGCGTTGAGCGGGCTCGCGGCGATGTTTACCGGGCTGATTCTGGGTGGGCAGCGGCGGGCGGTGGTGCTGGCGGAGCGGATGACGGCGGATCTGCGGCGGGCGGAATCGGAGAGCCGGCGACTGGCGCAGGTGGCGAGCCAGACCGCGAGCGGCGTGGTGTTGATGGACCCGGAGTGGCGGATCGAGTGGGTGAACGAAGGTTTTTCGCGGATTTTCGGATACACACTGGACGACGTGCGCGGGCGGAGGCCGAGCGAGATGTTGCATGGACCGGAGACCGACATGGGCGTGCTGGCGGCACTCGATGCGACGGTGGACGCGGGGCGGCCGTTCAAGTGCGAGATCGTCAACTATGCGAAGTCGGGCGACCGGCGCTGGCTGCAGCTCGATGTGCAGCAGATGCGTGACGACCAGGGGCGCGCGATCGGCTACATGGGCGTGCAGCTCGATGTGACGGAGCGCCGGCGGGCGCAGGACGAGCTGACGCGGCGCGAAGCGCAACTGCGATTCATCCTGAACGCACTGCCGATCGGCGTGAGCTGGACGGAGGATCCGGCGCATCGCGACTACTGGTTCAACGATGGGATGTTTCGGATCGCGGGGCTGCGGCCGGCGGCGGACGTGCGGGTGGAGGCGTTCAAGACGGCGACCGTGCCGGAGGATCTGGCGGTGCAGGAGGCGCAGTATGCGCGGGTGCTCGCGGGCGAGATCGACGGGTTCACGATCGAGAAACGCTACCGGACGGCGGAGGGGAAGACGGTGTGGGTGTCGTTTTCGCTGCAGATCTATCGGGACAAGAACGGCCGGATCGCGCAGGAGGTGGCGACGATCGTGGACATCACGGAGCGGAAGCGGCAGGCGGACGAGTTGCGCGAAGCGCGGGACGCGGCGGAGCGGGCGAACCAGGCGAAGAGCGAATTTCTCGCGACGATGAGCCACGAAATCCGCACGCCGATGAACGGCGTGATCGGGATGACCGGCCTGCTGCTCGACACGCCGCTGACGCCTCCACAACGCGAATACACGGAAATGATCCGGCAAAGCGGCGACGCGCTGCTGACGATCATCAACGACATCCTGGATTTTTCGAAGATCGAGTCGGGGCACCTGGAGCTGGAGAAGGAACCCTTCGCCCTGCGCGAGTGCGTGGAGAGCGCGCTGGACCTGCTGGCGCCGCAGGTGGCGGCGAAGCGGCTCGATCTGCTCTACGAAATCGCCGACGGGGTGCCGGGCGCCGTGAACGGCGATGCGATGCGGCTGCGCCAGATTTTGGTGAACCTGATCGCGAATGCGGTGAAGTTCACGCGGCAGGGTGAGGTCGTGGTGAGCGTGCGCTCGCGGCCGGTGGACCCCGGGCGCGTCGAGCTGGCGTTTGCGGTGCAGGACACGGGGATCGGCATTCCGCCGGAGGCGCTGCCACGGCTGTTCCGGTCGTTTTCCCAGGTGGACGCGTCGACGACGCGGCGATTCGGAGGGACGGGGCTCGGGCTGGCGATCAGCAAGCGGCTGGCGGAGTTGATGGGCGGCGCGATGAGCGTGGAGAGCGCGGAGGGGAAGGGGTCGACGTTTTCGTTTACGATCGTGGTGGGAACGGTGGCGGGAAAACCGAAGCCGTATCAGCCGAGTGGACGCCCGCAGCTCGCGGGCCGGCGGCTGCTGATCGTGGACGACAATGCGACGAGCCGGCGGATTCTTTCGACGCTCGCGACGGGCGCGGGGTTGATGAGCCGCGCGGCGGCGTCAGGGCGAGAGGCGCTCGGTTGGCTGGACGAAGGTGCGGCGTTCGACGTCGCGATTCTCGACATGCAGATGCCGGACATGGACGGCGTGATGCTGGCGCAGGAAATCAGGAAGCGGCGAAACGCGGAGCAGTTGCCGCTCGTGCTGCTGTCCTCGGTGGGGCAGCGCGAAGGCAGCGCGCCGATGCGCGCGTGGTTTGGGGCGATGCTGACGAAGCCGGCGAAGCCGGCGCAGATTTTCGACGCGCTGGGGGCGTTGCTGATGCGGGCGGCGGAGCCGGAGGAGCGGGCGGGCGCAGCCGCGGTCGCCGCGGCCTCGGCCGCGCTGCGGCCGGAGCGCGTGCTGCTGGCCGAGGACAACCGGGTGAACCAGAAAGTGGCGCTGCTGATGTTACAGAAACTCGGATACCGGGCGGACGTGGCGGCGAACGGGCGCGAGGTGATCGAGGCGGTGGGGCGGCAAAAATACGACGTGATCTTGATGGACGTGCAGATGCCGGAAATGGACGGCCTGGAGGCGACGGTGGAACTGCACAAGCGAGTGCCGCGCGCGGAGTGGCCGTGGGTGATCGCGCTCACGGCGAACGCGATGACGGGGGATCGCGAGCGGTGCTTCGCGGCGGGGATGAACGACTATCTGACCAAGCCGATCCGGCAGGAAGAGCTGGCGGCGGCGTTTGCGCGGGCGAAGGCGGAGCGGGGTTGACGGAGGTCCGCGAGAGCTGCGGGAGAAGGTGGGGAATTTAGGATCTATATCGAGTGCGGCGAGCTGGGCACGGCGTCGCGAACAGCCGGAAGAGCTGCAGCGGAGCTGGCGCCCATGGCGGGCAGGCGGGGCTCGATGGATTGCCAGAGGGCGGCGGCGCGTTCGGCGAGGAGGGCGCGGCATTTCGTGAGTTCGGACTCGCGGGCGACGCGGTTTTGCTCGGCGATGATGGCGAGGTCGTCGAGGTTGTAGAGAAAGACGTTTTCCAGTTCGGCGACGCCGGCTTCGACGTCGCGGGGTAGCGCGAGGTCGATGAAGAAGAGCGGGTGCGCGGGACGTTTCTGCATCGCGGCACGGACGGCTTCGCGCGAGACGACGGTGCCGGGCGCGGAAGTGGCGCAGACGACGATGTCGAATTCCGCGAGACGGGCTTCGCACTGCTCGAACGGCATCGCGCTGGAGTGAAGCGTGGTGGCGAGTTCCATCGCGCGTTCGAGGCGGCGGCTGGCGACGGTGAGGCGGGTGGCGCCGCGGCTTTGGAAGGCGCGGGCGGTTTTTTCGCCGATGTCGCCGGCGCCGAGGAGGAGGACGCGCGTGTGATCGAGCGCACCGAAAATCGAATGGGCGAGGTCGACGGCGACGCTGTAGATGCTGACCTGGCCGGCGGTGATCGCGGTGTGCGTGCGGACGTGTTTCGCGGCTTGGAAGGCCTTTTGGAAAACGCGATTCAGGACGGCGCCAGTGTGGCCCTGCGCCTGAGCGGCGGCGTAAGCGTCTTTGACCTGGCCGAAAATTTCGTTCTCACCGAGCATCTGCGAATCGATGCCGGCGGCGACGGCGAGGAGGTGACGAAGCGCGTCGGGGCCGCGGAGGCTGAGGCGGCAGCGTTCGAATTCGGCGGGATCGAAATTCTGGATTTCGCAGAAGAGCGACTGGACGCGCGCGGGAGCGTCGGGCTGCGCGGCCACGCCGTAGAACTCGAGGCGGTTGCACGTGCTGAGCAGGGTGAACTCGCGGAGACTCTCGAGCTGGCGCAGCGAGGCGGCGAGCGCGGCGGCGGCGGCGGGCGGGAGCGAGAGGCGCTCGCGGACGGAGATCGGCGCGGTGTGGTGTGTGGCGCCGAGGACGAAAAAGGCGTCGGCATTCATCGCGGAACGGCGTGGGGCGCCGGAAGGGCCGTGGGCGGATGGCGACTGGCGTCGACCGGGCCGAGCGAGATGAGCGCGGCGGCGAAGAGCACGAGGCAGGTCCACGCGAAACGTTTCGCGAGGAGGGCGCCGCGGACGCGGAGGCCGAGCGTGAGGGCGTAGGCGATCCAGACGGCGACGGTGACGAGGAGTTTGCCGACGTTGACCGAGCCGGGATCGCGGAGCCAGAACACGCTGCCGCCGGCGAGCGCGGCGGTCATGAGCGTGACGCCGGTGAGCAGGAGGCGAAAACTGATCTGATCGAGATCGAAGATCGGAGGGAGGAAGGAGAACCAGCCGCCGAGTTTTTTGTTTTTGAGCGAGTAGTGGCGGAGAAGGAGGAGGAGGCCGGTGAGTGCGAGGAGGGCGAAGACGCCGTAGCTGAAGAGCGCGAGGGCGGCGTGGAGTTCGATCCAGGGATTGCCGCCGAAGATTTTGGCGTGACGGGAGGAGTCCCAGGCGGGAATCGCGAGCGAACTCAGCGTGAGAACGGAGGCGAGCGTCGACGTGAAATAGCCGAGGAGGCTCGAACGAAAAGTGACGCCGGTGGCGAAATAGAGCGTGATGGCGGACCACGCGGTGAATTGGAAAAATTCGAACTGGTTGCCGAGCGGGCAGCCGCCGACCTGGAGGCCACGCAGATAGAGGCCGACGAACTGGCAGAGGTAGCCGAGGGCGATGATCAGGTTGATGCGCGACTTCGATTGCGAGGTGCCGCGGAGCAGCGCGTAGGTGCCGAGCAGGAGCCCGGCGAGGTAAAAACCCGCGGCGATCCAGAGCCAGGAGCGATCGTTTAAGCCGGCGAACATGGAGGAAAGGTTGGGAAAAAGGAAAACGGTAGAGGAAGGAAGGTGTGCGGCAAGTGTGACGAAAAAGGGTGACGCTCGCTGGGCGGGGCGTGCGAAAGTGCAGGCGTTTTTTGCGGTGAACGGAGAAAGCGCCAAGCGCCAAGATCCAAGCTCCAGAGAAACACCAGCCTCAATCATCAATCTGGCTCCGCGTCGTTGGTTACGGCGATACTCACGTGATGCTCGCCGTGGCGGAGGTGGTTAAAAAAATGCGGGGCTGAAAAAATCGCGGCTGTTCCTGCTGGCGACGCGAGAGTCGCAGATCCTGGCCGTTTGATCATTCTCTGGAGCTTGGATTCTGGCGCTTGGAGCTTTCGCGCCGGGCGGACCAGAAGCGGCATTCGTCGGAGAAGGCGCGAACTTGGGGAGATTCGCTCGCGATCTCGCGGCGCAGGGCGTCGAAGGTGTGCGTCCAGCCGGTGGCGGCGAGGTCGGCGAGAATTTCGGCGCGGTCAGGCAGGTGCATGAAGGTGCGGCCGGTGCCGGCTTCTTCGAAATAACGGTCGCCGAATTCGACGAGGCGGGGATCTTGTTCGCCGCGCTGCCAGCGGAGGGCCTCGAGGCGCCAGAGGGCACGCTCGGTGGGCGTGCTGTCGCGATCATGCGTCGTGAAGAGGAGCGGGGCGCCGGGGGCGCAGACGCGATGGAGTTCGCGGAGGGCGCGGCGGCGATTTTCGCGGCCGGGGATCTGCATGAGACCGTTGAACAGAAAGAGCGCGCCGGAAAAACCTTTATCATCCATTAGATGACAAACTGGGTTCGGAGCAGAGGCGGAGGAGGAACGAGATTTGTCATCTAATGGATGACAAATGATGGCAGGGAGGGCGGTGGCGTCGGCTTGGAGGAAGCGGATCGCGTGGGGGCCGGTGTCGGCGGCGCGCTCGGCGGCAAGGCTGCGGGCCTGGTCGAGCAGCTCTTCGGCGAAATCGAAGGCGGTGAGGCGGGTGTAGCCAAGGGCGTGGAGCGCGATCGAGACACGGCCGGCACCGCAGCCGGCTTCCAGGAGCGGCGCGGCGCGGTCGGGGAAGAAACGCTCGATGAGGAGGCGCTCGGAGCGCCAGAGGCCGAGTTCGTGGGCGGCGCGCGTGTAGTGGATGACGGCGGTGAGGTCGTTGAAGTCGGCGCGGACGGTGGCGGCGGAGATTTTTTTAGTTTTCAACGCGGAGGGCGCGGAGAACGCGAAGGGCACGGAGAACGCGGAGGGCGGAGCAGCGGGCTGCGGAGAGCGGAGTGCGGAGATTGCGGAGATTGCGGAGCGACGGAGAGACAGACGAAATGGGAAGAGTCGGAATTTTTACACGAAGGCCGCAAAGATCGCGAAGGAGCAGTGAGGCGAAGGCGGCGTGGAAATTTTAAGTACTAACCCGGACGCATCACACTCCGAAGCAATCATCCCCGAAGTGTCATTCTGAACGAAGTGAAGAATCCAGTGCCATATTCGGCTGCGGTCACGCGACTGGATTCTTCGTTGCGCTGCTGATGAACCGCCCGGTTTGTCATTCTGAACGAAGTGAAGCATCCAGTAGGCGCTTCGTGGCCCGACGCGCGTGCGACAGTCCAAATGGATTCTTCGCTGCGCTCAGAATGACAGGTATTTGAGAGTTCATCGGAGTATGCCACCCAAGGGCTTGGCGTCGGTTCGGAGTCTCGGAATGACCAAAAAGTGTGATGAATCCGGGCTAATTCCATTGTGCTTTCAAGATGAGGCCAATTCGTCCCGCCGCTCCCGCGGCGGGCTACGTCTGAATGCAGCCCTGCGCGGGAGCGCAGGGATGGTCTCAACTTGAACGCAGGTTGGAATCAGAACGCAGAGCGCACTGCGCGGCCGAACCGCGACCAAGACCCAAAGAATATTTTTAACCGCGGATGACAAAGGACGCAAAAAGGGAGAACGGAGGAAAGCAGAGAGAGCCGAGAGCGGGTTGGGAAGGAGGCGTGGACGGCGGGTTAGGGATAACCCGCCCTACCTTTGCTGCCAGGCGGCGAGGAACATGCCGTTGGCGTTCAGATCCTGGGGCAGGAGGTGGAGAGCCGAGAGCTGGGAGCCGAGAGCTGAGAGCGGGAGAGGCTCGAGTTCGGGGTGGGCGGCAGTGAAGGCTTCGGCGACGGCAGTGGTTTCGCTGCGGGTGAGCGTGCAGACGGAGTAGATGAGGCGGCCTTTGGGTTTCAGGGAGCCGGCGACGTGGTGGAGCAGGGCGAGTTGAGTGGCGGCGAGTTCGCGGACGTCGTCGAGCGTCGTGGTCCAGCGCGCGTGGGGATTGCGCTGCCAGGTGCCGACACCGCTGCATGGGGCGTCGAGGAGGATGCCGTCGAATTTGGCTTTGGTGGGAAGCTTGGCGGAACCGTCCCAAGGCGCCGTGCGGTAATTGAAAAGTTTCGCGCGGGCGGCGCGGCGCTTGAGCGTATCCAGGCGGCCGGTATGGCGGTCGCTGGCCCAGACGAGGCCTTTGTTCTTCATGAGGTCGGCGAGGTGGAGGGTCTTGCCGCCTTCGCCGGCGCAGGCGTCCCACCACGTCTCGCCGGGCTGCGGCGCGGCGGCGAGGCCGACGAGTTGCGAGGCGAGATCCTGGATTTCGAATTCGCCGGATTTGAATTGGTCGGTCTTGAAGAGATCCTGCGTGCCGGTGAAACGCAGGGAGTCGGAGAGAAGTTGAGAGTTGAGGGTTGAGAGTTGAGAGCCGGAGAGAGCGGCGGGTTCGCAGGCGAAGAGGGATTTCGCAAGGCCGGGGCCGGTGCCGGGGCGGGCGCGAAGCCAGAGCGCGGGATCATGCTGGAGTTGGCGGAGGTAGGCGTCGGGGAGGTCCATCTCGGTGGCGAGCCACGGGGGAACGGCGAGAGCGCGGAGGGCTTCGGCTTTGACGGATTTTTCGTCGGCGTCGAAACGCGCCTGGAGCGCGGCGGCGGCGGCGAGGCGGGCTTGCGGAGAGGCTTTGGGGTCGAGCCAGGAGAGCCAGCGGAAGTAGACGAAAACGGTGTGGCTGATGTGGCGCTTCGCGGGCGGCTGGAGATAGCGGTGGCGCTCGAAGTAGAAACGCAGGGCGGAATCGGCACGCTGATCGGAGGAGATCGACGCGAGGATTTGCGCGGCGTGATTGAGCGTGAGTTGGTCGGGGAGCGGCATCTGAGGGAAGCCACGAAAGACACGAAGCACCCGCAAGGAAAGGCAAGATGAGGCGAGCCGGCGTGCGCGGAGATGAATCGGCGGGGGCGAGACCGGTTCGCGCGGCGGCGAGCCTAACGTGGATTGGCCGAGGCGAGCGGGGCGCCGCCGAGATGGGCGGCGAGAAAGGCCTCCACGCGGTGGTAGTATTCGACGCGATTCTTGTAGTTGTAGAAGCCGTGGCCTTCGAGATCGCGGAAAAACGTTTCGTGAGGAATGCCGCGTTTTTTCAGGGCGGCGGCGAGGGCGACGGACTGCTCGACCGCGACGGTATGGTCGTCATTCCCGTGAGCGATGAAGACGGGTATTCGGATTCGGTCGGTGTGATCGAGCAGGGAAATTTGGGACAATTGATCGGGCTTTTGCCCG
The DNA here is from genome assembly GCA_048498075.1 of Verrucomicrobiota bacterium. Lineage (GTDB taxonomy): Bacteria > Verrucomicrobiota > Verrucomicrobiia > Opitutales > Opitutaceae > Opitutus. Next base: position 64,067 of record JBEHYR010000015.1, on the reverse strand, counting down.
AGGCCATCGCGCATAATCGCATAGGCAGCGGGCGATTGATTTTCCTTGGAGTCGACCAGTTCCCGCCAGTCGAAAACGCCGCAGGTGGTAAGGGCGCAGCAATAGATCCCGTCCTCGAGTTCCGCGCCGGCGATCGCGAGGTAGCCGCCGAAACTGGCGCCCATGATCGCGACGCGTTTGGGGTCGATGAGCGGCAACTGCAACATGGCCCGGGTGGCGTCGGTGACGTCGTCGTGCATCCGGTGGTAGTTGAAATCGTTCTCCGCGCTGATGTCCGGAGCGTATCCCGACGAACCCCGATAGTTGGGCTGCAAGACGGCGTAGCCGCGGCTCGCGAGGAATTGCACCTCGGGATTGAAATCGAGGGTGTCGCGAATCCAGGGGCCGCCGTGCGGAAGGACGACCAACGGCACGGGCCGCTCGGCACTCGCGCCGGCCGGCAAGGTGAGATAGCCCTCCAGTTTCACGCCATCGCGCGTACGAAAACTAATCGGTTGCACGGCTTGGAACGAGTGGTGGGCGAGGCTGGGGCTCATGTCCAGCGGGGCAGACAGGGTGCGGGCGCCGAGATCGAGCAGCACGTAGCGCGGAGGCTGTTGGGGATTGATCAGACGGAAGAGAAAGTTCTTCTCCAGGAGATCGCAGTCGACGAGCAGGTTGTTGGTATCGGGGAAATTCTTGTCCACGGTGGCCTGAGCGACCGCGTAGGTTTTCGCGAACCAGACGCTCCGCCACTGCCGTTGCGAATAGATAATCCCGGCCAGCTTGCCAGTGGGGCGGGAAAAAAAGAGCTGGCCGTCGGCCAGGTTGTATTCGGGGTCGCTGAGCACCGGAGCTTCGAGTTTTTCGGTGGCGAATTCATACCGGCGCAGTTCGTAACCGGTCGCGGCTTCGTGGGTGACAAGCCAGAGGGACTGGCCATCGAGGTCGACCGTCATGGGTTCGGTGGAACTCGAATCGAGCTTGATCGGACGCCAGGATCTGGACTCGCGCAGATAGCGATAAAGGTGGAAGCGGCCGCTGAAGAAAGCGGCACAGAGCGCGAGTTCGCCATCCGGTCCGGCGCGCATTCCGACGATATCCCCGCCGACGTTGGGCGGCGAGTAGGTATGAGCGACGGCATGGTCGTCGGAGCGTCCCCAGTCGGCATTGAGTTCGATCAGGTTTTCGCTGGCGCGCTGGTTGACCCGATAGGTGTGGGTCATGACCAACAAGTGCCCGGGCCGGGCGCGGGGAAGGCCGATGATCTCGGTGCCCAGCGAGTGAATCAGCGGGAAATTGGCGCGGAAATCTCCAACTTTCGCGCAGTAGAGCCCGAAGCTGTAGATCTTTTCCTCGGTCATATTAAACACGAGGCGCTCGTCGTCCAGCCAGCGAAAGCTGGCGACGTCAAACCGGTCCGGGGCGAGCAGGTTCGAGAGATGACCCGTCTTCAGATCGACCACGACCAAACTGCGCCGGTCCTGTTGGTTGGTGGTGATCGCGCCCAAGCGGCGGCCGTCCGGGGCGAGTTGGCCCTCGTCCAGCGCGCTGGGCTGGAACAGATCCTCGATGGGCAACGGCGTGAGGGGAAGAGGGGCAGAGGGAGCCGCGGTGCCGGCCCGAATCGTGACGCAGGCCGGAAGAACGAACAACCAAAGGAGAACGCGTCGGAAAAAAATGCGAGCGAAGTTCGCGTGAGTGGACATGGTCAGCTGCGCTTGGACCAGCGGCGGTCTTGTTTCAGCTCGAGGGTGCGCGTGGTGATTTGCAGGCCGGCGACGGCGGAGTGGGCGCGGAGACGCTGGAAAGCGGGGGCGTTCACTTTCCACGCGAGGGCGGTGCTCGTCTCGGCGAACGGCGCGATGCGGTCGGGGAAAACGAAGGCGAACTCCACGCGAGTGTCGCCGGTTTGCTTGTCGAGCGTCGCGCGGAGTTCGCGGAGGAAGGCGGGCAACTCGCGGTGCTGCGGGTGGAGGAGCCAGACGATCTTGCGGATGTTACCGGCGATCTGGGCGTCGAGCGGGTAGGCTTCCTTGATGTTGATGCGCGGGCCTTCGGTGCCGACGATGATGTTGCCCTGCACGAGGACCACGGCGTTTTCGGCGAGGACGGCGCCGTAGTTCGCATAGGCGTCGGCGAACATGTTCAGCGGGACGGACGCGGATTTCGTGGCGAGCGTGAAGCTGGCCCAAGGGCGGTTGTCTTTTTTCGAGAGGCGCTTCGCGATGTTGCTGACGATGCCGCAGAGCCGGAACTCGGAGCGGTCAGGCTGCGCGAGGAGCTGGTCGACGGGAAACGTGTCGATCGCCTCGGTGAGCGCGGCGTAGTCGTTCATCGGATGGCCGGTGACGTAGAAGCCGAGGAGTTCTTTTTCGAAGGCGAGGCGTTCGGCGGAGGAGAAGTCGTTATCGGAGCTGAGAGTTGAGAGCTGAGAGTTGAGAGACGAACCAGAGTGCGACGAGGGCGTCGCGGCTCCATTTTTCTTGGCGGGCGGGTTCTCGGCGAACATGTCGAGGAAGCTGTGCTGGCCGGCGGCTTTGTCGCGGGCATGGGCGGCGACGGCGGACATGGCGGCGTCGATGCCTTCGAAAAGTTTCTTGCGGGAAGCGCCGCTGAAATCGAAGGCGCCGGTCTTCACGAGGTGCTCGAGCACGCGCTTGTTGATCGCGCGGCCGTCGACGCGGGAAATGAAGTCGTCGAAATCGCGGAACGGACCGTTCTTGTCGCGCTCCTCGATGATTTTTTGCGCGGCCATTTCGCCGACGCCTTTGACTCCCGCCAGGCCGAAGCGGATGGCGGCGTTGCCGCCATCCGGAGCTGAGAGCTGAGAGCTGAGAGCTGAGAGATCGGAATTCTTGCTCTCAGCTCTAGACTCTGGGCTCTCAGCTTTCTTCCGAAACACCGGCGTGAAGTTCTCGCGGGATTCGTTCACGTCGGGGCCGAGGACGGTGAGGCCCATCGACTCGCACTCGGCGACGAAGTGGGAAACTTTTTCGGCGTTGCCCAGCTCCGAGCTGAGCATGGCGGCCATGAACTGCACGGGGTAGTTCGCCTTGAGGTATCCGGTTTGGTAGCTCAGCAGCGCGTAGGCGGCGGAGTGGGATTTGTTGAAGCCGTAGCCGGCGAATTTGTTGAGGATGTCGAAGATCGAGTTGGCGATCTTCTCGTCGATGCCGTTCACGCGCTTCGCGCCCTCGACGAACTTCGTGCGCTCGGCGGCCATGGCTTTTTCGTCCTTCTTGCCCATCGCGCGGCGGAGCATGTCGGCGCCGCCGAGGGTGTAGCCGGCGATGACCTTCGCAGCTTCCATGACCTGCTCCTGGTAGACCATGATGCCGTAGGTTTCGCGACAGACGTCTTCGAGGAGCTTGTGCGGATAGGTGACGGTGCTCGGATCTTTTTTGCCGCGGACGTAGTCGGGAATCCATTCCATCGGACCGGGCCGGTAGAGCGCGATGAGGGCGACGATTTCGTCGATCGAGGAAAGGCTGATCTGGCGGCAGAGGTTTTGCATGCCGCCGGATTCGAGCTGGAACACGCCGGTGGTGCGGCCGGAGTTGAGCAACTCGTAGGTCTTTGGGTCGTCGAAGCCGACGGCCTCGAGGTCGAACTTCGGGTCGGCGGTGCGGCGGATGTTGTGCACGGCGTCGTCGATCACGGTCAGCGTTTTCAGCCCGAGGAAGTCCATCTTCAACAGGCCGAGTTTGCCGACGGCGTTCATGTCGTATTGGACGGTGACGTCGCCTTCCTGGAGCGTGAGCGGGACGAATTCGTCGAGCGGGCGGTCGGTGATGATGATGCCGGCGGCGTGCTTGCCGGTGTTGCGGACCATGCCTTCGAGGACGAGCGCCTGGTCGATGATTTTTTTGGCGGCGGGGTTCCTGGCGATCTCGTCACGGAGTTCGGCGGATTTCACGATCGCGTCGGAGAGCGTGATGTTGAGCTCGTCGGGGATCATCTTCGCGAGGCGGTCGGCCTCGGCGTAGGGGAGATTGTGCACGCGCGAGACGTCGCGGATGACCATCTTCGCGCCGAGCGTGCCGTAGGTGATGATGTTCGCGACGCAGTCGTTACCGTATTTCTCGCGAACGTAGTCGATGACCTCGCCGCGGCGGCGCATGCAGAAATCGATGTCGAAGTCGGGCGGGGAAACGCGCTCGGGATTCAGGAAGCGCTCGAAGAGAAGTTTGAAACGAAGCGGATCGAGATTCGTGATGCCGAGAAGATACGCGACGAGGCAGCCGGCGCCGGAGCCGCGGCCGGGGCCGACGGGGATGTCGCGCTGTTTCGCCCAGTGGATGAAATCCCAGACGACGAGGAAGTAGTCGATGAAGCCGGTTTTGCCGATGATGCTGAGTTCGTAGTCGAGGCGATCGATGAGCGTTTGGGCGGTCGCGGGATCGGCCGCGTGCGTCGGATCGTTGTAGTCGAAGCCGTAACGGCGGCGGAGGCCGGCGATACAGAGATCCTTGAGGTAGCCGCTGCGGTCGGTTTTGATTTCAGCGGGGAGCGGGTATTTCGGGTAACGCTCGCTGCCTTTCGGAAACGGAATCGAAAGGTCGCACATCTCGGCGACGAGCTGGGTGTTCGTGACCGATTCGGGGACTTCGGCGAAGACTTTCGCCATTTCGTCGCGGGACTTCAGGTAGAACTGCGAGCCGGAGAAACGCATGCGTTTCTCCTCCTCGATCTTCGCGCCGGTCTGGATGCAGAGCATCGCGTCGTGCGGGCCGGCGTCGGTGTGGTTCACGTAATGGACGTCGTTCGAGCAGATGACGTGAAGCTTGAATTCGTCGGCGAGCGCGAGGAGGCCGGGGATGATTTTGCGTTGTTCCGGAATGCCATGGTCCTGGATTTCGACGAAGTAATTTTCGCGGCCGAAAATCTCGACGAAGCGGGCGCAGGCCTTGCGGGCGTCGTCCTCGCGGTCGTGGAGAAGATGCTGCGGGACGAGCGAGGCGAGGCAGCCGGTGAAGCCGATCAGGCCGCCGGCGTATTTCGCGAGGGTCTCGAGATCGGTGCGCGGCTTGTAATAGAAACCTTTGAGATGCGCGTCGGAGACGAGCTTGAGGAGGTTTTGGTAGCCTTGGAGATTTTTCGCGAGGAGGCCGAGGTGGAAGATGGTTTTACCGTCGTCGTCGGAGCGGCCGTGTTTCTCGAGGCGGGAGGTTTCGACGAGGTAGAGTTCGCAGCCGATGAGGGGCTTGATGTTGGCTTCCTTCGCGGATTTGTAGAACTCGATTGCGCCGTAGAGATTGCCGTGGTCGGTGAGGGCGAGGGCCTTCATGCCGAGGTCGGTGGCGCGCTTCATCAGGCGGTCAATGCGACAGGCGCCGTCGAGCAGGGAGTAGTCGGAGTGGACGTGGAGATGGACGAAATTCGAATCAGCGGACGACACGGTGTTATGAAGGAAACGCGGTGCGGCTCGGCGCAAGATGGAAACCAACTCGGCACAGAATCGGGCGTATGTTTAACAAGAATCAGCGCTCTTCGATTGCGTGCCGAAATTTACCCAGGATGCTCCCTTCCCGGTCTCAACCAGGAAACCTTTAGCGACGACGGCGACGTCGATTTACGATCCAATACCCGCAAGCCAGAATCCCTGCAAAGGGAGAATAAAATGCGGGCTCCGGAACCGGGCTCACGCCGTAGACGGCTAACGTTCCACCGAATGAAAAATCAGTCCACACGCCATCACCATTTGGATTCTGGCCCGGGGACTGAATCGAGAACGAAGACAGGGCGAGATCTAGGCGAGTAATCGAATATCCAGCCAGATCCGGGCCACTAGCACCCGAAAGTAGGCCGAAAACAAGCGACTCTGGAATGGCGCCGGAACCGTGATTGGCGAGGGTATTGAAAATATACTCATCGACCCCGTCTGTCAGTTTCGCGGTAAAATTGGACCATCCAATCGTGTTCGCCGCAGTGAGCTGAAAAGTCGTGCCGACATCGACGAAGGAAAAGGTGCGTCCGAGGCGTAGCGTATCCGCCTCTTGGAACGCGTTGTCATAAAATCCGAAATAGATTTCTCCACTGGGCCCTGAGACAGAGGTGTCGGAGCCATTCAGCCCAAAGTTTAATGTTCCAAGCAGAGACTGGGCGTGAGTTGAAAAAACTGTTGTCGTCAGGCAGGCGACGAAAAAGGCTTGGCGAAGAAAAAAGCGGGAGAATAGGGATCTAGTCATTGAGGTGCGGTAAGGGTATTCCCGTATGCTGAACGATCGCGTTGGGAAAAGTAAATTTTATCTCACCAATGTTTGGCGAAAAAATCCCGTTGACGTGCGCTTCGCCGGCAGGCCTATTAACCAACTTTTCCTTTCAAATCTCGTCCGACCACATGTCCATCGAAATCAAAATCCGCAAAAACGAGCCCGTCGATCGTGCGATCCGTCGCATGAAAAAGAAGCTCGATCGCGAGAACATCATCAAGGGTGTTCGCGCCAAGCGCTACTACGAGAAGCCCTGCGAAAAACGCCGCCGCAAGGAGAAGGTCCAGGCCTTCACCCAAATGCTGCGCCGTCGCTACGAGGCCTGAGCGAGCGCTGCTCCCGTTTTCAACCGCGTCCCCGATTCATCGGCGACGCGGTTTTTCTTTTTTTCGTGCAACGGCAGAACTTTGCGCACTTTTCTTGGGCGTGACGTTTCAATTTTCGCTTTCGACCAGCTGGTGCTCGCACCGTCATACCGACGGTCTCGCGATGGTGAAGGAGATGGTCGGATTGGGGTTCAAGCGGATCGAGTTGAGTCACGGAATCCGAATCACGCTGGTGCCCGGAATCCTGCGCGCGGTCGAGGAGGGGCTGGTTGAAATCGGGTCGACGCATAACTTTTGCCCGCTGCCGACGGGCGTGGTGCAGGCGGCGCCGAATCTGTTCGAACCTTCGGCGGCCGATTTGCGCGAGCACGAGCAGTGGCTGCGGCACACGAAACGCTCGATCGATTTCGCGGCGCAGGTGAAGTCGACGGTGCTCGTCTGCCATCTCGGCAGCGTGAGGTTTTTCTGGATGAACCCGGCGAGGAAATTGCGCGCGTTTTCGCGGCGGCATCCGTCGGCGAAGATTCCCCAGGACGAGGCTTATCGGGAACTGCTCGCGAAATCGTGTGTGAAGCTGCGCAAGCGGATGGGGCCGTTTTGGGAGCAGACGAAGGCGAGCATCAACGAAGTGCTGGCCTACGCGAAGGAGCGTGGCGTGCGGCTGGGTTTCGAGAACCGCGAAAAATTCGAGGAGCTGCCGGTCGACGACGATTATCAGGCGTTTCTCGCGAGTTTTCCGCCCGACGCGCCCGTGGGCTACTGGCATGACACGGGGCACGCGGACATCAAAGAGACGATGGGGCTGCTCGAGCACCGCACGCACCTCGAGAAAATGGCGTCGCGGCTGATCGGGTTTCATCTTCACGACGTGAACGCGGGCGGGAATGACCACCAGGCGATCGGCTCGGGGCATATCGATTTCAAGATGATCAGCGAGTTCTGGCGGCCGGAGCACGTGCTCGTGCTGGAGCTGAGTCCGCGGTTGAGTGTCGAGGAAGTGGTCGCGTCGCGGGATCGCGTGCTGGCGCTGGCGGCGGCGCGGGCGTAAGGCGCCGGCGGCACGGTCCGCTGGACGCGCGTTTGGGAGGCGAAAGCGGCGGGTGCGGCGCGTTAAGGATAATGCGCCCTACCGGCTAAAATTTCGCCGATCCAGCGGCGGTGCGGGCCGGAGAGCGTGAGCGTGTCGAGGTCGGCGAGGGGAACCCAGACGAGTTCGGCGGGAAGCGTTTTTGGGGGGCGTGCGAGGCGGCGGATCGTTTCAATGATTTGAAAACGCGTGATGCTGCGGCGCTTCGTCGCGAGGAGCGGCGCCGCGTCGAAGGTGGCAGCGAAGCGCGGGTCGGCGGGAAAATGCTCGGCGGCGGGCAACTCGTGCTGACCGGCGAGGCGGCGGGCGCCGGCGGCGGCACGATGGAGGAGGAGCGCGCCGTCGCGTTCGCACCAGAGGCGGGTGACGGCGCGTTGCTCGATCTGCTTCGGCGCGAGTTTGGGAAACGATTCCGGTTCGCCCCGCCGCGCGGCGGCGCAGAACGCGCGCACGGGACAGGTGAGGCAGAGCGGTTTCTGGCGGAAGCAGACCGTGGCGCCGAGTTCCATCATCGCCTGGTTGTGGTCGCCGGGTTTGGCGGCGGGGAGGAGCGATTCGGCGAGAGGCGTGAAATATTTCCCGGCGGTGGCGGAATCGCGGAAGGGCGTGGCGTCGGCGGTGAGGCGCGCGAGGATGCGGACGACGTTGCCGTCGACGCACGCGGCGGGCGCGCCAAAGGAGATGCTCGTGATCGCGGCGGCAGTGTAGGGGCCGACGCCGGGGAGTTCGCGCCAGGCGGTGGGTGTGCGGGGAAGTTCGGGAAGCGCAGCGACGGCGCGCGCGAGGCGGTGGAGATTGCGCGCACGCGAGTAGTAGCCGAGTCCCTCCCAGAGTTTCAGGACGCGCGATTCGGGCGCGGCGGCGAGCGCGGCGAAATCGGGCAGCGCCTCGAGCCAGCGGGCGAAGTAGGGCAGGACCGTTTTCACCTGCGTCTGTTGCAGCATGAATTCGCTGACGACGGTTTTGTACGGCGAAGACGCGGAACGCCATGGGAGCGCGCGGGCGTGGGCGCGATACCAGCCGAGGAGGGCGGATTGGAAGGCGGCGCGTTGGTCGGTCAGGGAGTGGGCCACAAAAAGCTCAAGAGGCGCAAAATCGCGTGATGCTCCAAGCAGAAAGTTTGGCGGAAAAGTGGAGCCCGACGTCTTCGTCGGGCTCGGGGGCGGAAGAGTGCCTTCAAGCCCGACGGGGACGTCGGGCTCGAACCGGCGGGGTTCGGAGACCCCGCCCTACATTTTCTTCTTTGCGCTTTTTTGCGCGTTCTTGTGGCTATGGTTGATGCCGAAAAAGCCGCTTGAAGAGGACGCGCCGAAAAAGCTCTCTTCCTATACAGTCAAACTCGACGATGCGCAGATGACCCAGCTTCGCGCGATCTGCGAGGCGCGGCATTTCACGCCCTTCGAGGTCGCTTACACGCGGTTCGCGTTCAAGTCCGATCCGGCGCGCATCAACCTCGCCGCGTACACGAGCGGCAAGGTCGTGGTCGCGGGAAAAGGCACGGAGGAATTCGTGACGATGACGCTCGAGCCCGAGGTGCTCGGCGCGGCGACGCTCGGCTACGACGACGTGCTGCACCCGGATTGGTTCGAGTCGCACGCGGGGCTGGACGAAAGCGGCAAGGGCGACTTTTTCGGGCCGGTGATCGCGGCGACGGTGATCGCAGACAAACCGGCGATCGAGGCGTGGCGGAAGGCGGGCGTGCAGGATTCGAAGAAAATCACGGAGCTGCGGATCATCGAACTCGACCGGATGATCCGGGAAACGAAGGGCGCCATCGCGCGCACCTGTTTCTGCGGAATGCCGAAATACAACGAGATCATGGCGCGGCCCGGCGGGAATTTGAACCGGCTGCTCGCCTGGCAGCACGCGACGGCGCTCGAGCAGGCGCTCGTGGCGAAGCCGGTGCCGTGGGGTTTGCTCGACCAGTTCACGGAGCAGCCGCTGGTGCAGCGCGAGCTGGCGAAGAAAAAAGTGGAGGGCTTCGAATTGCGGATGCGCACGAAGGCGGAGTCGGACCCGGTCGTCGCGGCGGCGTCGGTCGTGGCGCGGGCGGAATTCGTGCGGCAGATGCACGCGCTCTCGAAGAAGTTCGGCGCGAAACTCCAGAAAGGCGCGGGGCCGCTCGTGAAGCAGCAGGCGCACGAGATCATCGCGAAGTTCGGCGCGCGCGCGTTGGGCGAGTTCGCGAAGCTGCATTTCCGGACCGCGTATGAAGTGGTGTCGGCAGCGGGGAAGCTCGACGAGTTGCCCTTGCCGGAGCCGCGGGAGAAAATGGAATGGTGAGAATGAGGCGAATTCGGACCGAGGTAGGGACGGCTCTCCGAGCCGTCCGGATGAGGAGATCTCGAAGCGGACGCCTCGGAGAGGCGTCCCTACCGGCCTGCCGCCGTTCGGTCGCGCCCTGATTATGGCGAAGCGTCGACAACTCCGGGCGTTTGATCTCAAGCAGATCGAGGGCGTGGCGAGCCTCATCGGCGTCGATGAGGTGGGCCGCGGCGCGTTTGCGGGGCCGGTCGTCGCGGCGGCGGTTTTGGTGTCGCGGGAATTTTTGGAGAGCCGTTGGGCGCTGACGAAATCGGGGCGCGTGAACGACTCGAAGCAACTCACGGCCGAGCAACGCGAGGAACTGTGGGAGGAGTTCGAGGCGTTGTCGGCGGCGGGACAGATTCACGCGCACTACGGCGCGGCGAGCGTGGACGAGATCGCGCAGTTCAACATTCTCGGGGCGACGAAGCTGGCGATGCGGCGGGCGCTGGAGGCGATTCATCCGCCGGAGGCTTTCGTGCGCGAGCGAACGGAGCCGGATTTGTTCGCGAGCCTGGAGGAGCGGGCGGCGTTTGTGCCGACGGTGTCGGCGCGGGTGCTGATCGACGGGCTGGCGTTGCGCGGATTTCCGTATCCGCACACGGCATTCGTGAACGGCGACGCGCGCTCGCTGTGCATCGCGATGGCGTCGGTCGTGGCCAAGGTGGCGCGCGACCGGATGATGGTGGCGCTCGACGCGAAATTTCCCGGCTACGGTTTCGCGCAGCACAAAGGCTACGGCACGGAGGAGCACCGCGATGCGGTGTTGCGCGTGGGGCGCTGCGTGGAGCATCGCGAGATGTTTCTGCGCAAGCTGCTCGCGGTGCGGATCGATCCGGCGCAGATGCAGATGTTCGGGGAGTGAGGGACGGAGCGAGGGAGTTGAGAGCTGAGCGATTGAGAGCTGGCGACCGAGAGGGCGGCGCGTTCATCGGAAAGTTTCAAACGCGGAGCTTGGCGGCGGGTCCGGGCGTGCTCACGGTTGCAACGATATGAAACGCGTGTTGCTGCTTTTCCTCCTCCTCGTTGGCCCGGTCGGTGTGCTCTGCGGAGCGGCGGCGGAGCCGGCGCGCATCGGGGGCGAGGTGCGGCTGGCGGTGGTCATCAGCGTCGACCAGTGCCGGGCGGATTATCTGGAGCGGTTCGCGCCGTATTTCGTCGCGGGCGGTTTCCGGCGGCTGCTGGAGCACGGAGCGGTGTATCGGTCCGCGTATCACAAGCACGCGATGACGGCGACGGCGCCGGGGCATGCGACGATTTTGACGGGAGTCTCGGCGAGCCGGCACGGGATCATCGCGAACGAATGGTTCGACGCCGAGGCGGGGCACGTGATGGCGGCGGTGGACGATGCGCGGGCCCCGGTGGTCGGGGCGGTGCGGAAGGCGGTGCAGATGCCGGGAGCGACGGACGCAGAGATCACGGGCTCACCGCGACGGCTGCTGGCGACGACGGTGGGCGATCAGTTGAAGCTGCGCTTCGGCGCCGCGAGCCGCGTGATCTCGCTCGCGAACAAGGATCGTGCGGCGATTTTTCTGGGCGGGCGGCTGGCGGACGCGGCGTATTGGTTCGTCGACGGGCACGTGGTGACGTCGCGGTATTATCGCGACACGCTGCCGGCGTGGGTGGAAAAACTGAACGCGGAGGAACGGATCGATCGCGTGTTCGGACAGACGTGGGAGCGGCTGCTCGACGCGAAGATCTACGATGCCGTGCAAGGCCCGGACGATGCGCCGGGTGAGGAAGGCTCGACGGGACTCGGCACGACGTTTCCCCACAAAATCGATGGCGGCATCGCAGCGCCGGGCGCGGCGTTTTACGGAGCCTATCGGGCGTCGCCGTGGTGGACGGAATTGCTCGGCGAACTCGCGAAACGCGCGATCGTCGAGGAGAAACTCGGACAGCATGCGGCGCCCGATTTGTTGTGCGTGGGGTTTTCGCAGCTCGACTACGCGGGGCATCTATTCGGGCCGGACAGTCACGAGATCATGGATTCGGTGCTGCGGATGGATCGGGTGCTGGCGGATTTGCTGACGGTGCTCGATCGCGAGGTGGGCGAAGGCAACTACGTCGTGGTGCTCACCGGAGATCACGGCGTCGCGCCGCTGCCGGAGCATGTGCAGAGTTTTCAGCGTGACATGATCGCGGGTCGGCTCGATCGCGCGAAGCTGTCGGCGAACGTCGAGGAGGCGTTGACGAAAAAATTCGGCGAGGCGCCGGGCGGGGCGGCGTGGAGCTTGCGCGATGGCTTCGGCTTCCGGCTGGTGCCAGCGACGCTGGCGGCGAAGAACGTGCCGGCGGAGGAGGCGGAGCGCATCGTGAAGGAAACGCTGCTGCGATCGCCGCAGGTCGGGTGCGCGTTCACCCGCGAGGAATTGCTGGGACACGTGCCGGCGAGCGGCGCGTATCTCGAGGCGTGGCGGCTGAGCTTCAACGCGGAGCGCAGCCCGGAGGTGATGTTTTCTCCGCGACCGTATGTGGTGGATCGATCGGGCAGGGGAACGAACCACGGGACACCGTACGACTATGATGCGCACATTCCGCTCGTGTGGTTCGGCGCGGGCATCAAACCGCGCGTGGTGATCGAGCGTGTCGGCACCGATGCGATCGCGCCGACGCTCGCGAACCTGCTCGGCGTGCCGCGTCCGCCGGAGGCGGCGGCGGATCCGCTGTTTTGAGGAACGCCGCCCTGTTGTGGTGTCCTGCAAGTGCCTTCATAAATTCTAGATTCTACGTCTGTCATTCTGAGCGCAGCGAAGAATCCAAGAGCGCGGCCGCATGCGCATATCGCTCTGGATTCTTCGCTGCGCTCAGAATGACAAAGGATAATTTATAAAGTTATCCGTGGGACACCACCCTAGCGGATGGTGAGGACCGCTTCGCGGGCGGCGGATATTTCTTGGCAGGGAATTCGCGTCGATTCGCGTGATTTACGGGAGGGGACGGTCCGGCTGAGCCAGCTGCTTGCGCGAGACGGCGCGGCGGCTAGCGTTGCGAGGTGAACATGGAACGCGGCGGCGAGAAATGGACGCGGCGACAGGCGGTTGGCGGGCTCGGCGCGCTGCTTGCGGTGGGAAGCCTGCCGCGGCGGGCGCGAGCGGCGGAGACGACGGAGGCGGGCGAGTTTTCGTTCGTGATGGCGAACGATTTTCACCACGACGGCCCGGCATGCGACGCGTGGTTTGAGAAATTGTTTCGTCAGATCGGCGCGCACGAGGGGCTCGCGTTTTGCGTGGGGCTCGGCGATCTCGCGAATGCGGGGCGGCCGGAGAGCATCGCGGCGATCACGCGGCTCTCGCAGATCGCGGGCGCGCCGTTTTATCCGATGCCGGGCAATCACGACAACGATCTCGATGGGACGACACGCGTGTTCGCCGAGGTGCTGCCGGGGCGGCTGAATTATCATTGGGAGCACGACGGATGGCAGTTCGTCGCGATCGACTCAACCGATGGAAAAGCGTGGCACGATGCGAACGTGTCGCCGGCGACGCTCGCGTGGCTCGACGCGACGCTGCCGACGCTCGATCCAAAAAAACCGACGCTGCTCTGCACGCATTTTCCGCTGACGCCGGTGCGCAACATGGCGTCGCTTAACCGCGAGGACGTGCTGGCGCGTTTCGATGCGATGAATCTGCGCGGCGTCTTCGGCGGGCACTATCACGGTCACCTGCTGGGGCGGCGCGGGAGCTGCCAGATCGTGGGGAACGTCTGCTGTGCGCGCGTGGTGGGGAATCTCGATGGGTCGAAGGAGAAGGGCTACTGGCTCTGCACGGCGCGGAGCGACGGTACGGTGGCGCGACGGTTTGTGGAGTTCGCGGGTTAAGCGGTGACGGAAGAAGGCGGGCTGAAGCCCGCCCTACGTGACGGAGGCTTGAGCCGGCGGGCGGGCTGCGCAGATTGGCCGGCATGCCCGGCAAGAAAAATTCCTCGCTCGATCGCGTGCTCGGCCGCGTCGAGGCGCTCGATTCCGTCAACCTCGCGAATCTCGTGCAGCGGCTCGCGCGCGAACGCGGTTTGTTCGAGGATATCTTCAACACGCTGCAGGAAGGCGTGCTGCTCATCACGACCGACGGGCGCATCGACTACGCCAACGCCGCGGCGCAAAACCTGATCGGACTGGATGACGACGACCTGGCCGGGCAGACGCTCTGGCGGCTGGCGCCGGGGTTGCGGCCCTCGCTCGAGCCGGCGCTCGGCGGCGAGGCGGGGGCGGCGATGCCGGTGGTCGCGCGCGAGTTCGCGCTGACTTATCCGGAGCCGCGCACGGTGCGGCTCTACATGGTGCCGTTCCACGGCGACGGGCGCGCGGCGGTGCGGCGGTTTGCGGTGATCCTGACAGACATCACGCGCGAAAAGCAGAGCACGGAGGCGCGCATCGAGTCGGAGCGCACCTCGTCGATTCTGCTCCTCGCCGCGGGTGTGGCGCACGAGTTGGGCAACCCGCTCAACTCGCTCACGATCCACCTGCAGCTCATCGAGCGAAGGCTGAAGAAATTAAAATCGGCTCGCGATCGCGATGCGGCGCCGCTCGCCGAATCGATCTCGATCTGCCAGGCCGAGGTGCGGCGGCTGGACGGCATCATCACGAATTTTCTGGAGGCGATCCGGCCGCGTCCGCCGGATCTCGTCGAGACGCGGCTGCAGGAGGTGCTCGCGGAGGTGTTGCGATTTCAGCAGGAGGAACTCGCGGATCGCGGCGTGACGGTCGAGGCGGAGACGTCGGACGAATTGCCGCCGATCATGGCGGATCGCAATCAGCTCAAGCAGGTTTTTTTCAACCTCATGAAGAACGCGATGGAAGCGATGGCGCCGGGCGGCACGCTGCGCATCCGTTCGCACGCGGACGACGCGAACATTTATCTGCTGTTCGGCGACACGGGCGCGGGCATCAAGCCGGATGATCTCGTGCGGCTGTTCCAACCGTATCACACGACGAAGCCGGGCGGGCACGGGCTCGGCCTGATGATCGTGCAGCGGATCATGCGCGAGCACGGCGGGCAGATCGGAATCGAGAGCAAGGAAAACGTCGGCACGCTCGTGACGTTGCAGTTTCCGCGAAAGGATCGCCGGGTGCGGATGCTGCAATAGCGAACTGCGCGGCCGGTAATCGGAAGTAAGCTCCGGGCTCCAAGATCCAGGCTCCAAGATCCAAGCTCCAGAGAAGCTCCAACCTCCAAACCTCAATCGAGTTCGAGACGGGGTGTTTTTCTGGAGCTTGGACCTTCGTTTACTTCGGCTCGGCGGTTGCTTGCGCGATGGGGTGGAGGATCAAATCGTGGCTTTCGGTTTTTCCGTCGGTGCGCAGGGAGACGGTCACCGGGAAATCGTCGGCGGGCGCCCCGAGTTGGGAAATCATCGGGTCGACTTCGCCGGCCTGGCCGGGCGCGAGGAGGAGGCGCTCCGGACGGACCGCAAAATCGCCGAGGTCGGACTTCACGTCGCGGATTTGGATGTCGAGCGGCGCTTTCGAGAGGTTGGTCAATTTCAGGCGCAGCGTCACAGGCGGGAGGCTGCTCGCACGCATGTGCGGCATCGGGTCGCCCTCGTCGGTCTCGCCGCCACGGGCATAGTCTCCGCCGCTGCCCATCCCGCCGCCACCGCCGCCATGTCGGCGTCCGCCGCGACCGCCGCCGCGCCGCGCGCCGCCGCCGCCCGGGCCTTCGCCTTCGTTTTTAAACGGCACGGGACGACCGCGGCTGACGGTCGCCTCGGCAAGGAGCTGGCCGTCGAAGTAGTTCATTTCGCCGCGCAATCCGACGGCGCGAACCGCAGTCGCTTCGTGGTCGCCGGCGTGAGGCGGCGGCGGGCTTTCGCAGCCGGAAAAAAAGGCGCAAAGCGCGAGGGCGTAGAGCGAAGAAAGCAAACGGTGGGAGAGGGGCATGCGGGGCGTTGAGACGTGTTTTAATAAGAAAGGTTGCACGCTGGCGCGGCCTTGGGGATGAAGGTCGAATCCGCAACTTCCCCACAGCTCCTTCGTCAGTCAAAGCAGACTCATGCTCCACCAAGGAACAGGCTGCAGCGGCTGCTCTCGGCGAACTCGTTCGCCGGGCCCAAAAGGGCGACGCCCACGCGCAGCGGACGCTCATCGTCAGCTATCAACGGCGCATCGCGGGGTTCGTCTATGCGATCACGGGGCGCAGCGACGCCGTGGAGGATTTGGCGCAGATGGTGTTCATCAAAATGATCCGCGCGCTCGGGCGGTTGCACGAAGTGGCGCAGTTCGAAGCGTGGCTGTTTCGCCTCGCGCGGAACACCTGCATCGACCACCTCCGCCGGCAGAAGCTGCGGCGGATTTTCACGCCGTTTGGCGCGGAGCACGAAAACATCGCGGAGCCGCCGGGCGCCGTGGACAGCGAGGAACTCGACGCGCTGCGCCACGCGTTGCAGCAGTTGCCGCCGAAAGATCGCGCGTTGCTCGCGCTCGCGCAGGAAGGCCGCAGCCAGGTCGAGATGGCCGAGGCGACCGGCACCACGGTGATGGCGGTGAAGGCGCGGCTGCACCGGGCGCGGGAAAAGCTGCGGGAATTTTATCAACCACCACATGAAACCTGACACTTACGCCTGGACGGCGCTCTACGAACACGCCGGCTCGTTGCTGCGCCCGGGCTTTGCCCAGCGAACGCAGGAGGTCGCGCGCGTCGTCGCGCCGACTTTCGCCAGTCAAATCCTGCTGAGCCTCGCGACGGCGACGGTCTGCGTGACGGCGATTTGCGCCGTGCACTCGCACTTCACGGAACAGGAAACGGCGCGCAACCTCGCGGGCTGGCAGCAAATCGCCGCCGAATCCGAGATGCTCGGACAGCTCTGATGAAGCAACGCTTCGCCATCGCCTTGCTGACGATCGTGCTCGTCGCCGCCGGCTATTTCGCGGGCGTGTGGACGGCGCGTTCGAGCTGCAAAGTCCCGCCGCCGCCGCCCGCGTTGCTCGGTGAGTTGTCTCCGAAATCGAAACAGCCCGACGAATCGAAGGCGGCGAAGAACCACGCGCCGAATCTCGAGTGGATCGCGGGGACGATCGAGCGGCTGCGCCCGCAGATCGAGGAATTCCGCGTGCGCATGGAAGGCATCGACCAGGAAATGGATCAAAAGATCGATGCCATCCTCCGTGCGGACCAGAAGGGACTGTTCCAGGAACTCGTGCGGAAAGGCGAAATGGGCCGCGCGCGCGAACGGGCGGAGAGTGAGCTGACGACGAAACTCACGCCCGCGGAAATTCAGGAAATCCAGCAGCGCCCGCTGCAGCGGCTGCTCACGATCGTCGTCGTGCCGATCCGCGTCTACTGGAACACGAAGCAGCTGAAACTCGACGAAACCCAGCAGGCGCAGCTCACGGAAATCCTCAAATGGCGCCGGGGGAAATTTCTCGAGCTTATCGACGAATCGCCACCGCCGAGCCTCGAACTCAGCACGCTCGTGCCGATGGCGCAGCGGTTGGGCCTGCCGGAGAAGCCGGCGGAAAAGAAATAGCGCGCGCGCGGCAGGGTGGAGCCCGACGTCCTCGTCGGGCTCGATCCGGGGGGGAACGTGACGTGCGTTCGAACCAGCCCGACGAGGACGTCGGGCTCCACCCGCGACGCTTGACCCCGCGCACGCCGCCGCGTGAATTGCCGCATGGTCCCGAGCGTATTGATCGTCGACGACGAGAAGCACACCCGCGAAGGGCTGCAGCAGGCGCTCGCGGACAGTTACGACGTCTCGCTCGCCGCGAATGCCGACGAGGCGTTCAACCTGATGGAAGCGCAGTCCTTCGACGTGATCCTCACCGACCTCCGCATGCCGGGGAAATCCGGCCTGAAGATCATCGACAAGGCGCTGGCGCTGCCGAATCGCCCGGCCGTGCTGATGATGACGGCCTACGGCAATGTCGAGTCGGCCGTCGAGGCGATGAAACGTGGCGCGGTGGATTTTCTGACGAAGCCGGTGAACATCGAACGGCTCGAAGTGCTGATCCAGCGCGCGCTGAAAACCAAGACACTCGAGGTCGAAGTGAAGCAACTCCACGAGCGGCTCGACGAGAAATTCAGCTTCGAAGGCATCATCGGCCACTCGCCGAAACTGCAGGAGGTGATCGACCGCGTGAGACTCGTCGCGCCCTCGCGCGCGACGATCCTGATCGATGGCGAATCGGGCACGGGCAAGGAGCTGATCGCGCAGGCGATCCACCAATCGAGCCCGCGGTCGCGCGCACCGTTCGTCGCCGTGCACTGTGCGGCGCTTTCGGAAAATCTGCTCGAGAGCGAACTCTTCGGCCACGAGCGCGGCTCGTTCACCGGCGCGAGCGAGCGGCGGATCGGGCGCTTCGAATCGGCGGATGGCGGCACGTTGTTTCTCGACGAGATCGGCGAAATCTCCGCGTCGACGCAGGTGAAGCTGCTGCGTTTTTTGGAAACGAAATCCATCGAGCGCGTCGGTGGCTCGAAGCCGATCGACCTCGACGTGCGCCTCGTGGCGGCGACGAACCGGAATCTCGAGGAGCTCGTGCGCGAGGGTAAATTTCGCGAGGATCTTTTCTTCCGGCTCAACGTGGTGCGGATCACGATGCCGCCCCTGCGCCAGCGACCGGAGGACATCCCGGTGTTGATCGCGCATTACGTAAAAATCTTCTCCGATGAAAACGGCGTGCCGCCGCTCACGATCGAGCCGGGCGCGCTGCGCACGTTGCAGAATTATCCGTGGCCGGGAAACATCCGCGAGCTCCGGAATTTTTGCGAGAACGCCGTCGTGCTGCGCCGCGGCGGGAGCCTGAGCGAATACGAGCTCGAGCCGAAATATCGCGGCGCGGCTCCCGGCGCCGACAACGCCGCAGCGGCGAACCGGACCGCGCCGGGTGGCGGCGGGCTGGCAGCGGGCGGGTCGCTTTCGGTCGAGGAAAACGAGAAGCACCTGCTGCGCGAGGCGTTGATCAAGGCCCGCGGCAATCGCACCGAGGCGGCAAAGCTGATGGGCGTGAGCCGCCGCACGTTGCACCGGAAAATCGCGCAGTGGCCGGAACTCGACACCACCGATTGATGAGGTCAGCCCATTTCATTGTAGCGGCGGTCCATGACCGCCGTGATCGAGCGGCTCGGCATCTTGCGGCCGTAGCTGCGGGGAGGGGAAAGCCAGGCTTTCCCGGCGGTCACCGACCGCCGCTACAATAATGGCGCGACCGCGCAACTTGCAGGAGTTCGTCCACTGGCTCGAAATGGGCGAGGGGGCGCGGTGGATTCGCCTCGCGGCGACGCTGCTCGGCGTGCTCGTGCTGACGCTCGCGTTCGCCCGGGCGCAATTTCGCGGCGCGACCTCGGAGGCCACGCTGTTGCAGGCCGACACCGGCCGGCAGCTCGCACGGGGACAGGGCTTCACGACGCTGGTCAACTACCCGCAAACCTCCGCGGTGCTGGCGAGGCGCGGCCTGCGCTACGATCCGCGCACGCCCTATCCCGAGTTGCACCAGGCGCCGCTCTACTCGATCGCGATCGCCGGCGCGCTGCGCTTGCTGCCCGCCGCGAGACGCGAGGCGATTTTCGCCGCGCCGGCGGCGCCGACCGACGGTTACGGCGGCGATTATTTTCTGCTCGGGCTCAACATCGTTTTTTTCTGGCTGGCGGCCTGGCTCACGTTCGACGTGGCCCGGCGCCTGTTCGATCCGCGGACGGCGTGGCTCGCGGCGTTTGCGCTGCTGCTTTCGCTCGCGGCGTGGCAGCAGGTGATGGCGGTCAACGGCACGGCGCTGCTGATGGTGCTGGTGCTCGGCGCTTTTCGGATTTGGACGGCGCTCGAATTCGGCGAAGAGGAAGGCGCGAGTTCGCGGCGGCGATGGATTCTCCTGACGCTGCTCGGCGCGGCGTGCGGGTTGATGTTTCTGGCGGAGTATTCGGCGGGCGCGCTCGTCGCGGTGGCGCTCGGCTACGCGGCGCTGCGGTTCCGCGGCGGCGCGCGGTGGGCGGCGGTCACTTGTGTATTGGCGGGCTTCGCGCTCGCGACCGGGCCGTGGGTCGCGCGCAACGTCGCGCTGACCGGCCATCCCGTGGCGCTCGCCGCGCAAAACGTCGCGCTGAAATTCGGCGACCCGACGGCGGAGCCGGCGGTGCAGCGCGCGCTGCTCTCGGCGGAGTTGCGGCCGATCGACTTGAACAAGCTCGGCAATAAAACGCTGACGAGCCTGCAGGAAAACCTGAAGGCGCGCGTGTGGTCCGGCGGCGCGATGTGGCTGACGGCGTTCTTCGTGGCGGGCTGCCTGTATGCGTTTCGCTCGCCGGTGGTGAACCGGCTGCGGTGGGTTTTTGTGACGGCCTTTGCGGTGCTGCTGTTGTCGCAGTCGTCGTTGAACTCCGGCGAGAGCGAGCGGCTGGCGGCGGTGTGGCTCGCGCCGCTGATCATCGTTTTCGGCGCGGGTTTTTTCTTCGTGCTGCTCGGCAGCAACGCAGTGCTCGGCCGCTGGCCGCGGCTCTGCGCCGCCGCCCTGCTGCTCGCGCAGGCGCTGCCGCTCGTGCACGACGTCCTCGCGCCGCCTCCCGCGGTGCGGTTTCAGTATCCGCCGTACTATCCGGGACTCTTCAACAGCATGCGGCTGGAGCTGGAGGCGCGCGACCACGTCGGCCGTTTCGGCATCATGGCGGACGTGCCCGCGGGCGTGGCGTGGTATGGGCGACAGCGGGTGTGGGCGCAGCCGGTGAAGCTGCGCGATTTTTACGCGATCGGGCTCGAGCAACCGCTGGCGGAATTATTGCTGACTCCGCGCACGCTGGACCGGCCGTTTTTTTCAGAGCTGGCGACGCGGCCGGTCGGCCCGGATTCGCTCGGGCGCGTGGTGAATCGTTTCGGCGAGTGGGGCGGAATCTATGCGGGATTGTTCACTGGCGTGTTGCCGCCGGAATTTCCGCTCAGCGCTCCGCAGCGGCTGGCGGAGAATCTCTACGTCATGCTCAACCCCGCGCTGCCCCCCGCCGGGGGAAAGTAATTGCTTCGCTCGCGCGGGCACCACTACGGTCCCGGCCGTCCAGACTCCCAACTCGATGAACTTTGTGCGCGCTTTTACGGTCGTCGGAGTGTTAGCGGCGGCGCCCGCGTGGGCGGTTTACGCGCCTTTGCCCGACCAGACTCTCAACAAAAACTGGACGGTCGCCGTCCGCGGCGGAGTCAGCCACGACAGCAATATCTTCGGCGCGCAGAGCAACGAAGTCGCCAGCGCCGTTTATTCGGTGTCTCCGAGCATCGACTACAGCGACTCCCTCGACGACCAGACGTTCGCGGCCTTCAACTACACGCTGACGATCGATCACTTCGATAACCGCCCCGGAGAGAAGACACTCGACAGCCACAGCCTGCTCGCGCGGATCGCGCACGCCTTCGGGCCGTCGGTCAACGTGGACGTGAGCGATCAGTATCAGATCGCGAAGAACCCGGAGTCGCTGCTCGCCGGCCTGCCCCTCAACACGAACCAATCCTTCAAGCGCAACGAGGCCGATGCGCGCGTGGTCTCGACGCTCGCGCCGAAAATCGGCGCGACGTTCAAATTCCGCAGCATCAACTACGCTTACGACAACCCCACGCTGGCGGCGAACATCGACCGGACCGAAAACCTTTTCGGCGTCGCGGGCAGCTACGACGTTTTGCCGGAGTTGAAGGCGGTCGCGGAGTATCGCCACGAAGACGTCGACTACCGCACGGGTGGCGCGACGAAGGACAAGAAGTCCGATTTCCTGATGGGCGGCCTCGACTACGCCGTCGCGAGAAAAGTCAGCTTCAGCGGCCGACTCGGCGGCGAGTGGCGCGACCGCGCCTCGGAGCGCAGCACGAGCAGCCCTTACGCCGAACTCTCGGCGAAATACGATTACGCGGAGCGGTCCTTTCTCGCAGCCGGTTACGTCTACACGCTCGAGGAGACCTCGAACGTCGCGCTCTACACCGATACGCAGGTGAACCGGATGTTCGTCAACGTGCAGCAGGCGCTCAGCGCGCTGGTCGTGGCCTCCGCGTCGTTCACCTACGAGCCGTCGCAATTGCAGGGCCGCCGCGGCATTCACACGAGCGTCGATGAAACCACGACGCGATTCGGCGCCGCGTTGACGTGGCTCCCCACGCCGCACTGGTCGATGTCCGCGACCTACGATCACGACGACGTCGACTCCGAGGATCCCTCCCGCGGACAGAAGCGCGATCGCTACGGCGTGAACGCGGGTTACTCGTTCTAATTCCGATGTGCTTTCAAGAAGAGGCCAATTCGTCCCGCCGCTCCCGCGGCGGGCTACGTCTGAATGTAGCCCCGCGCGGGAGCGCAGGGATGGTCTCGACTTGAAAGCAGGTTGGAATAAGCGCCCCGCCTGCCGCCGCGGTTGCAGCGTGAGAGCAGGTTTGCCGGCTCCAATCGATTGATGCGGCCTGAGTCGCGCGCAGCGGGCGCGCGCGGGGCACAATGAGCTTGCCCGGTTTCGCAGCGGCCCGTTCGCTCGGTCACTTCATGGCCTCCCTCCACGCCAGCAAGGAAAGCGCCTCGCTCGCCGATTTCTTCCTGCTTCTCCGCCAGCGCTGGGCCCTGATCTTCGTCGTCCTCTCGCTGGTGCTGGTCACGACTGTCGTCGTCACCGCCTTTCTCCCGCGCTGGTATCTCGCCACGACGAAAGTCCGCGTCGAAAAACCCGAAGGCGAGGTGAAGTTGTTCCAGGCCCAGAGCAGCAGCTCCTACGATCCCTATTTTCTGCAGGATCAATTCAAGATCATGCAGTCCGAGAAGATTCTTTATCCGGTGATCGAGAACCTCGGCCTGAACACGCGGCTCGCCGCGATGCTCGACGCGACCGGCGCGCTGCCCTCGGCGATCACGTATCGATATCTCCTCGACAAGATGGTCCGTGTGGAATCGCAGCGCAGCTCGTCCCTGATCGAGATCAACGTCTACGCGCAGGACGCCGCGCTGGCCGCCGCGATCGCCAATGAAATCGCGCGCGTCTACTCCGACGATCGCATCGCGCTCGCGACGTCCGAGCAGCGCGAGGGCCTCGCCCACCTGCGGAAGGAGCTGGAGGCGCAGGAGAAAGTCGTCACCGCTCAGCGCGACGGACTCGAGAAGCTGCGTAAGGATCTGAACATCTCCGGCGTCGACCTCAACGCGCGCTACTCCGACATGGAGATCGAGACGCTGCGGCAGATGCAGAATTCGCTCATCGCGCTCAGCGTCGATGCGATCGGCCGGCGCACGCGTTGGGAGCGGTTCAAGAACATCCCGACCGAGGAGCGGATGAGCCTCGTCAACTCCGAACTCATCCAGGACCCGAACATCCAGAATCTCCTCCAGGCCTATCTCGTCGCGGACCAGACCGTCACCAAACTGAAGGCGCGCCTCGGCGAGGCCCATCCGGATCTCGTCTCGGCGGTCGAGAACCGCGCGAAAATCCGCGAGCAGCTCGACGCGCAGCTCCGCGGCTACGAAAACGCGCTGGAGATTTCCTACAAGGAAGCGGACGCCCGCGTCGCTGAACTCAAGCGCCAGCTTGGCCAGGCGAAGGTCGATCAGATCCTCTCGGCGCGCGATCGCATGCGGCCGTTCGAGGAGGCGGCGCAAAAACTCGAGGACGAAACCCGGCTGATGACGACGCTCCGCCTGACGCTGCGGCAGCGCGAAATCGATTTTCAGGTTCCGAAGCGCACGATCGAAATCCTCAACACCGCCGAGCCCGCGCGCCGGCCCAGCCGCCCCAGCTGGCCGCTCAACCTCGCGTTCGCGCTGCTCTTTGGCTCGTTGCTTGGCGTCGGAGCCGCAGTGCTCCTGGAGTATTTCGACACGAGCTTCCGCACGGTCGGCGACGTCGAGACGCGACTGAAGCTGCCGGTGCTGGGCGTCATTCCGTTTCACCGCGATCCGCTCGGTTGGGACGGCGAGGATCCGGCGGAAACGGAACCCTATCGCGTCCTGCATACGAACCTGAATCTGGCTTTGAAAGCCGGCCAGCCGGCGAGCCTCGTGATTTTTTCCGCCGGCCCGGGCGAGGGAAAATCAACCACGTTGCATCGGCTTGCCCGGCTCACGGCGGCGAACGGCGAGCGCGTGATCCTGATCGATTCCGACCTGCGCCGTCCCTCGCAGCACCGGCTGGCGGACCGGCCGCGTGCGCCGGGCTTGAGCGAGCTGCTGCTGGGCAAGGAAACACTCGACGCGGTGACGCAGAAGGAGATCGCGCCGAATCTCGATTTCATCCCGAGCGGCGGCGTGCCGGGATTCACCTTGGGGCTGCTGCATCTGGCGCGGTTGAAAGACCTGATCGCGACGCTGCGCGGGCGTTACGACAAAATCGTCTTCGATTCGCCGCCGATCATCGGCGTGAGCGACACGAGCGTGCTCGCGAGCGCGGTCGACGGCGCGGTGCTGCTGATCCAGCACCGCCGCAATCCGCAGAGCATGGTCCTTCGGGCGCAGCAGATCATCGAATCGTTGAAGACGCCGCTGCTCGGTGTTGTGCTGAGCCAGGTGCCGATGAATGCGGGCGGCGACTACGGCTACTACACGAACAACTATTCCTATTACAGCGACGGCAGCGGCCGGCGGCATTCGTCCGAAAAGAAACGGCCCCGCGGAGCGGCGTCGACGCGCGAGCCGGAGCAACTGGTGTTGAAAGAGCCGGGTTCTAATCGGAAGGGATGATGTGAACGCGAATTTTCGCGGACGGTTTTGGCGCGGCGGATGGTGGCTCCTCCTCCTCGCGGCCCTCGCCTCATCGCCGGCGTTGGCGGGCGACCTGCGGATCGTCGGGAGCGACCTGCTCGGGACGGAATTCGCCGCCGCGGTGAAGGAGTTTGCGATGCACAACGAGGTCGCGCTGACCCTGTCGCTCGAGGGCAGCCGGGCGGCGCTGCGCGAGTTGGATTCCGGGGCCGCCGACATCGCCCTGCTGGTGCTGCGGCCCGGAGAGGAACCGCCGGGGGCGCTGTTCAAGAGTTACCCTTTCGCGTACCACATCGTGGTGGTGCTCGTGCCGGAGAGCTCGCCGCTCACCCAGATCACGTTTCGCGAACTCGGCGAAATCTATGGCGCGACGGAATCGACGAGTTTCAATCGTTGGGGCGATCTCGGCCTCACTGGCGAATGGACGTCGCGGGCGATCACGCCGCAAGCGATGAGTCCGGGCACGGGACTGGCCACGGAGCTTTTTCGCCGCGTGGTGCTCAACGACGGCAAGCTGCGCAGCGTGGTGGCGCTGCAAACCTCGCTCGACGCCGTGCAGCGCAAGCTCGAATCGGAGCCCGGTGGCATCGCGCTGGCTGGGTCGGCGCCGGCGGCGGGAAAAAATATCCGCGTCCTGCCCGTCGCGCGGGCGGATCGCGATGTGGCGTTCGGGCCGACGCCACAGAACGTTCATGCCGGCGATTATCCGTTGCGCCTGCCGGTGTGGCTGGTCGTGCGTCGGGAGACGGGTCGCGCGCAGCTGAATTTTCTGCGATTCCTGCTCGGCGAGGAAATGACGCCCCGGCTGGAGCATGCGGGTTTGGTGACGCTGCCGCTGCAGGCCAGGAACCAATTGGTGTTCGACTTGGAGCAGTTGTGAGACGGGCCGGCGGATTTCGGCGGCGTGAAAACACGATTCCAAAATAGCAGTTGACGGAGCCGGGGCGGGGCTTACTTCTGACACCCTGTTTTGCGGGCGTAGCTCAGTTGGTAGAGCACCACCTTGCCAAGGTGGACGTCGAGAGTTCGAGTCTCTTCGCCCGCTCCATTTTGGAACCCCTTCGTAACTGGAGGGGTTCTGTGTTTATTGGTGGTGTCCATAAGAACACCGAATTGAAACCGTTGGAGAGAACCATTGCGAGAGCATGCAGACGAATCTTGCAATGATAACCAATAGCTCTCCAAAGGGCTCCCCTGGCAGATTCGTCCAACTGTCGGCGATGATCGGGTCGCGCGAGATGCGATCTTTCAGGCGCGCGACGTCGGCGGCGGTGAACAGCAGATAGGGGTGGTCGCCGCGCGGCTCGAGAGATGGCTCGGCCCGGCGCGCCGTGGACGCTAATCCGAGTGACATTAGCGCGGCAGCCAACACCGGGAATCGCAGAGGCGCTTTCATGAAGATGGTGCGGGATAGCTGTCTTCGATGGCTCATGAGCGGAAGAAAACCGACCTGGCTGTCACCACCGCCATCGGCCGGCGTGAGCGCGCGCCCGGGCGCCGTCAGTTGGAGGTTTTGAGGCCGGGCTCGGACGAGGCGGACCGGCGGAAGACGAGCCCGTCGACATGTTCGCCGACGGCAATCCCGGCCATATCGGCCGCGGTATACCAGGCGGGTTTTTTCATGTCGTCCGAGATCACCACGCCGTTGATCACGAGGTTCTCGAAAACGATGTCCTTCACCTTCCGCTGCTCGTCGTATCCCGAGATGATCGAGGTGCTGGCGTGAGTGCCATTGTAGAAGACGTTCTTGAAAAAGACGTCTTCGACGCCCCGGCCGGGCGAGGTGCAATACTTCCGGTTGAAGAAGACTCGCAGGTTGACGAGTTGGCCCTGGCGAAAGTCCTCGACGCGGATGTCCTCGAAGCGGACGCGGCGGATCAGGTTGCTGTCGCCGGCGTTCAGCGCCATGACCCCCTGATAGTTGAACTGCGCTTCCTTGTGATCGAGGATGTCGAGGTTGACGAACTCGAGATCCTCGAGCGTCTCGGGATTCGGCGTGTTGCCGTGGGTGCCGACCAGAATGGGGTGGGCGAGGTCGGCCCAAAGCGTGGAGTTCTGGACCGTCACGCGGCGGGCCCCGCCGGTGAAGCCGTTGCGCGTGCCGTAGACGGTGATGCAGTCGTCGGAGTTGCGGTTGAACACGCCGTCGATGACCACGTCCTCGCTGCACACGACGTTCATGCCGTCGCCGTTGCCGAGGTAGCTGACGCATTTGACGTTTTCGATTTTCACCTGACGCGAGCCGCCGGTGAAGCACTGCGGGGTGAAGATGCCGCTGACCTCGACGTGAGCAGAGTTCGAGATGCGGATGCCGCCGCCCCAATCGCTCTGGGCCACGATGCCGCGGCCGATGATGCGCACCTTTTCGGCGTGATCGCAAATGATCCGGCCTCGCACCACGGCGCCGCCGGCGATGTAGAGGGTTTTTCCGCTCGGGACGCGCAGCATGTGCCGGAAAGCTTCCCGTGCATGGGCGCGCCGCTCGGCCTGCACGGGCGTCAGTGCGGAGTCGGGAGGTGGCGACGGGCGGGGGCGCGTCGGCGTGGACGGATCACTTGCTCCGGATGGAGCGCCGGGTCGTGGCCCACCGACCTGTGACGCCCACGGCGGTCGCGCGAGTTCGCCGGACGGCGTCTGGAGTTCGTGCAAGCCGGGGCCCAAATAAATCACGTTCGGGTCTTTGGGGTCGGGCCGTTCCGTCTCGATCGGATTGGCGAAAACCTGAAGGTTGCCGAAAACGTCGCCGTTGACCTCGACGGAAAGATTGCGCGGACGGTCGAGCGTGAAAGTGAGCGTGTCCCCCTTGATCTGCGGCGCGAGCCCGAAGGACAACGGGCGGACGCGGGCCGACTCGATGCGCCCGCGCCGGGACGTGACCGACACTTCGACGTGTCCGGCGAAATCGAAAATGGCCATCGACGAGTGCATCCGCTCGTGGACGGCCAGAGTCACCCGATCGACGGTCACGAGATAAGAAGGCACCCCCTGCCACGCGCCGCCCGGCGTGCGCACCTTGACCGTGAAATCGTCGTTCAACGGTACGCCAGCCGGCGCGGAATATGTAACCAGGCGGCTTGGCTGATCTGTGGCATGCAGCGCGACGGCAAGGGCCAAACTGGACAGGAGGCTGCGAATAAAAAGGTCGGACAGGCGCATGAGTGAGAGATGATTGCCGACCCACGGCGTAACGGCGCGGAATCGACAGAGCATGTTAGGGTGACAGGAGACGCGGGTTTCGGACGCCTGTCGGGTAGAAGAGATCTCGGGGCATTTTATCCGCTTGGGGCGGGCCGCTGGGCGCTGAATATTTCGAGGAGGGCGGTCTTTCTGTGCAAACGAAAGCTCGTTTTCACTGGAAAGCATCACGTGATCGCATCGGCATCCGACGATGGGGAAAACATCGTGAGTTACACATGCCGTAGCTTCGACTTATCCAGTGCGAATATACTCAAGCGATGGGCCACTCGACGGGACGGAAGGGTCGGCCGCGTAGTGGTAAGTATATCGACGGGAACGGCTGCTCCGGGGCAGGTGCATCGAGGACTGGCGTGATCATGGATTCCTGCACAGCGACATCGCTGCGCGAGTGCCCCCGCGTCACCCGTTACTACACTCGATCCCGGGAAGTAGGTTGGGGGGCGATGGGGTCGGGTATTTCGGTTGCGGCGGCGGTTACGGCGATGCTCCGCACGATGGTAATTTCTGCTGCGACGCCGCGCCCGCGCGTCGTCATGACGGGTTGAAACCAGTATTCGTAGTTAACCGGTAAGCAGAACGCGGGTTGCGTCGCCGGGGGGCGGTCGGGATGTTCATATCCCAAATGATCGGTATAATTTCTTCGCGCAATAGGAGTGTAGCAAAAGCTGGCTTTGGAGCGCCTCAAACGCCTGGGGCAGACGCGCAGGCCGCCAAGGGCGGCCAGCTTCGCCCGAACCTGCATTTCCCCTAACGCGGCATGAACCCCATCAGCGCCAGAGTTTGCACGGCGCTATTTCATCCGGGCAAGGTTTGGCACGACTCGAGGGACAATCCGATAAATGCGCACGGTGGCGGCATTCTCCATCACGAGGGCACGTATTATTGGTTTGGGGAACACAAGATCGAAGGCTCCCGCGGTAATCTGGCCCACGTTGGCGTGCATGTTTATACGTCGACGGACCTTTATACTTGGAATGACGCCGGCATCGCCCTTGCGGTCTCATCTGAGACCGAGAGCGAGATCGCGCCGGGCTGCATTATCGAACGCCCCAAAGTGATCTTCAACGCCGCCACGCGACGCTTCGTCATGTGGTTCCATGTGGAGCCGCCGAACTTGGGCTATCTGGCGTCGCGCAGCGGCGTGGCTGTCGCCGAGCACCCGACAGGACCCTATCGATTTCTCGGCAGCTTGCGACCCAATGCCCTGATTTGGCCCGACAATGTCCCTCCCGAGTGGAAGCGCCCGCTGAACGAGGAGGAGCAGGCGCGAGTCGACATGCTCGAACTTCCGGGAGGCCCTCTGCCCTACTACCCCAAG
This sequence comes from Verrucomicrobiota bacterium, assembly GCA_048498075.1. GTDB lineage: Bacteria > Verrucomicrobiota > Verrucomicrobiia > Opitutales > Opitutaceae > Opitutus. The sequence continues at coordinate 35,002 of JBEHYR010000015.1, read as the reverse complement.
CATCTGCTGTTCAGGCGGGATCATGTGCAGGGCCAGATGGCGCGCGACATGACGCTCTTTGTCGATGACGACGCCATCGCGTATCATATTTACGCGTCCGAGGGCAATGGCGCGCTGCATATCTCGAAGTTGGACGATTCCTATCTGCGTCCATCGGGCCAATACATCCGGATCCTGCCCGGGCGTTTCAACGAAGCGCCGGCCATGATGAAATGGCGCGGGCGGTATTTTTTGTTCACCTCGGATTGCACTGGCTGGGCGCCGAATCCGGCTCGGCTGCTGGCTGCCGATTCGATCTGGGGGCCGTGGGAAGAATGTGGGAATCCCTGTCTCGGCACGGGGCAGCAGATCGCAAACACGTTCGCCTCCCAGCCGACTTTCATTCTGCCGGTCGTCGGTCATCGGGAGGCTTTTATCTATATGGGGGATCGCTGGCGACCGGAAGACGCTCAGGATGGCCGCTACGTATGGCTTCCGATCGAATTTCAACACGGGTTTCCGATGATGCGCTGGCGTGAGACGTGGGATCTCTCGGTCTTCGACTGACGGGCAGCCGAGAAAGGACTCGGACAGTAGCGACGCACGCGACCTGAACGAGCGGCGTGCTTGACTGCCTCTTGGTTGAGGGCGGCAATGGCGCCGATGCCCGCATCCTCCGAGTCGTTGTATGAACCGCGTCCGACGTTGCGCATGATCGCCGCGCGGGCCGGAATCAGCAGTCCTGCGGTGTCCATGGCGTTGCGCAATGACTTGCGGATTTCCGAGGCCACGCGAAAGCGAGTCGCACGCATCGCGGCAGAGATGGGTTACCGGCCTGATCCGGAGATCGCAAAGCTCATGAACCATCTTCGCCAGCGACGAAAACCGAAATTTCGCTCGGTGATCACCGCGCTCACAAGCATCCCGGAAATCGAAGAACGCCCCTATAACCGGCAGATCATAAAGGGCGCGGAAGCTCGCGCCGACCAGCTCGGCTATCGATTGTCAGTCCTCCGAATCACGCCGGCGGCGACGCGCGATCACGCCCTGCAGCGAATCCTGCGCGCGCGGGGAGTGGACGGCCTGCTGCTTCTGCCGATGCGCGACGCCGTGCCGCTCACCGATCTGCTCGACTGGAGCCAATTCTCCGTCATCGCAGCCACTCGCGGTGTGCCCGATCCCGTGTTCCATCGCGTGTTGCCTCATCATTTCGGCAACACGCTGGAAATCTGCGAGCAGCTCGAGCGGCTGGGCTACAAGCGCATCGGCTTGGTCAGCAACCGGGGTTTCGATCTGCTCACCTCGCCGGGCTTGGCGGCGGGCGTCGTGTGGCAGCATATTCAGGGGCGCGCCGAACAGGTGATTCCGCTCCTGCACGACGGAGAACGTCCGAGCGGGGTGAAGCAATGGTTCAAGAGCGAACGACCGGACGCCGTCATCGCTCGCGGGGTGCCGGACGCCGAAGCCATCGTCGCGGACCTGGGCCTCGAGTTCCCGGGGCGAATTGGCCTGGCCGTGACAAACCTTGAAGGCTCGAGGACCTTCGCCGGAATGGACGTTCACCCCTATGACATCGGCGTGACCGCGATCGAGACGGTGCATGCCCGCATCCAAAGCAGCCAGAAGAGCGTGCCGCGGCTGGTGACCGAAACGTTGATTAAAGGCACCTGGATCGACGGCCCGACGGTGCGTGCTGCATCGGTCCGGTCGCAGCGGCGTTCCGGGGTATCGCGGCGAGGCGGCTGAAGCGCGCGACACCGAAGACCATCGTCGCTCACTGTATTTTCGGCGCGCCCAATGCAGGGCTGCTGACGAGCAATCGTCGAAAGCCGGGCTCCAGCCGGTTGGACGCCGTGCGGCGAGCGTGTTCGCGAGAAGATGTCCGCTGCCGGATCATTCACCGCAAACGCGCGAGATCATCGACCCTCTGCTGGTTGGCCGGTGGCGATGCCGCTCGGCGGAAGATTCCAGGGACCGGGGTCTTTGCGCAGCTCCGTATCCGCGAACTGGCGTCCGGTTGTGGCGATGCTCGTTTCCGATACGGAATCGCTGGTGATGACCGTCGCGAATCCGATCTCGTTGACAAGCGCGATGCCACGGGCGGGAGCGGGACTGGCGGCGCTCGACATCTCGGCGTGCAGCGGCATGCCGTAGCCGACGAGGATCGGCAGAGTCGGCATGCGCGCGAGCGAAGGTTGGGCGAACAAGCGGACGCGATGATGCTCACCGGCGATCGTCGCGATCAGATGGACGAGGCCTTGCGGCGGATCGCCGATGAGTTCCAGCTCGACGTCGGATTCGCGGCCGCCGCGCAGGTAAAGCAACGGGCCGTGGACGATGTCACCGCGGCTGTGGCGGACGATCGTCTGTGAACCGATCAGGAAGGCGCGCTCGCATCCGCGGGCGACACAATTCTCGACGAGAGTCTTCGTGGTGACGTCGTCCTTCGCGCCGATCTCGAAGCCGGCCCGGGTGTTTACGGCCGTGCAGTTCAAGAGGGTCACGCTGCCGGCGCCGCCGTAGGTGCGGAAGCCATCCTCGGACAGGCTTTTGACGTAGCCCGGTACGATGGTGAAGCGTCCGTCGCGATTGCGATAGACGGAGCGGAATCCGAGTTCGAACGCCGGGCCGGACGTGTCGGTCAGCATCTCGGTCGTCGATCGCGTCGCGCCTTCGGCATAGCAGTCTTCCAGGCGGATGCGATCGCCGGCCTGGATGTAGAAGCAATGGCCGAAGGCACGGCTGAAAACTTTGCAGCGGCGCAATGTCGTCTCCGTGCCCAGCACTTGAATACCACTCTGTTTCCGGAGCGGGACGAGATTCGGGCCGCCCTTGCCGAGCAGATCGCCGTAGCCGTAAGGCCACGAGCCGTGCACGCGCAGCGTGACGTCCTCAAGCGTGTTGCGTTCCCCGGCGACGGAAAGGAGGTTGCCGTTGCTGCCTTGGTCGGCCGGCCCGGTGTTGCGAATCGAGAGACCGGTGATCGTGTTGCCGGAGCCGGCGACGATCAGGCATCGCGTATAGCCGCCCTGTGGGACAAGTTTATAGAGCGAGGTATCGATCTCGATGACCGCGTCGCGACAGTCGATGCGATTCTCGTTGCCACGGAATACGAACATCGGAACAGGAGGCCGCGGTTGCGTCCGATCCACGGCGGCGCGGATTTCGGCGAGCACCGGCTCGGTGAGATAGTCTGCCATGCGGTAGATACCGGGTTTGAGGCGGATTTGCTGTCCGTTTTCCGCGGTCACACGCGCGAGATCAGCGAGGCTGACGACTTCCGTCTCGGCCGAGACGGAGGTCACGGCGGCGAAAGCATAGAGGAGGAGAGAGGCACCAAGGGATTTCATGGGAGGGTTAGGTTTCCAACAAAACGGCGGAATGAGCGGGGAGCCATCCGGGCGCGCCGGGAATTTGGAAGATGGCGCGGCGGGCGGCGACCGCTCGGATATCGATCGGGCTGGCGCGGTGATTGACGACGACCAAGCGCGAACCGAAGCGAGCGAACTCGACGCCCTTGCGCGGAGGAATCGGGGCGAGCGGCGAAGCGCCGACCAGCGACGCGACGGGAGTTTTTTTCAGCAGCACGAGCGGGTGCAGCTCGCGCTTGCCGTAGCGCGGCGGGACGATCGGCATCGTGCGGCGCGAGTAGGCGTATCCGTATTCGAAACCAAGAGACAGCACGCGGCCGGCGCCGATGCGCGCTTCGGCGAGGCCGGCTTTGCCGGTCTGAATGTAATGCGCCAGTGCTTCGCCACCGCGGTAGGCGACGGTGGACCAGCCGTGCGGGATGAGTTCTTCATGCCACTGGAGGCAGTCGAACTCGATGAGTTCTTCATCGATATCGAGGGCGCGGCGGGCGAGTTCGCAATGCGGGCCGTGCAGCACGGTGCCGCCGGCCTCGACCCAGGCGCGCACCGCGGTTTCCAGCGCGGCGTTGTCGCCGAGGTCATAGAGCGAATTGGTCGGCACGACGAGGTGGCGGTAGTCGCCGAGCGCGCCGGCGGCGACCTGACCGGGGTGCAGGATGTCGACGTGCCAGCCGAGATCGGTGAACTGCACATACCATCCGAGCAGATCCGTTCGGTGGCGACCGTCGGTATCCGCCGGGAGCGGTTCGTAGAGACTCATCTCGCGGGGGAAGAGCAAGGCGACTTCCTTGGCCCGTGGCGCAGTGAGGAGCGGCATGACCTCGGTGGCCCAACGATTGCCCGCGCGCAGCGAGTCCTTGAACATCTCGTCCATCCGGAAGAGCACGCCGCCGTCGTCGAGCCCGCTGTATCCGTAAACATGCAGGTTGACCGCGCCGGCGGCGGCGAGCGTGCCGATGGCCTCAGAGGGCGGGATCGTGCGGTAAATGTCGCCGTTGACGTGACGACCGAGATAGAGCCCGCCGGTGAAAGGGCGGTGGCCGTTCGCGCTGCGCAGAATCGCGCCTTCCACGCTTACGGCCATCGCGTCGGGAAGGTTCTCGGCATTGAGTGGCGAGGTGATGAAGAGGACGCCGTCGACGTGCGGCGCGATGCGCCAGACGTCGAGCGCGCGCTTGGCCGTCGGCCAGTAGGGCTGGCCTGGCGGATTGAAGAAGTAGCCCCATTGGTGCAGCACGGGCTCGACGAAGAGTTCGGGCGCGTGCGCGCGCCAGAGGGCCTTCATCGTCGCGAAATACTCCTCCATCACGCCGGCGAGCCAGGTCTGATTGTCGATCCAGCGGTGGAAATCCGGCGTGCGACGCGCGAGGTCGTCGGGCGTCGGGATCGCGCAGCCGACCCAGTCGAGCTGCTCCGGGTGCAGCCAGTAATCGGCGGGGGACAAGGTTTCGAACGACGCGGTGTTCGTGTCGTAGCGGGCGTTGAGCTGGGCGATGTCTCCGCCGTAGCGGGCGGCGAGCCAGCCGAGGTATTTCTGTTTTCCCTCGGCGTCGAAACTGGGCTTGGGAATCGGGTCGAACATCGTCTGCATGACGATGCGGCGGTCGGCGAGACGGTGCATGCCGCCGCCGTAGAGTTTCAGGAGGCCGAGCACGTGATCGACCATCGTCTGCTGCGCCTGCGGCGACCAGTATTTGTAGGTGCCCATCGGGGCGCCGTCGGGGCGGATGCTCTCCTCGCCGCGGACGGGAGGCACGTCGCGAATTGTCGGATACAGGTTGTCGCCGCAGAGATAGAGCGCGAGGTGGGTGTGGTCGAGCCCGCGGGCTTTCGCCTCGGCGATCATGAATTCCTGCATATCGACGTATGGGCTGGCGGGCTCGCCGCGGTAGCGCGCGAAGAAGTCCTCCCATGGCTTCGAGTCGAGATTGACGCTCGTGAAACCGAGGTCGGCGATTTCAGCTATGCCGCACCGCACCGCGTCGCGGTCGCTGAAGAAAGGTTCGAAGAAGTTGCCGAACCAGAGGCCCAGCATGGGAGGACGATCAGCTGGCGCGGACTCGTAGGAAGCCCGTCTGGCGGACGGATTGTTCGGACAAACGTTCATAACGAAAAGAGGTGGCCGAAGGTGGCGGGCGCTCGCGGCGGCGTCAGCGGTTACGGGTGCAGGTCGCGCAGTTCGAAAAATGCGAAATCCGCCAACGCACCGGTGCCGCCGAGGTCTTGGGCGGCCAGGCCGACGAAGGCGCCCGTGAAGTGCAGCGCGCCGCCGTAGTCGTCCGAAAGCTTGGAGGCGTCTAGCGCCGGGCCGACCGGCCGCCAGGTGAAGCCATCGGGCGCCGCGGAAAACTGCAGCCGCGCTTCACGGATTTCCACCTGGAGGTGAAACGCGCGCCAGTCGTCAACGGCCACGACGGAATCCGCCAACTCGCCGTAGGTGCCGTCGTCGGTAGACGCGATGCCGAGGATGCGGCCGCGCGCCTCATCGTGTGTCACGCGCAAGTAGAAGTGCGTGCGCGTATCATAGTAGCAGACGAGACCGGCCGACTGCGTGAAGTGCTCCGGGCGAAACTCGAGAAGGGTGCGCGCGACGGCGCGGTGCTCGGTGAGGCGCCGGGCGACGAGGTTTTGGTGAAAGAGCGAGTGCAGCGACTCGCGGCCGCGGAGCCGCAACCAGCCGGGGCGGGCGGCGAGGGAGGCCCAGGGTTCACCGATGGGGCCGCGCAGCGTGTTCCATGAGGGATCGAGCGTCGGGGCATCAAAGTCGTCGCGGGTGGGGGCAGGCGGCCATGGTTGCGGAGCGATGCCAGCCGGCGCGGGCACGTCGACCAGCGGGTGCGTGCCGCCATGGGCGAGTCGCGGCCAGCCGTCGTCGGGCCACACGACTTTTTGGAGGCAGGTTTCACGGCCGAGCGGACAACGGCGCAGGACGTCGCGATCGGCCGGATGGCGATCGAGCGGCGGGCGGGCGGCGGGATCGATGGGTCCGAGCACGAGCGGGCGGCTGGCGAGGTGGGCGAGATACCATTCGCCGGCGGCCGTCCGCACGAGTTCGCCGTGACCGGCTTTCTGGAGCGGCCAGTCCGGCGCGTCGCGCGTGGTGAGGATGACGGGCTGCGGGTCGAGTTCGTAGGGCCCGGTGATGGCGCGCGCACGTGCGACGGCGATGCCGTGGTTCCAGCCGGTGCCGCCTTCGGCGAGCATGAGATAATACCAGTCGTTGCGCTTATAGAGATTTGGACCTTCGCAGAGCACGTTCTTGGCGAGCACGCGCGTCATCGGGCCGATGAGCCTCCGCGCGACCGGGTCGTATTCCTGCACGACGATGCCGGCGAAGCGGTTCTTCCCCGGACGGAAGTCCCACATCATGTTCACGAGCCATTTGCGGCCGTCGTCGTCGTGAAACAGCGATGGGTCGAAGCCGATGGCGTTGAGGGCGACCGGATCGGCCCAGGGGCCGTGGATGGACGGCGCGGTGGTTAAATAGATGCCGACGTCCTTGAACGGCCGGCCTAAGCCGCAGGTGCGGACGTTCGTGTAGATGAGCCAGAATTGGCCGTCAGCGAAACTGAGCGACGGCGCCCAGACGCCGCCGGAATCGGCAAGGCCGCGGAGGTCGAGCTGCGACTCACGCGTGAGGGCGTGGCCGATGAACCGCCAGTGCGCGAGGTCGCGCGAGTGGTGCAGCCGGACGCCGGGCCACCACTCGAAGGTGCTCGTCGCGATGTAATAGTCGTCGCCGGCCCGGGCGATGGAGGGATCGGGATTGAAGCCGCGCAGCACGGGATTGTGAATCGGGACGATATTCATACGGCAGACCCTGGTCCTTTCCGGACGAGAGCATGGAATTCGGAAAAAAACGTCTTCAACCCGATTGGGCGGGCGCGCGCGCGGCATGCGCTTGGCCGCGTCTGTAGATCACTGCGCCGGCGGCGAGAATGACGCCGCCGCAAAACACGAAGCAGAGCCGCCCGATCCCGGTGTTCGGAATCAGCGCCAGGAGCAGGATGAATCCGCCGTAGATCAGGCAAAGCGCGCCGAGGAGCTTATATACCGCGTGCTGCACGCCCTGGACGCCTTGCTTGTCGATGGGCGTTTCCAAATTCTTGAAGAAGGCGTCGACCTGCACGCGGTGTTCCGCCGGGCTGTTCTTGTAGAAGAGCGAGGTGAAGAAGAACCAGGCGCTCCCGACGGCTACGGTGCCGCCGAGAGTCGTGACGGCGAGCCGCCAGTAGGTGGCCTCGTCGGGCGAGAGGGGCTGAGTCCAACCCATCCAGTGTTGGAAAAGCTCCGGCGTGCAATATTCGCCGGCCAGCCACGAAGCGGCGCCGGCGACGAGCGCCGTGCTCCAGGCCGACCAGCCGGGGGTGCGCCGGTAAAACAGGCCATAGATCAGCGGCAGGCCCATCGGAATGAGGAGGTTCGCGGCCAGTTGGTTGACCAGGTCGAAGAGGTTCGTGTCGCGGAACCGGTTTATCAGCAGGGCGAACACCACGATGAGGATCCCGAAGAGCAGGGTGCAAATCTTGCCCGTGACGAGCAGTTGGGTTTCCGTCGCCTTCGGCCGCAGGATCGGCAGATAGAAGCTGCGGATGGCGATACCGACATTCTTATTCAGACCGGCATCCATGGCGGTGACCGTCGCACCCAGCATGGCGGAAAGCAGGAGCCCGAGCAGGCCCTGAGGCATCACGTCCATCGCCACCGCCACAAACGCCGCCTCGTGCGGCTGCCGCAACCCGGGGAATTCACCGGCCAGATTCGGGTGCATGATCGTCGCCGCCATGGAGGGGATGAACCAGATGAGCGGCCCGAGCACTGTGCCCACGAGCGGGATCAGCACCATGAGCCGCGCGTCACGATCGCTGCGCGTCATCAGATACATGGTGGAGCGTTCGATGTTGTTTTCGTCGGAAAATTTCAGCCAGAGCGTCCCGAAAATCCAGAGGCCGAGGAGTTCCGGCCGGGCCAGTTCGGTCCAGTGCAGGTGGGCCGTGGGCACTTTGTCCAGCAGGCCGCTCATCCCGGCAATCTCCGGGCGGATCAACACCAAGATGGCCGTGCAGACCGTGATGGTCACAATGAGGAAGGCCTGCACGAAGTCGCTCGCGAGGACCGCCCAGGAACCGCCCGCGAAAGCGACCAGGGTCACGACGACGCCGAGAATAACCAAGAGCGTGTTCATTTCGATGTGAAACACGGCCGACATGAACACGCTGACCGCATTCAGGCTGACGCCGGCAAAAAACAGCCGCAGCAACAACAATACCCAAGTATAGAACTGTTCCGTCACCCTTCCATAGCGCAGGCGCACCGCCTCCATCCACGTGATGACGCGCATGCGTCGGAAGCGGAGGCAGGTGACGGCGATCGCCACTGCCAGCGCTGGGACGGTCGAATAGAAAACCACCAATACAAGCGTGCCGGCCTCGTAAACTTTTCCCGCCGCTCCTGTGAAGGTCCATGCGCTGAAACTGAAAATCCACGCTGAAGCTCCGGTGAGCCACCACGGCATCGCCCCTCCGGCTCGAAAATAATCGGATGTGTTTTTGCTCATCCGGCGGAATACGATGCCGATGCCCAGCATGAACAGCAGGTAGAAGGCGATGATTCCGTAGTCGTAAGCGGTGACCATGATGAGAAGATCAGGCGATCGATTCGGCGAGGGCCGCGTTGATTTCCAAACGCAGCGGTTGACCGGAGCGGAGTCGTTCGAATTCGTCGACCATCGCGTTCCCGAGGCGCGCACATTCGCGTCCAACCGAACCGGCGATGTGGGGTGTGAGCACGACGTTTGGCAGCATGTAAAGCGGCGAGGCGGGAGCAGGGGGTTCCGGGTCGGTCACGTCGAGCACGGCCATGACATCCGGCCGGCGCCTCAGCACATCGATCATGGCAGGTTCATCGATGACCTCGCCACGCGCGGTGTTGAGGAAAAAGGCATCCGCGCGCAGGCGTTCCAGATGTTCCCGGCGAATCAGGCCCACTGTCTCGCGTAGAAGCGGCGTGTGCACCGAAACGGCGTCGGCGCTGGCGAAGAGGTCGCCGAGTTCGACCTTTCGCACGCCGTCGCGTTGCGCCTCGTGGTCGCTCAGGAATGGATCGTAGACGATCACCTCCAGATCGCAGCTCCGCAGCCGCTCGCGCACCAACCGCGCTATCGTGCCGTAGGACACGAGTCCAATGACCGAACCATAGGCGCCGGGCAAGGGACGCTCCGCGGGGAAACTTCGCGTTATCCGCGTGAGCTGAGCGAAGTGCCAGAAACGTTTCAGGCCGAGCAGCAGCGCCGATGCGGTGTATTCGGCTACCGGGATCGCGTTGATCGCCTGAGCCGTGCTCACCCGTATCCCGCGCCGCCACACCGCGTCGGTGATGAAGTAGCGCACCGACCCCCCCGCATAGAAGATCGCTCGCAGTTTCGGCATATGGCCGAGAAACTCCTCGTCCATGCGCGGCGCTCCCCAGCCCGAGAAGACGAATTCGGTTTCGCGCAACGCTCGCGAGTGGCTGCGCCAATCACGGCTCGGGCTGATGACGAGCAACGGTCCGGCGTGTGCCCGCAGTCGTGAAAGGACGGGCTCGCTGTAGGCAGGCACCGCGTCTGGGGACAAAAGCAACGCAACCTGGGGCTGAGGCATAATCGTGGAGTGTTCCGGCCGAATATCGAAAAGGAGCGCAAGAACTGAGAATCAGATTCGGGGAACACAGCCGGACCGGGTTGAGGCTCCTCCGCCAGCGTTTATCCATTTACACTGGTAATTTCGCCGCGTAGCAACCCGCTCATGCCCGGTCCCCGGCTATCGCGCCCCCTCGTATCGCTTCGTGACATCGCCAAGGAAGTGGGCGTCTCCCATGTCACCGTTTCCCTCGCGCTGCGCGGCGACCCACGCATTTCGGTGGATCGTCGACGGGAAATAGCCACAACGGCGGAACGGCTTGGCTACCGACCAGACCCGATGCTGTCCTCTCTTTCCGCCTATCGCCAGGCGAAGAGGCCGGTCACGATCCGTTCGACGTTGGCGTGGCTGAATCAGTGGCCTGATTCCCGACAACTCCGGCGTTTCCAGGAATTCGACGCCTATTGGTGCGGAGCCCGGGACTATGCCGGACAGCTCGGCTATCGTTTGGAGGAATTCGTCATCGAAGGAGGCATCACCCCGACGCGACTCATGCAGATTCTGCTGGCGCGTAATGTCCGTGGGATACTCATCCCGCCGCACAGCGACGGTTTGGATCTTCCGGGCTTCGATTGGCAGCAGTTTTCAGTGGTGCGGCTGGGCATTTCGGTGAAATACCCTCGCGCGCACATCGTCACGAGCGACCAGAAAAACTGCGCGGCAACGGCATTCGATCGGATCTGGGAGAAGGGGTATCGACGTATTGCTTACGTTACGACTCGCCAGACGGACCGGAACACCGGCGGAAATTTTCGCGCCGGGTATTTGAGCGCCCAGGACATCCACGTGCCGTTGCGCCAGCATCTCGCTCCTCTCGTGCTCGGCGAAGTCGGCACCCCGACCGACGTGCGCGTCATGAGAAATTGGATGCAAAATTATCGGCCGGACGCCATCCTGTCTTGCACGATGAATTTGCCGGCGCTGCTCGAGCGGATGGGGTTGCGGGTGCCTGCAGACATCGGGGTGGCAGCGACGAGTTTGCTGGATGGACGCTTTGATGCGGGCGTGGATCAGAATTCGCGCGAAGTCGGCCGGGTTGCGGTCGCGACGCTCGCCGGGCTCATCCATCAAAACGAGCGGGGCATTCCGAATTATTGTCGACGTATCTTGGTGGAGGGACGCTGGGTGGATGGATCCAGTCTGCCCAGACGTTTAAAATAAGGAAATGCGTGGTCCGGGGCCAAAGGAACGGGACTAGATTGGCGCAATGTTGAAATCGCCAGTCCGGCATAAGCATTCCGGTGTGATGTTTTGAGGAGGGAGAATACAAGCAATACAATGCGCGCTGCGCGCCTCGCTGCTTAACTGATAAGCAGCAGAAGCATGGATTGAGGCGGGACTTTTAGGAATACCCGCCACCGCAAACCCCGTGTCATCTCGATTTGGAGCAAATGCTCTCGATCGGGTTGATCGCCTCATAACCCTAACTCAGCCATAAATGAGACTACCCATCGTTCGGGCATTTCTGAAATGCCCGTGTTTGACTGCTCCTCGCACCGCCGTTGCACCGGCGATTTTGCTTTTGTCGGCGTTCCTAAGCTCTGCCGCATCCGTCGCCGCGCAGGCGAGCCGTCCGACTTCCGAACCCCGCTCCTCAACTCGAAACGCTGTGCCGACGCCGCAAGACGTGGCCACAAACAAGCCTGTGCAGTCGGATGACGACACAGTGGTTCTCAGCCCCTTCGAGGTGAACGTCAGCAAGGATCGGGGCTTCACCGCGGTGGACGCCGGCACGGCGACGAAGCTCGGCCTCGATCTCAAGGACATGGCGGCGCCGTATTCGGTAATGACCGGCGAGTTCATCAAAGCTCTTGGGATCACGGATATTCGATCCGCGGTTTACTGGTCCACCGGCGGTTCCCAGGTTTTCGACGGTCAGGGATCCGATCCGTTCGGTCTCAACGGCGCCAACACGGTGACGACCTCGACAATGTATAGCATTCGTGGCGTTACGATCAATGCCGGCCAGCAGCGCAATTTCTTTCTGACCGGATCGCTTGGCGATACCTACAATATCGAACGTCTCGACTTCGGCCGCGGTCCGAATGCGGTGTTGTTCAATGTGGGCGCGAATAGTGTGCTGGGCGGCGGCATCAGCACCCAGGGCAAGCGTGCGCGGCTCGATCGCGATTTCACCGAAATTTCGACGATCGCCGGATCATGGGACTATTATCGCGGCACGATCGACTACAACAAGCGTTTGACCGACGATCTTGCGGTTCGCGTCAATGTGATGGAGCAAAGCAAACGCGGCTGGCTGGACGATGCGTTTGAGGACCGGAAGGGCGTGACCCTGGCTGGTACGTATAAGATTGCGCCCCGCACAGAGCTGCGCGTCGAGGGCATCTACGACGTGACGAAGCGCTCAACCACCCCGTTCCCCTATTTCGACGTCCTGAGCGGCTGGGACGGCAAGACCTACTTCGACGGACCGCTTTCGGACCAGGTCATGAACGGCAACGCCTCGATCGCGAGCGGTGGCACGCTCCAGACCCGCTCGGGCTCCTATCAGGCGGGCTCTCGTGAAGGCGTCAATCGCTACACGACCCCCACGTATATCTGGGATCCCACGACAAACACCGTTTCCAACTGGATCCATATGGCGACAACCCGTCGGGGCGATGAAAACGAGTGGGTGCCGTTTTATCTCGGCAACACGGTCTTCGACCGCAACGGGAACACCAGCATACTGCCGTTTGGCAATGGTAATTCCAACGCGGCTGGCAATACCAATCCCGGCGTCACCACGAACGGTGGCAACGCGGCTTTCACGGATATGATCGATCTGCCGGACAACCGGTTCGACCGCCAGGTCGCCAACTCGAAATTCCGCGTGCCGGATCAGCGCTTTTCGGCGATGCCGAGCATGCCGCTGTATTCGCAGCGAATCAACGATGTGAATTTGGCGCTGACTCACTCTTTCACCGATAATCTCTTCATGGAGATTGCGGGAGACTGGAACCGTCAGTGGGAAGGTGCCTCCAACGGTCACCTCAATCTCCGCTTTGGACTCATCGATCTGAATAAAAACCTGCCGAACGGTCAGCCCAATCCGAACTTCCTGAAGGCCTATTCGCAGACGAACAATGGCATGCAGTGGAACTACCGTGTGATGACCAACTGGGGTTTGCGCGCCAACCTGGGTTATACCATGGATCTTGGTAAATGGGGCCACTACACCTTTAACGCCTCCGTCGGCGAGACGAGCCGGACGGCGTATTCCTTCCAGGACGGCTATAGCATCCGCAAATCGGTCGATCTCCCGGCGGCGTTTAATCGAGCCGCCGGCCTCGCGGACCCCCGGCAGTGGCACGCCGGAAACGATCGCATTGAGACCCGTTATTACTGGGATGGCTCGGACCGTCCAGACTACGGCAATCTCAATCCGGGCACCCTTTTTGATCGGGTTCCGACCACGTCGGGTGGCATCACCTCCTACGCCACGAGTACGTCGCCTCTGGCCCCGGGTTGGGTGCTGACGGATTGGGCCTGGCGCGAGGAGCGCACCACGACCGGTATCGTCGCATTTGCGGCGAGGTATTTCGACAACAAGCTGATCATCACCCCCGGCATCCGGATGGACCGGCATACCGTCTATATCCGCAATCGCTGGAGCAACTGGGGTAAGTTCCCCGACGACCCGACATGGGATGGCTTGAATGTCAGCGACAGCCGTTACTGGAAACCCGACGCACCCGCGAATTGGAAGACCTTTATTCCCGGAGACCGCCCGACGATCGGCGGGGCCAACGACGTCAATCGGACGAATCCCGCCGCAGACGCCAAGCAATATCGCGGTGATTATAACAATCCGAAGGTATATCAAAACCTGCTGAGCAAAACCGTTGGAGCCACGTATCACGTGTTTCCTTGGATGGCGCTCAAGGCTAGCTATGGTGAGAGCTTTCTCCCCGGCACGAATGCGCGCTTCGACCTGAGCGGCGCGGACGTGGACCCCGAGGTCGGCAAGGCTTACGAAGCAGCGGTGACCTTCAACCTGTTGCAGGACCGCCTGGCCATCACCCCTCGTTACTATCACAACCTGCAGACCAACCGTCTCGGCATGCCCGTCGCGACGTCGATCAACAATCTGATGGGCCGTCGCGCCTGGGATGATCCGAATTCCACCGGCCGGAATCCGTTTAATTATAATCCAGTTCTGGGCAACGACTTTTTCGAGACATCAAATGACGGTGTCGAACTCGAGTTGGTCGGCAACATCACCCCGGGCTGGCGGATTACCGCCAACTACGGCACGGCCCAAGCGAAGGATCTGCCTGGTCGCTTTCCAAACACGAAGGCCTACACCTTGGGTCGCGTCAGCGAGTTCAACCAGGTGCTGGCCGCCGCGGGCGGAAAGCTCGACACGTCGGTGAAGCCCGTCAATGGCGGTCACACCATACCCGATGCTCCCGGAATGGCCATTGCCGATCCGGCGATCACGAACGCAATGATCACCGCCGCGGGCGGCGATCCCACGGTCCGCCAGGGTGCGATCGATAACTATAATCAACTCTGGGTCGACTACGATAATTTCTTGAATACCCGGGATGTGAAGACCGTGGCGAACAAATATATGCGCGTAAATGTATTCACGGACTATACGTTCCAGGAGGGCGCTTTGAAGGGGTTCATGGCCGGGGCTGGCCTGAACTACTCGGACCAGGTCAAGGCAGGATCCTACAGCGCGCAGACGATTGCGAACCCGGCCTACAATCCGTCGCTGCCGGTCTCGAGCCCTGGCAATTTGCAATACATCGACGACCCGGCCGTCGATATCAATACCCCGGTTTACGCGAAGCGGCCATTGGAGGTCACGCTGACCTGTGGGTATAGCCGCCACTTGCCCAAAGGCTGGGGCTGGTTTGGCGATAAGACCCTTCAGGTGCAGTTGACAGTTCGCAACCCCTTCAACCGCAAGGAGACGTTCTATCAGGACGACGGTGTGGTGAATCGCCCCCCGAACGGCGATCCCAGCCTCGGTTACCGGGAGACGGTGGTTAATCGCGTCGCGCAATACACGCTGCCGATCAACTTCGAACTTCATACAACCTTGTCGTTCTAAGGCATAGGACGTCAGGCTTAATATCGGCGTCAGGTCGTAGGGTGATCTGATGCCGATCAAATTTTGGCCCATTCGAGAATCAACTTGAAGAGAGCTTTGATATGAGTTCGTGGAAGAAGCATTGAGCGGGCGATTTACAGCCGGGGATTTTGCGGGGGCACTCGTTGAGCATTTTCTGGTGGTTCTTCGCCATTCGTTTCGGAAAACCGCCGGTCACCGCACCGGCGGTTTTTTTTGCCAGTTGCCCGCAGTGAAGCGTCCGGCATCGGGTTTTCACGGGTGCCGCATCGGGCTTTATTCCGGGGCTTTTCGGTAAGCGTCCGTTCCCGCGCGAATTGCTTCGGCGGACGCGCTGGGGATCAGTTTCGCCCATGAACGGGTCGATCTTCGATGCCCTTTCGCCTCAGGCGCGGGCGATTTCGGATCTGTTCGGCGTCACGCTCTGGATTTGCGCGGGCATTTTTGCGGTCGTCGCGGGGCTCGTGGGTTACAGCCTCGTGCGCTTCCGGTGGCACGAGGGCGCAGCTGAGCCGGAACAAGTCGCCGGGAACAAGCGCATCGAGATCATCTGGACGGCGATTCCGCTGGCGATCGTGCTGCTGCTGTTTGGCCTGACGGTGCACGCCATGGAGAAGTCCGACCCCGCCGCGCCGCCGGGTCCGCCCGATCTCGTCGTGATCGGCCATCAATGGTGGTGGGAAGTTCGCAGCCCAAGACTCGGCTACATCGCGGCGAACGAGATTCACATTCCCGTCGGCCGGGCGCTCTCGGTGCGACTCGATACGTCCGACGTGCTGCACGAATTCTGGGTGCCCCAGCTCACGCGGAAAATGACGACCGTGCCGGGCGCGGGCAATCATCTGTGGCTCGAGGCCGAAAAACCCGGCGTCTATGAAGGCGTCTGCTCGGAGTTTTGTGGCACCCAGCACGCCTGGATGCGCTTCCAAGTCATCGCCGATCCTCCCGAGCGTTACGACGCGTGGGTGCGACAGCAGCAGCAAGCCGCGCTGGCGACGACTGGCGCAGCGGCACGCGGGCAACAGCTTTTCGGCGAACTCACGTGCGCGAACTGCCACGCGATCCAGGGCGTGGTCAACAAGAGCAACGCCGGCCCGGACCTCACGCATCTCGCGAGCCGCCGCGCGCTCGGCGCTGGCATCGTCGCCAACACACCGGAAAACCTCCGGCGCTGGCTCGAAAATCCACAGCACGTGAAGCCCGGCGTGTTGATGCCCAACTTCAAACTGAGCGACACACAGGTGAACCAACTCGTCGCTTACCTGACCACACTGCGATGAGCGCGGCGCCGACAGCTCTGACCGTGGATTTGACCGAGGAATTTCCGCCGCGCGACCTCCATGCGCGCTGGCGCCTGGCGTGGCTCGCGACGGTCGATCACAAGCGCATCGGCGTGCTGTATCTGCTGTTCGCACTGCTGTTCTTCGTGGCCGGCGGACTCGAGGCGCTGTTCATCCGGCTGCAGCTCGCGGTGCCGAACAACACGCTGGTGTCACCCGACACGTTCAACGCGCTCTTCACGATGCACGGCACGACGATGATCTTTCTCGTCGCGATGCCGGCGCTCTTCGGCCTGGCGAACTATTTCGTGCCGCTGATGATCGGCGCGCGAGACATGGCGTTTCCGCGGCTGAACGCGCTCAGCGTGTGGCTCGTGCCGTTCGGGGGCGCGCTGCTGCATTTTTCGGTTTTCACCGGCGTGCCGAAGGTGGGCTGGTTCGCCTATGCGCCGCTGAGCGAGACGCCCTACAGTTCGAATCTCGGCGTCGATTACTGGATTCTTGCGTTGATCGTGCTGGGGATCGGCTCGGTCGCGACCGCAATCAATTTGATCGCAACGGTGCTCTGTCTGCGCGCGCCCGGCATGACGCTGCGGCGCGTGCCGCTCTTCGTGTGGATCAATTTCGTCAACGCCTTCATCGTCGTGTTCGCCCTGCCGGTGCTGAACGCCGGCCTCGTGATGCTGCTGATGGACCGGCAGCTCGGGACGCATTTTTTCATGACGCGCGGCGGCGGTTCGCCGGTGCTCTGGCAGCACATCTTCTGGTCGTTCGGCCATCCCGAAGTCTACATCCTCGCGCTGCCGGCGTTCGCGATCATCTCGGAGGTGGTGCCGGTGTTTTCCCGGAAGCCGATCTTCGGCTACGAGTTTGTCGCGCTGTCATCGGTTGCGATCGCGCTGCTGAGCTTCGGCGTGTGGGCGCACCACATGTTCACCGTGGGGATGGGCCACGCGGCGGAGATGTTCTTCGCGATCGCCTCGATGCTGATCGCGATCCCGACCGGCGTGAAAGTGCTCAACTGGAGCGCCACGATGTTCCGGGGCCGGATTCAAATGAGGGTGCCGATGCTGTATGCCGTCGCCTTCCTGATTCAGTTCACGCTGGGCGGCCTGAGCGGGGTGACGCACGCGGCGACAGCCCTGGATTGGCAGACGAAAAACAGCTACTACCTCGTGGCGCACTTCCACTACGTGGCGGTCGGCGGGATCGTTTTCGCGATCTTCGCCGCGATCCATTATTGGTTTCCGAAGATGAGCGGGCGCATGCTCTCGGAGCGGCTGGGCCGGTGGACGTTTTGGTTTCTCGTCGCGGGCTTCAACGGCACCTTCGCCATTCAGCATTTTCTGGGGTTCGCCGGCATGCCGCGGCGGGTTTACACGTATCCGGATTTCCCCAACTGGGGCTGGATGAATTTTGTTTCCACGGTCGGGGCGTGCCTGATGGGTGTCGCCGCGGTGCTGTTCGTCTTGAACCTCCTCCAAAGCTTTTTCCGCGGTGCGCCGGCCGGTGACAACCCGTGGCGGGCCTGGACGCTGGAGTGGGCGACCGCTTCGCCGCCTCCGGTGCACAATTTCGACCGGCTGCCGCCGCTGCACAGCCGCCGGCCGCTGTGGGACGTGGCGAATCCCGACCGTCCCGATCCGCCGGTCGGCGGTGACGCCGTGCGGCTGCCCGACAAGGCGAAAACGTCGGTGTGGACGTTGGTCGCTTCGGAAGCGGCTTTCTTCGGCACGCTGCTGCTCGTGTTCGCCTATTTCAATTTGCGGCCGGCAGGCGGAGCGAATGCCAAAGCCAGCCTCGAGTTGGGGAAAACGCTCCTTTTCAGCGCATGCCTGTTTGCGAGCAGCTTCACGTTGTGGCGTGCGGAAGTGGCGGAGGAACGCGGACGACGCCGCGGCCTGGTGGCTTGGCTGGCGCTCACGATCGCGCTCGGCGCGATCTTCATGGGCGGACAGGCGTCGGAGTATCGGGGACTTTACGATCGCGGCCTGACGATCAACACGAATCTCTTCGGGGCGTCGTTTTACCTGCTGACGGGTTTCCACGGGTTTCACGTCACCGCGGGCCTGATCGCGTTGCTGGTCGTGCTGGGGCTAGTGATGGCGGGCGACTATCGCGGGCGCCGCTCACCGCTGGTGGCGATCGGACTGTATTGGCATTTCGTCGACGTGGTGTGGGTGTTCGTGCTCGCCACGGTCTACGTGGCGCCGCGTTTTCTATGAACACGACTCAGTTATTTTTCGTGGGCTGGAGTTGGAACCCCCTCGTGCTGACGGGCGCGGCTGCTGCGATGATGGCAGCGGCGGTTTATGACCGGAGGAGGTGGAGGGAAAACGTCGCTCATGGCCCGCCGGTGCAGGGGACCGAAGCATGCAGGATGCGCTGGGGATATTTTTGCGCGGCGGTGGTGCTGGTGCTGTTGACGTTGTGCTCGCCGTTGAACGCGCTCGCGACGGGCGTGCTGTTCAGTGCGCACATGATCCAGCATATTCTTTTGCTCCTGATCGTGCCGGGACTACTCGTGCTCAGTCTGCCTCAGAGAGGCGCGGTCTCGCCGGACCGAACGCCCCGCGGAGCGCGCTGGAGATGGCGGGCGACGATGCCGGCGGCGGGCTGGGCGTCCGGCGTGGGCGCGATGTGGTTCTGGCATGTCCCGCAGCTCTGTGACGCGGCGGCGTCGCATGCTTCCGTTCACGCGTGCCAGACCCTCTCGCTCCTCGCGCTCGGCACGGCGTTCTGGTGGCCGATCCTCGCGCCTCGCGAGCGCGACCGGCTGCTGCCTGGTTTCGGAGTGCTCTATCTCTTCACGGCGTGCCTTGCCTGCACGGCGCTCGGGATTCTGCTCACGTTGACGCCGGTGGAGGTGTGCCCGATCTTCCGTGCGCCGCTCGCGACCGGTGCGCGCGGGTGGACGTCGTTGCGAGCGGAACTTGGCCCCGATCGAGACCGCCAGCTCGGCGGGCTGCTCATGTGGGTGCCGATGTGTTTCGTCTATATGGCGGCGATCTTGTTCGAACTCGCGCGCTGGTATCGCAGCTCGTGCGACAGCCGGGCGATTCCCGACGAGGTGCGGCCATGAGTCCGCCGAAAACATCCGGTCAACCGGCCGCGCCCGCCGAGCAAGAGTGGACGCGGCTGCCACCCGGCCACCTGCCATCGCCGACCTTCTGGCCGGCAGGGCTCGGCCTGGGGATCACGTTTATTTTCTGGGGCCTGATCTCGTCGTGGGTCGTTTTCGCGGTCGGCGTCGTGCTGTTCGCGGGCTCGCTGGCGGGCTGGATCGCCGAAATCCGTCATGAGCACAACGAGCCCCACACCTGACCCTGCGCCGCAGGGTGCCACGCCGCCGATCCATGAAGCGGTGGCGGCGATTTCCCGCCGGAAATTTCTCTCCCGGCTCTCGCTCTCGCTCGCGGGCGCCTGTGCCGCGATGCTGGGCGTGCCGCTGGTGGGCTTCGTCGTGACGCCGATTTTCCGCAAAGTCGCAGGCACGTGGCGCGATGTCGGGGCGATCGGCGATTTCGCGATCGGCGAGACGGTGAGTGTGATGTTCGAGGATCCCTCGCCGCTGCCGTGGGCGGGCGTCACGGCCCGCGCGGCGGCGTGGTTGCGCCGCGACGATGAGGTGAAGTTCACCGCGTTCTCCGCGCATTGCACGCATCTCGGCTGCCCGGTGCGCTGGATGCCCGGCGCGAACCTCTTTCTCTGCCCCTGTCACGGCGGCGTTTACTATGCGGATGGCAGCGTCGCGGCGGGGCCGCCGCCGCATCCGTTGTTTCGTTACGACGTGCGGGTCGTCGACCGCACCGTCCAGATCAAGGCCACGGCAATTCCGATCACGACGAGCCTATGAAACGAATCATCGTTTCGACGTGGCGCTGGCTCGACAGCCGGCTCGGGCTGGCCGACATGCTCGGCCCGTCGCTGAGGCACCTCGTGCCGCGCGATGCGACGTGGTGGTATGTTTTCGGCAGCGCGACGATGGTGGCGTTCATCGTGCAGGTGGTGACCGGTGTGGCGCTCGCGTTTTCTTACGTGCCGTCGTCATCGCAGGCTTACGATGCGTTGCGCTTCATCACGGACGAGGCGCCGCTCGGCTATTTTCTGCGCGGGCTGCACTATTACGGCGCGTCGGCGATGGTGCTGATGGTCGGGGCGCACATGGCCCAGACATTCCTGTTCGGCGCGTATAAATTTCCGCGCGAGGTGAACTGGTCCACCGGCGTGCTGCTGCTCGGCTTCACCCTGGTGATGGGTTTCACGGGGCAGTTGTTGCGGTGGGATCAGACGGCGGCGTGGTCGGTGGTGGTCGCCGCGGAACAGGCGGGCCGGGTGCCGCTGGTCGGCGACTGGCTGGCGCGGTTCATCCTCGGCGGCACGACGATCGGCGGGGCGACGTTGAGCCGGTTTTTCGCGATTCATGTCTTCCTGATTCCCGGGCTGATGTTCGCGTTCATCGCGCTGCACCTCTGGCTGGTGTTGCGCCACGGGATTTCGGAACCGCCCATGCCCGGCCAGCCGGTGCAGCCGGCGACGTATCAGAAGGAGTATCACGGCGAACTCCAGCGGACGGGCGTGCCATTCTGGCCGGACGGCGCGTGGCGGGACGTGGTTTTCGGCACGGCGCTGCTGATCGGCATCGCGGCGCTCGCGATCGCGTTTGGTCCGCCGCCGATCGAGAAGCCGCCGGACCCGAGCATCCTCGAGGCGGACCCGCGGCCCGATTGGTACCTGCTGTGGTATTTTGCGGTGCTCGCGCTGATCCCGGAAAAAATCGAAGGCGTGGTGATGATCGCGGCGCCCGTGCTGATCGGTTTCATCCTGTTGCTGGCTCCGATCCTCAGCAATCGCGGCGAACGCCACTGGACGCGCCGGCCGTGGGCGATGGCGATCGTGTTGTTCAGCGTGTTGATGATCGGCTCGCTCTGGATCGCGGGCTCGCGTTCGGGTTGGTCGCCGAACTTCAAGGCCCAGCCGCTGCCTGCCTCCGTCGTCGGGGCGAGCACGGGCGTCGTCGCTGACGGTGCGCGCTTTTATCACGACCGCGCCTGCATCAATTGTCACTTGATCGAGGGACACGGCGGCCGGCGGGGACCGGATTTGACCACCGTCGCCGACCGGTTGACGGAAAACGATCTCGTGCTCCGGATCGTGAATGGCGGCAAGAACATGCCGGCGTTCGGCCGCATCTTGAAGCCGCGCGAACTCGACGCGCTCGTGGCGTTTCTCGAGACCCGCCACCGCGCACGCGTCGCGGAGTAATCGTTTTTCGGCGAGGATGAACGGGACCGTCAGCGAACCATCGCCCGTGCGGCGAAAGACGGCGCTGCTGTCGGGCGGGTCATTCCAGGCCGTTGGGGCGACCGGCGGCGCTGCCCTCGTCGATGGGCCAGGACTCCGGACCGGTTTCGCCGATATTGCGCAGAAGCGCGGCGAGATTGGCCGACTCGGGATGTTTGGCGGCTTCAGCGGCGACGAAGTCGATGGTCCATTGCCGGATCAGGCGGCGGGGGCCATCGCTGGATGGATGCGCCTTCACCTCGAGGCGCGACAAACGCGTGGCGAGGTGTTGCTCCAGGCGAACCAGAAAATCCGAGGTGGGCATGCAGGAACCTGTGCCGTTCCGTTTGCCGCGCAACCCCGACGCCGCGACCGGCGTTTCGAGTGGAATCCGCCTACTCGGGCCGCGCGAAGGAAACGATCTGATTCTGCTCGCGATGATTCGTCCAGAATTGCCGGCCGTCGAACGCGAGGGCGCGGGCGGCGAAAGGCACGCGGGCGATGTCCTCGATCGTCGGCGTCGCCGGGCGAGGATCGATGCGCGTCAGCCAGTAATCGGTCGTTTCCTCGGCGTCGGTGGTGATGAGATAGAGGAGTCCGTCGACGAAAACCTGGCCGCAGATGCCGTGCGGCACCTGGATCGTGCGCAGGACTTCGCCGCGTTCGCCCAGGGTGTGCACCTTTTTCGGATACCACTGGCTGACGTGCAGCCGCGCGCCGTCGTAGCCGAGTTGCGAGCCGGTGTCGTCGGGGCAGGGGATGGCGAACGCATCGTCGAAGCCACGGTAGGGGATGCACCGCCGAACGATGCGGTGGTCTTCCGACGTTTCGCTGCACAACACTCGCAGCTCTCCGCCGAAGGCCGTCATGCCGTAGGGCGTGCCGGGCGCGGCGACCTGCCAGCGAATCGTGAGCGTGGCGGGGTCGAGCGCGTAGACTTGAAGCGTCTCACGGGAGCCCATCCAAAGCACTGCGCCGTCCCACGCGAGCGACTGCGGCTTCGGGGCGGGCGAGGCGAGGCGCTGCAGTTCGTGCACGTTTTTCATGAACCGGTCGTAGGGCGAACGACGGCGCGGGGAAAGCGTGATTTCGCGGGACGGTCGTCAGTGGTGCGCGATTTTCAGCGGCAATTGCGTGGTTGACCCGCCCGAGACTTCCCGGCGGGCAGCGGAGCGCCCGTCCTACCGGACGGAGTCGCGGCTCCCGATTTCTGCTCAGGGGTGTGGCGTTCGCTGCACCTGCGGGGACACCCGCGCGCCACTTCGGGCGGCGTCGGAGCCGAAGGATTCCACGAGGCGCTTCGAGCATTCGGGGCAAACGCCGTGCGAAGTCTCGGTCGCAAACACCGAGCCGAAATATTCCTCGGTCGTTTTCCATTCGCCGTCGTGGCCGATCTTGCGGCACCAGCCGCAGAGCAGAAGAAAATCCTCGAGGTAGTACAGCCGTTTCAGGAGCCGCCGGGTGGCGACGTGCACACAGGCCCACACGCAGAAGATCACGACGGTTTTAGCCAGGGGCCGGACCCAGTTGATCGACTCCGGTTCGGCGAACATGATCTGCGGCACGCGCAGCGCTTCCGCGAGCCAGGCGAAGACGATGATGACGCAGAAGCCCGCGCCCTCAATCCAGAGAATCGTGGAGTGCCGTTGGTGTTTTTTTTGGGGGAGTGAGGGAAGGGACATGGGCGCCAGCGGTTGCACCGGCCGCGCGAAACAGAGGCGAAAGACGCGCGAAAGTTAAGCCATTTGTCGGGGCCGGGTGCGACATATTTGGCGGCGCCAGCCGGGTGCGCGGATGGCCAGCGGATCGCAAATGCGCGTTGCGGCATGTCGGCGCGACCGCCATCAAAGCGCCGTGAAAGCCTCCGAGTTTTTCGTTTTGCCCGCGTCGCTCGCGCCGTTCGCGGCGCAGTTTCCCGCCGATGCCGCTCCATGGGAATGGATTAAACGCATCGCGCCCGCGCTGGCTTCGCTGGCCACACCGCCCGAGGCGCGCACGATCCCGGCGGGCGTGCACGTCGAAGGCGCCGTGTGGCTGCACCCGACGGCGAAGCTCCCGGCGCACGCGACATTGATCGGACCGGCCTGGATCGGCGCGCACACGGAAATTCGCCCCGGTGCATTTATTCGCGGCAACGTGATCGTCGGCGAAAAGGCGGTGCTCGGAAATTCATGCGAGTTTAAAAACTGCCTGTTGATGGATGGCGTGCAGATCCCGCATTTCAGCTATGTCGGCGACTCGATTCTCGGTAACCGCGCGCACCTCGGCGCGGGCGTGATCTGTTCGAATCTGCGGCTCGACCAGCAACCCGTCACGGTGCGAAACGGCGATGCGACTTACGAAACCGGCCTGCGAAAATTCGGGGCGATCCTCGGCGACGAGGCGGAAGTCGGCTGCAACGCCGTGCTCCAGCCCGGCACGCTGCTCGGCCGGCGCGGATTCGTGATGCCGCTCACGGCGTTTGGCGGCGTGCTGCCGGCCAACACCATCGCGCGGAACCGCCAAAGTGTGACGATGGTGGCGCGGCGGGATTGACCGGAATCTTTCTCTTTCCTCTTTCTCTTTCTTCTTTCTCCACGGAGATTCGAAGTTCGAGAACGAGAACGAGAACGACTTAAGCGAAAGATTTCATGCGCACCCTCACCGGTATCACGCCTTCGGGCACGCTTCACATCGGCAACTATTTCGGCGCCATGCGCCCAGCCATCGATGCGCAGGCGCGTGGCGACTGTTTTTATTTCATCGCGGATTATCACTCGATGACGACGGTCACGGACGCCGACGAGCGCCGGGCGAACACGCTCGGCATCGCGCTCGACTGGCTCGCGTGCGGGCTCGATCCGGCGAAAAGCGTTTTCTGGCGCCAGAGCGACGTGCCCGAGGTCTGTGAACTCACGTGGATGATCGGCTCGCTCACGCCGATGGGACTCCTCGAGCGCGCGCACAGCTACAAAGACAAGATCGCCAAGGGCATCTCGCCGAACTTCGGCCTCTTCGCTTATCCGGTGCTGATGGCGGCGGACATCCTGCTCTACGACACGCACCGCGTGCCCGTCGGGAAAGACCAGCGTCAGCACGTGGAGATGACCCGCGACATCGCGATCAAGTTCAACGAGACCTACGGCGAGACCTTCGTCGTGCCGGAGGCCGACATCCGCGATGAGGTCGCGACGATTCCCGGGCTCGATGGCCAGAAAATGTCGAAGAGCTACGGCAACACCATCGAGATTTTCGGCGACGAGAAGGCGCTGCGGAAAAAAATCATGGGCATCAAAATGGATTCGCGCACGCCGGCCGAACCGAAGCCGGACGCCGACCAGAATCTCGCGATCCAGCTCCTGAAACTCTTCGCGCCGGCAGAGATCGCGCTCGATTTCGAAAACCGCCTGCGGGCCGGTGGATTGGGCTACGGCGATTTGAAGAAGGCGCTCTTCGAGCACTACTGGAATCATTTCGCGGCGGCGCGGGCGCGTCGCGCCGAGTTGCAGGCGAACATGGATCACGTGCACGCGGTGTTGCGCGATGGCGCGCAACGCGCGCGCACAGTGGCGGATGCCGTGCTGGCGCGAGCGCGCAAAGCGTCGGGCCTGCGCTGAATTCGATTTTTGGGGGCGCGGGCCGCTGGCCCGCTGCTGTGGAGCGGGCGAGCCGCCCGCGCTCCCAAGGGATCATTTCGCCATCGCTCCCGGCACGCCGTAGTTCGCATCGGCGCGATCGATCACGAGCACCCAGTCGCTGCCGTAGCCAGGGCTTTGAAATTCGCGCGGTGCACCGCCGTCGATCAGGCCGAGTGGATGCGCGAAGCCGGTGCGGGGATCGAACCACCACGCACGTAGTTTGCCTCCGCCGCCCTCCATTTTTTGGAGGTTCACCGTCGCCGGCTGGTCGCTGGTCGGAAAATAGATGAACGCATAGCTGCCGTCGCGATCGCGCGAGGCGGTCATGTGCAACGCGCGGCTGGGCGAGGGATTCAGCACGAGCGAATCGTCGGGCACGCGCGTGAAAAATGGGCGCGACTCGATCAGCTCGCGCAGGAAATGCACCTGCACGGCGCCCGGCCGGTGCAGCGCGTCGATCCAATCGCGGTCGGCGTGGTTGATCACGTCGTTGCGCTCGCCGACGAAGCCCCAGACGGCGTGGTGCCCGTAGGTCACGCCACACGCGCCGGCGAGGACGGAACGATAGAGCTGCGCGCGGACGTCGTGGTCGCGGAAATAGCCGAGCGCCGGATTCCAGCGCGGCCACGGGCTCACGGGGTGATCCTCGTAGTTCGGCTCGAGATCGAGCGTGGGCTTTGCGGGCGTGAGCGCGTAGTCGGCGGCGACCCATTCCCACACGGGCACATCGTGGCCGTTGCCGTGACCGCTCTGCATGCCGTTGATCGCGAGCCACGGCTCCGCGTGCAAGTCGGTCGACGTGCGGCTGCCGCCCGCGGGGTGATACAAGCAAACGGGTTTTTCGCCGAGACCCTCCTCGAGGCCCGCGGCGATCTCGCGCCAGATCGGACGCCAATCCTGGTCCGCGGCAAAGCCGGCTTCGAGGGCAGGACTCTGGGGGTATTCTTTCGGCTTCGTCGGATCGAGGCGCGGCGGGCGATCGCCGCCGAGCATCCAGAGCACGTTGGTGCGGCCCTTCAACTTGCCCCCGAGGTAGCGGGCGTAGCCGCGCGCGACGGGCAGGTTGTCGGTGCGGAACAGCCGCGGGCCTTCGCCCCACGGCGCGGTGAGTTTATCGCCCCACGTCGGCAGCAGCGCGACGTAGAGACCGCGCGTCGCGGCTTCGTCGACGATTTCGACCACGCGGTCGAAGAAGGCCTCGTTGGGTTTCGTCGGATCGTCGTTCACGAAGGGCAGCGCTCCGAGCGGCGTGGCTTTGTGGATACCGCCCATCTCGCCGAGCACGACGGTCTGGATCACGGTGAAGCCTTCGCGTGCGCGGGTCGCGAGGTAGTAGCTCGCTTCTTCGCGGGTGGTCGCGTGGATCAATTCCCAGGCCGTGTCGCCGAGCCAGAAGAACGGCCGGCCATCGGCGGTTTGGAGGTAGTGGCCGTCGGCGTGCACACGCACGGCGGGGAGCGGCGCGGCGGTAACGGCGGCAGCGAGTCCGAAAAGGGCGGCGCCGAAGATGGAGCGCCGAGCGAGAGCGCGGGGTGACAGCATGCGCCGCCTGACGCGCGAAGCGGCGTCGCGTTGCGCCGCGGAACTAGACGACCGTCGGCTGCGGCAACGAAAGCTCGGCGATCCGCGCCATGATGCGATCGCTCGCGACCTGGTAGCGCTGCTTGCCGGCGGTCGGGTCATCGTAGTCGGCGGGCGGAATCGGCCGGCCGAAGACGACCGATACTCGCGTGCCGAGCCGCGGAAATTTCAGGCCGCGGCCAAACGCTTCGAACGACCCGAAGAGCCGCACTGGCACAACCGGAACCTGCGACTTGCACACGATGAAGCCGACACCTGCTTTCGGAGTTTGCAGCCGGCCGTCGGGTGAGCGCGTGCCTTCGGGGAAAAGAATCAGGCCCTTGTTGTCCTTGAGCGAGCGCAGCACGCGCTTGAGCGCGCTGACGTCCTGTCCGCCATCGCGGTCGACGGGAATCGTGCCGACGGTGTCGAGCCACCAGGAGGCAAAGCCTTTTTTCCACAGCGTTTTCCGGGCGAAAAAACAAAGCTGTCGCGGCACATGCGAACCGACGATCGGCGGATCGATGAAACTCGCGTGATTCGCGGCGATGAGAAACGCGCCGTGGCGCGGCAGGTTTTCCTGGCCGACGACCTCGCCGCGGAACCACGCGCTGTAAACCACCGTGGCGACATGGTGGAAAAAGCCGTAGACCGGCTCCATCTCCACCTGGGGAAAGGCGCGGTTCATAGGCGGAGGGAGCCGGGTCCGATGCAACGACAGTCTTTGACCGCCGGTTTGAAGGCGACGCGAATTCGGCGGTCATAGACCGCCGCTCCATCGAGCCGGGTGCAGTTCATTTCGGGGCGTCGCCGAGCTTGGCGGCGATCGCGGCGGACATTTGGGCGACGACCTGCTCGAGCGTGAGGAAAGTGCTGTCGATCACCGTCGCGCCGCGGAGACTTTCCTCGAGTCGCACGCGGTCGAGCGTGTCGCGCTTCGCAACGTGATCCTGCAGTCCCTGCTGTTCGCGACGGCGGGCGCGTTCGTTCGGATCGGCGAAGAGGAAAAAGCGGAGGTCGGCGTCGGGGAAAATTTTCGAGCCGATGTCGCGGCCTTCCATCACCAGCCCGCGGAACGCGTGGCGGCGCGCCGTGTCGGCCTGGCTGCGCTGGTAGTCGAGCAACGCGGCGCGCAACTCGGGAATCGCGGCGAAGGTCGCGACGTTGCCGGTGACATCGGCGCTGCGGATTTCGTCCTCCGGCACTTCGCGGCTGGCGACCTCGATCACGGCGCTGCGCCCGTGGACGCGCGTGGCGAGCGGGATGTCGGCGAGCGCCGCTTTTACTGCCGCGGGATCGTGCGACGAGACGCGGCGGCGCAGCAGCTCGGCGGTGACGGCGCGGTAGTAGGAGCCGGTGTCCGAGTGCAGAAAATTGAAGCGCTCGCTGAGGATGCGGGAGCTGGAGGATTTTCCGGAGGCGGCGCCGCCGTCGATCGCGACGATGATGAAGGGGGGCGGAGTCACTGTTTTATCAACCAAGAATGGACACGAATTCACACGAAAAGCAGAGGTGTGAGTTGGTCGATCGGACCAAGAGGGATCGTGAAGATGAACGGGCGATCGGGTTCCATTCGTGTCTATTCGTGTCCATTTGTGGTTCAGTCGGCGTTCTGTTTGCCGGGGTGCGAATTTCTCCAGACGTCGGCGAGCACGTCAAAAAAGTTCGGGAATGTTTTCGCGCAGCACGCCGGGTCGCGAATCGTGAGCCAGGGCTGGCCGTCGCCGTGGAGATTGTGGCAGCCCAGGATGGCGAAGCTCATCGCGAAACGGTGGTCGCCGTAAGTCTCGATCGTTTGGCCGGAGCGCAGCGGACGCGGTGTGATGGTAAGGCCGTCCTTGTCTGGATGCTCGTCCACATCTTGGCCGAGGCGTTTCAGCTCCGTCACCATGCCGGCGACGCGATCGGTCTCCTGCTTGCGCGTGTGCGCAATGCCCGTGATGCGTGTCGGTCCTTTGAGTAGGGGCGCGATCGCGGCTAACGTAAGGAAGGTGTCGGAGAAGCTGCTGAAGTCTGCAATTATGCCGGTAAGATTTGATCCTCTCGCGACGTCGTGCGTCGGCATTTGCTTGTTCAATCCAGAGATCAATCCCCGCTCTTGAAGCAATCCTGCAAACTGGACGTCGCCCTGCATCGGACGATAAAAATGATAGTCAGTGATTCGAATTTGACCGCCAACAACTACAGGAAGAGCTACGAAATAACTTGTCGCGGTCGCATCGCTCTCGATCTGAAAAGATGCCGCAGGCAGCGTATAGTTGGATTGAGGAACGAAGCGTAGCCTGTCCGTTTTTCTATCCCACTCGGTGTGGCGGTAGCCGAAGCGCCACATCATATTCAAGGTCATGTCTACGAATGGCCGACGGATCTTCCCCAATGGAGTGATCTCGATCGGATCGACTGCAAGGGGGGCCACCATGAGCAGCGCAGAGAGCAACTGGCTGCTCTCGCTGGCGTCGATGGCGACCGAGCCGCCGTGCAAACCGTGGGCGTGGATCTCCAGTGGAAAAAAGCCTTCTTCTCCGGTGCAACGGACGTCGGCACCGAGCGAGCGCAGCGATTCGATCAGCGCGCGCATCGGCCGCTGGCGCATTTGCGGCACGCCATCGATCTGGTAGACGCCGCGCGGCGCGGCGGCGCAGAGCGCGGTGAGAAAACGCGCGGCGGTGCCGGCGAGGCCGACGAAGAGTTCGACAGGCGTGTCGGAGCGAAAGGCGTTTTGCTGGCCGGAGACCGCGAGGGTTTTTGCCGCGGCGTCCGCGGCGACGGTAAAGCCGAGTGTCCGCAGCGCGTCGGCCATGAGGTGCGTGTCTTCGCTGAAGAGCGCCCCGGTGAGCGTGACGGGCGAATCGCAGAGCGCGGCGAGGAGCAGGGCGCGATTCGTGAGGCTTTTCGATCCAGGCAAAATCACCTCGCCGCGGGCGGGACGCGTGAAGGGCCGGATTGAAAGGAGGTCGGGAAGCGGCATGGTGCGATGGAGCGGCGGCCTACGACCGCAGGGTCCGAGGAGAAGGGGCGCCGGTTCGGCGGTCATAGACCGCCGCTGCACAAATCATCCACGAGGTGAGGGGCATTTACGGCAGCGGCCGGAATTGGTCGCGGTAGGTTTTGCCGCGTTCGAGGCGGGCGACGACCTCGGTGTAGTCGCGATTGGCCAGAGCGGTTTGGAAACCGTGCAGGTCGTCCGCGAAGGCGCGGAGGGCGCGAAGGACTTCGTCGCGGTTCTGCTCGAGAATCGTGCGCCAAAGCGCGGGATCGCTCGCGGCGATGCGCGTCGTGTCGCGCAGGCCGCCGCCGGCGTGGTTGCGCCACGCGGGATTTTTTCCGGCGAGAAATGCGCACAGGCTGGAGGCCAGGACTTGCGGCAGATGGCTGATGTGCGCGACGATTTCGTCGTGCTCGTCGGGGGAGACCGTTACCGGCTCGCCGCCGAGATCGCGCCAAAATTTGACGACCGTAGCGGCGGCGGCGGGATCGGTGTGAGCGAGCGGCGTGACGAAGCAGGTGCGGCCTTCGAAGAGTTTTTCCGTGCCGTGTTCCCAGCCGGTTTTTTCGGAGCCGGCCATCGGGTGCGAGCCGACGAAATGCGCGCGGCTGGCGAGCGCGGCGTGGCCGAGGCGGGAGATTTCGGCCTTCACACTGCCGACGTCGGTGACGATCGCGCCGGCATCGAGGTGCGCGGCGATCTGTTGGGTGAGAGGAACAATGCGGTCGACGGGCGCGGCGATCACGACGAACGCGGCGCCGCGCACGGCGGCTTCGGGAGAATCGGCGACGGCGTCGCACCACGGCTGTTCGCGGAGGGCCAGCCGCGCCTCGGGCCGGCGCGCCCACAGCACGATGCGGCCGGCGGCGCCGCGCGCGCGGGCGGCGCGGGCGACGGAACCGCCGAGCAGGCCGGGGGCGAGAAGAGCGAGGGTGGTTGAAGACACGAGGTGAAAGGCTGGCGGGACGGGCGCGTGGAGCGCCGCTCGCAAAACCCAAGAGCAAACGGGGCGCACGGAGTGTGTCGAGCGGGGAACTCGTTGCTTTTTCGGCGGCGGGTTTTTTGCTGGCGCACGTTCATGCCGTTTGTCCCAACGAGGTTCAGCCGTTGGTCGAAGGCGGGCGCGCGAGTCTGGCCATGGCTCGCGGGCGCGCTCGCGTTGGCGTTGCTCGGCGGGCTGTATTATTTCCTCGCGACGACGGGGCCGAAAAAAATCCCAGAGCGCGAACTGCCGGAAGGACGCGTGGGGATGTCGGCGGAGCAGCGGCGACTGTCGGACGAGGTGGGCGTGGCGGAAAAAAAATTCCAGCGACTCGGGACGGAGGGCGCGGGCGCGGTGGAAGGGATCGGGGTGCTCGACCGGGCCATCGAGCAGGAGCGGCAGCTGCTGACCGCGAATCCACGGGCGGGCATCGAGCAGAATGTGCGGCTCGACCGGCTCGTGGCGGCGCGCGACACGGCGCGGGCGCGGGCGGCCGCGGCGCAGATCGCGGAATTGCAGGACGGCGCGGAAACGGACCGCCAGGCGGGCCGGCCCGAGGCGGTGCTGGAAAAACTGCGCACGGCGCTCCAGCTGCAGCGTGAGATCGACAACAGCAATGCCGACGCGCACGCGAAGAATTTCGCGCGCGAGATGAGTTTCGTGCAGGAGATCGAGACGACGGAGGCGGAGCCGATCGCCCGTGAATTCGAAACGGCGATGCAACAGGCGCGCGAGGCGGTCGCGGCCCAGCGCTGGAGCGACGCGCTGGCGGCGTTTGGCCGGGCGCGGGACGCCCAGACGCGGATCAACCACGACTACGCTCGCACGCGTTTCACGAACCTGCCGGTGCTGAACGAAATCGAGGCGGAGATCGCATCGCTGAACGCCGCCGGCCTCGCCGCGGAAATCGATGCGCGGGAAAAAGGCGCGGACGCCGCGGCGGAACTTGGTCGCGCCGAGGAGGCGGCGGGGTTTTATCGCGCGGCGGAGGATTTGCAGGGGAGCTTGAACGTGCAGTTCGCGCGCAGCCGGTTCGTCTCGACGACACGGATCGAGGAACTGGAGATCAAGCGGCAGACGGTGCTCGCAGCGGAATTGCTGGCCGCGGCGGCGGCACTGGACCGGGCGGCGGAGGAGGCGTTGCTCAAGCGGCAGGTGCTCGCCGCCGGAGAGAAAATCCGCGCGGCCGCGAAGCTGCTGGCGGGCGTCGAAAAGGATTTTCCGAAGACGCGCAACTTCAACGGCGCGCTGAAAATCAAGCTGGCGTTCCTGGAACTGCGGCGCGGCGAACTGCGGGCGTTGCAGGATCAAATCTACGAGCAACTCGTGCCGCTGCCCGACCTGAAAAATCTGCTGATGCTCAAGACCGAGACGCCGCAGGAGCTCTATGCGAAGATCATGAGCCTGAACCCGAGCCGGAATCCGGGCAGGGCGTTGCCGGTCGACTCGGTGAGCTGGAACGATGCGCAGGAATTTTGCCGGCGGCTGTCGTGGGTGCTCGGCGCGCGCGTGCGGCTGCCGCTGGAAAAGGAATTTCGCGCGGCAGTCGGCGAGGGGGAGGCGACGGCGTGGAGCGCGGAAAATGCCGGCGGACACAGCCGTGAAGTCGCCGGGCATCCGGCGAACGACGCGGGATTTTGCGATCTGACCGGCAATCTCGCGGAATGGCTGCAGCCGGAGGACGGCGGGACGGCGAAGGCGCCGGTCGTGGGCGGGAGTTATCTGGATGCGCCGGCGGAGTTGAAAAAAATTTCGGCGGTCTGGGACGAAAAAAGCGAACGTGCGCGGCACGTCGGGTTTCGGTTTGTGGTGGAGCTGGCGTTGGAGTGAGAGGGCGGGTGGAGGGAGCGCGAGAGGAGGAGGGGAGAAGGTGGAAGGGAGGAGGGATGGAGGCGGGAGGTAGCCGCGCCCGTTCGGACGCGGACGGAGTGAGGGAAGGCGGACGGTTTTCCGCGTGGTAACCGACGCGGCTACACGGGCGAGGTCTGGGATTGGGCCGAAGGCCCGTTCTATTTGCAGCCTGGGCCGGCAGGCCCGGGTCTCGAGTGGAAAATTCGGGAGAGCTTAAAGCCCGGACGATAAATCGGGCCTTCAGCCCTCGGGGTGGTTATTTCCGAATTTCTGGGCCGTTGGCCCAGGCTGAATTAAAACGCGCCGTTGGCGCTTACGACGCGGCGGTTCCACTCGCCGGCGTGCGCCGCCGGGGAGGTTGGGCGTATCCCGCGTCGTAACCGACGCGGCTACGGGCCACTCGCCTACGCTCGCGGCTACGAGGCGAGCGGCGGGCGGGCGGACTACGACGCCATTTTCAGGATACGGCGGTAGGCGTCGGGCGTGAGCGGCATGACGGAGAGACGGCCCTGGCGCACGAGGCCGATTTCGGCGAGCGCGGATTCGGCTTTGATCTGATCGAGCGTCACGGGCGTCGCGAGCGGCTCTACGGCTTTCAATTCGACGGCGACCCAGCCGGGCTCGTCAGCGGTTTTGTCGGGAAAGGCGGCTTTCGTGACCTCGGCGATGCCGACGACGGCCTTGGTGGTGACGCTTTCGTAGAAGAACACGCGGTCGCCGGGCTTCATCGCGTTGAGATGGAGGCGCGCGGCGTAGTTGCGGACACCGGTCCAGGCGGTGCGTTTGTCGCGGACGAGGTGGGCCCACGAATACGCGTCGGGTTCCGATTTCACGAGCCAGTATTGGGTTGTCATGCGAAGAGGGGTTTGGTGCGCTCGCACTGAAATGGACGTCGAGAGCGCTGAAAAGGCAAAAGCCGGCCGGGATCGTCGCATTCTGCTGTGGTGCGTGGCGATCGGCATTGCGCTGCCGATTTTGCTCTTCTGCGTGTTGCAGCTTCGCTCCGCGTCATGAACAAGACGCTGCTGGCGATCCGGGCGGTGTTTTTCGTCCTGTGCGGCGCGTGCGGGTGGCTCGTGTGCTACGCGATCCGCGAGTGGGACAACTATCGCGGACTGGCGGTGGCGATCGGGCTGCTGATCGGCGCGCTGGTGATCCTCGTCGATCTTTTGCTGAAGGGATTTTCGCTGCGCGGGCTCTCGGCGATTTCGTTCGGTTTGGCGATCGGCACGCTGATCGCGTATCTGATCGGGACGTCGCCGCTGTTCGCGCTGGGCGATCCGCAGACGATTTATCTTTTCCAACTGGTGCTGTTCATCGTCTCGACCTACCTGTGTACAGTCATCGCGTTGCGGGGGAAGGATGAGTTCAACCTGGTCATTCCTTACGTGCGCTTCGTGCCGCACGAGGTCGACGTGCCGCTGGTGGTCGTCGACACGAGCGTGCTGATCGACGGGCGGATCGCGAAAGTGTGCGAGGCGGGTTTTCTGACGGCGGCGCTGGTGATCCCGCGCTTCGTGCTGACGGAGTTGCAGGCGGTGGCGGACTCGAGCGATCCGCAGAAACAGGCGCGCGGGCGGCGCGGCCTGGAGGTGTTGAACGAACTCCGCCGGTTGAAGCATCTCGACATCCGCATTCCGGAAAGTGAAGTGACGAAGCGCTCCGACGTGGATGCGAAGCTGGTGTTTCTCGCGCAATCGATGCGCGCGAAGCTGCTGACGACGGACTACAATCTCGCGAAGATGGCGGAGTTTCACGGCGTGCCGTGGTTGAACTTGAACCTGCTCGCGAGGTCGCTGCGCCACGAGGTGATGCTCGGCGAGATGATCGAGGTCGAACTCGTGAAACCGGGCAAGGACGAGGGGCAGGGCGTCGGCTATCTCGAGGACGGGTCGATGGTGATCGTCGCGGACGGGCGCCCGCTGATCGGCCGGCGCGTGAACGCGGAGATCGTGAGCGTGCTGCCGACGGGCGGCGGGAAAATGGTATTCGCGCGGCTGGTGGGCGAGGTGCGCTGAGAGCGGGAGGGTGGGTTTCGGAGCGGGGAGCGGGCGATTTTCGTCGCCGCTGCGATACTCGAAAATTGATGTTTACTCGCGCGAGCCGATTGCCCAAAACCACCCCTCCCACACGGGCCAGTAGCTCAGTTGATAGAGCGCGTCGTTCGCAACGACGAGGTCAGGGGTTTGATCCCCCTCTGGTCCACCACTTTGGAATCGAACGGCGACGAGGCTGGAACGGGAAAATCCAGACGGGGCGAGGCTTTTGGGATTTTGCGCGGGTTGAGCGGGTTGCTGGCATACGCGTTTAGCGGGCTCACGAGGATGGCA
>JBEHYR010000014.1:0-109876 GCA_048498075.1 Verrucomicrobiota bacterium | reverse complement strand
CCCGAACGCTTCTGGTCGCAGCGCCTACGCGCCAACCTTCGGCCCGGATGGCTCGCTCTACGGCACTTCGGCGGAAGGCGGCTCCGCGGGCGGAGGGATTGGCTCGAAAAACTCGAAGGCTTCGCCTTCTCGGAAATCGCGTAAATCACGGACCAGCAGCCACATTGGCTCTGGCGACTGGTTGGGCTCTTCTTGGCTTTCTCGGAAGGAATACTTTGGTAAACATACGTCACTAACGCTCAAGAATAACGATACTGGAAAGACGGTGAAAGTGGAAATGCCCTGTTATGGCGGATGAACCCCGATGGCACCGATTTCACCGTCTTGTATAATTTCGATGCCGCCACCGGCCCTTCGGAACCGCTCGGCTCGCCCGCGATCGACGCGAACGGAAACGTGTTTGGGACGGCGCTCAAAGGCGGCGCTGACAACGTCGGTGTGGTCTTCGAATGGTCGAACCACGCCCCGACGGGCACCTTCACCATTCCGTCGGGCCCGATCGCTGTCGCCGAGACGTTCACCTTCGACGCTTCCGGATCGACCGATTCCGACGGCGACGCGTTGGTCTACGAGTGGGACTTTGGCGATGGCTCCGCCGGCGCGGTGCAGACGACGCCGACGATCGCCCACGCGTTTTCCGCGTCCGGCCGTTTCGCCGTCACGTTGAGAGTCACGGATTCCTACGGCCTCGCCGGCCAGCCTGTCGTTGGTTACGTTGACGTCCAGGCGCCCGCATCGCCGGTGGGCAATGGCAGCTTCGAATCGGGTTTCTCCGGCTGGACGGTGAGCGGCAATGCTGTCGTCACCCAGTCGTCGCGCTACACCGCCTCCGACGGCACGCACCTCGTCGCCTTCAACGCCGGCGACAGCACGCCGAACGGCGTGGTCAGCCAGACGATCGCCACGACGGTCGGGCGAACCTATGTGCTCGAGTTCGACGTCGGCGTGCTGGCCTACAACAGAAGCGCACAGCGTCTGCAGCTCAACGTCAGCGGAACTCACCCGCTCGCCTCGCAACTCATCTCGCTCTTCGGCACGGGCGATGGCGCCACAAAATGGACTGCGCAACGCTGCACGTTCGTCGCGGACCGCACGACCACCGAAATTCGTTTCCAAGACGTTTCGTCCGCGACCGCCAGCCTGGATCTCTTGCTCGATCATGTGCGGATCACAGCTGTCCCGGGTCTTGTGAACGGCAGCTTCGAACAGGGCGCCACCGGTTGGACCCTCACCGGCAACGTGAAAATATCCGCGCCCACCGCGTATGCCCCCACCGATGGCCGGTATCTCGCCGCGTTTAACAGCGGTGACACCGCGCCGAACGGCCAGATCACGCAGAACTTCTCGACCGTGCCCGGGCGTTCATATCGAGTGCGCTTCGACGTCGGCGTGCGGGCTTTCAACCGCAGCTGGCAACGTCTCGTGGTGTCGGTGAAAACCAACACGACGGTCTCGGCGCTGAACATGCCGCTTCCCGGCACCGGCGACGGCAGCGTGAAATGGATCACGGAGAGCTTCACGTTCACCGCAGATTCCGACACCAGCACGCTCAGCTTCCGCGACGTCTCGACGACCACGGCGAGCATCGATGTCCTCGTGGACCACGTGAGTTTGGAGTGAGCGATTGAGCCTGGGGGCGGAAGTAAAGTCGGATGCGGGGCGTAGGAATTCCATCACCGCGTCCTTCGGCTCGACGTCGGCGCGCGCGGCGCATCGGGTGCAACAGGAAGTGAGGACAGCGACCCGCCGTATAGGGGTAGGGACGCCTCTCCGCGGCGTCCGGGCATTCGCGGACGGCTCCGAGCGCTGTCCCCACCTCCGTCTTCACCTCACTTCCTGCTACACCCCGGCGCATCGCGGAGGTGCAAACCCCATTGCGCCCTCGCCGTAGCGCGCTCACGTTGTCCGCCGCTGCATGAAGTTCGCTCCCGCCAAGCCGCCGCTCACCGGCGAAACCCTCGATTCACTCACCGCCCGCCTCGCCGAGCGCGGCGAGCCCGCCTTCCGCGCGAAGCAGATCCTCGAGTGGCTCTATAAAAAACGCGTCCGCTCCTGGGACGAGATGACCAATCTCTCGAAACCTCTCCGCGCCTGGCTCGCCGACACCTTCGATCTCCTCCCCGCCGAACTCGTCCTCAACAAACAATCCGAAGACGTCACCGATAAACTTCTCCTCGAACTCCGCGACGCCTCGCTCATCGAAACCGTCATCATCCGCGTCCCGCAGGAAGGCGTCGGCCTCGACGAGTCCCGCAAGACCATCTGCATCTCCACCCAGGTCGGCTGCGCCATGGCCTGCGTTTTCTGCGCCAGCGGACTCGCCGGCCTGAAGCGCGATCTCTCCGCCGGCGAGATCGTCGCGCAGCTTCTCCAGGTCTGTTACCGCGAAGACGCCCGCACGCCCCGCGCCCGCACGGAACTAGCCTCCTTCGACAACATCGTCGTCATGGGCATGGGTGAACCGCTCGCCAACTACGACGCCCTCATCCGCGCCCTCACCATCCTCAACGCCGATTGGGGTCTCGGCTTCGGCGCCCGCCGCATCACGATTTCCACCAGCGGCCTCGTCCCGAAAATTCTGAAGCTCGCCGACGAGCCCCTCGGCTTCCGGCTCGCGATCTCCCTTCACGGCGCGACCGACGAAGTCCGCGAGAAGATCATGCCCGTGAACAAGGCGTTTCCCCTCGCGAAACTCCTTCCGGCCGTCCGCGAGTTTTCCGAGAAGCACGGCCGCATGATCACGCTTGAGTTCATCCTCATCGAGGACGTGAACGACTCCCTCGACCAAGCCGAAAAACTCCGCGACATCGCCCTCGACCTCCACGCGCACGTCAACCTGATCCCCTATAACACCGTCGATGGCCTCGAGTGGAAACGCCCCTCCGTCACGCGTCAGGAACGCTTCGCCGACATCCTCCGCGACGCGCGCATTTCGGTCACGCTTCGCCGCGAAAAAGGCCACGACATCGCCGCCGCCTGCGGCCAGCTCCGCCTCAAAACCGAGAAAGAGCGCGAACTCGCCTCCGCCTGATCGGAAAATTGTAGGGCGGGGTCGCCGAACCCCGCCGCTGCCCGCGCCATCCCACCCGCCGTCGACCTCGCCCTTCACGCTCGCCGATTTTTCCGCTTGCCGAACCCGGCTCCGTTTCATTTTAGCGATCCTTCCAGTTCTCCGAAATTCCGCGGAACCTTTCATAATTGTAATGAAAATCCACGGAACTCTCGTCACCGCTTCTCTTTCCCAGCCGTCTCCGTTCCACCCCCATGATCGAAGTCAAAGGCCTCGTTAAAACCTACGGTCAAAAACGCGCCGTCGACGGCGTGTCCTTCCGCGTCAACCGCGGCGACATCCTCGGTTTCCTCGGCCCCAACGGCGCCGGGAAATCGACCACGATGAAGATGATCACCGGCTTCATCTCCGCCGATGCCGGCACCGCCACCGTCGACGGCATCGATGTCGCCACCGATCCCGTCGGCGTGAAAAGCCGCCTCGGCTACCTCCCCGAGAGCGCGCCCGCTTACCCGGAGATGACCGTCGAGGAATTCCTCCGCTTCATCGCCGAAATTCGCGGCTACCGCGACGAAGTCGAGAAACGCGCCCGCGTCGAACACGTCCTCGGCCTCACGCACCTCGTCTCCGTCCGCAAGCAGACGATCGAAACGCTTTCAAAAGGCTACAAGCAGCGCGTCGGTTTCGCGCAAGCGCTCCTGCACAACCCGCCCGTCCTCGTCCTCGACGAGCCCACCGACGGCCTCGATCCGAATCAGAAAAACGAAGTCCGCTCGCTCATCAAAAGCATGGCCGCCGAGAAAGCCGTGATCCTCTCGACGCATATCCTCGAGGAAGTCGAGGCGATCTGCACGCGCGTGATCATCATTTCCCAAGGCAGGATCGTCGCCGACGAAACGCCCGCCCAGCTCCGCGCCCGGCAGCCCGGCGCCCGCCTCGACGAAATCTTCCGCACCCTCACGAACTCCGACATCTGAGGTAGGGACGCCTCTCCAAGGCGTCCGCTTCGTCATCCGACTTTCTGCGTCTTCTGCGCCTTTTTGCGGCCCTCTCCTAAACGTCCCATGCGCCAAGTCTCCCCTGTCTTCAAACGCGAATTCCTCGGCTACTTCCGCTCGCCCGTCGCCTACGTCTTCCTCGTCGTCTTCCTGGCCGCGACCATCGGTTGCGCCTTTTTCCTCGGTCAATTTTTCCGCGCCGGCACCGCGAGCCTCGAGAGCTATTTCGGTTACCTCCCCTGGCTCTTCCTCTTCCTGATTCCCGCCGCCGGCATGCGGCTGTGGTCGGAGGAAAAACGCACCGGCTCCGTCGAGTTGCTGTTCACCCTGCCGATCACGACGCTCGACGCGACGCTCGCGAAGTTCCTCGCGGCCTGGGCGTTTCTCGCGATCGCGATCCTGCTCAGTTTTCCTCTCGTCCTCACCGTCGCTTACCTGGGCAACCCGGATTGGGGCATCCTGTTCGCGAGTTACTTCGGCGCCATTCTCATGGCCGGAGGCTATCTCGGAATCTGCTCCCTCGTCTCCGCCCTCACGAAAAATCAGATCATCAGTTTCGTGATCAGCGTGATGATTTGCTTCATCCTCGATCTGCTCGGCGCGAGCGTGTTCACCGGTTTTCTCGGCGGGTTCCTGCCCGTCCCGCTCGTCGATTTGATCTCGAACTTCAGTTTTCTGACGCACTTCGACGCGTTCACCAAAGGCCTCATCGACCCGAAGGACGTCGTGTTCTTCCTCTCGCTGATGGGCTTCACCCTCTTCCTCAACGTCGTCGCCCTCGAACGCTGAGCCGCCCCGCTCTCAGCTCTAGACTTTTAGCTCTCAGCTTTTCCGCCCGCCCATGAAACTCGGCAGCAAAACCCTCGCGACCGCCCTCCTCTTCGTCGGCCTCGTCCTCGTCAATTACCTCGCGTCGAAGATCCCCGCGCGCGCCGACCTCACCGCCGAATCGATCTACTCCCTCTCGCCCGGCACGAAGGCGATGCTCTCGAAGATCGAGGAACCGGTCACCATCGACCTCTATTTCTCGAAGGATGCCGCCGGCCTCCCCATTGCCTACAAAAACTACGCCGTCCGCGTGCAGGAGATGCTCCGCCAATACGTCCGCGCCGGCCACGGCAAGCTCACACTGAACCTCATCAACCCGCGCCCCGACACCCCCGAGGAAGAGCACGCCACCGCCGCCGGCCTCACGCCCCAGGTCGCCCAAACCGGCGGTGAGCAATTCTTCTTCGGCCTCGTCGTCACCCAAGCCGACCAGCAGAAGAACGTCCCCGCTTTCACCCCGCAGCGCGAACAGTTTCTCGAATACGATCTCTCGAAACTGATCTTCAGCGTTCAACAACTCGACAAACCCAAGCTCGGCCTCCTCACCAGCCTCCCGCTCCAGGGCTCCAGCCCGCAGGAGATGCAGATGGCGATGATGATGCGCCAGCAGCCGAAAGCCGGCCAGTTCATCGCCGACGAATGGAAGCAGTCCTTCGAACTCGTCACCGTCGAACCCACCGCCACCGCGCTCCCCGAAAAACTCGACGCCCTCGCCGTCATCCACCCCGAAAACGTCTCGCCGAAACTCCAGTTCGCGATCGACCAATTCCTCCTCGCCGGCAAACCCGTTTTCCTCTGCGTCGATCCGTCCTCGCAATATTTCAAACGCCAGAGCAACCCGCAGCAGATGATGATGGGCGGCGGCGCGCAGAACGTCTCGTCCGATCTCCCGACACTGCTCGACGCCTATGGCATTTCCTACAATGCCCAAAACGTCGTCGGCGATCTGGAAAACGCCACCCAAGTCCAGACCCAGGGCGGCGGCGTCGCCCGCTATCCGATCTGGCTCAGCCTGCGCCGCGACAACTTCAGTTCGAAGTCCCTCGCTACCGCCCAACTCAGCTCGATGCTCTTTATCGAAACCGGCAGCGTCGCGCTGAAGTCCGGCAACTCGCTCACGTTTACTCCGCTCGTCGAGACCTCCGCCCAAGCCGGCGACCTCCCCTCCGCCAGCCTCCAATTCGCGCAGCCCGACGACATCAACGGCAAGATTTCCCCCAGCGGCAAAAAGACGATCGCCGCCCTCATCGCCGGCAAATTCAAATCCGCCTTCCCCGCTGGCGAACCCGCCGAAGAGAAAAAAGAAGCCGACACGAAAAAGGACGACAAGGTAGGGGCGGCTGTCCCCAGCCGTCCGTCGAGCGCCCCTTCCCTCAAAGAATCCACCAACACGTCCACCCTCCTCATCGTCGCCGA
Organism: Verrucomicrobiota bacterium; assembly: GCA_048498075.1. Taxonomy (GTDB): domain Bacteria; phylum Verrucomicrobiota; class Verrucomicrobiia; order Opitutales; family Opitutaceae; genus Opitutus. Next base: position 103,624 of record JBEHYR010000014.1, on the reverse strand, counting down.
CACCGACTGGCTCTTCGACGACTACAGTGTCCGCAAATACAACTTCTTCGGCCAGACCGCCGCCGAGCCCTTCAACGACAATCTCGCTTTCGCCGCCAACGCCGTCGATTTCCTCGCCGGCTCGCAGGATCTCGTCTCGATCCGCGGCAAAGGCAGCTCGATCCGTCCCTTCGACGTTGTCCGCCGCATGGAAGTCACCGCGCAGAAAAAGTATCAGGAAAAACTCACCGGCCTCGAAGCCCGCCTCACCTCCGTCCAAACCAAACTCTCCGAACTCCAGGGCAAAAAAGGCGAAAGCAACCGCCTCGTCGCCTCGCCCGAGATGACCAAAGCCATCGAGGATTTCCAAAAGCAACAAGCCTCTCTCCGCGGCGAACGCCGGGAAATTCGCCGCGCGCTGCGCGAAGACATCGACGCCTTGGAGAACCGCCTCCTCATCGTAAACCTCCTCGCCAGCCCTCTCCTCGTCGGCGCCTTCGGCCTCTGGTTCTACCGCAGCCGCAAAAAATAATTCCAAGCCCGTTTCACCACAAAGAACGCAGAGACCGCATAGAAAATTTCCCCTCCTCTTCTCTGCGCTCTCTGCGTTCTTTGCGGTTAAATTCCTCCTCTTCCCGCTCCTCCTCTTTTCTCCGCGTTCTCCGCGCCCTCCGCGTTTCAAAACAAAAAACGCCTTCCTCTCTTCCTCTCTGTTCTTGCGATGAAACTCCGCACCCTGCTCCTCTCCGTCGCCATCCTCGCCGTCCTCTCCGCCGCCGCGTTTTTCCTCACCCGCACGCCGGCCCCAGTCTCCACCGATCCGCGCCTGAATCACTCTCTCGTCGACGCCGCCACTCTCGAGCAAGCCGCCAAGCTCCGCCTCTCCGACGCCGGCAAAACCGTCCTCCTCACCCGTCAGCCCGACGCCACGTGGCGCGTCACCTCCTACTTCGATCTCCCCGCCGATTTCTCAAAACTCTCCCGCTTCACCGGCGACCTCGCCGACGCGAAACTCCAGCGCCTCGTCACCACCAGCCCCACGCGCATCGCCCGTCTCGAGTTCAAAGATACGAAAATCGAACTCCTCGATTCCTCCGACAAACCCCTCACTTCTCTCACTCTCGGCAAAACCGCCGACACCGGCGGCCGCTATCTCCGCTTCGGGACCGAGGACAAAGCCTACCTCGCCAGCCTCAACGCCTGGCTCGACGCGGACTCCAAAAACTGGGCCGACGCCCAACTCCTCTCCGTCAAATCCGACGACGTCGCGAAAATCGAATTCCCCACCGACTCCACCTCCACCTCCGCCGCCCCACTCACGTTCACTCGCGAGAAAAAAGATTCCCCGTGGACCGCGTCGCCCACGCCAGCCAACGAAAAACTCAAGACCGACAAAGTCACTTCCCTCCTCTCCTCTCTCACCGGCCTCCGCTTCTCCGACACCACCCAGCCCACCGACCCCAAAGCCACCGAGGCTCGCCAGCACCCGCGCACCTTCAAGCTCACGACCTTCGACAAAAAAACCTACACCGTCACCCTCGCCCGCAAGCCCGAGGAGAAAAAACTCAAGCCACCCGCTCCGACCACCGACGGCAAAACCGGCCCCGCCGCCCTCGGCACCACCGCCGACCTCGCCAAGACCGCCGCCGCACCCGCTGACAACAACGCGGAACCCAAAACTCAAAACCCAAAACCAGCGGCTCCTTTGGCTCCCGAATTCGAAACCATCCCCGCCGGCCCCGTCTTCGTCCAAATCTCCTCGAGCGACGCCTCCGCTCCAATCAACGCCGAGATGCAGAAGCGCGCCTTCGAAGTCTCCGACTACGTCTTCACCGGCCTTCCCCAAACCACCGCCGAATTCTTCGAACCCGCCCCGCCGCCACCCGTGCCCGCAGCGGCCCCCGCACCCCAGCCCGCCGCCCCAGCGAAGCCCTGATCCCCCATGTAGGAGCCTGCTTGCAGGCGATCCCGCGCTCCCCATGTAGAAACCTGCTTGCAGGCGATCCCCCGCGGCCGGCCTGGTTTCCGCCGCCATCGCGCCCGCGCATAAAGCTTTCCCTGAAGCACGCGTTCTCCGCTTTACACATATCAACGCTTGCATATGCGTTGATGCCATGCCGCCCGAAGTTCCAGATCGCTCCATTTCCGCGCTCTTTGCCGAGAAGCGCCCGATCCGCTCGCTCGAATTTTTCCCGCCCAAGGACGACGTCGGCGTCGAGTCGCTCCGCGCGACCGCCGCCGCCCTGAAGCGGATGAACCCCGACTTCGTTTCCGTCACCTACGGAGCCGGCGGCAGCACCCGCGAACGCACCGCCCAAGTCAGTGAAATCCTCCGCCGCGACTTCGATTTCACCGTCATGCCGCACCTCACATGCGTCGGTCACACCCGCGCGGAACTGGGCGAGGTCGCCGCCCGCATCCACGCCGGCGGTTTCCGCAATATCATGACACTCCGGGGCGATCCGCCGAAGGGCGAAAGCACCTTCACGCCCTACCAGGACGGCCTCCGCTACGCCAGCGACCTCGTCGCGCTCCTGAAATCCCGCCATCCCGATTTCTGCCTCGGCGTCGGTGGCTACCCCGAGAAACACCCCGAAGCCTCCTCGCTCGACGCCGACCTCACGAACCTCAAGCGCAAGGTCGATGCCGGCGCCGATTTCATCACCACCCAGCTTTTTTTCGACAACAGCATCTACTACCGCTTCGTCGAAAAATGCCGCGCCGCCGGCATCGCCGTTCCCATTGTCCCCGGCATCATGCCCGTGCTCTCGTTGAAACAGATTCAACGCTTCACTGCCATGTGCGGCACGACCTTGCCTGCTCAACTCGTTACCCGCCTCGAAGTCGCCGCCGAAAACGCCGATGTCGTCGAAACGATCGGCATCGACTGGGCGCTCACGCAAATCCGCGGCCTGCTCGCGAACGGCGCGCCCGGTTATCATCTCTACATTCTGAATCGCGCCAAGGGCGCCCTCGCCCTCACCGCCGGCCTCGCCGCCTAGTCCTGCCTAATTCAGTCGAGAGTTGAGCGCTGAGGATCGAGGCCGAGTGCCGAGAGCAAAACCAGCAGGCGACTCCGGATTTCCCTCGGCGTTTCTCCGGCTGTCTGCGGAAGGCTCGGTCTCTTAAATCTCAGCTCCGGACTCGCAGCAGCATGAGTCCGGCTAGCAGGAGCGCTTTGAAAATTCCTTTAGCCGCTGTAGGAGCCTGCTTGCAGGCGATGCTCGACCTTCGCCCGCCAGGATCGCCTGCAAGCAGTTCCTCCATTCGACCCGCCACGCGGCGACACGCTTTTTGAAACCGCTCTTAAAGTAACGTCAATCTCCCGCCGGCACTGCGTCATCCCCGGCCGCGCCACGCCGACGATCCGTCTCCGCGCCGCGCCCCTCAGACGATTTCCCTCCCCGCCCCTCGGAGGATAAACCGCCCTTCATTTCCCGCCCGAACTGCGCCGGCTCCTCTCTGTCCGCCAGCGTGACGCGCCTTCCGGCCGCGAGCACGCCATGAACGAAACCCGCGAAGCCCCTCCTTCCGCCCGCACCGAATCGCGCGAATCCGCCCCGCGTCCGACCGACGACCACCCGCCCGTCCACCCCAAATCAAAACGCCCCCTCTCCCGCCGTCCGCTTCTCGTCGCCGGGCTGTTCCTTCTCCTCCTCGCGGTCGCCGTCAGTGGCACGCTCTGGTGGCTCCACTTGCGTCACTACGAAGCCACCGACGACGCCTTTATCGACGTCACTCCGCAGCAGGTCAGTCCGCAGATCGCCGGCCGCGTCACCCGCGTGCTCGTCGCCGACAACCAACTCGTCGCCGCCGGCACCGTCCTCCTCGAACTCGACTCCGCCGACGCCCAAACCGCCGTCGACGAAGCCCGCGCCGCCACCGCCCGAGCTGACGCCCAAGTCGCCCAAGCCGAAGCCCAGCAAGCCGCCTTCGCCGCCCAAGCCGAGCAAGCCCGCGCCAATCTCGGCGTTGCCCAGACCGAAGCGGAGAACGACGACACCACGCTCCGCCGCCTCGCCGCCCTCCGCCAGGACGACACCGGCGCCGTCTCGGCCGAGCAATGGGACCGCGCCACCGCCGCGGAAAAATCCGCCACCGCCCGCGTCCAGGCGGCCTCCAAAGCCGTCTCCGCGGCCGACGCCCAGATCCACTACGCCGGCAGCCTCATCGCCGCCGCCCGCGCCGCCCAAGCCACCGCCGCCGCCCAACTCGAACACGCCAGCCTTCTCCTCTCCTACGCGCAGGTGAAAGCGATGCTCCCCGGCCGCGTCGCCAGCCGCAACGTCGCGCCCGGCAACTTCGTCCAGCCCGGCACCGCCCTCATGGCGATCGTTCCGACCGACGTCCACGTCACCGCCAACTTCAAGGAAACCCAGCTCGCCCGCATCCGCCCCGGCCAGCCCGTCGCGATCGAGGTCGATGCGTATCCAGACCTCGAGCTCACTGGCCGCATCGACAGCGTGCAGGCCGGCACCGGTCAGACGTTCAGCGCGCTGCCCGCCGAAAACGCCACTGGCAACTGGGTCAAAGTCGTCCAGCGCGTCCCCGTCAAAATCGCCCTCGATCCGCTCCCGCCCGACGCCCGCGTCGTCCTCGGCGCCGGTTTCTCCGTCACGGTCAAGGTCACCGTCCGCTGACCCGTCGCCGCCCGCGTCCACGACCCGCTCTCGCCATGTCGGCCGCACCGCACGCGCCCCCGCTCGAGCGTTCCCCCGCCGGCGATCGCAATCCCTGGCTCGTCGCCGTCGTGATTTCCATGGCTACCTTCATGGAGGTCCTCGACACCTCCGTCGCCAACGTCTCCCTGCCCCACATCGCGGGTAATCTTTCCGCCAGCCAGGACGAGAGCACCTGGATCCTCACCAGCTATCTCGTGAGCAACGCCATCGTCCTTCCCATCAGCGGCTGGCTCGCCACCGTCATCGGCCGCAAGCGCTTTTACCTCTCGTGCGTCGCGCTCTTCGGCCTCAGCTCGCTGCTGTGCGGCCTCGCCCCTTCGCTCGGCGCCCTCGTGTGCTTCCGGATTCTTCAAGGCCTCGGCGGCGGCGGCCTCGCGCCCACCGAGCAGTCGATGCTCGCCGACATGTTTCCCCCCCAGAAGCGCGGCCAGGCCTTCGCCCTCTACGGCATCGCCGTCGTCGTCGCGCCTACCCTCGGCCCCACGCTCGGCGGCTGGATTACCGACAACTTTTCCTGGCGCTGGATTTTTTTGGTCAACGTCCCCGTCACGCTCCTCTCGCTCTTTCTCGCCGGCCGCCTGCTCGTCGATCCGCCCGCCGTGAAACGCGACCGCGCCCAAGCGCTCCGCGGCGGCCTGCGCATCGACTACTTCGGTTTCGCCCTCGTCGCCCTCGCGCTCGGCTGCCTCCAGGTCGTGCTCGACAAGGGCGAGGAGGACGACTGGTTCGCGTCGCCGTTCATCCTCTCGTTCTCGATCGTTTCCGCGCTCTCGTTGGTGTTCCTGATTTTCTGGGAGCTGTCCCAGGAGCACCCGATCGTCGACCTCTCGCTGATGAAGAACCGCAACTTCTCGGCCTCGATGCTCGTGATGTTCGTCACCGGCTTCATCCTCATCGCGACGACGCAGATCATCCCGCGTTTCCTCCAGACGATCCTCGGCTACCCTGCGACCGACGCCGGCCTCGCGCTCACTGCCGGCGGCTGCGCGACGCTCGCCGTCATGCCGCTCGTCGGCCGTCTCTCGCAAAAAGTCCCCGCCAAATACCTCATCGTCGCCGGCCTCGTGATCGAGTGCGCCGCGTGTTTCCACCTCGCCACGCTCAACACGCACATCGACTTTCGCCACATCGCGCTCGCCCGCATGGCGCAGGCGATCGGCCTGCCGTTTCTCTTCGTCCCGATCTCCGCCGTCGCCTACGCCGGCCTTCCGCCCGGCAAGAACGACGACGCCTCCGCGCTCATCAACACCATGCGCAACCTCGGCGGCAGCTTCGGCATTTCGTTCGCCACCACGCTGCTCGCCGAGCGCGGCCAGTTTCACCACAGCCGCCTCAGCGAATCGGTCAACGTCTTCGCGCCAGCCTTCCAAAACCACCTCCTCGGTCCCCTCGCCGCGTTGAATCTGCGCGTCACCCGCCAGGCCGCGATGCTCGGCTACATCGATATCTTCTGGCTCCTCGGCTGGCTCGCCGCGCTCGCCGTGCCCGTGACCTTCATCCTCCGCCGGCCGCCACCCGGCGGCGCGGCCGCCATGCACTGACGCCATGCGCCCGAAAGCCAAAACCCTTCTGCTCGCGCCCGCGTTCCTCCTCGCCGGCTGCACCGTCGGCCCGAACTACCGGCCGCCCTCGCCGCAGCTCGCCAGCGCCTTCTCCAGCGCGAAACCGCCCGCCGCCGCCGAACCCGGCGACATCGTTCCCGGCGCCGACGCCGTGCGACGCTGGTGGGAAACCTTCGACGACCCGGAACTCACCCGCCTCATCGCGCGCGCCCTCGAGGGCAATCGCGATCTCGCCCTCGCCGCATCTCGCGTCCGCCAGGCCCGACTCCAACGCGCCACGATCCGCGCCGGCGCCTTTCCCGGTCTCAGCCTCGCCGCCGGCGTGAACCACGGTCGCGGCAGTGAAAACGTAAAACTCCCCTTCGGCGGCGGCTCCACCGCACCCGCCGCCAGCAGCCCGGAAAACGCCGCCGCCGACACCCGTTCCACCCGCGCGCTCTCCACTGATTCCACTGCATCCGCCCCGCCGATTCCCACGCCCACCACCGGCAGCAACAGCGGCGGCAGCGCTCAACCCGCCGGCCCTGCCAGCCCGCTCGGCGAAGGCGGCCTGCCGGGTATCACGACGACGCTGTATCAGGCCGGCTTTGACGCCTCGTGGGAGTTCGACCTCTTCGGCGGCACGCGCCGTGCGCTCGAAGCCGGCGACGCCCTCATCGCCGCCGCCGAGGAAGATCGCCGCGCCGTCGTGGTCTCGCTCCTCGCCGAGGTCGCTCAAACTTACCTCCAACTCCGCTCCAGCCAGCAGCGGCTCCAGGTCGCCCGCGAGGGCCTCGCCGCCGCTCGCCACACGCTCTCGATCGCCGAAGCGAAATTCAAAAACGGCCTCACCACCGATCTCGACGTTGCCCAATACCAGGGCGAAGTCGCCAATGCCGCGTCGACCCTGCCTCCTCTCGAAGCTGCCACGCGTCTCGCCGCGCACGCGCTCGCCACGCTCGTCGGCGAGCCGCCCGATGCCCTGCTCCCCGAACTCGCCTCCGCGCAACTGCTCCCCCCGTTGCCCGCCTCGATTCCCGTCGGTATTCCCTCCGATCTGCTTCGCCGCCGTCCCGATGTGCGCAGCGCCGAGCGCCAGCTCGCCGCCGCCACCGCCGGAATCGGCGTCGCCACCGCCGACTTGTTTCCGCACTTCAGCCTCACCGGTGCGTTCGGCTTCGACAGCAGCCGACCGCGCGATCTCCCCGAATGGTCGAGCCACTACTACTCGATTATTCCTGGCGTGCGCTGGCCGCTTCTCGACTGGGGCCGCGCCCGCCTCGCCGTCGCGCTGCAAAACGAAACCCAGCGCCAGGCGCTCACGCGCTATGAGTCCGCCGTGACCCAGGCGCTCCGCGACGTCGAGGATGCGCTCGTCCGCTACGCCGCCGAGCGCACCCGCCACGCCGCGCTCGTCGATGCCGCTTCCGCCGCCGATCGCGCCTACACGCTCGCGCGAAATCGTTTCGAGCATGGCATCGTCGATGCCCTCGTCGTGCTCGATGCCCAGCGCTCGTATCTCCGCATCCAGGATACGCTCGCCGCGAGCGAAGCCGCGCTCCGCACCGACCTCGTCTCGCTTTACAAGGCCCTCGGCGGCGGCTGGGAGCCTTCGCCCGCGGCGTTGGCGAAAAAGTGACCACCCCAGGTTCCTCTAAGAACGCAGTTGGGATTGAACCACCGAGCAGCGCAAAGGAAACCACTTCCGAAAAAATGTGATCCCGTCGGGAAGCTCACCCGCCAAGTGAAATTATTTTCCCCAAGACTTTTCCGGTTCTCTTCTCTTTGCCTCGGTGTCTCTGTGGTTCAATCACGGTTTTTAGCGCGATTTGAAAAAGAGTGTAGCCGCGCGGCAGGTCGAATGTAGGAGCCTGCTTGCAGGCGATCCCAGCGGGGAAGGTCCGGCAATCGCCTGCAAGCAGGCTCCTACAGCGGCTATGGAAATTTTCAAAGCACTCTAAACGAATCAGCCGCCCGCAAACACCGGCCGGAATCCCGCCTCCACCAAAATCGCCGCGATCTTCTCGCGCTGGTCACCCTGAATCTCGATCGCGCCGTCCTTCACCGTCCCACCGCAACCGCACGCTCCCCGCATTTTTTTGCACAGCGCTTCCTTCTCCGGCTGGCCGATCCCCACGAATCCGCTGACGACTGTCACCGTTTTCCCACCACGCCCGCCGGTCTCGCGCTTGAGGTCGACGCGCCCTCGATTTTTCGCGGGCTCCGGATTTTTCGCCTTCGCCTTCGCCACCGCGTCTCCTTTCGCCGCCATCGCTGCCGCGGCCTGTTCGAGCACGACCTTTGGCGCGACGGGCAACCCCGCGCCACTGAGCGCTCCAAAAGGATTCTGCCCGAGATTCGACCCGCCGTCCGTCGAGATTTTGCCGCCGTTGGCCATGTCCGCTCAGCTCCGTCCCGCCCGTCCGCCGCAAGCGCCCACGGGAATATCCGTTTCGCCTCCGAGAAACATCACCGCCTTGGCATAACTTCGGTTCTGCAAAAAATGCACGAGTTGCGGGTGCAGCCTCGGGCGTCCGCGCTCGAGCAATTCGTCCAGCCGCGCCATTTCTTTTGCAACCGTCGGTCCGTCCGCGGCCTTGATCGCCGCGAGCAGCGCGATCAACGAGGTTTTGATTTCGGGTTCCATGGCGTGGGGTCGGGTATGGTCGGAAAACTAATGCCGTCGTTACGCGCGTTAAGCACGATTGCAATCCCCGAGACCGCCCACCGCGGACTTGAGTCCCCCAGCGACCCGTGTTCTGTTGCCCGACTCACTTTACGACGAGCCCGACGCAGCTTCCCCGCTGAACCTCCGCGCCCGCCGCATCGCTCCCATGAATTCCCTCAACCTTTCCGCCAGCGCCAATTCCGCCGTCTTCGAGGCGGCCTATGAAGCCTGGCTCCAGAATCCCGACTCCGTCGACCCGACGTGGCGCGCCTTTTTCCAAGGCTTCACGCTCGGCAACAGCGGCGGGTCGCTCACCGGCCCGCAGACCGCCGGCGTCCGCATCGTCGATAGCTACAAGCAGGCCCAGGTTCTCCGCCTCATCAACGCCTACCGTGCTCACGGCCATCTCCAGGCGCACCTCGATCCACTCGCGAATCCGCCGGCCGCCGACCCGAAACTCTCGCTCGCGCACTTTCATCTCGAAGACGCCGATCTCGACGAATCCTTCACGCTCACGAATTTCAAGGGCGGCGGCCAGATGAAGCTCCGCGATATCCTCGCCGCGCTTCAACAAACCTACAGCGGCCGCGTCGGGATCGAATACATGCACTGTCAGGACCACGCCGCGCGCGAATGGCTCCAGCAACGCATGGAGGCGACCAACAACCAGCCGTCCTTCACCAAGCAGCAGAAGATCCGCATCCTCCGCCGCCTCCATAAAGCCGAACTCTTCGAAAAATTCCTCCACACCCGCTTCGTCGGCCAGAAGCGTTTCTCCGGTGAAGGCGCCGAGACGTTCATCGCCGCGATGGACGCTCTCATCGAGAAATGTCCCGAACTCGGCGTCGAAGAGATCGTCATGGGCATGGCCCACCGCGGCCGCCTCAACGTCCTCACCTCGATTCTCCGCAAACCTTTCGAGGTCCTCTTCGAGCAGTTCTCGGAAAACTACATCCCCGAGTCCGTCGCCGGCGATGGCGATGTGAAATATCACCTCGGCTACGAAGCCCTCCTCGAAACCTCCGCCGGCGCGAAGGTCGAGGTCCGCCTCGCCGCGAATCCCTCGCACCTCGAGATCGTGAATCCCGTCGTCGAAGGCAAGGCCCGCGCCCGTCAACGCGTCCGCGGCGACACCGCCGAGCGCCGCCGCGTATTGCCGTTCCTGATTCATGGCGATGCGGCATTCGCCGGCCAGGGCGTCGTCGCGGAGACGTTGAATTTTTCCCAGCTCCCCGGCTACCGCACCGGCGGCACCGTTCACTTCGTCATCAACAACCAGATCGGCTTCACCACGCTCCCCGCCGAGGCGCGCTCCACGCGCTACTGCACCGACGTAGCGAAGATGATCGAGGCTCCGATCTTCCACGTGAACGGCGACGACGCCGAAGCCGTGTGCCTGGTCGCGCAGCTCGCGCTCGAGTTTCGCGTCAACTTCAAGCGCGACGTCGTGATCGACATGTATTGCTACCGCAAGCATGGCCACAACGAGAGCGACGAGCCCGCCTTCACCCAGCCGACGATGTATCGCCAGATCGCCGCGCACCCGCAGGTCTCCGCGATCCTCACGGAGAAACTCGTCCGCGAAGGCACGATCGCCCAGGCCGACGCCGATGCGATCAAGGCCGAATACTCCGCCGCGCTCGAAGCGAATTTCGAAAAGGCGAAGACCCGCGAAAAGGAAAAGGAAATCGTCCGCAGCAAGGTCGAGTCGCAGGCGATCGAGGAGAAAAAATTCCAGGGCTCCACCGGTTTTTTACAGCCCGGCTACCATCACGCCGCGCTTCCCACCGGCGTGTCGATGGAGGTGATCGACCGCGTCGTCGCCGGCCTCACGCAAGTCCCCGCTAATTTTAAACTCAACCCGAAGATCAAGCGCTTCCTCGAGCACCGCACGCAGGCGCACCACCAAGGCGGCCCGATCGATTGGGGTTTCGGCGAGGCCCTCGCCTACGGCACGCTCCTCCTCGAGGATATTCCGGTCCGCCTCAGCGGGCAGGATTGCGAACGCGGCACGTTCAGCCATCGCCACGCCGTCCTCTACGATGCCGACACGCGCGAGAAATACGTTCCGCTCCTCAATCTCGCCGAAAAACAGGCGCGTTTCTGCGTCTACAATTCCCTCCTCTCCGAAGCCGCCGTCCTCGGCTTCGATTACGGCTACTCGATGGACTATCCCCATATGCTCGGCATTTGGGAAGCGCAGTTCGGCGATTTCGCCAACGGCGCCCAGGTCGTCATCGACCAGTTCATCGCCAGCGGCGAATCGAAATGGCAACGCGCCTCGAGCCTCGTGCTCCTCCTCCCGCACGGCTACGAAGGCCAGGGCCCCGAGCACTCGTCCGCGCGTCTCGAACGCTTCCTCCAGCTCTGCGCCGAGGACAACATTCAGGTCGCGAACATCACCACGCCCGCGAACTTTTTCCACGCCCTCCGCCGCCAGGTGAAACGCGATTTTCGGAAGCCCCTCGTCGTGATGTCCCCGAAATCGCTCCTCCGCCACCCCGCCGCTACCTCGCGACTCGACGAATTCACCACGGGCTCTTTCCAGGAAATCATCGACGATCCGGCGCGCCCCGAAAAAGTCGAACGCGTTATTTTCTGCAGCGGCAAAGTCTACTACGACCTCGCCGACTTCCGCACGCGCAACCACATCACGAATACGGCGATCGTGCGTCTCGAGCAGCTTTATCCGCTGCATCGCAACCGTCTCGCCGAACTCGCCGACAACTATTCCGGCGCGCGCATCGTCTGGTGCCAGGAAGAGCCGCAGAACATGGGCGCGTGGAGTTTCATCGCGCCCCACCTCTCCTCGCTCTTCGGCGTCCTCCCGCTCTACGCCGGCCGCGACGCCGCCGCCTCGCCCGCCGTCGGCGCCCTCGCCCTCCACAAATTCGAACTGGCCGCCTTCCTCCAGGACGCCTTCAACATCTAACCGCCACTCTCCGCTTCTGTCATTCTGAGCGCAGCGAAGAATCCATTTTGACGTTCCTTCTTCGGCACCTTCCGCATCCCAATCTCATGGCAAATCTCGAAGTCAAAATTCCCCCGATGGGCGAATCCATCAGCTCCGGCGTGCTCGCCAAGTGGCACGTCGCCAACGGCGATCTCGTCAAAAAAGACCAGCCCCTCTTCGAACTCGAGACCGACAAAATCACCAGTGAAGGCGCCGCCGAAGCCGCCGGCAAAATCACGCTCAGCGTCGAAGCCGGCGCCGAGGTGAAAATCGGCCAGGTCGTCGCCACGATCGACACCGCCGCCGATGTGGGCGGGGTGACCCCACCCCGCGAAAGCGCCGCCGCCGCCCAACCCGCCGCGGCCACGCAATCCCCCGCCGTCCGCCGCGCCGCCGCCGAAACCGGCGTTGACACCACGAAGCTTTCCGGCACCGGCAAAGCCGGCCGCGTCACGAAAGGCGACGTCCTCGCCGCCGCCGAGGCCAAACCCGTAGCGACGAGCGCCAGCGAGTCGAAACCCACACCACCTCCTGCGCCGGCAATCGAAAATCCCAAATCCAAAATCGAAAATCCCTCCACGTCTGCTCGGCAGACGCGCAAGAAACTCACCCCTCTCCGCGCGAAGATCGCCCAGCGTCTCGTCGCCGCCCAGCACGAAGCCGCCATGCTCACGACCTTCAACGAGGTCGACATGTCGTCCGTGATGGAGCTGCGCAAAAAATATCAGGACGACTTCGTGAAGAAAAACGGCGTGAAGCTCGGCTTCATGAGCTTCTTTCTGAAAGCCGCCGTCCACGCGCTGAAAGAAGTGCCCGCGATCAACGCCCAGCTCGACGGTGACTCGATCGTCGAGAATCACTACTACGACATCGGCGTCGCGGTCTCGACCGAGAAGGGCCTCATGGTGCCGGTCGTCCGCAACTGCGACACCCTCACCATGGCCGCGATCGAAAAAGATCTCGCCGCCACGGCGGCGAAAGCCCGCGAAGGCAAGATCACGCTCGCCGACCTCGAAGGCGGCGTCTTCACGATCACGAACGGCGGTATCTTCGGCTCGCTCCTCTCCACGCCGATTCTCAACGCCCCGCAGAGCGCGATCCTCGGCATGCACGCGATCAACGAGCGCCCCGTCGCCGTCAACGGCCAGGTCGTCATCCGCCCGATGATGTATCTGGCGCTCAGCTACGATCACCGCCTCGTCGACGGCAAACAAGCCGTCACCTTCCTGGTGAAAGTGAAGCAAGCGATCGAAGATCCCACGCGGCTCCTGCTCGCGGTCTGACCGCGAGCCTCCGCCACGAGTCGAGGGTCTAGAGCCCAGAGCCTAGAGCCTCGAACCTCCAAATCTCTCGCTCTCAGCTCTAGACTCTCAGCTATGGACTCTTACGACCTCATCGTCATCGGCGCCGGCCCCGGCGGCTACGTCTGCGCGTTTCGCGCCGCCCAACTCGGCCTCAAGGTCGCCCTCGTCGACAAGCGTGCCACGCTCGGCGGCACCTGCCTCAATGTGGGCTGCATTCCCTCGAAAGCGCTGCTTCACTCGAGCGAGCACGTCGTCTTCGCGAAACAGCACGCCGCCGAGCACGGCCTCAAACTCGGCGCCGTCGAGATCGATCTCGCCGCGCTCCTGAAACGCAAAGATGCGGTCGTCACGAAACTCGTCGGCGGCGTCGCGCAGCTCGCGAAAGCCCGCAAGATCACCGTCGTCACCGGCGCCGCGTCGTTTACCGCACCCAACACGATCCGCGTCGTCTCACCGAAACCCGGAACCCCGAACTCGGAACCCGGAACCGTCGCCGACTTGTCGGCGAAGAACATCGTCATCGCCACCGGCTCCGCGCCCGTCGAACTGCCCTTCCTCAAATTCGACGGCAAAACCATCGTCTCCTCCGACGACGCCATCGCTTTCTCCTCCGTGCCTCAGCGCCTCGTGGTCGTCGGCGGCGGCGCCATCGGCCTCGAACTCGGCTCCGTCTGGTCCCGTCTCGGCAGTGACGTGACCGTGGTCGAGTTCCTCCCGAAAATCATCGCGACCTACGACGACGACATCGTCCGCAACTTCACGCGCCTGCTCACGAAGCAGGGCTTGAAAATCGAAACCGGCGCCAAGGTCACCGCCTTCCAACCCGGAACCCGGAACTCTGAACCCGGAACCCTCCTCGCCGAACGCGGCGCCGAAAAACTCTCGCTCCCCGCCGACAAAGTCCTCGTCGCCGTCGGCCGCCGCCCGTTCACCGACGGCCTCGGCCTCGATAAAGCCGGCGTGCAGCTCGACGAGAAAAAGCGCGTCAAAGTCGACGCCCACCTCCGCACGAACGTCGCCGGCGTCTGGGCGATCGGCGATGTCGTCGCGGGCCCGATGCTCGCGCACAAAGCCGAGGAAGACGGCGTCGCCGTCGCCGAGTGGATCGCCGGGAAAGCCGGTCACGTTAACTGGGATCTCGTCCCCGCCATCGTCTACACCGCGCCCGAAGTCGCCTCCGTCGGCCTCGGCGAAGACGCCGCGAAAGCCAAAGGCCTCGCCGTCAACGTCGGCAAATTCAACTTCGCCGCCAACGGCCGCGCGATCGCCATGGGCGAGACCGACGGCTATGTGAAGATCATCGCCGACGCGAAGACCGACAAAATCCTCGGCGCCCAAATCCTCGGCCACAACGCCGGAGAACTCATCAGCGAGATCGTCACGCACATGGAATACGGCGGCAGCGCCGAGGACCTCGCGCGCACGATCCACGCGCACCCGACGATGAGCGAGTCTGTGAAAGAAGCCGCCCTCGCCGTCAGTAAAAGCGCGATCCACGCGCTCTGAATACAGGAGGGACTTTACGCCCCGACTCCGGTTCTGAGTCGCAGCCGCCGCGCAGATCGCCATAACAGCGCGCATGCTCGCGTGTAAGGACTGCTTCGCCTCGCCCACTCTGCGCGAATGGATCGACCTCGAAGGCATCGACGCGATCTGTAGCCTCTGTGGAAATTCCAATCGTCGATGCGTTTCCGTTGAGTCCCTCGCGACGCGGTTTGCGAAGCTTATAAGCCGATATGACTATGGTCACGCTCCGCTTCTACGAAACGAGCCGCTTCCACCTATTGTCACATTGGCTCAGCGTATTCGAGAAGATGGCCTCCTCGTATTCGCAGCTTCCCGGTCGGATGATCAGTGCAACTCCGTGCTCGATGCCGTGAGAACCGCCGAAATTCGTTCATGCTGTCCCGCAAGCGGCTACTGGTCAGCCACCGGAATTGGACATTGTGACTATAGTTGGTGGAGAAGGCCTCTCTCCGACGAATGGTCCGGCTGGATGGCGTTTGCTCATCTCGTCAAACACCACGGCAAGTCCGCAATAGATTTTGAATCCGGTCGCATCCCAAATTATCCGGAACTACTTCGATCATCGGTCCCGGCCCTGTCCTATCCCATCGGTCTCGGAACGGAGTTTCACCGTGCGCGGGTGCAGGATGCTACACTCGGTGAGGTTCCGCTGGATAGCCAGATGGGGGCTCCACCGCCGGCAGATGCGAAAGCGGGTCGAGCTAACGCCGCGGGAACCAGCGTTCTCTATGTCGGAGATTCGGCTGAAACCGCAATCTATGAAATGCGTCCGCCCAAAGCGGCAGTGATTCATTTGGCCCGATGCTCAACCGAGGTTGCGCTCAAAGTGTTCGACCTGACGTGCAACCAGCGCGTTCGAGAGCTCGATCCGTTTGCGCCGGAATTTGAACCTCTCGTCAAAACCGCGAGCACTTTGGCGATCCTCAACGACGAATTCGCGAGACCTCTGGCCCCTCACGCGGCCGAGACAGACTATACGGCGACCCAATATCTCGCAGAACTCATCAAAGACGCCGGGTATGACGGGATCAGGTATCGCAGCGCGATGGCGCCGGCGGGGACCAACTACGCGTTTTTTGACCCTGACCCAAAAAAAATTACCGTCAGATACGAGCGAGCAGTGGAGATCATAGGCACGCGCGTGGAATACAGAGATTATTGTCCGGGTTGGAGCGCGCTTATTCGGGAATCAAGTTCTGGGCAGATTCGCATCTAGGACGGGAACGGTAGGTATTGAAACGCCACCAACCGCGGCTTGCCAAAGGAATGGGGACACTTAGTTTTTTCGAGCAATGACGTTCCCGCTTACCGCTTACTTCGAAGCCGCGATGGAGCTGGCTAGCTACGACAAGCTCGATGATGGCACGTTCGGCGGGGAAATCCCGAAGCTTGCCGGAGTCGTTGCATTCGGTGCGACGCTCAAGGAATGCGAACGCGAACTTCGTTCCACGCTCGAAGATTGGGTGCTCGTAGGGATTCGACTCGGTCATTCGTTGCCCAAGCTTGCAGGCATCGACTTGAACAAACGCGGACATGGCCGGGTGGCACGCCCTCAAAAGACGTGAGTTTGTTCGCAGACTCCGCGTTTTAGGCTTTGTCGGGCCTTACCGCGGTACGCGCCACGAATTTCTCGTGCTCGATCAGCGCCGTCAGACGATTCCGTCAAACTCCGACTACTCAGTGCCGCAATTGAAAATGCTGCTGGTTCAAGTCGAGATGATCCTCGGGCGAAAAATTTCCTCCGAGGAATGGAGTGGGCTCTGATCGTTCTCCGCTCCTACCGCTCCCTTCAATCCACATCCACCGCCCGCCCGCCCTCGCGTTTATCGTAGCTGCGAAACGCGAACATCGTCTCGCTCCCGGTGATGCCCTCCGTGCGGAGCAATTCGTCCGTGATCACCGATTCGATCTTGTCGACCGATTCGCACTTCACGATCGCCAGCAGATCGTAGCGGCCGGACACCGAGTAGACTTCGGTGATGTCGCGAATCTCCAGTAGTTTCTCCGCGGTTCCCGTGACTTTCCGCGGATCGATTTTCAACATGACGATGGCAGTGGGCATGAGATGATTTCGCAACGACCAGCACCCGCTCCACGACGTCCGTGGGCCAGGCGCGTTCCGTTGCGACATCGTCAGCCTATCACGCCCGCACCGAGTTGCACGTCGTGTTTTGGCGAAGACTCACCCTCGGATTTCGGCTCGTCAGCGCCCAGCCCCGACGTACAGCGCAGTCGAAGGTGCCGCGATTGACCCGCCGCGGGCATTGCCTCGCGCTGGTGGCATGGCCTCCGCCCTCTCTAGCTCTCACCGTCGCGGACTCGCGTTAATGCTCGCGTCGGTCGTGTTTTTCACGGTCAACGTCCTCCTCGTTCGCGCGCTCGGCGAGCTGCACGCCGCGAATATCTGGCTCGTCTCCTGTGCGCGCTTCGTCGTCGGCCTCGGCCTGATCGGCACGATCTACCGCGGGAACTTCGAGCCCGTTCACCTGTTTCGCCGCCGCAAGCTCATCGAGCGCGGGCTCGTCGGCGGGCTCGGCGTCTACCTCACTTATCTCACCGTCGTGAAACTCGGCGCCGGCCGCGCGATTTTCATCGGCAACACTTATGTGATCTGGGCGCCCATGCTCGCCGCCTGGCTATTGCGCGAACCTCTCCGGCGCGCCGTCCTCGTCGGCGGCGGTGCCGCGCTGATCGGCCTCGCGTTGCTGACCAACGTCTTCTCCGCCGCCATGCACCCCGGCGTTTACGATCTGCTCGCCGTCGTCGCCGCCCTGCTTTCGGCCTATGTGGTCGTGACGATCCGCCAACTGCACACCACCGAGCACACTTCGACGATTTTCGGTGCGCAATGCGTTTACGGCCTGCTGATTTGCGCGCTGCCCGCCGCGCTTACTTACGAGCCGCTGCCCCCGCTCGCATGGGTGGTCATCCTGCTCGCGAGTCTCACCGCCGGCGGCGGTCAGCTCACCATGACGCGCGCGTTTCGCGATCTTCCCGTCGCCGAGGGCTCGCTGCTGCAGATGCTCGTGCCGATCGGCGTCGCGCTCGGCGGCGCGGCGTTCTTCGGTGAACATTTCTCGGTGTACGAAATCCTCGGCGCCGCCCTCATCCTCGCCGGCACCGCCTTCACCTCGGCTCGGCGTTAGGCACGCCTCAAAAAAAACGCCGGGTGAGAGCGCCGCTGGCAAGGCCACCAAGGCATGTATCTACCATAATCTCTACTACGGCTGATAAGGGCGTCCGCGCGGCCTCGCCGCACGAGGAGGTTTCGGCCGTAGAACATGCCCGGCACGAAGGTCTGCCCTATTTAATTTTGGAGAACTCCTTGAATATTCTCCGCCGACACAGGCAAGTCGTGTAAGCCGCTTTCCTCACGAAACGCTTACCCTTCGGCCGACCGTCGACGCTAACCATGCTCTCTTTCCTCCTCCATCGCGCTACGCTCGCATCAATCGCCACCCGACTTGCTCTCGCGGTCGTCCTCGGCGGCATCGTGCTCGTCTCGCCCGCCGCTGCGGGCGAAGGCGCGAAGACCTACACTCTTTTTGAGGGAAACAACATCGCGGTGGGCCAGGGAAAGGACGTGTATCCGGTTCGTGATATCAACGGCGGCTCATGGGTGATCGTCGTCAACGGCAAGGAAACCCTGGTTTCGGCCAAATCCAGGCCCATCGCCATGAAGGTAACGCCGATCTCGAAGCTGTCGGACATCTCGGTGACTTTCGAAAATTTCAAGACCGAGCGCGCCTACACCTTCATGAATGATCCCAGTGTACGGCTCACCCGCTCCATGGGCCAGGCGGCTCTCACCGGCGCGGCGCAACAGGCGGCCGTCAACCAAGCGGCGGCGGCTCAAGCTTCAGGCCCCATCGTCAACACCCCGCCGGACGCCGGCAGCCCCAACAAGGGCGGCGCCATGGCGACGTCCGGCGTCGCCGACCAGTCGATGCGGATGGCCTCCGGCGGGCCGGGTCTGGATTTGGTTCCGAACGACGCCAACAACGCCGAGGGCAACTTCGACGCGCTCGACGTCTCCTTCGAGATTTCGTCCGCCACTCCCCTGACCGCCCCCTACATCGTCACCACCACCCGTATCCACGAAGCCGGTTCACCCGTCGGCAGTTTCCGCAACGTCGTCTCCGCCCGAGCCCTCGATCCCGTGACGACCAAGGTCACGAAGGTTCAATATCAACAGGCCAATTTCCCCTTCGGCTACCTCTTGGAGGGATACGAGGTCCACGTGTACGACGGCGGCCGCGAAGTGGCCTCCAACGTCGCCCCCAAACGGCGGGTGCTCACCTTCGACCAGGCGTTCGAGTACGTGAAGAACAAATACATCGAAACGCACCAGTCGGGCGCGTTTCCCGCAGTGCCCGTCATGGGCAACCTGCCGCGCGACTTCGCCGCCCAGGTGGCGACCGGAAAGTACACCGCCGCCGTTTACGTCAAAGTTTCGCAGGAAGGACTGGCCCAGGCAGTCTTTTCGGATGCGGCCTGTCAGTCCGGGGTTGATGACCCATTCGTGAACACGGTGGTTCGGGCCATCCGCTTCGAGCCCGCTCTCGAAGCGGGCAAACCCGTGAAAGGCCTCGTCACCTTGAACCTCGATAAACTGAGAATGTAGTTTCCGACGGCGAAGCCGTTGGGCGCGAACGCACAACCTGCGGTCCGACGCGCGCGCCTGAGCGGTCGAGGATAGCGGCGCGCCCTCGTTTGCGGCTTCATGTTGGTTGACTGTTCTCCCCTGCCGGGCTGCTTCGTTGCTCATGAAAATACTCGCGCTCGCCGCCGCCGCCCTGACGTTCTCCACCGCCGCGCTGGCCACCCCCGTGCCGAACGCCGTGGTCGCCGCCGATGGCTCCGGCAACTACACGTCGATCCAGGACGCGATCAGCGCCGCGCCGATGCACACCGACCCCGCGGCGCCGCGCTGGGTTATCTTCGTCAAGCCCGGCACGTATCGCGAACGCGTCTACGTGCAGCGCGAGCGCGGACACCTCCTCATCACCGGTGCGGATCCCGCGACGACGATCCTCGCCTTCGACCTGCACGCGAACCTTCGCGGCCCCGACGGCAAACCGATCGGCACCTTCCGCACGCCGACGCTCCAAATCGACGGCGATGGCATGATCTGGGAAAATCTCACGATCGCGAACACCGCCGGTCCCGTCGGCCAGGCGCTCGCGCTCCGCGCCGACGGCGATCGCCTCGAGTTTCGCCACTGCCGCTTTCTCGGCTGGCAGGACACCCTTCTCCTAAACCGCGGCCGCCAATATTTCACCGACTGCTACATCGAAGGCCACGTCGATTTCATCTTCGGCGCCGCGACCGCTTATTTCGACCGCTGCCACGTCCATTGCCTTCGCGACGGCTACATCACCGCTGCCTCGACGCCCAAAGGTGCGGCGCACGGCTTCGTCTTCGCCGATTGCCAAATCACCGGCGCCGACGGCGCGAAGACTTACCTCGGCCGGCCGTGGCGCGAGTTCGCCAAGACCGTTTTTCTTCGCACCGAGATGTCCGCCGTCGTGCAGCCTTCGGGTTGGGACAACTGGAAAAAAACCGGCGCGGAGCAAACGACCTTCTACGCCGAATACGCCAGCACCGGCCCGGGCGCGAACCCGGCCGCCCGCGTGCCGTGGGCCAAATCGCTTTCCGCCGAGGACGTTTCCCTGCTCGGCCCGGCCAAAGTTCTCGGTGGCGACGACGGCTGGAACCCCATCGCGACGCCCACCGCCACCGCGCGAAAACTCCGCATCGTCCTCGTCGGCGATTCCACCGTCGCCGAAGGCGCGGGCTGGGGCCCCGGTTTCCGTCGCTGCCTTCGGGGCGAGAGCGAGTGCATCGACGCCGCGTTGAACGGCCGCAGCTCGAAAAGTTTTCGCGACGAAGGCCACTGGGCGCCGGCGCTCGCACTGAGAGGCGACTACTATCTGATTCAGTTCGGCCACAACGACCAGCCCGGCAAAGGGCCTCAGCGCGAGACCGATCCCGCGACGACTTATCCGGCGAACCTCGCCCGCTACGTCGACGAAATCCGCGCCATCGGCGCCCAACCGGTGCTCGTCACCTCGCTCACCCGTCGTAATTTCGCCGCGGATGGCAGCGGCAAAATCGTCGACACCCTCGGGCCTTACGTCGAAGCCGCAAAAAAAGTCGCCGCCGAAAAGCACGTCCCGTTGCTGGACCTTCATGCGGCGAGCATCGCGTACTGCGAGCAAGCCGGCCCGGAGAACACCGCCGCCCTCAACGCGAAAAAAGAAAATGGCGACGACGATACGACGCATCTGAATTCGACCGGCAGCGACGTCTTCGGACGGCTGGTCGCCCGGGAACTCGCAAAAATCGTCCCCGCCCTCGCGCCGCATCTCTCCACCGAGGCGGCGCGATAGCGCGATCGATTTGTCACCCTGCGTACCTGCGCAGGCGATTGACCGCGTTCACTCGCGTCGGAGCCTGCGAGCGGGCGCCAGGTAGCGCCGGCTTCCAGCCGGCCCGCTTCGAGTTTTTGCCGGCAGGATGCCGGCGCTAACCGCTTCGGCCGGCACCTCGCGCCGCATCGTAACGGCGCCGCCCGACTGTAGCGCCGCGAGCTGTTCCGTTCAGCGGCCGTAGACCTCCCCCAAAAAAACGACGCGCTGGTCGCGGCTGCGGAAATTTTGATTGCTAAAAACTGGCGTGGTTCAAATATGGATGTGAAGTTCATAAGTGAACTTCAGTCTAACACCCTCCCGGCGTGGCGCCTTGTCCGCGTGGCCGTTCAAACGGCCGCCGGCATCGATGCCTCGCTGAAAACCCAACCCACACCCACCCAAACCATGAAGGTTCGTACCTCTCGGTGGCGGAGCTTGCTCCGTCCGCTGTCGTTCGCCTGTGCCATTCGTTCGTCCGTCCTCTCCCGCGCCCTCGGTTCCGGCGCGCTGTTTGCTTCGACTTCTTTGCTCGCACCGCTCGCGCATGCTCAAACCGACACCGGCGGCGTCACCGGTCAGGTTCTCGACGCCGGCACCGGCAAATATCTGGAAGGCGCCGATGTCGCGATCGCGGGCAGCAATCTGCACACCACGACTTCGCGCGAAGGCCGCTTCAGTCTCGCCGGCGTTCCTGCCGGCGCGCAGAAAGTCGTCGTCGGTTATGTCGGCCTGGATACGCAGGAAATTCCCGTCACCGTCGTCGCCGGCCAGAACACCCCGGTGCCGGTGCGGCTGACTTCGGACGTCGTGCGATTGAGCGCGTTCACCGTCACCACCATGAAGCAGGGCATGGCGCAGGCCGTCGCGTTGCAGAAGGTCTCGATCCAGTCGAAGGTCGTTGCCGCCGCCGACCAATTCGGACCGGTGTCCGAGGGTAACATCGGCGAATACCTGAAATTCCTCCCCGGCGTCACCATCGATTACAACGTCAACGACGCCCGCGGCATCAGCCTGCGCGGCCTCAGCACGGCCTTCACGATCGTGGCCGTCGACGGCACGCCCATGGCCGGCACCTCGTCGATCGACGACACGCGCCGTTTCGAGTTCGAGCAGATCGCGATGAACAACGTCGAAACCACCGAACTCTACAAAACCGTCACCCCCGACATCTCGGCGTCCGCCACCGGCGGTTTCGTGAATTTCGTCACCAAAAGTGCCTTCGACCACGAGGAGGCGCAGATCATCGACTACGATTTCTCGCTCTCCGCCCCGAGCACCAATCTCAGCGCCAAAAAGGAGGGCGGCGTCTGGGGCCACAAAAAAGAATGGACTGCCCGCCCGAGCTTCGAGGTCAACGTCGCCCGCAAGCTCACCGACAAGATCGGCCTCAACGTCAACTATCGCTACTCGGAGAAATACGACGACTCACCGCGCCAGGTCTGGGGCTTCAATCAAGCCGCCCCCACCTCGACGGTTCCCGGTCTCACCACCAATCCCCGGCTCCAGACTTTCACGATCCAGTCCGAGGAAAAACTCACTCATCGCGAATCCTTCGCCACCAAGCTCGACTACCACATCAGCGATTCGACGAAGCTCTTCATCACCGGCCAGTGGAACTGGTACGACCTGAACTTCACCCAACGCGGGCCGCTCCTCACTCTCGGCACCGCTTCCGTGCGCAATTCCGACGGCTCATTCACCTCCGGCGCCGGCGCTTCGTTCACCGACGGCACGCTCTATCGCAACAAATACGGCACGACGATCCACTTCAACGGCACGCTCAGTCACGATTTCGCCAATGGCGGCAAGCTCGAGGTCACGCCCTATTGGTCCCGCGCCAACGGCCAGTATCGTGACACTTCGAAGGGTTTCATCTCCGGCAACTCCACCATCGCGACCGGAGCCACCACCTTCACGAACTTCACCGTCGGCGCCGACGTGATGAATAACCACGGCACCACTCCGACCATCACCATCCATCGCGGCAGCACCGACCTCCCGCTCGACTACATCCGCGACCTGGGCAACTACACTCTCGTCAACACGACCGGCAACGGCGCCCAGTCGCGCAACTGGACCGCGATCGACGAGAAGAACGGCGTCGCCTCCAGCTATACCCAGGATTTCCGCCAGTTGCACGTGCCGACCACCCTCGAGGTCGGCTTCGCCATCGATAAAACCGAACGCACGATCGACCGCCCCGACATCCGCTACACCATCCCGACCACCACCGGCAACGGCCTGCTCTCGCTCGTCGATCCGCTCTACACCCGCGACGTCGCCTTCGGCTTCGGCTCCATCCAGCCGATCGACCCGTTCAAGCTCTGGAACTACGTCAAGAGCAACGCGCCGTTCCTTTCGACCTATGACACCCGCCACATCGAGGAGTCGAACGATGCCGCCTACCTCCGTGCCGATTTCAATCTCACCCCCGACCTCCTCCTCACCGGCGGTTTCCGCTGGGAGCGGCGGCAGATCGACGCCACCGCCCGCACCGGCGCGTCCGTCCGCAATCTGGAGACGACGACTCACCTGAAATACGACAACGTCTATCCGTCCGTGCAGATCAAATACACGCCGACGGCCGTCAAGGCCCTCGTCGTGCGCGCCGGCTTCAGCCGCACCATCGGTCATCCCGATTACCTCGACATTCTTCCCGTCATCACCGGTGAGAGTTCACCTGGCGCCGGCGACGGTTCGCTGTCGGTGCCCGCGGCGAATCTCCAACCGTACTTCTCGAACAACTACGACCTCACCTTCGACTACTATTTGAAGAACTCCGGAGTCGTCGGCTTGAGCCTCTATCACAAGGACGTCACGAACTTCATCGTCAGCCGCAGCATGACCGCCGCCGAGAATGCCCAATACGCCGCGCTCTACGGCCTCAACCCCTCCGCGTTTGGCGCCGTCACGGGCGTCGTGAAGGAAAACGGCGCCAAAACCCAGCTCGAAGGCTTCGAAATCAGCTACGCGCAAAACCTCACATTCCTCCCGAAGCCCTTCGATGGGTTCAACGTCCAGGCCAATGCCACCTACATCGACATCGATGCCAAGGACGCCAACCGCTTCAAGGCCATCGACGCCGAATACGCCCAGGCCCGCGCCGTCTCGCCGAAGAGCGCGAACTTCATTCTCGGCTACCGTTACAAAAAGTTCTCCTTCACCTCCACGACCAATTGGGTTTCCGACAGCCTCTTCGGCGGCTTCGTGGCGACCAGTGCGATCCTCGCGCCCGCTGGTTCGACCAATCTCACGAACACCGCGAACGACACCCGTCTCGCGCTCTATCGCGAGCAAAAGGCGACCACGGACATGAAGATCCAGTATAACTTCAGCAAGCAGATCGCCGTGTACTTCCTCGTGCGAAACGTCTTCAACTCCCAGCGTCGCGACATCGCCCGCGGCTACCTGCCGGAAAACCGCAGCGTCGTCCTCCCGCGCAACGTCTACGAATTCGGCGAACCCCATCTCACGCTCGGCATCAAAGGCACCTTTTAGTTCACATTGTTAACCCGAATCGCCGCCGGCATTGCCGGCGGCGATTTTTTTGTCTGACAGTAGGGAGGTCTTTGACGGGGACATCACCAAGTGTTCTCGTTGAATGGTTTTCCCGCGAAACCCTTCCGCGGGCGGCACGTCACCTCGTCGCCCGCTTCTTTCTTATCATGCAATTCCTCTCGTCCGTTCATCCCGACGACATCAAATCGGCCCACACCGCCCAGCTTCGCGAGCGCTTCCTGCTCGGTGGCCTCTTTACTCCCGGCGCCATCAAGTTCGCCTACTGGGAAATCGACCGCACCGTCGTCGGCGGCGCCGTCCCGCTCGGCAGCCCCTTGGAATTGCAAACCGATCCCGGTCTTCGCGCCGCCACTTTCTGCGAACGCCGCGAACTCGGCGTCATCAACCTCGGCGGCGCCGGCGCCATCGAAGTCGACGGCACGCGCCATCCCATGGCCACACACGACGGCCTCTACGTCGGTCGCGGCGCGAAGGGCATCGTCTTCCATTCCGACGACGCTGCCGCGCCCGCGAAATTTTATCTCCTCAGTTACCCCGCGCACCACGCATATCCGACGAAACACATCTCCGCCGCCGCCTTCCCCGCTGCCAACCTCGGCGCCAGCGCCACGGCGAACCAGCGCGCCCTCCGAAAATACATCGCGCCCGGCCTCGTCGAGAGCTGCCAGCTCGTCATGGGCCTCACCGTCATGCAGCCCGGCTCCGTCTGGAACACGATGCCGTCGCACACGCACCTCCGCCGCTCCGAAGTTTACTGCTACTCCGGCATTCCCGCCGATCAGGTCGTTTTCCACTTCATGGGCCAGCCGCACGAAACGCGTCACCTCGTGATGCGCGACGGTGATGTCGTCCTCTCGCCGTCGTGGTCGATCCACAGCGGCGTCGGCACCACCGCCTACGCCTTCGTCTGGGGCATGGGCGGCGAAAACCAGGAATTCGCCGACATGGACGCCGTCGCCACCAAAGACCTCCTCTAACTTCCCCCGCGCTCCGCGTCGCACCTCCCACTCTCAACTCTCATCCCTCAACTCTCAACTTTTCCGTCCCCGCCCATGTCCTCCATCCTCTCTCAATTCAAACTCGACGGCCAGGTCGCCGTGGTCACCGGCGCCGCTCGCGGCCTCGGTCAAGGCATGGCGCTCGCGCTCGCCGACGCCGGCGCCGACATCGTCGCCGTCGACATTCTTCCCGCCGAAGACACCAAGAAACAAGTCGAAGCTCTCGGCCGGAAGTGCATCACGATCGCCGCGAATCTCGGCGAACGCGCCGCGATTCCCCAGCTCATCGCCGAGGCGCGAAAAACCTTTTCTCACCTCGATATCCTCGTGAACTGCGCCGGCATCATCCGCCGCGAGGACTTCGTTAAATTCTCCGAGAAAGACTGGGACGACGTCATGGGCATCAACATCGACGCCGTTTTCTTCCTCAGCCAGGCCTTCTGCAACGACGTCGTCGCGCGTGGCGGAAAAGGAAAAATCATCAACATCGCTTCGATGCTTTCCTTCCAAGGTGGCATCCGCGTGCCGTCCTACACCGCATCGAAAAGCGCCGTGCAAGGCCTCACGCGCCTCATCGCCAACGAACTCGCGAGCAAGGGCATCAACTGCAACGCCATCGCTCCCGGTTACATGGCGACCGACAACACCGCTCCGCTCCGCGCCGACGAGAAGCGCAGCGCCGCGATCCTCGACCGCATCCCCGCCGGCCGCTGGGGCACCCCGCAGGATCTCGCCGGCGCCGCCGTCTTCCTCGCTTCGCCCGCCTCCGACTACATCAACGGCTACACCATCGCCGTCGACGGCGGCTGGCTCGCGCGCTGAGATCGTTCCTCGTCTGTAGCGGCGGTCTATGACCGCCGTTTTTTCGTTCCCGACGGTCACAGACCGCCGCTACAAAAATTCCCGCTCGCCATGAAAAAACCCCTCGCCCTCCTCGCCGCCCTTCTCGCCACCGCCGCCCTCTCCGCCGCCGGGCGCGTCACGATCACCGTCACGAACGACCTCGCGATCGCGCGGCCGTCGGAGACGATCGTCGTGCCCTGGAAAACCCTCGCTACGTCTCTGCCCGGCGCGTTGCTCCAACACCTCGCCGTGAAAGACGCCTCCGGCCAAAGCCTCCCGTATCAGGTCACGAATATTCTCCCCGAAGCCAAGGATCCGAAAGGCGTCGGCATCGCCTACGGCGAGCTGATTTTCCAGCACGATTTCGCCGCCGGCGAAAAATCCGCGACGTTCACGGTCGAAAAAATCGACGCCGTCGCCCCGGTGTTTCCCACGAAAGCCTACGCCCGCTACATT
Organism: Verrucomicrobiota bacterium; assembly: GCA_048498075.1. Lineage (GTDB taxonomy): Bacteria > Verrucomicrobiota > Verrucomicrobiia > Opitutales > Opitutaceae > Opitutus. The sequence goes on along the minus strand of JBEHYR010000014.1, from coordinate 76,741 downwards.
CCCGAACGACTCGACGACTTCGCGTGGGAAAACGACAAGATCGGCCACCGCACCTACGGCCCCGCGCTCGCCGCTCCCGCCGCCGGCTCCGGCAAGGAAGTCCTCGTCACCAGCGGCCTCGATGTGTGGTGCAAGCGCGTCAACTATTCGATCGTCGATCGCTGGTATAACAAAGGCCACGATCACTATCACCACGACGAAGGCGAAGGCATGGACCTCTACAACGTCGGCCCCTCCCGCGGTTGCGGCGGCACCGGCGTGTGGGATTCGAAGACGAAACAACTCCACGTGGGCTCCAACTACAAAACCTGGAAGGTCATCGCCAACGGCCCCGTCCGCGCGATCTTCGAACTCACCTACGATACCTGGATGGCGAACGGCGTGATGGTCTCCGAAACGAAACGCTTCACCGTCGACGCCGGACACAACCTCGACCTGATGGAAAGCACGTTCGCGATTGCCGGCGCGAAGGAAGTCACCATCGGCATCGGTCTCAACAAAACGCCGACCGACAAAGGCCAGGATCCGCAAATTTCCACGACGCCCACCGAGGCCGACGCCTCGCTCACGCAATGGGTCGTGCAAAAATCCAACGGCGATCTCGGCACCGCCGTCGTCGTCGATCCCGCGGCCTTCGCCGGTTTCGCCGAAGACGATCGCAATAGTCTCGCGCTCGCGAAAGCCACCGCCGGCCAGCCGCTGCGTTATCTGGTCGGCGCCGGTTGGTCGAAAGCCGGCGAGTTCACGAGCAAGGAAGCGTGGACGAGCTACGTCGCCGCCTGCACCGCGCGCTTCCGCTCACCCGTGCACGTCAGCGTGAGCGCCGCGCCATGAGCAAGATGGAACCCGACGTCCCCGTCGGGTTTGAAACGCACCGCCCGCAACTGAGCCCGGCGAGGACGTCGGGCTCCACCGTCTCGCTCCGCGCTCTCGCCGTCGCGTTTCTTTTTACCTTTTCGACTCTCTCCGCCGCGCCCGACGCGAAACCCTTCCGCATCGTCGGTCCCGCCGCCGGCGCCGACGTCCGCACGATTGCCGAGGCGATCGCCGCTGTTCCCGCCGACAACGCCACCGACCTCCTCATCGTTCTCCAGCCCGGCGCGTTTTTCGGCCACACGGTCTTCGACAAACCTCACGTCACGCTCCGCGGCTCGGGACCGTCGACCCTTCTCACCTACAATCTCGGGCAGGCAATCCCTGGCGCGGACGACAAACCCGTCACGTGGCGCGGCGCCGCCACGCTTCAACTCACACCCGCCGCGCACGACGCCGTCATCGAGAATCTCACGCTCGAAAACACCTACGGCAAAGGCATGCAGGCGCAGGCGTTCGTCGTCGAAGCGGATCGCGTCGCAATTCGTCACTGCCGCATCCTCGGCTGGCAGGACACGATTCGCCTCGAGACCGGCCGGCAGTTTTTCGACCGCTGTTACATTTCCGGCCACGTCGATTTCATCTACGGCGCGGCGACGGCGTTCTTCGATCACTGCGAGATTCATTGCCGTGACGAAGGCTACATCGTCGCGCCGGCGACACCCGCCGGTCGCATCGGCTTCGTCTTCGCCGACTGCCGCGTGACGTTTCCGTGGGGCGATCCACGGACTTACCTCGGCCGTCCCTGGCACGAATCGCCTTACGCCGCGTTCATCCGCTGCGAACTCGGCGCCGGCATCCGCCCGGAAGGCTGGCACGAGTGGCACGTGAAACCACCGCTCGTTCGCTTCGCCGAGTTCCAGTGCACCGGCCCTGGCGCCGCGAACGCCGCTCGCGTGCCCTGGGCGCAAACCTTGACGCCCGCCGAGGCCGCCGCGCTCACGCCGGAAACCGTCCTCGCCGCCGGCGATCGCTGGAATCCCACAACTTCGAGCACAACGCCTTCTCCTCGATAAACCGGACCTTTTCCGCCGAATTTTCGCTTTACTGTTCCCAGGCCGCGTGCCGTAGCTACACCTGTGCAGCTTAAGGCGACGCTTGAAGATGTAGCCCGCAGCGCCGGCGTGCACCGCACGACGGTGTCGCTATCCCTGCGCGATCACCCGCGCATCCCCGTTGCGACGCGGGAGCGGGTCAAAACCATCGCGACCCGGCTCGGCTACCGCATCAATCCGCTTGTCTCCGCGCTGATGCAGTCGCGCCGCTCAGGCAAGCCGGTCAAACATGCGGCGCTCGCCTACGTCACGAGCTACCCCACGCGATGGGGCTGGCTGCCGGAGCATCACGATCCGCCGAATTTCTTCCCCGGCGCCGCCGATCGCGCTCGGGATTTCGGATACAAGCTCGAGCACTTCTGGCTGCGCGAGCCCGGCATGACGGCGCATCGTTTCTGCGACATGTTGTCGGCCCGCAGCATCAACGGCATCATCGTCGGCCGCCTTCCGCCCGGGTTGAACGCGCTCGATCTCGACTGGAACCGCTTCTCGTGCGTCGCCCTCGGCATGACACTGCGCTCGCCGATCCTGCACCACGTCACCGAAAATCATTTCGACACGGTGTGGCAGGCGATGGAGCGCTCGCGCGAACGCGGGTACAAGCGCATCGGGTTTCTTTTCTCCGACGGCAACGACAGCCCGCGCGTCGGAGACCGCTGGCTCGGCGCGTATTTTACTCAACAACTTCAATTTCCCGCCGCCGATCGCCTGCCGATCTGCCCGGGCATGCCGACCGACGAGGCGACCTTTCGCGCTTGGTTTCTCGAGCACCGACCCGACGCGCTGCTGGTCAACAATCCCCGCCTCCTCATCGAGTGGCTCGATAACCTCGGGGTCCAGGTTCCGCAGGAAGTCGGCATCGTCGCCCTGGAACACCGTCGCGAACTCGAATGCACGGGCGTCTACTACGACCCCGCCAAGATCGGCGGCCTCGCGGTCGAGATGCTCATCGGCCTCATGCACCGCAACGAAACCGGAGTGCCCAGCGTGCAACACGAGATCGTGCTCACGGGCGAGTGGCGGGAGAACTGCATGCTGCCATTCCGGCGTGGTTGATCAAAGGGCGGCCGAGTTCGATTTCACGGATTGGTCTCAAGTCGATCGAGAGATTGTCGATCCCTAGTCTACGATGTGACCGACGATGCGATTGTGCATCCAAGCTGCGCCAACTTCGGTCAGCCCGCCAATTCACCATGGCACGCCTGTCGACCCTGTTCTGTTAACCCCAACCCCTCCGCGCCAGCCGTCTCCCCGGCTTAGCGCGTTTTTTCGTTCCCACCTCCTGACGCGTCGATCGGCCACCGGTTGCGGCATCGCTCTCATTTATTTCCCCTTTGTTTAGGACCTACCAACCAACCCAGACATCATGAAAAATCGTGTAACGCCTGCAACGCTGCGCCGACTCCTCGTTCGGTCGCTTTGCCTCAGTGCCCTGGCCCTGACACCCGCCATGGCTCAAACGACGGATACTTCCACCCCGCCCCCGGCTGCGGAGGACGAAATCGTCACCCTCTCGCCCTTCGAGGTCATTTCCAACAACAAGGGCTATTATTCCGCGAACACCATGTCGGGCACGCGCTTCAACACGAAGCTCGATGACCTCGCCTCCTCCGTCACCGTCATGACGAAGGGCCAGATGCAGGACTTCGGCATGCTGGATGTGAACGACGTGTTCCTCTACGTCGCAGGCACCGAGGGCACCGGCACGTACACGGACTATACGCTCGATCGCAACGGCTCCCTCTCCGACAACGTCCAGATCAATCCCACGGGCGCCAACCGCGTGCGCGGTATCGCTCCGGCCAACGTCTCGATGAACAACATGGAGACGATGAACCGCATGCCGATCGACCCCATCATCATCGACAGCCTCGAGATCAGCCGCGGTCCCAACGCCAACGTCTTCGGCCTCGGCCTCCCGTCCGGCACCGTCAATCAAAACGCCGCGGCAGCCAACCTGAACAAGAACCGCGCCACCACCGAACTCCGTGTCGATAGCTTCGGCAGCTGGCGCACCAGCCTCGACGTCAACCAAGTCCTGCTGAAGGGCAAACTCGCGTTCCGCGCCAGCGCCGTGTATCAGGAAGACGACTTCGACCGCAAACCCTCCGGCTTCCGCACCGAGCGCTATAACGGCATGGTCAAGTTCCAGCCGTTTAAATACACGACGATCACCGGCTCGATCTTTCAATATCACGCCTACGGCAACCGCCCCAATGCCCTGCCGCCCCGCGACAACCTCTCCTACTGGATCGCCAGCGGCAAACCCACCTGGGATCCCGTCACCATGACGATTCACAAGGGCGGCGCGACCGTCGGCACCTTCCCGGCCTCGACCTATAACGGGCCCGATTATTTCACGGCCAGTTTTCTGGGGAATAATCACAACCAGATGTTCATCGATCAGTCCGGCATGACCTACTGGGGCGCGCCGCAAAGCTCCACCGTGGCGACCGGCCCGACCAACTTCGCTAACGTCACCACCGGCATCCTCTCCTCCGCGAACGGCGCTCGCTACCTGCAGCCGACCGCAGCGGCTGGCGCGACCTTCTCCGGCACCGCTCCCCGGCCCTTCGACCAGTATCTCTTCAACACCACGCCGACGATCAGCGACAGGAGCATCTACGACTGGTCCTCGATCAACCTCTCCGCTCCCAACAGCTTTTGGGACAAGCACACCACCTCGATCGTCCAGGTCGATCAGATCTTCCTGAATACGGCCATGCAAACCCTCGCCGCCCAGGTCGCCTTCATGCGCGAGGATTCCGACCGCTGGACCCGCAATCTCATCGGCATCTCCAACGACAACGGCCAGTCCGGTCAACTCACCGTCGACATCAACGAACGCCTGCTGGACGGCACTCCGAATCCCTACTTCCTGCGCACCTACATCGCCGCGGACAAGCCCCGCATCCAGCGGAATCCCGCCAAGTGGGACACGTCTCGCGCGCAGGCTGCCTATCGCCTTGACCTCACGCAGGAGCAAAACGCCCTCAAATGGCTCGGCTCGTTCCAGCTGACCGGTTACGCCGAATACAAATACCGCGTGAACCGCCAGTATTCCTGGCGCGAAGCGATGGTCCCCGGCAGCCCGAGCTGGATTCCCGCCGGCAACTACACCGGCTTCCAATCCGCCCCGAGCGGAACGCCGACCAACCTCCCCATCACCTCCGGCGAATATCGCTTCTACGTCGGTGACAACCAGGGCAACAACGTCGATTACGCTCCCGGCGACGTGAAGCTCGGCGCGTATCCGTTCAACTGGACCAGCCACACCGGCGCCGGCACGACGGCCAGCCCGTTCGTCTTCACGAACCACACCGACACGAACGCCGTCCTCGGCCAAGTGGCGGCCGATAAGACGGGCGGCGCGCTCAACTCGAAAGTCGTCATTCGCACCAAGGGCGGAGTCCTCCAACACCACTTCCTGAACGACCGCCTGGTCTCGACCTTCGGCGTCCGCCAGGACGACGTTTATACCAAATACGGCTTCGCCGGCAACCCCACCAACAAGTTCGCAAACGCCGACGGCATCACCTTCGACTACAGCCTCACCGACGCCTGGCAGCCCACCTGGTATTCCACCGGCGGCCGCACGACCAACGTCCAATTCGTCCTGCGTCCGTTTAAAGACACGCCGCTGACGAAAAATCGCGACGGCTTCTTCGCCGAACTGGTCAACGGCTTTTCGATCAACGTCAACAAGTCGAACAGCTTCACGCCCACCGCGCCCGCGCAGGATCTCTTCCGGAACCTGCTGCCCAACACCAGCGGCAACGAAAAAAGCTGGGGCGTCGGCTTCAACCTGCTGCACGACACCTTGGTCATCCGCGCGACCCACTACGACAACTTCCAGCGCAACGCCCAGACCAGCGATATCAACACCCTCGCGGGCCGCGTGCTCCGCATCGACTTCGTCCCGACCGGCACCGGCAACCCGACGCCGTTCATCAACCTCTACGGCAATGCCAAACACTGGGTTCAGTTCCAAAACCCGAGTTGGACCGCCGACCAGGTTAACGCCGAAGTCACGAAAGAAACAGGCTTCAGCCCCGCTGATAACGATTACTACGTGAACGCCGCCTCGATCCTCCCGATCGGTGCCACCTCCGATCTCCGTGCGGTCGGCACCGAAATCGAAATCAACTACAACCCCAACAAATACTGGACCGTTCAGACGGCGATCACTGACAACCAGACCACGAATCTGAATATCTCCAAGGCCCTCGTGGATTGGATCGACGACCGCATGCCGATCTGGACCACGCTCAAGGATCCCTCGATCACCGATGCCAATGCGGCCGCCGAAGGTAACCCGAACAAACTCTGGTGGCTCCACAAGTATTCTGCCGTTCCGGGCGCCGCGACCGCGCCGGCGAGCTACGCGGCCACCGCCCAAACGCCCCAAGCCAACTATCAGGCCTTCGTCGGCGCCCCGCTCGGTGTCTTCAAGACGCTCGAAGGCAAGAGCAGCCCCGAAGTTCGCCGTTACAACGTCCGTGCCTCGACCAACTATCAGCTCGCCGGCCTCAGCGATAACAAATGGCTCAAGGCCATGAGCGTCGGCGGCGCGATCCGCTGGGAAGACAAGGCCGCCATCGGTTACTACGGCGTGCAATCCCTCCCGGCGATCATCACCGACCTCGATCCGAACCGCCCGATCTACGACAAGGCTCACACTTACGTCGACGCCTTCGTCAGCTATCGCACGAAGCTCTGGAACGACAAAATTGCCGCGACCTTCCGCCTGAACGTTCGCAACCTCGGGCAGCGGACGCATCTCCAACCCGTCGGCGCGTTCCCCGACGGCACGATCCACACGTATCGCATCGTCGATTCGCAGCAGTTCATCCTCTCGGCGTCCTTCGATCTGTAACGCCGACCTTTGAGTCAGACTTAAGCCCATCGCCGCCACCTTCACCGGTGGCGGCGATTTTTTTGGTAACTGCCCGTGTAGCCGCGAGCGGGAGCGAGTGGTTTCGTAGCCCTGCGCGGGAGCGCAGGGATGAATTGCACTCATCGTCCCGCAGCTACCCCAGCAGGCTGCACTCAATCGCAGAACTGCTGATTTCTCTTCATGCCTGCCGAGATTCCAGACTAGCTGTTCCTCCATGGCGCGCACCCGCGATCCCCGGCTGACTGCTGACGTCCGCCCCTTTGCTTTCTTCCCATCGGCTCCGGTCTGCTGGACCGGCGTGCTGGCCGTCGGCGCGCTCCTCCTCGCCTATTGGCCCGCACTCCACGGCGGTTTTCTCTGGGACGACGACGGCCACGTCACCCGCGCCGACCTTCGCTCCTTCGGCGGCTTGTTTCGGATCTGGTTCGAGATCGGTGCCACCCAGCAATACTACCCGCTGCTCCACTCCGCGTTCTGGCTCGAACACCGGTTCTGGGGCGATTCGACGCTCGGCTATCACCTCGCGAATCTCTTTCTCCACCTCACCGCCGCGTACCTCTTCGGCCGCCTGCTCATCCGCCTCGCCGTGCCCGGTGCGTGGCTCGCGGCGCTGCTGTTCGCACTGCACCCCGTCTGCGTCGAATCCGTCGCCTGGATCTCCGAGCAAAAGAACACGCTCTCCGCGGTCTTCTACCTGCTCGCCGCCCTCGCGTATCTCCGCTGGGAGCGCGGCCGCCCCCGGCCGCATCTCTACTTTCTCGCCACCGCCTTCTTCCTCCTCGCGCTCCTCACGAAAACCGTCACCGCCACTCTCCCCGCCGCGCTCCTCGTGATCTTTTGGTGGCAGCGTGGCCGCCTCTCCTTCCGCCGCGATGTCACGCCGCTCCTGCCCTGGTTCATCCTCGGCGCCGCCGCCGGATTATTCACCGCGCACTTCGAACACGAACTCATCGGCGCGCAAGGCGCGGACTTCGCCCTCGATCCCCTCCAGCGCGCCTTGCTCGCCGGCCGCGTGTTCTGGTTCTACCTCGGCAAACTCGCGTGGCCCGCCGACCTCACCTTCATCTATCCGCACTGGACCGTCGATGCCGCGAGCGTCGCGCAATGGCTCTTCCCGCTCGCCGCGCTCGTGCTGCTCGGTGTCCTCGTATTCTGGACACGCCGCTCGCGCGCGCCCCTCGCCACCGGCCTGCTGTTCGCCGGCACCCTCTTTCCGGTGCTCGGCTTCGTAAACGTTTTCCCGTTCCTCTTCTCCTACGTCGCGGATCACTTCCAGTACCTCGCGAGCCTGCCGATTTTCGCCTTCGCGGCCGCCAGCCTGGTCCAAATCGCCTCGCGTCTGTCCGCCTCCGCGCGACGCGCCGGCGCCCTCGCCTTGCTCGCCATCCTCGCGACGCTCACGTGGCGTCAGAGTCGGATGTACCGCGACGTTTTCGCCCTTTACGAGACCACTCTCGCCCGCAACCCCGACTGCTGGCTCGCCCACAACAACCTCGCCATGACGCTCGCCAACCTCGGCCGCGTTCCCGAAGCCGTCCCTCACCTCGAGCGCGCTCTCGCGTTGCGCCCCGATTTTCCCGAAGCGCTCAACAATCTCGGCGACGACTTTGTCCAACTCCAAAAACCCGACGCCGCGATTCCCCTTCTCGAAAAAGCCATCCGCCTCCAGCCCACCTACGCGGTCGCCCACCGCAATCTCGGCCGCGCGCTCGCGATGGCCGACCGCACGGCCGCAGCGATTCCGCACTTCGTCGAAGCCGCCCGCCTCAATCCCGCCGATCCGGAAGCCGAACTCAACTGGGGCCTCGCGCTCATGCTCACGAACCGCTTCGACGAAGCCGTCCCCCATTTCGAGCGCGCCTGCACCCTCGACGCCACCCCGAACGCCCATCTCATGTTCGGCCGCGCGCTGCTCGCCCAGCATCGCTACGAAGACGCCGCCACTCACCTCCGCGCCGCGCTCGAGTTGGACGACAACTCCGCCGACACTCACCTCGCTCTCGGCCAGGCCCTCCGCGCCCTCGGTCGCACTCGAGAAGCCGAGTCCCATTTCCTCGCTGCCCGCCAGCTCGGCGCCTCGCAGTGACAGCTTGCCGGCCGCCGCGGGAATCGCAAAATGTCAACGATGAGCGCACGGGGCGCATGGGAAACAGTTTGGTGCCAGCCAACTCTCATCCTCCCTGCGGTGCTTCCCCTGCCGCTTTTACGATGCACAAAACGCTCGCGCTCCTCCTCGCCTGCGCCACCTGGATTCCCTTATCGATCCACGCGGCGGAGTTGAAGCGCGACATCGAATATGGACGCGCCGGCGCCGAGCGACTCCTGCTCGACGCGAGCATTCCCGATGGCGACGGCCTTCACCCGATCGCGATTCTCGTCCACGGCGGCGGCTGGAGTCGCGGCGACAAAAGCGGCCTCGACGAACCCTCGAAAGGCGCCGACATCACCCCTTGGTTCGCGCCTCTTACCGCGGCGAACTTCACTTGGTTTTCCATCAACTATCGCCTCGCGCCCGCGCACCGCTGGCCCGCCGGTTTCGAGGATCTTCAGACCGCCATCCGCTGGGTCAAAGCCCACGCCGCCGACTACAAGGGCGACGCTCGCCGCATCGCCCTGTTCGGCCATTCCTCCGGCGGTCATTTCGTCTGCCTCGCCGGCACCCTCGCGGACGAATCCACTCGCGTCCAAGCCGTCGTCGGCTTCGCCGCCGTGACCGATCTCGTCGCCGACTCGGAGCGCCGCGGCGGCCTCAGCCCTTCGCTCCAGCAGCTTTTCAACCGTCCGAAAGAACTCACGGCTGACACTCGCGAACTCCTTCGCGCATATTCGCCGATCTCCCAAATCCACGCCGACCCCGCGCTTCCGGCCTTCCTCCTGCTTCACGGCGACGCCGATAAGACGGTTCCCCTTCAACAATCCCTCGAATTCCAAAAACGTCTCCGGGCCGTCGGCGCCACCTGCGATCTCATCGTGATCCCCGGCGCCCCGCACGGCCTGCTGGCGTGGTCGCAGTTTTCCCCCGACTACGACCAGCGCCTCGTCGCCTGGCTGCAGACGCACCTCGACCGTTTTACGACACACTAAAACACTCGAAATGCTTTCGCCGCCCTAGCGGACCCGGTCACCCTCTTCGTCTCTCTCTCAACCATGGCCTCTCCCCACTATCTTGAATCGATGTTCGGTCTCTCCGGTCGCGTCGCCGTCGTCATCGGCGGCACCGGCGAACTTTGCGGCGCGATGGCCGAAGGCCTCGCGGGCGCCGGCGCCGAGGTCGTGATCGTCGGCCGCAACGCCGAAAAAGCCCGGGCCCGCCTCGACAAAATTTCCGCCGCCGGCGGCAAGGCGTGGTTCCACGCGGCCGAAGCCACCAGCAAAGCCGAGGTCGAAGCCCTTCTCGCCGCCGTCCTCGCTAGCAGCGGTCGCGTCGACATCGTGGTCAATGGCGCCGGTATCAACTCCGCCACACCGTTCTTCGACATCAGCGAGGAGGAGTTCGACCGCATCGTTCGCGTCAACGTCAAAGGCGTCTTCCTCGGCTGCCAGGTCTTCGGCAAATACCTCGTCGAGCGCGGCCAGGGCGGCTCGATCATCAATCTCGGTTCGATGTCCGGCGTCGTCCCGCTTTCCCGCGTGTTCACCTACTCCGCCACGAAAGGCGCCGTGCACAATCTCTCCCTCAACCTCGCCCGCGAATGGGCGCCGCATCGCGTGCGCGTGAACGTCCTCGTCCCCGGCTTTTTCCCCGCCGAGCAAAACAAAAAAGTCCTCACCCCCGAGCGCGTTTCCCACATCATGGGTCACACGCCCATGAAGCGCTTCGGCGAAGCCCGCGAACTGATCGGCGCCACCCTGCTGCTCGCCAGCGATGCCGCCGGCTCGTTCATCACCGGCGAGGAACTCATCGTCGACGGCGGTTACCACGCGATGACCATCTGATCCGTTCGCTGGTGCGGGAGCCCATGACCGCCGTCTCGCCGCCCGCTCACCGCTCTCAACTCTCCTCTCTTAACTCTCAACTTTCAGCTCGTGAAACCCATCAACCAGTTTCTCCTGCAGCACAATCTGCGGATCGCCCAAAACCCGTGCATCAGCCCGGACTTCTGCCTCGATTGGCCGAAGCTCGGCGCGAAGCTCGTCGCCGGCGTTTCGCTGAAGCTGCATTCCAAAAGCCGCTTCGAAACCGCCGCCGGCACCTGGACGCTGCTCGAAGACGAGTCGAACGGCGATTGCGCCTGGCGCTTGGAAACCCGCGCCACCGGCGCCTCCGCCGGCGTGCTCGAAAACGGTCTCTCCCTCGACGGTTCCCTGGCCGTATTTCCCGCCACCTGGGAAAATCTCCTCCGCCTCAAAAACCTCGTCCAGCAGCACGACGCCGCCTCGACGATCTTCCCCACCGCCGCCGCCAACCTCGGCCGCAGCACGCTCGGTATCGGCGCGCGCTTCACCACGCTGCACTGGCCCGCCGTCGAATGGGCCATGAGCGCCCTCGAACTCGGCGTCACCGCCAATCAGAATTCCATCCCGCGCGAACTCGTCTACGACGTCGACGCCATGCTCGCCGGCCACCTCGACACCGTGCCGTTTCCCTTCATCGGCACCAACGTCCCCGAAGGCCACCAAGGCCAGAGCGTCGAAGGCATGAGCCACGGCTGCGTCCTCTCGAAACTCAAGACCGGCTTCCATCACCGCCGGATCGCCTGGTCGTTCAACGCCGATCACCAGCCGATCGGCGGCAAGTTCGACGCCCGCGAAGACCAGCTCGTCACCGGCTCCCTCCTCGCCAGCTACATCACCTTCGACCTCTCGCCCGAACTCGCGCTCAACCAGCCCGCCCGGCTCGCCGACGTCCCCGCCGACCTCGTCGCTAAAGTCCGCGCCCGCGTCGCCGCCGCCGGCCTCTCTCTCAACGACGCCGATTTCTCCGCGCTCCTCGTCAAGGTCTGGCCATCGCTCCAAAAGATGAAACGCCGTGACGAAAAATACGCCGCCGCCCGTGCGAAAGCGTTCACCGCGTCCATCGGCCGCGACTATCTCCGCGAGCTTTCCATCGACGAACTGCCCGGCCTCACCACGCCCGAGACCACCGCGATCATGCTGGCGCTCTGCGAGACGCTCGGGATGAAGATTCACTTCGTCGCCCCCGCGTTCGGCTTCCAGAAAAACATGCCGTACCCCGACAACGCCGCGCTCCGCGCGTTGATCCAGAAGCAGTGGACCGTCTGCGAAAAATTCGGCGCCAGCATCGGCTTCCACTCCGGCTCCGGCAAATCCGCCGAAAACTACCAGGTCATGGGCCAGGTCACCGGCACTCGCCTCGAGATCAAGACCAGCGGCCGCTACACCTACGAGATGGGCAAAGCCCTCCACGCCTCCAAGCACCCCGCCGACCAGGCGCTCTGGCGCGACTGGTATCGCTTCACGCTCGAACTCGCGCTCCTCGGCGCCTACAGCGCCGACGGCACCGAGCAGAAGATGGCCCGCTCCTTCATCGTCGACGCCCTCACCAAGTCGGAAAAAACCACCGACGTTTTCGCGTCCGTCTCCGCCACTCGCGCCGCCCTCGAAGCGCTGCCCGCGAGCCCGGAGCACATGTTCTGGTTCGAATATAATTTTCTCTACGTGCTCGCCGCCGGCGGCCGGGCTGCGAAGTCCGCGCTCGGCGATCACTCGCCCGCCGGCTACGGCCAGCGCGCCCGCTTCTATTCGATCAGCGACGAGGGCCGCCTGCTCTATTCGAAAAACGTCGCCCGCTACATCGTGTTCCTCGCCGAAAACACCGGCCTCGCCTCGAAGGAACGCTGCGCCGCGGCCGGCAAGCTGCTCGATGGCTATGCGACCTACGACGGCCTGCTCGGCGCCATCGCCAACTGATTTCCAACTCCAACCTGCCGCCGGCCTTCGCGCCCCACGCTGAACTCATCGCCTCTCCCATGCCTGCCGCCACTCGAAGCGCGCCGCCCCTCTCTGCTGCCGGTCGACCGGCCGCTCCCGCGGTGTCCTCTGCCACGCCGTTCATTCACGACGATTTTCTGCTGCACACGGATGCCGCGCGCGATCTCTATCACCACTTCGCGAAGGCGGAACCGATCTACGACTATCATTGCCACCTCTCGCAGCGGCAGATCCTGGAGAACCACCAGTTCGCCGACCTCGCGGAAATCTGGCTCGGCGGCGATCACTACAAATGGCGCGCCATGCGCGCCAACGGCGTCGACGAACGCTTCTGCACCGGCGACGCCTCCCCGCGCGAAAAGTTCGACGCCTGGGTCGCGACCGTGCCCCACACCCTGCGCAACCCGCTCTACCACTGGTCGCACCTCGAACTCGCCCGCACCTTCGGAATCTTCGACATCATCGATAAAAATTCCGCGGATAAAATCTGGCGCGAAGCCAATGCCAAACTCCCCGGCCTCCGCGTCCACGACCTCCTCGCCGCGAACAAGGTCGCCGTCATTTGCACGACCGACGACCCCGCCGAGTCGCTCGAAGATCACAAGAAGATCGCGAAGCTCGGCCTGAAAACCCGCGTCTACCCCGCCTTCCGCCCCGACAAAGCCCTCGGCGTCGGCGCGCCCGAATCCTACAACGCCTGGCTGGAAAAACTCTGCGGCGCCGCGAACACGTCGATTCACTCCTTCGATGATTTCCTCAATGCGCTCCTGAAGCGCCACGACGATTTTCACGCGATCGGCGGCCGCCTCTCCGACCACGGCATGGACACGTGTCCTGCCGAGCCCTGCAGCCCCGCGGAAGCGCGCGCGATCTTCAACGCCGCGCGCGGCGGCCGCGCCGCCACGCCCGCCGAGCAAGCGAAATTCGTTTCGTTCATGATGCTCGAGTTCGGTCGCTGGGACGCACGCAAAGGCTGGACGAAGCAGCTCCACCTCGGCGCCCTGCGCAACAACAACACCCGCCTGCTCCGCCAGCTCGGCCCCGACACCGGCTTCGATTCCATCGGCGACTTTTCGCAGGCCAGCGCGCTCTCGCGCTATCTCGACGCGCTCGATTCCACCAACGAACTCCCGCGCACCGTCCTCTACAATCTCAACCCCGCCGACAACTACGCCTTCGCGACGATGGCGGGAAATTTCCAGGACGGCACGATTGCCGGCAAGATTCAGTTCGGCAGCGGCTGGTGGTTCCTCGATCAAAAGGAAGCGATGGAGTGGCAGATGAACGCGCTCTCGAACATCGGCCTGCTGAGCCGCTTCGTCGGCATGCTCACCGACTCGCGCAGCTTCCTCAGCTACCCGCGCCACGAATATTTCCGCCGCGTCCTCTGCAACCTGGTCGGCGCCGACATGGAGCGCGGCGAGATTCCGAACGATCGCGAACTCGTCGGCGATATGGTTCGCCGCATCAGCTTCGCCAACGCCCGCGACTACTTCCGCCTCGACCTCGATCCGAGTTTCGCCCGCGCCTGATCCGCGATTGGCTCGACGTCGCGGCGGCATCCTGCCGCAGTGAGGGCATTCCGCCATGCCGCTCCGCTACTCCGCCGACGCGACCCTCACTCCTGCGCAGTTCGTCGATCTCCTCCGCCGCTCCACGCTCGCCGAGCGCCGCCCCGTCGACGATCCCGCCGCGATCGCCGCGATGCTCCAGCACGGCAACCTCCTCGTCACCGCGTGGGACGACGGGAAACTCATCGGCCTTGCCCGCTCCGTCACGGACTTCCTCTACTGCTGCTATCTCTCCGATCTCGCCGTCGACGAGAGTTATCAAAAACGCGGCATCGGCCGCGAACTCATCCGGCACACGCAGTCGCGTCTCGGCCCGAAGGCAAAACTCATCCTCCTCGCCGCCCCGAAGGCCGTGAACTATTATCCGCGCCTTGGCTTCGACGCCCACGCCTCCGCCTGGCTCATCCCCGCCGACCGCCCGCTCCGAATGTAGGAGCCTGCTTGCAGGCGATGCTCGAGATGTAGGAGCCTGCTTGCAGGCGATGCTCGAGATGTAGGAGCCTGCTTGCAGGCGATGCTCGGGATGTAGGAGCCTGCTTGCAGGCGATGCTCGATTCCCGCACGGTGAAATCGCTTGCAAGCAAGCTCCCCATGCGAACCAAACCTTTCGTTTCCTTTCGCGCCGCGTCGGCCCTGCTCGGCTTCCTTGCGCTCTCCGCCTTCGTCTTTTCCGCTGATGCTCCGCTCTCGCAACCGGCCACCGAAGCCGCCCCACAGACGATCGCCGCTTCCGACACGGCATTTCTCTACGAGGGTCGTTTCGATTTTTCCGATCCCGCCGCGCCCGGCGTCGTGTGGCAGGGCAGCCGCATCCGTTTCGATTTCGACGGCCCGACGCTCGCCCTGAAATTCGACGGCGTGAAAGGCGACGTCTTCTTCAACGCCGAACTCGACGGCCACACCACCCTCGTCGAACTGCATCCCAACCAGCCCGCCGTCGGCGCGAACTTCTCCCACCTCTCGGCCACGCGCCATCACCTCGTGCTCTTCAAGCGCACCGAAGCGACTGCCGGCTCCGCGCACTTTCTCGGCGCCGAAATCGCCGGCGGCGCCCATCCCTTTCCGCCGACGGCGCCCGCCTACAAACTCGCGATGCAGTTTTTCGGAGACTCGATCACCGTCGGCGCGTGCAACGAGGATGGCGACACCGATCAGTGGACCGATCACCGCACGCACAACAACGCCCTCAGCTACGGCGCGATGACCGCCGCCGCTTTCAATGCCGACTACCGCAACGTCGCCGTCAGCGGCATCGGCATCGCGATCGGCTGGATGCAGCACATGACGTTCGGTCAAATCTGGGATCGCGTTTATCCCGACCCCGATTCGCCGCGCGCCGATCTCACCCAGTGGACGCCCCAGATCGTCTTCACGAATTTCGGCGAAAACGACGATTCGTTTACCACCGCGAAAAAAATGCCGTTTCCCGATGCCGCCTACATCGACGGCTACGTCGCTTTCGTCCACGCCGTCCGCCAGGCGTATCCCGAGGCGCAGATCGTGATTCTGCGCGGTGGTATGTTTGGCGGCGCGAAAAGCGACCGCCTGCGTGTACCCTGGGAAGCCGCGGTCAAAACGCTCGAGTCGACCGACGCTCACGTCGGCCATTTCGTTTTCAAACACTGGTCTTCGAATCACCCGCGTGTCGCCGACCACCGCGCGATGGCCGACGAGTTGATCGCGTGGCTGAAAGAGCAACCCTTCATCCGCTTCGACGGCTGAGGTTCCTGCGAGCGCGAGCGGCTCGCTCGCTTTTGAGATGCAGCCGTCCCGCCGCGCTGCATCCTCACTCGACCTGCAGATTGCTCACGAACGCGATCCGCGTGCTGTCCGGCGACCACGACGGGACATTGATCGTGCCCTGCCCGCCGTAAACATAGCCGATCACGCGCGGCTGCCCGCCGTTCGCCGGCATCAACCGCAGGTAAACGTGCTTGTAGTACGGATGGTCGTCCGGTTTCACCGCATCGTCGAAGGTGAGAAACGCGATCCATTTTCCGTCGGGTGAAACGTGCGGAAACCAGTTGTTGAAACCGTCGTTCGTGAGCTGCTCCGGCTCGGAACCTTCGGGCTTCATCCGCCACAGCTGCATCAAACCGGACCGCGTCGAATTGAAATAGATGTATTTCCCATCCGGCGAAAACTCCGGTCCATCATCCAACCCCGCCGTGTTCGTGAGCCGCACTTCGTCGCCGCCCGCCGCCGGGATTTTGTAGATGTCGTAGTTGCCGTCACGCCCGCCGGTGAAGACGAGCCACTGGCCGTCCGGCGACCAGCCGTGCAAATACGACGGCCCCTTCGGCGTGATCTGCGTCGCCGCGCCGCCCGTCGCCGGCAGCGTGAACACCGCCGACTGGTTGCCGAGTTCCGGCGTGTGATTGCTGACGCCGAGCATTTTCCCGTCGAACGAGAGCACGTGGTCGTTGTTGTTGTGCACCGCCACGCCGGTCTCGAGCGGAGAGATTTTTCCCGTGCGCAGATTGTAAGTGCGCAGCAGGCCTTTCGATTTCCCCGCGCCGCTCACGTTGAAAATCAGCGTCTCGCCGTCCTGCATCCAGTTCGGCGCCTCGAATGGCTCCGCCGAGCGGTGCAACATCGCGAGCTGGCCCGTGAACACCTCGAGCACCTCGAGCTGACAGCCGATGTAATCGCGATACGGCGTGAAACCCACCGGCGCCGGCCGGATGATTCGCACGTCGCGAAACACCGCCTCTTCCTTCGCCGGCGCATTGTGCGAACAGACGAAAAGGCCCGCGAGCACCGCGTCGCCGAGATCGAGTTCGAACTGCGTCGACACGAACGGATCGCCGTAACGAGCCGAGGAAAAGATGAACGTTTTCCCGCGTCGCTCGAACTGGATCACGTCGCCGCCCTTCAGCGGCAGCACGATCTCCGCCGTCTGTCCGCCCTTTTCCTTTCGATACTGCAGCGATGTCAGCCCATCGCCGTGCACGCACGCATCGGCATACGGCGCGTCGGCGTCGAGCGACGCGCGCACCATCCACCCGAGCTTGCGATGCGCCACCGCGCCCTGGCCCAGCAGCTCGAAACGCGTCCGCAGGATGAAGTCGCCCTTCATCTCGTTCCACGCGAATTGAAACTGGTCGGACGCGCCCCAGATATTTATGCCGGCGCCCGCGAGCCGATATTCCTGGCGCGCTGCGTCGTAGGCGGCCGCACCCGAGACGGCCGGCTTTCCAACATCGCCGTGATGGGCGAATTCGCCGAGGGCGTCGGACGAGGTTTGAGCAAAAACGAAAGGCACGATACCGCAGAGGAGGACCAGCGAGGCACGGGGGAGTAATTTCATGGGGTTCGTGGCAGGACGAACCCGCGAACAAAAAGTGACGCCGCCCGCCCCGGGGAGCGCGGGCGGCTCGCCCAGACTTCCGATCGCGTCCGATGTAGCCGCGGTCTATGCCCGCCGGGTTCGCGCACGCCGACGGCGGTCATGGACCGCCGCTGCAAACAATCCCAAACCGCTCGCGTCGCTCCGTCCTTCAGCGCGGTGCATTCGCCGCCGCCACGAACTGCCTCGCCCGCGCCGTGATCGCCGCCCAGTCGCCCGCCTTCAACGCTGCCGGCGACACGAGCGCGCTGCCCGCCGCCGTCGCGAACGCGCCGTTCTTCAAAAATTCGCCCACCGTCTCCGGCGTGACACCACCCGTCGGCATGACCTCGATCTTCGGGAACGGCGCCTTGACTGACTTGATGTAAGCCGGCCCGAAAAATTCCGCGGGAAAAATTTTGACGACGTCGACGCCGAGTTCCCACGACGTGTAGACTTCCGTCGGCGTCAGCGCGCCACCGAGCACCGGCACGCCGGCTTCCTTGCAGGCGGCGATCACCGTCGGCCGCACCGCCGGCGTCACGATGAACTTCGCGCCCGCCGCGATGCCCTTCTTCGCTGTCTCCGCATCGAGCACCGTGCCGAGCCCCAGCAGCACCTGCGGCAGCTCGCGCGACACCTGCGCGCACAGCTCGATCGCGTTCGGCGTCGTCATCGTGAGTTCGATGCAAGTGAGTCCGCCGTTGGCGAGCGCGCGCGCGCACTCGAGCAGGCTCGACGAGCTGTCGGCGCGGATGAGCGCAATTACTTTTTCGGCCCGGAGGCGTTGGAGAATTTCCGTCTTGTTCATAGGGCGGGAGAGAGAGTTTCGCAGCGTGCCAGACCACGCCGAGGAAGCAAGCAAGCGAAGCGTCCGACCTCCGCCGGGTTGGTGCTCGCCTTGACGCGTGCCGCCGCGCAAACATCCTTACGTCAACGGCTCCTCGCTCCATCCCTGGTGAAGCGAAGCCGGATTAACCCAACGACCTCCCCCGAAAATGAATCAAACTATTCCGAGCGTTATCCGTCCTCTCCAGCGCGCCCTCGCCATCCTGGCCGCGAGTTGCGCCCTTTGCGCCGCACTCGCGTCGACGCCCGCGCTTCATGCCCAGTCCGCCGTCGCAGCCGCGAAAGCGCTGCCGCTCAAACACCAGTTCAGAAAAGTGAAGGACGCCGAAGCCGGCCCCTACACGCTGAAGCTGACCAACACCTCCAGCGAGCCGCTCAAAGTTTCCGCGCAAGTCCTCCTCGCCGTCGCGTTCCACGCGACCGACAAAGCCCGCAACGTCCCCGAGGAAACCATCGCTCCCGGCAAGAGCTGGACGATCAAGGATCTCGCGACCGACGACAAAATCACCGTCAAGGCCGACGGCTACGATTCGCTGCAGCTCACCGTGCCGGGAAAGAAAAAGTAAACCCGCATCGTACTCGGCGTCCGCCCTGCCCGGTTCGCACCACGCGGACCGGGCATTTTTGTGGAATCTTCGCTCTCCGGAGTTCGCTTGTGAAATTGGCCACCGCCTCACTCTCTCGAAAATAGCTCCGCGGGGAACTTGAAACCCACCTGCGCCGCGCGATCCGATGCACGCGAAATCCGAAAAAGAAAAAATGCTCGCGGGCGAACTGTACCTCGCCACCGACGCGACCCTCACCGCCGAACGGCAGCAAGCGGGCGCGCTGTGCCGTCAGCTGAACGCCCTGCCGCCCCACGAAGAAGCCGCAGCGCGCGCCGCGGTGCTACGCGAATTGCTCGGCACGTGCGACGCCGCGCAGACCTTCATCGAACCCACCTTCCACTGCGATTACGGTTACAACATTCACCTCGGCACGAATTTCTACGCGAACTGCGACCTCGTTATTCTGGACGTCTGCAAGGTCGCCATCGGTCGCAACTGTCTCATCGGGCCGCGGGTCGGCATCTACACGGCAACGCACCCGCTTGATGCGCGCGAGCGACGCGCCGGCCTGGAGTTCGGCCGTCCGATCACCATTGGTAACAACGTCTGGATCGGCGGCGGCGCGATCATCAACCCCGGCGTGACCATCGGCGACGATGTGGTGATAGGGTCTGGAGCCGTCGTGACCAGAGACGTCGACGATGGCTGGCTGGCAATCGGCGTGCCCGCACGTCCGACCAGAAAGCTCGGAAATTAACGAGAGGGGGCAAACCGCAGGTGGCTGTCCTTCGCGCCCGAGTTCAGGGCCGTCTCTCCATTTTCGCGGGAAGAAAGAGATCCCGGAACCAACCCGAGCGCCTGAAAATCCTCCGATGTTTTCCGTGGCTACGACAGCGGTCGCTCGCTTGAAAATCACGTAAGCCACTAAAGCAGAAACCCTGCGTGTCCCCGGGAACCGTTTCTCAGCGACTTTGTTTACCGATTGTCAGCGCTAAGGCAGAGAATTCGGGCACTTCGGCCGAGGTGAAAATCCGAACTAGGGAGCGATTCCCCGCTCCACCACCAATCCGGAAGAGATTAGTTGCCTTCAGCCCTACCCGAGAGTGGGCAAAGCGGATTTGGCATCGATTCTCCGCCCTAGTCAACCGCCATGCCGTGGCGCTTGCAAAGTCCTGGTTCTTTCGCGCCGAAATCGAGTAGCCCAAACTCGTTTCGGAGGGCTACTCAACGCGACCATCCGGCCAAGCTAAGATCTCTGAGAATTCTCAAGCTCTCCCTCAACAGGCAGTCATCCGTGATGGTGGAGGCTTCATCGGAACCAGTCTTCCCTGCTCCCAAGTGCGAGCTCAAATCGAACGAAGCCGAAGGCGTCATGCTGTCCGGATCCTTCAGGTTTTGCGCCATTTGCTCCTGCTGCCCCTGTTCCGCCTGAAGCTGCCGACGCCGATCGAGGTTGATCAGCACAGAGTGTTGATGGGCGTCAGTGAAACGGTCTGCGGCTTGTTGTGCGGCGATGAGATCCGGCAGGACGCGCTGGCGGTCGGCACTTTTCGCGCGCACAAGATCAAGCGTCTCCGTGGGGAGCGGCTTCGCCGGAATCTCAGAGCCAGAAATGCGCTCACTGCTCAGTGGGTGAAGCAGATCGCGTTCGTAGGTGGCGGCGAAGGCTAGCGAGGGCAAGACCACGTCCGGAGTCACTCCAACCAGCTGAGTGGAGGCGCCACTCGGCATGAAAACTCTTTGTATCGTCAACCGCGCAGCCCCGCTGCCGTCGGGTGATCGGGCCAGCACTGGCGACAAATTGCGGAGCTCAAGAACCGTTTGGACGCTGCCCATACCGACGGTTGGCGATCCGACGACGACAGCGCGTCCATACTCCTGCAATACGCCGGCCACAATTTCTGATGCCGATGCGGAGCGGGAGTCAACGAGCACCACAAGAGGCCCAGTAAACAGCGTTTCGTTCTTTGAGGCCACGATCGAGTTCTCGCCCGAGTAGTTGCGAATCACAAAGGCCGGGCGCTTCCCAATGAAGAGGCCCAGCAGCTCGGCGGCCTCCGTGAGATAGCCTCCACCGTTACCACGCAGGTCTAAAACGAGGCCGTGAATCGCCTCACCTTTAAGTTTTTCCAAGAGCTGTGCCACATCGCGGGAGGCGCTAGTCCGGCTGCCGTCCGCGGTGGTGATTTCACCATAGAAAGAGCCCAGCGTGACGACGGCAAAAGCCGATTTAGCGTCGGATTCTTGGCTCATGTGAAACACCCGTGCCCAAGCCCGCATCGCGTCAGGCGAAACCCGCCCCCGAGTAACCTTAGTCGTCAGCCGAATTGAAGGATCGACTGCACTTGCCGGGTGCGTGACCAAGCGAACCTCCGTTCCCGGCTTGCCCCGGGTTAGTCCAACAATTTGTCGCAACCTAAAGCCATGCACGTCCACTAACACGTCTCGTTCGTCGCCCACAGCGACGATCTCATCGCCGGGTGAGACGCGAGAGCCCGCCGCAGGCCCACCCGAAAGAACGTCGGTTATCAAACAGCGACCGTCGCGCGTGGTCAGTTCCAGCCCGATACCAACTAGATCGGACCGCATCGCCGCCCCGAAGTCCTTGAATTCCTCCGGTCCGTAGTAGGTCGAATGCGCATCATAACGATGCGCCATCGTTGCAAGAAACCGGTCGCCAATTTCTCGGCTCCCTACTCCGGCGATGCTCGCCAACCAATTTTCATAGCGTTTCTGGAGGATTGTCTTGGCTTCATCGACGCTCCGCCCGTTTAGCACCTCGTCTATCACCTCGGCTTGAAGGCGCCGTAGCCAAATACCATCCGCCGTTCGCGCGTCGTTGGGCCAAGAGAACGGTTCCCGGGGGCGATCCACCACTTCGTTGGTGTCGAGAGTCAGTTCCCCGTGAAGTTGTCGGGATATCCATTTCACGCGTTCTGCGCTGCGCGCCCGATAGGCATCAAAGATCGAGGTCGCAGCACCGAGGTCTCCGAGCACCGCCAGATTCCAGTGGAGGGCAGGGCCGATTTGCCGAGTCAACGCGTCGCGGTCAGATTGGAGAAACACCACACGCCGCTCGTCGAGCGATGCCATGAATTCCTGAACAAGATCCGCAAAGTCCGCCTCCTTCACGGCATCGCGATTGTAGTGTGCCTCTTTGAAGAGCTGCACGAAGAGCTTCGTTTCAATCGCCGAACTATTCGCCGCGCGCGAAGCCGCCGAGTTAGTCTTGGCAGAGGTTGCGATCGATGCAGACGGCACCACCACCAGAAAGAAGGCGGCCCCAAGCTTCACCAGAAAACGATCTCTTTTGAGTCTAAGCATCATCGCCAAGAATATCTTCATAGTTCATCGTGGTGGTGGAAGCTGGTAAGTCGCAGCGGGGCCACCGTCGATGTGGCCTAGCCGCGGTCATGTCGCAGTCGGCTAGGCCGTCTCGTCTCGGTCGAGTGAGGGTCGAATCGCTGATACTTCACCGCCAGGCAGCGGCCGCAACACCCGCGTCGCACCCCGTTTCGCTTGGTTGACCCTGGCCAAAAACACCTCCCGCGTGTGCCTCACCTCGAAGGCGCGTGCGGCCACCACCTCAGTCGCAGAGACACCAAGGCGACTAACCCAACTATAAATCACATGTCGCATGCTCTGTTTATCCGACATAAAACTTTACAGCCATATCAAAGACGGGAAGACGCGGAAGCACAATTTCCCTCGGGGTTCCTGAACAAGCAGGCGGCGGAACGGCTTGGTATGTCGCGGCTCACGGTGAAAACGCACCGGAAGCGGATCATGATCAAGCTCGGGCTGCACACGCCCGGCAAACTCATGCTCTACGCACTGCGGCGCGGCTACGTGTTGCTCACACCGACCGGCGTGCTGTATCCGGGTTTTCAGCGCGAGCTGCCACGGATCGCTGGCCGCAACGAGACGGCAGTCGCCGTGCCGACCAACCGTATGGAGCCAGAGCCGGCGGGATTCCAACGACCGCGTCTGTTCGCAAGCGACTGAGCGCGGAGGCGCCCTTGTTCGATTTGAACTTGGCCGCGTTTATTCGCGGCTGAAGGTCGATTTCGTGAGCACCTCGCGAAGCCGCTGCACGGCGTCCGGCGGCTCCGTGAGCGGCGTATTCCGATATATCTGGGCGTGGGCGTGTTGCAGGCCTTGCAGTTCCTCAAGCCGGTCAGGCGTCACCTCTCGCATCGTCGCGATGCGTCCAGTGGTAAATTGTCGGCGCCTCGGATCGAGCCAGCCTCGCTGCATGAAGGCACCGGCCTTTTTCGAACAGCGGCATGGGTTCAACGAATTTACCAATCCACATTTACCCTGCATGAATTCGTAGAGATCCCGCCGGGCGCGGGCGAGGAGCTGACGGAAATTGTCGGCCGAAATTTCCATGACCTCGGCTCCGAGCCCTCTGTCGACGCCGAAGACTTCGCCCAGGATGAAGGCCAGCCGCTGCCGGCGGTCGAGGCACATGAGCATGGCGGTGATGCACCCGAGCTTTGCCTCCTCGACGATCAGTCCGTGACCCGCCGGCAGAAGCGTCTCGTCGGGCAATTCGGAGTCGGCGCAGTCGTCGAGCGAACGCCCCAGCTCGCTGAAGGTCATGCGCTGCTCTTCCATCTCCGATTTGCGGACGTTGAGCAGATGATTGACGGCGATGCGATAGAGCCAGGTGGAAAACTTGCTGCGGCCTTCGAAGCCACCGAGGTGGGTGACGGCTTTGAGCAAAATTTCCTGGGTCGCGTCTTCGGCTACTTCACGCCGCCAGACCATTCTTAGCGCCAGATTGAAAATCCACGACTGGTGGTGCCGGAGCAGAGCATCGAGCGCAGAAAGATCGCCCGCTTTCGCATCGATGACGAGTTTGGCGTCCGTGGCATCGTGTGCGACGAGAGGACTCGTGAGCGGTGGCATCGCCTCACGAGTAAGCGGACGATCGAGGGGGCGGCAAGCCATGTGCCAGCGCCGGGTCACAGCTGGGTCGGTGCAGCCCCGGGAAACCACTCCGTATGGAGATCGCCCTGGCGGCCCAAATAGATCACGCGTTTGCCACGCAAGAACGCCGTGTAGCTCTGCACACCGGCCTCCATCGCGCGGCGGGTGAAGTCGCCGTATTTCTGGCCGTGGCGCTGGCTGTCGAGGAGGTTCGCCTTCAGCTGGTCCCGCTGGAAATCGGGCGCCACCGGGGGCAATGACTCGTAGTTGAGCGGAGTCACCACGACCGCCGCACCGTCGGCCCCGTAGTAGGTCTTTCGCAGACCGGCGTAATCGACGTGGTAGTATTCGACGCCAGCGCGAATCAAAGCGGCAACGACCTCCGGAAAGGAAGCCGTGCCTGCGAGCACATTGAGAGCAGTTTCGTGAATGAGTTTTGTGTCCATACGCTGGATTGGACAATTCGCGCGTGACGGCTGTGACAAAATTTCGAACGAAGGACTGACGAACTCGTTTCTTTTGGCGCAGCGGACAAAAAAGGGCGGCCGGTTGAGTCCGGCCACCCGTGCGCGAGAGCGTCACTCGCTCGGCGCGTCGGCTTTCTGCCCGTTCTGCCGCTCGAAGATGAACGAGTGCGTCTGAACGGCCAGCTTGGCGACGACGAGCAGGTCGTCGCGACCCAAGCTGGCCTGCCGGAAGATTTGATCACGATGCGGCGCTAACTCCTGCGATGAATCGCTGTCCGCGCCGGAGCGACTCGCGCTTCAACGCGCACTCGACGGCACGAGCGAAAATGCAGTGATGCGAGCGAGTGCGACCGACGGCCCGCTGTCGGTGACGCAGAAGGTCGCGGCGAAGCTGCTCAGCGTCAGCCGTGTCACCGTGTGGCGGCTGATCAAGGACGAGGTGCTGCACCCGGTGGAAATTCTGCCGGGCACGTGGCGCTATGCTTACGCGGACACAACCGCACTCGCCAAGGCTGGTATCACTGGCGTTGGCGTCGAAACCGAAAACGGCGCCCATCGCGTCGCGGCGGCCTGACCATGCGTAGATGTGATCTGCCGGTGGGCGGCGACAAAAGGGAGTGCGCGTCAGTCTCGACCTGAAAGCGCGACCGACACTCCTCCAGCCACGCACTGAAATCGTGTGAGCCGCGGTGGTGCGTGAGCCTCGCGTTTGCGAGAGCGTTCGCGACTTTGGAGTCTGTGCGTGTTCGCCTCTGCAAAAAATCGCACCGTCTCGAAGAAACTTGGTCCGGAACTTGGGCAAACGTTCCTGAAAAGCAGCCAAAGTTTCCCAAAGTTAAGAAAACGGGCGCGAACAAAAACGAAAGAACCTGAAATGCGTAACTTATTAAACAAGAAACCCTCGGAAGTGTTTCCGAGGGTTTCAAATTGGGTGCAGGGGCTGGATTTGAACCAGCGACCTTCAGGTTATGAGCCTGACGAGCTACCAGGCTGCTCCACCCTGCAACGAATGGGACGCGCAACGTGCTGCCCGCATTTTTTTCTGTCAACCCCGTTTTCGGCATTTTCCGAATTCGCGCTTGCCTCTCGCCATCGCGATCTGTGTTTTCGACCGCTCCGTCAGTTAACAACATCAACCAACCATCCTCCTCAGGATCGCAAGGCGGCCCACTGGCCGACCTGTGTTTCGAGAAAACATAGATCATATGAACGTCACTCCTAAAGACCTCCTCGATGCCGGCGTGCATTTCGGGCACCAAACGCGTCGCTGGAATCCCCGCTCGAAGCCCTTCGTCTTCGACCATCGCCAGGGCATCAGCATCATCGACCTCGGCAAGACCCACGCCGCCCTCGAGAAAGCCTGCGCCTTCGTCGAGGACGTCGTCGGCAACGGCGGCAACCTCCTCTTCGTCGGCACCAAGCGCCAGGCGAAGGAAATCGTCCGCGAGGCCGCGACCTCGACCGGCATGCCTTTCTGCGTCGATCGCTGGCTCGGCGGCACACTCACGAATTACGAGACCGTCAAACGCTCCATCGCGAAGTACAAAAAATACCAACAGCAGGAGCAGAACGGCGAAATGGCCAAGCTCGGCTCGAAGGAAGTCGCCGCCATCAAGCGCGAGATGGTCCGCATGCAGAAAAATTTCAGCGGCATCGTCGACATGCCCGGCCTCCCGAACGCGATGTTCGTCGTCGACGTGAACCACGAGAAGATCGCCGTCGCCGAAGCCGCCCGCGCCGGCATCCCGTGCGTCGGTATCGCCGATACGAATTCCGATCCGACCACCCTCTCGCACCCGATCCCCGGCAACGATGACGCGGTGAAATCCATCCGCATCATCGTCGAGGCGATCGTCGCCGCGGTGCAGAGCGGCCTCTCCCAACGCGACTCCCGGCGCGCCGCCCGTGGCAACGCCGACCTCAAGGCCGCCGCCGCCGCGTCCGCCAGTGTCGCCGCGCCCGTCTCCGCCGACGAAGTCGATCTCTCCAAGGTCGAACTCCCGCCGGAGGTCGTCGACGTCGTCGAAGGTGAAGCCGAGGTCGTCGCCGCGCCGAAAAAGGTCGCTCGCCCGAAACGCGCCGTCGTTAAGGCCGAATAATTCAAGCCTCAGGAAAACTCCTCTCAATGTCCGTCACCATCACCGCTCAAATGGTCAACGACCTCCGCGGCGCCACCGGCGCCGGGTTGCTTGACTGCAAAAAAGCCCTCACCGAGGCCAACGGCAACGTCGACGAAGCCACCACTATCCTTCGCAAGAAGGGGGCCGCTTCCGCTGCGAAAAAGGCCGACCGCGCCACGAGGGAAGGCTTGATCGAGAGCTACATTCACGTCGGCGGCAAAGTCGGCGTGTTGCTCGAAGTTAACTGCGAGACCGACTTCGTCGCTCGTAACGACGACTTCAAGCAGCTCTGCAAGGACATCTGCCTCCAGATCGCCGCCG
This sequence comes from Verrucomicrobiota bacterium, assembly GCA_048498075.1. Taxonomy (GTDB): domain Bacteria; phylum Verrucomicrobiota; class Verrucomicrobiia; order Opitutales; family Opitutaceae; genus Opitutus. The sequence continues at coordinate 49,885 of JBEHYR010000014.1, read as the reverse complement.
CGAATCCGCTCTACGTCTCGCGCGACCAGGTGCCCGAGGCCGATGTCGCCAAAGAGCGCGACATCGCCGCCGCCCAGGTACTCGGCAAGCCGCCGGCCGCCGTGCAAAAGATCGTCGAAGGCAAGCTCGACAAGTTCTACTCCACGATCTGCCTGCTCGATCAGCCGTTCGTGAAGCTGCCGGAAAAGACCGTGAAGGAAATCCTCACCGAGAAGATCACCAAGATCGGCGAGAACCTCCAGGTTCGCCGCTTCACGCGTTACCAACTCGGCGCCTGAGTCGCTGAGAGAGCCTTCGCGAAAAATTCAAGGCGCCCGCCAGCGGGCGCCTTTTTTTCCCCTTCTCCGACGTGGCGGCGCCGCGAAATGGATGAAGCCGCGACGCCACGGCTACACTTCGCCGCGGGCCCGCGGCCTCACTGTATTCCTCCCTGTTCCTCCCGTCGTTGACGCCATGCTCCGCCGGCGCTCCGCTCGCCGCGTGAAAATCACCTACTATCTCGAAGTCCTCTCCTCCTGGTGCATGTGGGTCGAGCCGACTTGGACCGAACTCAAGACGCGCTATGCCGGACGCGTCGAGTTTCAGTGGAAGATCGCGCTGATGAATCCGCAGGATTTTCCCGTCTCCCGCGAGCAGTGCGATTGGTTTTACCGGCGCAGCGGCGGCACCGTCATGCGCTCGCCGTTTATGCTCAACTCCGGCTGGTTCGAAGCCGGGCGCCGAGGTAACTACACCGCGCCCAACCTCGTCGCCGAAGCCGGCCGGGATTTCGGTTTCAACGACGACGAACTCCGGCTTGCCCTCGCGCACGCCGGCATTCGCGAAGGCCGGAAAATCGGCGACCTCGCCACCGCCGTCGCCGTCGCGTCGAGGGTCACGAAAATTCCCTCGAGAAAACTTCGCGCTGCCGCCGAGTCCGCTGCCGTCCGTGCCCGCGTCGACGCCAGCACGAAAGATTTTTTTGCGCATCAGATCAGCCAGCGTCCGGCGTTCATTCTCGAAGACGCCATCGGCGACAAAGCCGTTTTTTCCGGACTCGTGCGCCTCGAACCGCTCGTCGCCACCATCGACGCGATGCTCGCCGACACCGCCGCGTACGCCGCCCACCAAGCCCACTACGGCGCCGTCCCGCCGCAGTAAAGTCGATCGGTGAGGTGGAGCCCGGCGTCCCGTCGGGCTCGAAAACGCGGAACCGTCGATCAGCCCGACCGCGCGACAACGGACTCCGCCGCGCAAAGGTTTCCCGACTGCCGCGCCAAAATGAATTCAGTGGAACCGCGCTGGCCACGCGAACGTCTCCCTGCTGTGATTCCCCGAAAATCGCCGCCCATGCTCTCCTTCGTGCGCCCATTCCTCGGCTTCGGACTTGCTCTTGCTGTCGCCCATCTCGGTCTGGCTGCCGAGACCACGCGGTTTTCGAAATCCCTCCCGCCCGCCGACCGGGCCGATGTCGGGCTCACCCAACTCAACTCCGACCAACTCGCGGTGCTCGATGCCCTCGTGCGTCACGACGTGGCGACGTGGGATTTCGTGACCAAGAATCCTCGCCCCACTCGCTTCTCGGATCGTCTCTCCGCCACCGAGCGCCACAATGCCGGCCTCGATCTGCTCGACGCCGCCCAGCTCTCCCGCCTCGACGTCGCCGTCGAACGCCTCATGCCCGCCGCGCCGCGCGGCAGCTACGCCGCGACCGCCACCGCGCGATCTTCGTCCGCCGTCGTGTCGTCGCTAAAAATCAACCGCACGCCCGAAATCCACGGATCGATGTCCTTCACGGTCGGTGTCGGCAGCCACGGCTACAGTGAAATCGGCGGCAGCATGGTTCTCACCTACGACGATCCGGCCTCGGGCTTCGGACTCGCCATCGGCTATTCGGAATTTCACACGAAGGGCGGCTACGGTTTCGGCCGACGCGGTGGCTGTTTCGGCGGCTACGATCCTTATTACCCGAGTTATCCGTGGTGGTGAGCTCAGCCGGGATCTCGCGCGCGAATGTGAGCGACCTGCGCTCCTCTTTCTGGACCGTGAGCGTCCACGCAGCTCACTGCTGCCTCACTCGTGTTCCCCGCGATATTTTTTCTCGCCGGCACGCACTGCGATCGGAAGCCGGTTTTCTTTCGGTGGGAGCGGACACGTCGCAAAGGACGTAAACGCGCACGGCGGGTTCAGCGCCTCGTTGAAATCCAACACGAGCTTCCCACTCCGCGGCGGATCCGCGTAGACAAACCTCGCCGCGCCATACGTCTCCTCCCCGCTCGTCGCATCGGAGATCACGAACATCAGCGGCTCGTCCGCGCCCTCGACCAGCGGCAGCAACTCGAAGGTCTTCCCTTCCCGCTCGAAGACCGCTTTCCCCGGAATCAGGGCCGGCTCCTCCTGCCCGAGGATATTGCGAATCATCACCTCGCGAGGCCGCTCGAACGCCACCCATCGCGCCTCCACGCGCCAGCTCGGATCGATCGGAAAATAGTCGATGCCGAGGAAATGCGTGCGCCGCTCCGAGGCACTATCCTTCACTCTCAACGCTTTTTTTCCGCCCCGCTCGATCACGAAAAAACTCACCGTGCTCCAGGTGACGAGCGTCGACGCCTGCCCTTCGCCTCCTTCGAGCAACGGCGCGCTCAACACCTGGCGTCCGTCCACCAGCACCTCATCCGCTACCGCGGGGTTCACGGTGAAAATCACGCGACCATCGCTCGCCAGCGTGGCCGTGCCGAGATGCGCCGGACCTTTCGCGAGCACGACTGTATTGTTCGCCGCCGAGCCGATCGAGTTAGCGCCCCGCTGCAAGAAGTGCAGTCCGATCAAAGTCAGCCAGCCATCCGGCTTCGTCAGACGGTTCACACGCTCCGCGCGTTGCGCCTCGAGCCGCGCTACATAACCCACGTCCGCCGCCGCCCAGCCCACGACCGGCAAAATCGCCCCGCAAGTCGCTACGTGAACGATCTTCAGGAACCTCATGCGTCCACTCTGCACCGTGGCGCGCCGACCTCAAGCGTGCGCCCGACCGCAAACGCATGCCGACGGGTTTCGTTCCAATCCGGCGGACCGCCCGCGCGACCCTTTCCCACTCCGCGGAACCACGCGTGCCGCCAAGCTACCATGTGCAGGCTGGCTTCGTTCTTCGGTTATTCTCAACCAATCCTCGACTGCCATGATCACTCTTCTCTCTCAAACCCAGCCGATCGCCGCGATCGGATATTCCCTGCTGTATCTCCTCTTCGGTGGCGGCCTCTTCGGCGCCATCGTGATCTTCGTGATCGCGAAGATGTTTCGCAAATAGCCGTACGCCCCGCTGCATCTCCCGCTGCATCTGAGTCTTCCCTCGCGTGCGTTTTACCACGGTGGCCCAGCCTCCGTGGTTTATTTTTTCTCTCGTCCCAGCCTGCGGCCCATGCCTCGGCTTCCCCGACGCCCTCCAGGCCGCGACATCAACTATCCTCGAGCTTCACGTTGTGCTTCTGCAGAAACGGCACGAGTTCCGCCACGCCGAAATCCGCGAGCACTTGTCCATGCCAGTCGAGCGTCGGCGCTTTGTCCTGCCCCGATTTTCGCTGCATCTCGCTCATCGCCGCCGAGTCGCGCGAGACATTCTGCTCGCGATAACCGATGCCATGGCTGCTAAGAAACTCGATGGCCTCATGGCACCACGGGCAGCCGGATTTCACGTAGAGAATGGGAAGATTTTCCGAAGGTGCCGTCATGATCGCAACAGGTTCCGTCGATGGTCATCGCCGTTCTCGGGATGTTCCTCCGGGAACCGGGTCGGCGCCTCCGCATGAGCCATGAATGCTTCGCCCGGCCCGCAACGACCTCGGGTGCCTCGGAAAATCGCCGTCACCGCCGCTCTGGGCCAAAACACTCGTCCGCGAAATCCAGATAGCGCGCCCAATCGTAAACGGTCAGATCGTGCCCACCCGCCCGGATATGATAACGCAGCCTCTCGCCCACGGGCTGGTGCACCGGCGGCACATCCTTCGCCGCCGGCCCGCCGGCTCCGAATAATCGATACACCGGCTCCGCGCCTTTCACCGCGAGAAACTCCCCGCGCGGATCCGCCCAGTCGTCGCCCTCCGCACTCGCCACGTAAAGCGGTCGCGGCGCGATCAGCGCCAGCAGTTCGTGCTGATCCACCGGCAACGCCGCCTCATCGTCGTCGTAGCGGCGGAAATTCTTCGCGAACCAGTGCGGAAACTGCGCATTGATCTTCGCCACCGTCTCGCCGTGGATGCGTTTGTGGAGCGCCGCGCCGCCGCAGCCCGACTCATTTGAAATCACCAGCGCGAACCGCTCGTCCTGCGCCGCCGCCCACAGCGCCGCCTTCCCGAGCCGCGAATGCCCATGCACCGCTACGCGCTTTGCATCGATGTCCCGGTCCGTCTCCAGATAGTCGAGCGCGCGACTCAAACCCCACGCCCAGATTCCGATCGCGCCCCACGCGTCGCCGGAACGTTCTTCGGTCCCCGCCCCGCCGAGCCACGCGTTCACGCCCGCCGACAAACCATCGCTTCGGTCGGGACAAAGATCGCCGCAATACGCCGTCGCCACCGCGTACCCGCGCGCGAGCACCGCCTCGATCGGCCACTTCCCTGCATCCCGCCCGCGCGCCGCTTCGCTCGCGCCGCGATTCGTCACCCCCGGAGTCGCCGGCCTCCACTCCATCGCCAGCGCGATCCCCGCATCGTCCGAGACCGTGTGATTCCCATAAAAATTCAGGCCGAGAAATGCCGGCCGCGTGCCCTCGCCCCTTCCGTTTGGCAAGTAAATCAGCAGCCGCAGCACCGGACCGCGGCGCTCCGGCTCGAACCAGATCGCGACTTCCTTCCGCGTTGCCCGGCCCCCGAGTGCCTCGTGATCCAGCGACGTTATCTCGAAAAATTGCCCCGCCGGCCGCCCGATCGGCGTGTGCCCATACTCCTCGCGTACGAAGTGCTCCAGCAACTCGCCCCGCCGCGTCGCTTTCCACTTCTTCAGATCCTCGATCCGCCGCCCGTCGTTCGACACCAACGGATCCGGCAGCGCGTAAGCAGGCGCCGGCGATTCGTCGAGGCGCGCCGGTCTCGATTCGGCATCATGCATGGTAAATCCAGAAAACAGACCGTCCCACCCGTCGCAAGCGCCGCCATTTCCCACCTCGTTTTCATTTCATTGCACCGCGCGTAAAAGCTGGCGCCTTCGAATCTCGCTCCGTCCCGCTGTTCCCGCAGCGGGCTACCAGCGCTCCCGTAGCCCTGCGCGTGAGCGCAGGGATTTTCGCCGCGCCTGTCAGGCTGATAACCGCTATCCACGGCGAACCGCCCGCCATCGGAACTTTGTCCGTGGAAAACTGACTGTGCGGCTGATCCGGTTTTTTCCCCGGCACGGTGAAGGAAACCTCGGAGTTCACGCCGCGCTACTCCTTCCATTGTCATGAAATTTCGTTCCAACAACTCCGTCGCCGTCGAACTCCCCGATCTCCGCAAAGCCGAGACCTTTTATTCCGGCGTGATGAATTTTCGTCTGATCGACAAGACCGCCACGCACCTGGAATACGACACCGGACGATTCGTTCTGCACATCAACAAAGCGGCCGTGACGCGTCCGCCGATGCCGAGGTTCAGCGTGATCAACACCCGCGAAGCAAAGCAGCACCTCGAGCAAAACGGCTGTGAGATCATCACCGACCACGGCGATTCGCTTCACTTCAAAGATCCGTTCGGCCTCGTGTACGATCTCGTGCAGGACTGATCGCCGTCGCCCGTCGCGTGCTCCGCTCCAACTCCGCCGTTCAGTTCGCGCGCAGCAGTTCGAGCATCTTGCGATCGAGCCGGTGCCCGCGGAAGTCTTCGTAAGCCACGTCCGCGCGACCGCTGTCGAGGACGCCGAAGCCGCCGCGCAGATTCCACATCGCCCAGCCCCAGCCCGCCTCTTTCCACAGCGCGAGCAAATCTCCCATCCAGCCGAGCACCGCGTCGTGCGGCGTCTTCGTGTAGCAGCCCCACTCGCCGACGTGCACCGGCACGCCTCGCGCCACCAGCGGCTTCCATTTGTCGATCAGCTCCGCCCGCAACTTCGCGCGATCCCAGCGCACGCCTTTCGCGTCCACCATCGGCCACGTCGGCTTCTCCAGCGATTCGAATTCCCGCGGTGGCACCCACGTCGCCGTGTAGTGGCTCACCATCTTCGGCAGATAGCCGCGCGTGCTCTGTACGAGGCCCAGGTCGACGAGCCCCGGCACCGGCGTTTGCCCGATGTCCGCTCCATCCGCCACGATCAGCCGATCCGGGCTGACCCCGCGAATCGCCGCGACGAGCGCCGTCGCGATTTCCACGTAGCGTGACTGGTCCGTCATGAACGGCGGTTCGTTGAACAAATCGAAACTCAACCGCGACGCCGGCACGGCCTGGTAGCGCTCGGCAAAAAAACGCCAGTGATACGCCGCCGCCTCGAGTGCCTGCTCCATCTCTTCACGCGGGCTGTCGAAAAGCTGCTGCGGCTCCCGCTCCCGCCCGTTCACGCAGTAGCCCGGAATCCGGTGGAAATTAAAATTCAAATGCACGCCGTACTGCTTCCCCCATTCGATCGCCTGGTCCACAGGCGCCAGTTCGCGTTCCTCGATTTTCATCCAACTCTTCGGACTCGACCACGTCCAATACGACATCGGCAGCCGGGCGAAATCGAATCCCCACTCCTTCATCAACGCGAAATCCGATTCGAGAAAATTCTGCCCGCGCCGCCCACCCGCGAGTTCCGTCAGATTGAAGCCGCGCCACCGCGGAATTCGCGGCTGCGGCTGCGCCGCCGGCCCGCCGCCGGAAGCCGCCGTTGATTTTCCCGCCGCCAAAATTCCGACCGCGGTGACCGCGGACGTTTTGATGAAATCGCGTCGCGTCATGAAGAGCGACAGGCACGACGAAGTCGGTCCGCGAAAGTTGCAAGCCTCGCCCTCCGCAAAGGTTCTTCCCTCCTGGGGAGCGCACGAGCCCGGTCTCTGTCGGCGTCGCTTCCCGTACTCCCCGGTGCGCACCGACTTTTATCCGATCCGCGCTTCGGTCTTTTTCTGTTTCCCTCGATTCGCACTCTGGAAAAGCCCGCCGGTCTCTCGTCGTTCTTACGCGTGCCTCGACTCGCTGCACAGCCCGGCCGGCGTCCCCAACAAAATCTTACCATGAATTCCTCCGACTCTCCCTCCCGCGCCGCCCTTTCTCACGGCGAGATCGCCGACCGTGCCCGACTCCTCTGGCTGGCCAGCGGTTCTCCCGTCGACCGCGACCTCGATTTTTGGCTCGAAGCCGAACGCTCCTTGCTCGCCGAGCGGCAGCTTCCCCCCGACACCGCTCCCGCTCGCCCAGCTCGCAAGCGCAAGGTCGCAGCCGATGACATCGACGAGAGCAAGCTCGACGACCGGCTCTCTGATTTCGGCGAAGCCGGTCGTCGCAGCGTGACTTCCGCCGAGCCGCAGTAAACGGCTTCCGCAGGCAGCTCTCCGCCCCGCGCGCGACGCTTTCCCAAACGCCGTGAGGGAGTCTTTGCGTGTGGGCGGCCATATTCCGCTCGCCACCGCGAAGCTCTTTCGTCTTCGCCGCGCTCATCGTGCGCGTGCGCAGAATCATTCTCGCAGGGATCGCTACCCGCACTCCATCGCGCCGGAGACGCCCACAAAAAAGGGCCGCTCCCGGGAGCGGCCCTGTCCAACCCGTCATCCGATCGGATAACAAAGACCTTCGGAGCTTATTCAGCGACCGACTTGTTCAAGGTCTGAATATGCTGCAAGTGCGCCTGGATCGTCGGCAGATGCGCGCTCGCGAAAGACCGCACTTCCGGATCCTTCGCATCCTTCGCCGCCTTTTCGAAGAGCTTCACGTCGCTCTCGTGGTCGTCGACCATCATGTCGACGTACTCCTTGTCGAAGTCGGCACCGCTTTTCTTTGCCAGGTTGCGGTAGTGTCGGTCATTCGTGATGTCCGAGTCCGTCCCGGAGTTCATGGCCGTCCCCGCAGGGGTTCCCGTCGTGCTCGCGACGCCCGTTTTGCTCGTGTCTGTGGCGGTGGTGCCCGTCATCGCGGAGCCGGACGTATCCGAAGCGCCATTGGTCCGCGAGCCGTGGCCACTCAACCAGCCGAACCGCGAACCTTCCTCGAGGCTCACCCCTTTCCGCTGGGCGAGCTGCATCAGGTCGTTGTTCATCTGCGTGTGATCCGTGACCATCTGCTGCGCGAAGCTCTTCACCTGCGGGTTCGCCGCCCGCTCTTGCGCGAGTTCCGAGAGCGCGACTTCCTTCATGCCGCCCTCCGCCGCCTTGGTCAGAAACCGGCGATCAGCCCGCTTCAACTCCGAACCCGAGCTGCTCATCGAGCCGGACGTATCCGAACTGCTCATGCTGCTGCCCGAATTTGCCGAAGCCGATCGGTCCGAGGCGCTCGACCCGTTGGAGCCCGAGGCCGAGTTCGCCCCCGTATAGCCGCCTGTGCTGCTGCTTGAAGGATTGTTCGATTGCGGCGCGCCGGCGGAATTCGAACCCGACGAACTCGAACTTGAACTCGACTGCGCCGAAAGCGCCGCGGCACCAAGACACATGGCCAGTAACGCGACCGCTCGATTGCGAGCGACGCGGGAAGGATTGCGAGAAAGGACAGGGGTTATTTTCATAGCTCCGCAAAGTAGTCCACGCGCGCGAACGGCGCTATGGGGCGAATCCGGATTGGCGCTAAGGGCCGGTTTCCCGGCAGCTTACCGGGCCGCGCGGGACTGCGATCTGGAGTCGTATCAGCTCCCGAAATGCGCCTCCGGCCTTCGCGCAAACGGGAACCGGCTGACGGAAAATCGGTCGCTCGTTTCGGCCTCCGCATGAATCACCCGGCCTCCACGCTTCACCCCGGCATTCGACCCTCTTGCGCGCCGCCGCTGTTCGCGACCGGCGTCTTCGCCTGCCCGTTGTGCGGCCAGAGTCACGCCAGCATTCAGCTTCGCCCACGGGAACGCGCGCTGTGCAGTCGCTGCGGTCACACGCTCGCCGCCGGCTCTCGCTTCGGCCCCGATACCTCGGTCGCGTTTGCCGTCACTGGCCTGCTGCTCGCAATTCCGGCGATGACCCTGCCGCTCGTGACCGTCGCCAAGTTGGGCAACGAATTCACCGGCTCGCTTTTCACCGGCGTCGACGCCCTTTGGCGCGCCGGCATGCGCCTGCTCTCGCTCTGGGTGCTCGTCTGCGGCGCCATCGCCCCGCTCATTTTACTCGGCACGCTCGCCGGTCTCTTCTCGCCGCCATGGCTGGTGTCCTCGCCGCGGTTCCTGCGCTGGCTGAAACGCCTCGCCTCCGCTCTCGAAACCTGGGCGATGCCCGAGGTGCAAGTGCTCGCCGTGCTCGTCGCCTTCACGAAGCTCGGCAGCCTCGTCGACATTTTCATCGGCCCCGGCCTCTGGTGCTACGCCGGCATGGCGATCGCCACGCTGATCGCCTGGCGGACCTTCGCCCTTCTCCCCGCTGACGCCCGCTCGGCGCGTCCCGCGCGATGAAACGCCTCGCCTCGCTTTTTTCCGGCAAGGACCATGCGCGCGCCGCCGCCTTCGCGATCGCCGCCGCGTGCATGCTCGTCCCGGCTAATTTCCTTCCCGTCATCACGCTCGATTCCGCCGGCCAGACGCGCACCGACACCATTTTCTCCAGCATCACCGGCCTGATGGAAGACGACCTCTGGGTCATTGGCGGCATTGTTTTCACCGCCAGCATTCTGGTCCCATTTCTCAAACTCGCCGGCCTGACGCTCCTGCTCGTCGCCGCGCGCCGCCGCCCGCATCCGCGCGCGCGGGCGCTCACGCGTCTCTACGCCGGCCTCGATTTCATCGGACGCTGGTCGATGCTCGACGTCTTCCTCATCGCCTTCCTCACCGGCGTCGTGCAATTCGGTCCGCTCGCCGCCGTCCAGCCGCGCCCCGGCATTCTCGCCTTCGCCGCCGCCGTGGTGCTCACGATGCTGGCCACCCAGGCGTTCGATCCGCGCGTGCTCTGGCCCCCGCCCGCCTCCGCCGCCGTCCCATGAGTTCGCTCCCTCCGCCGGTCGTCGCCCGGACCGCCCGCCTTTCGCTGATCTGGATCGTGCCCCTCATCGCCACGGCGATTGGCGCCTGGATGGTTTTTCGCGAAATCCGCGAACGCGGCCCCGTCGTCGAAATCGAATTCGCCAGCGGTGCCGGCGTCGCGCCCGACAAAACCCCGCTCATCGTCGACGGGGTCGAGGTCGGTCACGTCACCCGTCTCGATTCCAAACCCGATTTCAGCGGCGTCGTCGTCCAGGCCCGCCTCCGCCGCAGCGCGGCCGTCCTCGCCGCCGCCGGCTCCCGCTTCTGGATCGTGCATCCGGAAATCGGATTCTCGGGCATTCATGGCCTCGAGACGCTGCTCACCGGCGTCCGCATCAACGTCCGGCCGGGCCGCGGCCCGCGCGCGACGCACTTCATCGGGCTCGACCACCCGCCGACCGAGGAAAACCCGACCGCCGGCCGCGCCTTCATCCTGCGCACCGATCGGCTCGGCGCCCTCACGCCCGGCGCGCCCGTCTATTATCGAGAGGTGAAAGTCGGCCTCGTCGAAACCAGCCGGCTCGCCGACGATGCCTCGTTCGTGGCCGTCCGCATTCGCATTCTCACGCCCTACGTCAGTCTCGTTCGCCGTAACACGCATTTCTGGAACGCCGGCGGCGTCTCCCTCAAAGTCGGCCTGCTCGGCGCCGAGATCAAAAGCACCTCGCTCGAATCCCTCCTCGCCGGCGGCGTCGCCTTCGCCACGCCCGACACCGGCGCACTCGCGCCCGTCGCCGACGAAAATGCCGAGTTTCCTCTCAATGCCGAAGTGGATAAAGACTGGCTCAAATGGCAGCCGAAGATTCCCATCGCGCCGCAGGAAAGCACCCCCGAATCTTCGGCCCACGACAGCGTGGTTCCCTCCCTGCTTAAATCGTAGCCGCCCGTTCCGCGCGCATGCTGCCGTTCGCCCTTTCGATCTTCGCCGGCGCGTTCCTCCTCTTCAGCGTCCAGCCGCTCGTCGGGAAATATATTCTCCCTTGGTTCGGCGGCGGTCCCGGCGTGTGGACGACCTGCCTGCTGTTTTTTCAAACCGCCCTGCTCGGCGGCTACCTCTACGCGCACCTCGCCTCGACCCGCCTCACGCCTCGTCGCCAGGCGCTCCTGCACCTCGCCCTGATCGTCGTCGCCCTCGCCGCGCTTCCGATCGTCCCTTCCGCGCACTGGAAGCCCGCCGACGGCGCGGATCCGATCGGGCGGATCCTGCTGCTCCTCACCGTCAGCGTCGGCCTGCCCTACTTCGTCCTCTCCGCCACCGGCCCGTTGCTCCAGCAATGGTTCAGCCTCACGCAACCCGACCGCTCGCCCTACCGGCTCTACGCCCTCTCGAACGTCGGCTCGCTCCTCGCACTGCTCGCCTATCCGTTTTTTTTCGAACGCGTCTTTTCCCGCCAAACCCAGGCCACGCTCTGGTCCGCCGGCCTCGTCCTCTATGCCGCAAGCTGCGCCTGGTGCGCCCGCCGCCTCTGGAAAACCGCGCCAGCCATTTCATACGTAATACGTATGATTCCCTCCGACACCGCCTCCGACGCCGCCCACGCGCCCACGCCTCCGCTGGACCGGCTGCTGTGGTTCAGTCTCCCCGCGATCGCGTCCGTGCTACTCCTCGCGACCACCAATAAACTTTGCCAGGATCTCGCCGTCATTCCCTTCCTCTGGGTTCTGCCGCTCAGCCTGTATCTGCTGAGTTTCATTCTCTGCTTCGACCACCCGCGCTGGTATTCGCGTCCCTTGTTCAGCGGCCTGTTCATGCTCGGCACGCTCGTCGATCTCCACCTGCTCACGGCCGGCCACCACGCCCGCCTCCCTCAACAAATCGCCGGCTACTCCGCCACGCTCTTCGCCGCGTGCATGCTCTGCCACGGCGAACTCTTCCGCCTGCGCCCCGGCCCGCGTCAGCTCACGTCGTTCTATCTTTTCATCGCCGCCGGCGGCGCTGCCGGCTCCTTCCTCGTCGCCGTCGTCGCGCCGCTGCTCTTCGACCGTTACCTCGAACTTCAACTCGGCCTCTGGCTGCTCAGCTATTTTCTCGCGATCGTCGCGTGGCGACAGCGCAGCGTCGCTCTGGTCTACGGCGCCGCCGGCGGCGCGTTCGGCGCCACGCTCGTCGTGCCGATGCTCGAGGCGCTCGCGCGGCACACCGATACGCCCGTTCATGCCATCAACGAAGCCGTCGTCGTCTACTATCGCGACAACTGGTCCTTCGTTTGCTTTCTCGCCGCCGCGTTTCTCGGCGGCGCACTCACGCGCCGCGGCTGGCTGCGCGAGTGGCAGATCCGGCTCGGAAATTTTCTCCTGCTCAGCTGCATCGGCCTCGGCGTCCTCCTGCTCGTGCAGATTCGGCAAGAATCCGCCGAAACGATTTTCTCCTCCCGCGATTTCTACGGCGTGCTCACCGTCCGCGAGCACGAGGCCGACACGCCCGATCTTCATTATTTTTCGCTCGTGCATGGCGTCACCACCCACGGCCTCCAGTTCGCCCTCGCGCCGCAGTCGGGATGGCCGACCACCTACTACACGGAGACCAGCGGCCTCGGCCTCGCCATCGCTTCGGTGTCGCGCGACCCGCGCCGCGGCGGCCGCCGCCTCGGTATGGTCGGACTCGGCACCGGCACGGTCGCGAGCTACGGCGAAGCGGGCGACACCGTTCGCATCTACGAAATCGATCCGCAAGTGCCGCGGATCGCCCGCAGCCATTTCTCCTTCGTCACGCACTCGCCCGCGCACGTCGAGATCGTCATGGGCGACGCCCGTCTCTCGATGGAACGCGAACTCGCGCGCGGCCAGCCGCAACAGTTCGACGTCCTCGCGCTCGACGCGTTCAGCAGCGACGCCATTCCGGTTCATCTCCTGACCGTCGAGGCGTTCACCACCTACTTCGCGCACCTCCGGCCCGGCGGCATCGTCGCCGTCCACACGTCGAACCGCTACCTCGACCTCGAGCCCGTCGTCGAAAACCTCGCCCGCCATTTCGGCTACGAAGCCGCCGTGATCTCCGACAACCCGCCCGCGAAGAAATGGTGGGCGTTTCGCAGCACGTGGATTCTCGTCACGAAAAATCGCGCCTTCCTCGACCGCGACGAAGTTCGCCTCGCCCGCGACGACACGCCGTCGACCCGCCGCGTCGGCCTCTGGACCGACGACCACGCGAGCGTCTACGAAATCCTCAAGTAGCCGCCTCGATCAGCGCCACCGCCATCTGGTTGAGCGGCGTCGCGATCCCGTGCTTCCGCCCCAGCCGCACGATCACGCCGTTGCGCGCATCGATCTCCGTCGGCCGGCCCGCCGCGCGATCGGCGTGCAGTGAGTTCACCGCCTCCGGCGCCGCCGCGCGATAACCCGCGAGCACCTTTTCCACCAGCGAATCGTCGAGCACCGCGCCTTCCGCGCGGCCCACCGCGATGCATTCGCGCACGATGCCGCGCGCGATTTCGCCCACGCGTTCGTCGCGCATCACGCCCGCGGGCTTCAACAACAATCCCGACAACACCCCCGCCGCGTTCACGCACAGCTTCCGCCACACCGCGCTCCGAAAATCCTGCGTCAACTCCACCGCCACCTCCGTGCCCGCGAACAGCCCCGCGAACTCGCGCCCGAGCGCGTCGTCCGTCACGGCCATTCTCGCCGCGCCGCGCTGCCGGATTTCGAGCGGCCCGCTCCGCTCCGCCGGGCAGTCCACCATCACCGGCACGATTTTTTCCGGCTCCGCCCAGCGTTCGAAACGCTCACGATGCTCGACCCCGTTCTGCAGCACCGCCACCGGCGCGCCCGTGGCCCGCAGCGCCGGAAACCACTGCGCCGCTCCCGCCGCATCATACGCCTTCGTCGTCACGAGCACCCAATCCACCGCGCTCGCTTTGGCCGCATCGCTGAAAATTTCCGGACGCGCCCTGAGCACGCGTTCGCCAAACGTCACTCGCAATTCTCCCTCCACCGGCCGCCTCGCGCACAGCACGAGTTCGTGCCGCTTCGTGTGCGCAAGCCACGCCGTCATCACGCCGCCGATTGCGCCAGGCCCTACGATTGCGATGCGTGCCATGCCGGGCATGCTCCCGACTCGTTCCGCCTCGTCCACTTCAATCTTCCCGTTTCTCTTCCCACCGTCCACCCGTCCCGCCGGGCGATGGCCGCGCGGGCGCTCCGCAGCCAGGCATTCGTGAACCGACTCCGCCCCGTAGCCCGCCGCGGGAGCGGCGGGACCGCTCGCGCCGCATTTTCAGAAAATTTTACCGAGTTCGGTTTCTAACAACTTACACCAACCCGCTCCCCGGCACCGCTCACGCAACGTTCCCCTGTCCATTGAGCTGCACCCGCAGGCTTCGTCATCGCCGCAGAAAACGCCCTCGTCGCCTTCTCCGTCTCCGCCCGTTTACGCCACACTCTGACATTGTCGGTAAACCTCCGATCTGCCGCATAGGGGAATGCCTATTCTCCCCGTTCGCTGGTTCATCGTCGTGCTCGCGCTCTTCGTCGCCGCCGTCGGGGCCGATCTTTATTTCAGCCACCGAGCCGTCGCCGCGACCACCACGCCGTCCGCCCAAACCCTCGGCGCCGCCGAATTCGTCGTCGCCGCGCGCGCCGGTGAACTCTCCGACGGCCGTATCATTTATCGCACCACCGCCGCTGGCCTCGCCGACCTCACCGCTACGCAACGCCTCGCGAGCGAAACCAAAATGGTCCGCTCCACCGCCCGCCTCACCGACGCCGACCTCTCGGTCCTCCGCACCGCGCATTTCAGCGAGGACGATTCCGCCAGCGTCGCCGCCGCCCGCCAGCCCACCGCCGGCGAACGCCTCGCGTCCGGCTCGCACGTCGCCGTCGAGTGGCTCGGCGTGCTCACCGGTCTCCTCGCCGTCGTCGTCGTGGGCCAGCGCTTCTCCGGCCGCTTCACCTCGTTCGGCACCCAGCGCCTCAAATCCGTCACGTCCGCCGTGAAATTCTCCGCCGTCGCCGGCTGCGACGAAGCCAAGGACGAGGTCCACGAGGTCGTCGAGTTCCTCAAAGACCCCGCGCGTTTCAACGCCACCGGCGGCCGCATGCCGAAGGGCGTCCTCCTCGTCGGCCCGCCCGGCACCGGCAAGACGATGCTCGCGAAGGCCGTCGCCGGCGAAGCGAAGGCGCACTTCTACAGCCTCAGCGGCTCCGATTTCGTCGAGCTCTACGTCGGCGTCGGCGCCTCCCGCGTCCGCTCGCTTTTCAAGAAGGCGAAGGAAACCGCCCCCAGCATCATCTTCATCGACGAGATCGACGCCATCGGCCGCCAGCGCGCCAGCGGCGATTCCAACGGCGCGCAACAGGAGCACGATCAGACGCTCAACGCCCTCCTCGTCGCCATGGACGGTTTCGATTCGAGCGACGCCGTCGTCGTCTTCGGCGCGACGAACCGCCCCGACACGATGGACAAGGCCCTCCTCCGCCCCGGCCGTTTCGATCGCCAGGTCTCCGTTGGCCTTCCCGATCTCCCCGGTCGCGTCGCGATCCTGAAAGTCCACGCCGGCGCCGTGAAACTTGCCGAGTCCGTCAACCTCGAGGAAATCGCCAAAGCCACGCCCGGCTTCTCCGGCGCCGATCTCGCGAATCTCCTCAACGAAGCCGCCATCCACGCCGCCCGCCATCGTCATCCCGCGATCACGATGTCCGACCTCGACGAGGCCCGCGACAAGATCAATTGGGGCCGCGAGACCCGCCGCATCATGACCGATCACGACAAGAAGGTCATCGCGTATCACGAAGCCGGTCACGCCCTCATGCAGGTCATCTCCGGCGAGGAAGCGATCAAGGTCCAGAAGGTCACGATCATCCCGCGCGGCCGCTCGCTCGGCAGCACGCATTTCACGCCCGAACGCGACCTCCTGAATTTCTCCCGGGAGCAACTCGTCGCCCGACTCCGCTGCCTCATGGCCGGCCGCGTCGCCGAGGAACTCGCGCTCGGCAGCATCACCAGCGGCGCCTCCGGCGATATCCAGGAAGCCACGCGCACCGCGCGCCAGATGGTTTTCGAATACGGCATGTCGCCCCTCGGCTTCATGGCCCTCTCGCGGTCCGACACCGGCGAACCGCTCGCCAGCCCGTCGACGTTGCACGAAGCCGAACACCACGTCCGCTCCTTGCTCGACGATAACTACGCCGCCACGACCGCCGCTCTCACCGCGCAGCGCGCGGCCCTCGACGCCATCGCCGCCGCGCTGATCGAACGCGAAACAATCTCCGGCGACGAAGTCCGCGCCCTCGCCCGGTAGGGACGCCTCTCCGAGGCGTCCGTCCCCGCTGCGAAAACAAAATCGGCGCCGCCTCAGTCGAAATCGCCGCGGGCGTGTTGGCCACCCGCGCCGCAATAGCGTTGTCCGCCGCGCGATTGTCCTCACGTTGGCCGGCGCATGATTCGTTTTTCTTTTTCCCGCGCCTGTGCCGCCGCCCTCGCATTTGCTCTCACCGCCCTCGACGCGGCTGCCGCCCCCGACACCACCCTCGACGCACCGCTCGGCGCCGTCTCCTCTTCCACACCGTGGACGCGCTTTGTCGCCGACTTCCTCCACGGCTACTTCGCCGCGAATCCTTCCTTCGCGGTTTATGCCGGCCGCCATGAATTTGACGGACAACTCCCCGACTGGAGTTCCGCCGGTCTCGCGCGCCAGATCGACTGGCTGAAAGCCCAGCGTGAAGCCGCCGAAAAATTCCCCGCGCACGCCCTCGATTCCGACCAGCGATTCGAGCGCGACTACCTCATTGCTGTCATCCGCAAGGATCTTTTCTGGCTCGAGATTGCCGACTCGCCGCATTCCAACCCCTATTTCTACGCCGACGCGATCGACCCCGACGTCTACGTTTCCCGCGACTACGCTCCGCTCGCTCAACGCGCCGACAGCTACATCCGCTACGCCAAATCCGTTCCCGTCGCGATCGCGCAAATCCAGGCGAACCTCCGCCCGCCGCTCGCCAAACCGCTCGCCGCGATCGGCCGCGTCGTCATCGGTGGCATGGCCGATTTCTACGAGCAGGATATTCCGAAGGTTTTCGCGCCCGCTCTCACCGGCGGCCGCGCCGCGGAATTTTCCGCCGCCAATGCCGCTGCCATCAAATCCGTTCGCGATTTCTCCGCCTGGCTCGCCGAGCAGGAGGAAACCGCCACCGCGCCCTTCGCTCTCGGCGCCGAGAAATTTTCCGCGATGGTTCGCGAAACCGAAGGCGTCGATCTCCCGCTCGCCGAACTCGAGCGCGTCGCGCAGGCGGACCTCGCGCGCAATCTCGCCGCATTGAAGGAAGCCTGCGCGCAATTCGCCCCCGGCAAATCCGTCGCCGACGCCGTCGCGCTCGCTTTCGCGCACAAACCCACCGGCTCCGTCGTCGACATGGCGACGGCCCAGCTCGCCGATCTCCGTCGCTTTGTGGTGGATCACAAAATCGTCACGATCCCCGGCCCCGAACTCGCCACGGTCGGCCTCGCGCCCGCTTACAAGGCGTGGAATTTCGCCTACATCAACATCCCCGGCCCCTACGAGCACGGCCTGCCGTCGATCTACTATGTCGCGCCGCCTGATCCGTCGTGGTCCAAGGAAAAGCAGGACGCCTACGTCCCCGGCGTCGGCCCGCTGCTCTTCACCTCGGCGCACGAAGTCTGGCCCGGACATTTTCTGCAATTTCTCCACGCGAATCGCGCCCCCTCCGAGTTCGGCCGCGTCTTCGTCGGCTATGCTTTCGCGGAAGGTTGGGCGCACTACTGCGAGGAGATGATGTGGGACGCCGGCCTCGGCGAGGGTTCGCCCGAGATGCACATCGGCCAGCTCGAGGAAGCGTTGCTGCGCAACGTCCGCTTCGTCTCCGCCATCGGCCTGCACACGCACGGCATGACGGTTGACGAGTCGATTAAACTTTTCCGCGAACAAGGCCTGCAGGACGAAGGTAACGCCGAGCAGCAGGCCAATCGCGGCACGTTCGATCCGGCCTACGTCAACTACACGATGGGCAAGCTCATGATCAAAAAACTCCGCGACGACTGGTGCGCCACCCGCGGTGACCGCGCCGCGTGGAAAGATTTTCACGACCAGTTCCTCCGCTACGGCGGCCCGCCCATCCCGCTCGTTCGTCGCGCCATGCTCGGCCGCGAGGACCACGGCTCGTTGTTCTGATGTAGGGCGGGGTCTCCGAACCCCGCCGCTCCCGCAGCATTCGCCCCAAAACGGGCGCGTTGAATCCAACGCGCCCGACCTCTGCCGTGCTCGTCCCGCAACGTTTCCAACGTTGCTTCGTCTCGCTTTCCCATACCCCGCGAAACCCTTCGTTCCTATGAAAATTGCCTGCCTGCGGCCGTTTCTGTTCATTGCGTTTTCATTCCTGCTCACGCGCTCCGCCGCCGCCGCGTCCATCCACGTCTGGGAAAAACAGGAGCTCACCTTCACCGCCGAAAAAACCTACGCGAATCCCTACCTCGAAGTGGTCGTCTGGGTCGACCTCACCGGCCCCGGTTTCAACAAACGCGTCTACGGCTTCTGGGACGGCGGCCAGACTTATCACCTGCGCCTCGCTCCCACCGCGGCCGGCGCGTGGAGTTGGAGGAGCGGCTCGAATGTCAACGACCCCGGTCTCTCCGGCAAAACCGGCGCCTTCGACGCCATCCCGTGGACCGCCGCCGAACTCGCCGAAAATCCGCTTCGCCACGGCATGATTCGCCCGACGCCCAACGGCCACGCGCTCCAGCACGCCGACGGCACGCCCTTCCTCGCGATCGGCGACACGTGGTATTCCGCCGGCACGAATCGCTTCAAGTGGAAAGACGACGCCGAGACCGTCCACCGCCCGCTCGGCCCCGACGCCGCGTTTCAGGACTACGTCCGCTACCGCCAGGCGCAGGGCTACAACTGGGTCAACATCATCGCCGCCTTTCCGAATTGGAAAACCGACGACAAGCCCTGGCGCCTCGCGATGCCCGACGGCACGACCATCCGCTCCGCCTGGGTCGAATTCGGCACCGCCGCGCCGAGTAACGACAACCGTGGCTCCGCGAAAAACATGGATAACGAGGGCGGCCGCCCGTTCCTCTTCCCCGGCAAAGTCCCGGGCTACGCCGACTACTTTCCGGACATGGATCGCCTCAACCCGGAGTATTTCAAATACGTCGACCGCAAGATCGATTACCTCAACGCCCACGGCTTCGTCCCGTTCATCGAAGTCTCCCGTCGCGACTCCGGCTTGTGTTGGAATAAGTATTACAACTGGCCCGACACCTACGTCCGTTACATCCAGTACGTCTGGTCGCGCTACCAGGCCAACATCACCGTTCTCAGCCCCGTTCACCTCGACATCATCGACGAGACCGTCAGCCCCGCCGACTACTCGAACGCCATCCGCATCGTCGAAGAAAAATTCGGCCCGCCGCCCTTCGGCACGCTCCTTTCCGCCAACGCGAATCCATCGACGCTCGAAAACTGGGGCGACAATTCCTGGGTCACGCTCCACCAGACCGGAAACATGCGGGAGCATAACAACTATTGGTATCTCACCGAAATTTTTAGTCTCCCGCGCCCCATTCCCGGCATGAACGGCGAGCCCTACTACGCCGGCTACAAGGACAACCGCGGCGCCGGCGCCGTGAACTACAAACTCGGCGCCGAGGGCGGCACCGAGCGCGACAACCAGCTCTGCCGCTCCGGCCTCTACGGCTGCTTCCTCTCGGGCGGCTTCAGCGGCCACGTCTACGGCGCCGAGGGCATCTGGGGTGCCGACATCGAGCCCACCGCGCCCACGAAAATGTGGGACGCCTTCCAGTGGGGCTCCGGCGCCGAAGTGCACCACCTGCGCACGTTCGCCTTCTCGATCGGCGCCCGCTATCAGGAACTCGTTCCCCTCGCCGATCTCGTTTCCCCGAACAAATCCCAGACGCTCCTCAGCTACGACGGCTGGGCCTACTGCGCCCGCACGCCCGACAAAGCTGTTTTCCTCGCCTACTTCGAACACGGCGCCACCCCGAAGTCCCAAATCCGCGGCGCAAAACTGAACAGCTTCTACCGCGCGCAATGGTTCAACCCCCGCGACGGCACCTGGCTCGACGCCGGCGACCACGGTCTCCTCCGCGCGAATAAAATCGGCATCATCGAACTCCCCGATTTCCCCAGCGACACCGACTGGGGCCTGAAACTCACCTACGACAGCCCCGCGCCCGCGTCTCACTAGACCGGTAGGGATGGCTCTCCGAGCCATCCGCAAGCGCTGCGGTCCCTGTCAGGCCGACCGCCGTCGGCGGATGACCAGCGCGCCCAGCAGCATCGCCGAGGCCGCCAGTAACGCATAGGTCGAAGGCTCCGGTACCGCCGAGTAAGTGTAGGTCATCGTCACGCTCCCGATCGTCGTGCCGGCATAGGTTTCACCGTCGGTATAATCGTGTGCGCCCACCGTGGTGCCGGTATCGAAATAGGCGCTGTAACTCTCCAAACCTGACACGGCTTCGTAGATACTCGGATTATAGCTCGAGCCCGCTTCAGCCACCACAAACGTCCGGGATGGACTCATCGTGAAGCTCGCACTCGTGGGCCCGCCATTGCCGCCGCCGGTGCCCGAATAGCCGATCCCCGCAAGTTCCAGTGCGCCGCTTCCAGTCGTCCCAATCTGCATGCCATTGGCCAGGCCGACCGAGCCGGTGACCGTCAAGTCCCACGCGACGGTAAACGAAATTAAAGTGCCCAGACTCGCGTCGAACGGTGCAAACGTCGCCGTAAACGAGCCCACCGGCGCGATGACATGATTGCTCACGGGCCCCGATCCGCTTTCGGCGCCACTGATCGAAAAGGAAAACGGCGTCGTTTGCTCCATGGTTGAGGTTTGGGCCCGGACGCCGGTGCCAAGCATCGCACCGCTCAGGACCACGATCGCCATCTGAAGCCAGATCCGCACAAAAGTTGAATTCATCGCTTTCATTTTTTTTTGGGGGGGAAAGACCGTATCCTGGCGCGCAGACATGAGCGCATTCTGCTCCCGCCACGCCGCAGCCCGGTTTGGTCGTCACCATATCGTCGCACTCCCGTTGGGCTGAAGTTTTTTCTCGCGGCGCGCGGGACGCGTTTTGCTCCGAATCCCCTTTTTTGTCCGTGAACGCCGGCCCCTTCGCGTTGTCCGCAACCGACCGCGTCAGTCTTCGTCAGGCCCACCGCCCATCCTCTTTCACCCCATGCGCTGTCCCCTGCTTACTCTTCTCACCCTCGCCCTCGTCGCTCCGCTCCTCCACGCCGGCGACCACGACTACGATCGCCCGACCCTCGCCATCGGCGCGCCGCTCCCCGACTTCAGCCTCCCCGCCGTCGACGGCCGCACCTACACGCCCGCCGATTTCGCCAAAGCCGAAGTCTTCGTGATCATCTTCACCTGCAACCACTGCCCCACCGCGCAAGCCTACGAGGAGCGTATCAAGAAACTCGTCACCGACTACACGCCCCGCGGCGTCGCCTTCCTCGCAATCAACCCGAATCATGCCGAAGCCGTCCGCTTCGACGAGATGGGCTACACCGACCTCGGCGATACCTTCGACGAAATGAAGGAGCGCGCCGCGCACAACCATTACAACTTCCCCTACGCCGACGACGGCCCCACCCAGTCCGTCGTCGAGAAATTCGGCGCCTTCGCCACACCGCACGTCTACATTTTCGATCGCAGCCGTCACCTGCGTTTTACCGGTCGCATCGACGACTCCGAGCGCGAAGACTACGCGACCACCCACGACACCCGCGACGCCCTCGAAGCCATTCTCGCCGGCCGCACGCCGACCGTCACCACCACGAAAGTTTTCGGCTGCTCGATCAAATGGCGCGAAAAAGCCGCCGACAACCAGCGCTGGCTCGAAAAAGTCGCGAAGGAAACTGCCACCGTCGAACCTGCCGATGCCGCCGCGCTTCGCGATCTCCGCGCAAACAAGGGCACCGGAAAAGTCCGCGTCATCAACGCCTGGGCCACCTGGTGCGGTCCGTGCGTCTCGGAGTTCGACGAACTCATCGAGCAGAACCTCCGCTTCCGCCAGCGCGATTTCGAACTCGTCACCGTCTCCGCGAATTTCCCCGAGGAGCAGCCCGCCGTCCTGAAATTTCTCCAAAAACATCACGCCTCCACGCGCAACCTCATCTTCGGCTCCCGCGACAAATACGCGCTCATCGAAGCCCTCGACCCGAAGTGGGACGGCGCGCTCCCCTACACCCTCGTCCTCGCCCCCGACGGCGCCGTCCTCTACCGCGAATCCGGCTCGATCGATTTTCTCGCGATGCGCCGCGCGATCGTCCCCGCCCTCAACGCCATCACGCCCTGGGGTGGCCTGAGCCCCATCCCGCCGGTGAAGAATTAATTTCCTGGGAGCGCGGGCGGCTCGCCCGCTCCGGTGGAGCCCGACGTCCCGTCGGGCTGTTTGCTCCACATCCGCGACCCACCCAGCGGAAGGCATCGAGCCTCACCTCGCCCTGCATTCGCCTCCTCCACTTGCGAATCCCACCCACCCGCGTCCCGTTCGCCTTCCCATGAAACGCTCCGCCACCGCCGTCTGGCACGGCTCACTCAAGGAAGGCAAAGGCGCGCTCACCGTCCCCGGTGGCGCTCTCAAATCCGCCGAATACTCCTTCGGCTCCCGCTTCGAATCCGGCGCCGGCACGAACCCCGAGGAACTCATCGCCGCCGCGCACGCCGGCTGTTTTGCGATGGCCCTCTCCGCCGAACTCGGCAAGGCCGGCTTCACGCCCGAACGCATCGAAGCCCGCGCCGAGGTCTCGCTCGACAACGTTCCGCCCAAAGGCTGGACCGTCACGAAATCCGCCCTGACGCTCACCGCGAAAATCCCGAACATCGATCAGGCCAAATTCGCCGAGATCGCCGCCGGCGCGAAAGCCAATTGCCCCATCTCGCGCCTCCTCAACGCCGAGATCACCCTCGACGCGAAGCTCGTCTAGTCGGCGCTCGTCTGTAGGGCGGGGTCTCCGAACCCCGCCGTTTCGCCTCCACGCCGATTCCGTTTTTGTTCACGTCCATCCCATGGCGAGCATCATCCGTGAATTACCGTTGAACGCGTCTGCCTCCTCGGCGTGGTCCGCCATCAGAGACGTCGGAAACGTTCACCTGAAACTCGCTCCCGGCTTCGTCACTCGCGTCACCCTCGCCGACGGCCTCCGCCACGTCGTGTTCGCGAACGGACTCGAGATCGACGAGCGCATTGTCACCATCGACACCGCCTGGCGCCGCCTCGTCTATTCGGTGCAGCATCGCGCCACACACCATCAGGCCTCGATGCAAATTCTCTCCGATGCCACCGATCGCTGCCGCTTTGTCTGGATCACCGATATCCTGCCCGATGACGCCGCCAGCCGCTTCGCGACGATGATGGATCAGGCACTGCCGGTGATCAAACGCACCCTCGAGTCCAGCGCGCCGCCCGCCTGATTCCATTCCGCAGCCCCGGCGTTCGGCTCACCGGCTCGTCAGATGCCACTGCCCGCAAATCGCGCAGCGATACGCCTTCCGTTTCCGTTCCACGCCCGCGATCATCGCCGCGTCCAGCGCATCGCCCTCCGAGCGATAACGTCTTTTGCGGCCGCACGCGTGTCGTCGCTCCTCTCGCGTCGGCTTTTTCACGAGGTCGCCCCTTCCGCCCGCGCCCGCCGCACGTTCATCGCCGCGATGACCTCCGGCAGTTTCGTTCGCAGCACCGGAGAACTCTCCAGAAATTTTTCCGCCGTCTCCTTCGCGCCCCGCGCCCGCAAGCCTGCGTAAACATGCAGCTCCAGTTGCAGCCGCAACGCCTCGCCCGCCTCACGCAATCCCATTTTCTCCAGCAGAAACATCAACGCCTCCGCCGTCGAAAATTTTCCCGCTTCCGCCTGCGCTCTCAACCAATACCGACTCTCCCCCGCGTCCGCCATCGGCAAACTCACCAGCCGTCCCCACCCTGCGATCTCCTGCGCCATCGCCCCCGCCTCGCGCCACGAGCCGTCGATCAACACCACCTGCACCTTCTCCGGTTTCGCGTTCGTCGGCATCGCCTCGCCCCGCGGATGCAACAGCCAAAGCTCCCGCCCCTCCACACGCACGTCCTCCGCCTTCATCGCTCGCTCGCGCCGCCACAAATGATGCCGCGATGCCGGCAACGTCCGATTGATCACATGCCCTGTGCTGCTCGGTCGCCACACCTCGCGATGATGCATCAACACATCGATCTCCAGTGCGCAGCTCGCCGTGCGCAGCCCGGCGCACACGCACCAGCGCGGCGCCATCCGGCACCGTTCGCATCGCTCGCCGTTTCCCGTAATCACCCGCCGCGCCATCCCGTCATGCCGCCGCCGCCCCCCGCCGCGGTCAACCCCGAAACCCTTCACCCCCCGAGCTACAAAGTAACCCAATGGGTTACTTTGTAATTCCCCGTCGGACTCAGTTTCCTCCCCGACCGCCGCCGTTTCCTCCCGCCCGCGCTCATCGCAAAGTAACCCATTGGGTTACTTTGCCCGCAAGGACAGGGCCCCGCCGGGTGTCGTCAATCCCCGCGCAAACCTCCGCAAACCGCGCACACGCCGGCGACTCGACTTCGCCGACCCTACCGCCACGCTCGAATCTGATCTTTTATGAACACTCCGACCGCTCGCCCGAAGAAAGTCGCCCTCCTCACCGCCGGTGGCCTCGCCCCCTGCCTCAGCTCCGCCGTCGGCGGCCTGATCGAGCGCTACACGGAGATCGCGCCCGACATCGAAATCATCGCCTACAAAGGCGGCTACAAAGGTCTCCTCCTCGGCGACAGCTACAAGATCGGCCCCGCCGAACGCGCGAATGCCGGCGTCCTCCACCGCCACGGCGGCAGCCCCATCGGCAACAGCCGCGTGAAACTCACCAACGTCAAGGACTGCGTGAAGCGCGGCCTCGTCCGCGAAGGCCAGGATCCCCAGAAAGTTGCCGCCGATCAGCTCGTCAAAGACGGCGTCGACATCCTCCACACCATCGGTGGTGACGATACGAATACCGCCGCCGCCGACCTCGCCGCCTATCTCGCGAAGCACGACTACGGCCTCACCGTCATCGGCCTCCCGAAGACGATCGACAACGACGTCATCCCCATCCGCCAATCCCTCGGCGCCTGGACCGCCGCCGAGCAGGGGGCGCGCTATTTCCGCAACGTCGTCGCCGAGCACGGCGCGAATCCTCGCATGCTCATCATCCACGAGGTGATGGGCCGCGCCTGCGGCTGGCTCACCGCCGCCACCGCCGCCGAGTATCAGAAGCAAATCGCCGCCGAGTCTTTCGTCCCCGGCCTCGGCCTGCGCCGCGAGCGCATTTCGGTCCACGGCGTTTTCATCCCCGAACTCTCTTTCGATATCACTGCCGAAGCCGCCCGGCTCCGCGCGATCATGGACGCCGAGGACAACGTGAACCTCTTCGTCAGCGAAGGCGCCGGCGTGGAGACCATCGTCGCCGAGATGACGGCCAAGGGCCAGGAAGTCCCCCGCGACGCCTTCGGCCACGTGAAACTCGACGCCGTGAACCCCGGCAAATGGTTCGGCGATCAGTTCGCCAAAATGCTCGGCGCCGAAAAAGTCCTCGTCCAAAAATCGGGCTACTTCGCCCGCGCCGCCGCCGCCAACGCCGAGGATCTCCGCCTCATCAAGAGCTGCGTCGACCTCGCCGTCGAATGCGCGCTCCGCCGCGAAAGCGGCGTGATGGGCCACGACGAGGACCGCGCAAACGTCCTCCGCGCGATCGAGTTTCCCCGCATCAAAGGCGGCAAACCCTTCGACACGTCGAGCCCCTGGTTCACCGATCTGCTCGCGTCCATCGGCCAGCCGAAAGGCTCCGCCGCACACGCCAAGCACTAAACCCTCCGTTGTAGGGCGGGGTCTCCGTACCCCGCCGCAGCTCGCCCATTCGCCTTCCAACCCTGCGAATTACCGACAAACGCGCCCTACCCGCCCATCTCCTCGCGCACCTCCGCCACGATCTCATACGATCGCACTCGCGCCGCCTGATCGTAAATCGCCGCCGTCACCATCAACTCGTCGACGCGCGTCCGCTCCAAAAATTTTCGCACCCCTTCCTTCACCGGCTCCTTCGCCCCGACGACCGCCTCGCGAAACGCATTCTCCACCATCGCCCGCTCCATCGGCGACCAGATTCTCTCCATCTCCTCCGGCCCGACCGGCGGCGGCAGCAACCCCGGCGTGCCACGCCGCAATCGCACGAAACTCTGCTGCTGCGACGTGAACAACCGCCGCGCCTCCGCGTCCGTCTCCGCCGCGAACACCCCGATCGCCGCCATCGCATACGGCTGCGACCACTGCTTCGACGCCCGAAATTCCCTTCGATAAATCGCCAGCGCCTCCTCGAGCGCGTCCGGCGCAAAATGCGAGGCGAACGCATACGGCACCCCCAGCTTCGCCGCCAGCTCCGCACCGAACAGGCTCGAGCCGAGTATCCAGATCGGCACGTCGAGCCCCGTGCCCGGCACCGCGCGCACCGCCTGATCCGCGTCCGCCTTTTCAAAATACGCCTGGAGTTCGGTCACGTCCTGCGGAAACGTGTCCGAAGCGTTCCGATTCCCACGCCGCAACGCCCGCGCCGTTAGTGGGTCGGTCCCCGGCGCCCGCCCGAGCCCCAGATCGATCCGCCCCGGGAACATCGACGCCAGCGTCCCGAACTGCTCCGCGATCACGAGCGGCGCGTGATTCGGCAGCATCACGCCGCCCGAACCCACGCGAATCGTTTTCGTCGCAGCCGCCACGTGCCCGATCGCCACCGCCGTCGCCGCGCTCGCGATCCCCGGCATGTTGTGATGCTCCGCGAGCCAGAATCTCCGATACCCCAGCCGCTCTGCGTGGCGCGCCAGATCGGCCGAGCGTTGAAACGCCTCCGCCGCCGTGCCGCCCTGCACGATCGGCGCGAGATCGAGAACCGAAAACGGAATCATGGAGGTGAACGAATCCACCTTCCCCTCTTTGCCAACCCCTCAACCTCCATTCGCCCGCGCCGCGCCGCACCCGCTCCCCTCGTCTCCAGCGCCAACCCACCCCGCCCATCACCCCGCGCCCGCCATCCTGTTTGTCATCTAATGGATGACAAACAGGTTTGCGGGATCTACCGTGCCGAGGCTCGCCGCGCTGTCGATCGCTCCGCCCGCAGCGCCCGCCGCAGCCGTTTCCGCTGCCCTGCCGTCACGATGAACCCCGGACATCCCTTCTCGCCGCACCGGCACGGATGCGCGCGACACTCCTTGTAGCTGTATCCGTAATCAAACGTCAGCTCCGCGTCCACCGCGATGTCGCGCCGCGCCAAAATCCAAATTCGCCCATCGATGGTCTCCGCCCGGCAATTCGGCGCGCACGAGTGATTGATCAGCCGCGCGACGTTGTTCCGCATCCTCCCGTCGAGATCATGCGTCTCGTCGAGATCGAAAATATAAACGCTCCCGTCGCCGCCGCGCCGCGCCCGCTTCAGCCGCTGCTGCTCGCGCCGCTTCGACTCCTCCTTCGTGATCCGTTCACCCGTGTATTCCACGATTCGCGTCCCGTCCGGAATCGCGGCCCGCGCATACACGCCCCGTCCATGAATCGCCGACTCCGCCGCGTGAATTAAAAGATGCTCCCGTTTCAATGCCGCGAACCTGCGCGAAACAGCCGCCCCCGCAAGTCCTCTTGGGAGCGCGGGCGCCCTCGCCCGCTTCCCGTTTCCTCGCCCACCTCGCCCGCCCACCAAAAACCCCTCCGCCCTACTTCCCCAACTCCCGCTGCGCCCGGCTCGGCCCGTGCCCCGGCACCCACATGTCCTTCCATGTCAGTCCGACGTCCTGCTGAATCTTCATCGGATAAGACCAGTCACCGTAATCCGCCGCCGAGGTATTGTTCGTGCCGATCGTGAACTTCGCCCCCGCCGCCTTCGCCAGCCGCACGAATTTTTCCGACGGCAGGTGATACCGCGCGTTGATCTCGATCGCCACGCCGTGCTTCACCGCCGCTGCGATCACGCGTTGCATCCGCGCCTCCGTCCACAACTCGTCGTAACGTTTCGCGACCGAGTCCGGCAGAAACGTCGGGTTCACGTAAATGTCGATCGGTTCGGTCGCGATGATCTTCTCCGTCGTCGCCACGAGCTCCTCCATGAACGCCTGCACGTCCGATCCGATGTCCGCTTCCGCCGGAATCCACAGTCGCAGCCGTTTCCCCGCCGCGTTCGTCCACGTCATCGAGTCCGTGAAAACGTAGTCGAACTTCGCCACGGCCTCGCGCGAAAACATCTTCATCCACTCACGTCCCTCCGCCTGCAGCCCGAGAAACACCGGCACGCCCTTCATCATCTCGAGAAACGCCAGCGCCGCGCCGTCGTTCTGAATCGGAAAACCCTGTCCGCCATTCGTCGCGATGCCCATGCCCATGCCCGTCGCGCGCGAGAGCGCGAGCGCCTGCTCGAGCGTGAATCCGCCCTTCAGGTGCGTGTGCAAATCCACCAGCTGAAAATTCTCCTTCGCCAGCGCGAGCCGCTGCGCTCCCGCCGCATCCACCTTCGGACGCGCCACGTCCATCGCCTCACCCGCCGGCAACCGCTTCACGCGCAGATTCCGGAACAGCGCCTTGCTCTCCGGATCGTGTCCCTGCAACGCAAACGTCCCGTGTCCAAGGTGGTTCAGGTGCGGCGCGCCCTCCGGCAGCGGCTCGACGGGATCGACGTAGTCCACGACCAGCACGCCGTTCAGCCGCACCTGCACGCGTGGCCGCTGCACCGTGATCGTCATCGTAAAGCACGTGTCGTCCGGCAGCGGTTTGTAGACGTTGCGGATGCCGTAGAGGCTGCCCGTCATCTTGTATTCGATGTAGCCGCCGTGCTCCTTCTGCGAGTTGTCGACCTGCACCTCGAATCCCTGTGCCGGCCATCCGCTTTCCTGATACGCCGTGTGAAAGAAAACGCCCGAGTTCGCCCCCGGCTTCGTCAGCACATCGACCGACAACTCGAAATTTTCAAAATCCGCCGCGCCATCCGCGCCCATATAAAACAGATGCGCCCGCGGCCCGTTCGCCACGATTGTGCCGTCCTCGACGCGGAAGCTCGCGGGATGCTCCGCCGCCTTCCAGCCCGCGAGCGAATGCCCATCGAAAAGTTCGACCAGGGCCTCCTCCGCCCTCACCGCCGCAACGAGGCCTCCCGTTGCGACAACGACGAGCGTGGCCACGCGACAACCGAGCAGAGCGAGATTTTTCATGGGGCGAAGGGGGAATGGGGTTTCCCGCCTGACGCCACAGCCGAAAATTCGGACCGCGGCAATCTCCGAAAATGCCGCCTACGCCTTTCTACCCTCGCTGCGCCCAGCTCATGGTTCCGCCCGAACTCCCGTTGCCTGCCCGAAGAACTCCACGATTTTCACCACCGCGCCAGCAGCCTCCTGCGCCGCCAGTGTCGGCTGCTTGGGGTATTTCGACCACGAATAGGCCTGCACGATTTTCGCCGGCGCGCCGCCTGCCTTCGCCGCCCGCAGGATCCGGGCCGCGTCCTCCGACGGCCCGCGCAGCGAATTCTCGCCTCCCAGCAGCAGCGCCGGCACGCGCACTTTCCCGATCGCGCGGACCGGCGAAAGTTCATCGGCGATCTTTCCGGTCTCCCACCAACCGCCGAGTTTGTCGCTGAGTTGGACGATATCGTCATCCTCGCTGAACCTCAGCAAATCGTGCCGCGACAATTTCGCGGGCGCATCCACCGTCGCCACGGCGGCAAACCGCGTGCTCTTCGCCGCCGCCTGGATCGCCAGCGTTCCGCCCATCCCGACGCCGAGCAGATACACCTGCGCGCCGTCCACGACCTTCTGCCCCGCCAGCGCGCGCGCCGCGTCTTCCAATTCCTCCGTGAACGTCCGACCCACGTCGCCATTGGCCGCCGCCCGCCATTCGTCGCCGAATCCGTAGATGCCGCGCACGTTCACCTCGGCGACCGCATAGCCACAAGCCACCAACGCCTGAACGTCCGAATCATAAACATCCCGCGCCGGCCGGCCCGGCAGCGCGTGCGGACAGAACAAGACCAGCGGAACTCGCGCGCCGTCCACCGGCCGCCAGAGCCGTCCGGTGAGTTGATGCCCGCTGCGATCGGGAAACGCAAAAAACTCCGCCGGCGCGAAGCGTTCCTCGGTCAACGCCGCATCGTGCGAGAGCGCGACGGGCGCGATTTCGCCCGACTTCGTATTGAACAGCGCATACGCGCCCGGCAGCCGGGAATTTCCCGTCCACACCAGCCACGTCGTCTTGTCCGGTAATTCGTCGAGTACCACGGGAGTATAACCGGCGAACCGACTTTGCAGCAGGGCGATCGCACTCCGTGAAGCTTCGGCCAGAGGCTCGATCAAAGTCTCGGCCCCCTGGGTGTAGTTTACCGCGACGGCGCGGCGCGTCCGCTCCAGGATCATGACTTGCATGGGATCCAATCCTTTTTTCCGCGCCACCGCTTCCTGCTGTGCGGTGACGGTGTCGAAACGCGAGATGACCACTTCGCCCCCCTGCCCGTAGTCCCAGCCCAAAAGGAATCGCGGGTCGTCCGCCACACCGAAGGGCAGGAACTTCTTTTCGTCCGTTTTGAATAATTTCTCCTGCCACTTCCCGCCCGGCGAAACGTTCCACTGGAGAAAAACCTCGCCCCGGCCCACCGGGGAAATCGCCGCCCGCGGTTGCGTTTTCCCATCGAAGACCCAGCGGCCCACGCGGCCCAAATCCCCACCGGCTTCACGCGTCGTCGTGCCGCGATCCAAGTCAACGCGCACGATCTCACCGCCTTTGATCACAAGCACATGCCGCGCATCGTCGGGAAGCGCGTCGACCACCCGGCCGCGTACATCCCTCAACCGCCAGAGATCCTCGAGGTTGCGGCCGTCGACGTCGACTGCCGTGTAGCCGATGGTATCCAATTTCAACGATGTCGTCTCCACGAGCAGGCGACGCGGTCCCTTCCACCAGTAGCCGAGCGGTCGCACCTCGCTTCGCACCGCCATCTGAATTTGCTTGGTCGCCACCGTGTAGACGCCGATGGCGTACTCGTCGCCCTGGCGCGCCACAAAGCCGATGTAGTCGCCGCCGGGTGAGATTTTCGGATCGCTCAAAACCGGCGGCAGGAACAGCTCGGTCAATTGCTCCGTCGAAGGCGTCGCGCCGCAAAGCGCACTTCCCGCAAAAAGCATCGTGAGGACCGCGCCGATGGACGTCGCGCGCAGAAGTCCGACCGTTAACGTGACAACACCGGATCGTGAGGTAACCAAAGCTGGAGGAGGTTGCCGCGACCATGACCGAATCGGCGACCAATTCAACCCTCACGCGATTCACTCCAGCTCCGCCGATCGCCGCGAATTTCGTTCGCAACCCCGCCCACGGCTCCCCGTCAAGCGCATCCGCTCCCCATTTGGCCCCATCCACCGATGATCGAGAAAAAACTTTTCACTCGTCGCGATGTCCTGAAGCAAGCCGCTGTCTCGGCCGTCGCTTTCTCCTCGCTTGCCGTTTCTCCCCGTCTCGCGGCGGGCACACCGCCGGCCTCCCCGCCGTCTCGACCGCCCTCTTCATTCAAACTCAGCGTCGCCACGATCTCGCTCCGCCGCCTCGCGCCCGCCGCCGTCGCAGCGGTCCTCAATCAGCTCCAGATCGATCACGTTTCGATCTTTCGCGAGCATGCGCCCTTCGAAACCGGCACGCCGGACGAGTGTCGCACCACCGCCGACATCTTCCGCGCAGCCGGTCTCATCCCCGCCGCCACCAGCGTCGTCACTTTCACGAACGACGAAACCTCTGCGCGCCGCGCGTTCGAAAACACCCGCGCCGCCGGCGTGCCGATCCTCACCTGCAGTCCCGCGCCCGACTCGCTGCTGCTCCTCGAAAAACTCGCCCGCGAATACGACCTTCGCCTCGCCATCCACAACCACGGTCCCGAGGACAAAGTCTATCCATCGCCCTACGAAGCCTTGAAACTCATCGAGTCCCTCGACCCCCGCATCGGCCTCTGCCTCGACGTCGGCCATTGCATGCGCGCCGGCGTGGATCCCGTCGAAGCGATCCATCGTTGCGCCGCGCGAACCTACGATTTCCACCTCAAGGATTCGCTCGCCCTCCCCGGCGCCCCCGACATTCCCACCGAAGTCGGCCGCGGCCGCATGGACATCCCGGGCATCCTCGCCGCCTTGATCGAAACGAAATATGCCGGCGTCGTCGCCTTCGAATACGAACGGGAAAACGTGAACCCCGCCATCGGCCTCGCCGAATCCGTCGGCTACGTCCGCGGCGTCCTCCGCACGATTTGAAGAATGCCCCGGAATTTTTAACCGCTAACGGACGCTAATTCACGCTAATGCCCGGAAAAGAACGATCGAGGACCGGCCTGTTCTGACCGTTTCGTGATGAGCGTTCATTAGCGTCCATTAGCGGTTAAAAAAAATTTATGCCCTTCGTCCCTTCGACCAAAACCCAGCTCGTCTACGACGCCATCGTCGTCGGCTCCGGCGCCGGCGGCGGGCAGGCCGCCTACACGCTCACCATGGCCGGCGTGAAAGTGCTCATGCTCGAGGCCGGCCGAAACTACGATCCAGTCCGCGAGACGCCGATGTTCAACCTCGACTCGCAGGCCCCGCTCCGCGCCGCTGGCACGACCGACAAACCCCTCGGCTTCTACGACTCCACCGTCGACGGCGGCTGGGCCGTCCCCGGCGAACCCTACATCAGCGCGTCCGACGCGCCCGGCCGTAAATTCACCTGGTGGCGCGCCCGCATGCTCGGCGGCCGCACGAATCACTGGGCCCGCATCGCCCTCCGCAACGGCCCGTATGACTTCAAGCCCTACAGCCGCGACGGCCTCGGCCGCGACTGGCCGATCGGCTACGACGACCTCGCGCCGTACTACGACAAAGTCGAGATGCTCGTCGGCGTCTACGGCAGCAACGAGGGCCTCGAAAACACGCCCGACTCGTCGCCCGGCGTGCTGCTCCGGCCGCCCCATCCGCGCGCCGGCGAAATTCTCGCGCGCGAACGCGCGAAAAAACTCGGCCTGCCCGTCGTGCCCATTCGCCGCGCCGTCCTCTCCACGAAGCAGGACGCCGATCGCATCCCCGCGCTCCTCCATCCCGGCAACCCGAAGGCCCAGCGCATTCTCGCCGACGCGATGCGCGCCCGGGCCGCGTGCTTCTGGGCGACCGCCTGCGAACGCGGTTGCGCGATCAAGGCCAACTATCAGTCGCCCACCGTCCATCTCCCGCCCGCGCTTGCCACCGGCAATCTCGATATCGTCACCGACGCCATGGTCCGCGAAGTCACCGTCGACGAAAACGGCCGCGCCACCGGCGTGTCCTACGTCGACAAGCTCACCGGCGAGGAGCGCACGGTGAAAGCCCGCGTCGTCGTGCTCGCCGCCAGTTCCGCCGAGTCCGTGCGCATCCTGCTGAATTCGCAGTCGCCGCGTTTTCCCAACGGCCTCGCCAACTCCAGCGGCCTCCTCGGTCGCTACATCGTCGACACGGTCGGTGCCGGTCTCGGCGGGCAGATTCCGCTGCTCGAGAGTCTTCCGCTCCACAACGAAGACGGCGCCGGCGGCCCCCACGTCTACGTGCCGTGGTGGCTCTATCGCGATCAGCTCGCCGGCAAACTCGATTTCGCTCGCGGCTATCACATCGAGTTCAGCACCGGCCGCACCCTCCCGAATCTCGGCACCGGCGCCGGCCTCGAGGATCTCACCGGGGGCAGCTACGGAAAAAAATTTCGCGAGGACGCCCGCCGCTACTTCGGCTCGCACGTCTATTTTTCCGGCCGCGGCGAAATGATCCCGAACGACGACTCCTACTGCGAACTCGACCCGCACGTACAGGATCGCTTCGGCCTGCCCGTGCTGCGCTTTCACTGGAAATTTTCCTCGCACGAACTCCGCCAGGTCGCGCACATGCAGCGCACGTTTGCCGATCTCATCTCCGCGATGGGCGGGAAACCGAATCCTGTCGCCGCCGATCCGCTCACCGTCATTCGCCCCGGTGGCAATGTGAAGCACGAGGTCGGCGGCGCGATCATGGGCGACGATCCGAAAAAATCCGTCACCACGCCTTTCGGTCGCACTTGGGACGTGAAAAATCTCTTCCTCGCCGACGGCGCGCCGTTCTGTTCGAACGCCGACAAGAATCCCACGCTCACCATCATGGCTCTCGCCTGGCGCACGGCCGATCACGTGCTCGATGAACTCCAGAAAGGAAATGTATGAGCGACGATCTCACGCCCCATTTTTCCCCGCGCCTCAATCGCCGCGACGCGCTCAAATGGCTGTTCACCGCGATCGCCTCCGCCGCCCTGCTCGATCAATTCGCGCTCGGCGCCGACCCCGCCGCCACGTCCGCAAACCCGCTTCCCAACGGAAGCCGCGGTTACGGCACCGATCCTGATTTATTGAAAGGCTATAAACCCGGCGACCTGTGGCCGCTCACCTTCGACGAGCCCCAGCGTCACACGGCGCTTGCGCTCTGTGCGACGATCATTCCCGCCGACGGCGATTCGCCGGGTGCCGCGGAAGTGGGCGTCGCGGATTTCATCGACGAGTGGATCAGCGCGCCCTACGCCGCACATGCGTCCGATCGCGAGCTGATCGTCGCCGGCCTCACGTGGCTCGAGGCCGAATCCCAGCGGCGTTTCGGCAACCGCTACGTGAACCTCGTCGCCCGCCAGCAACACGCGATCTGCGATGACATCTGCTATGTGAAAACCGCGAAGCCCGAATTCCAGCGGGCCGCGGCGTTCTTCAAACGTTACCGTGACCTCACCGCCGGCGGTTACTACACGACGCCGGCCGGGATGAAAGCCATCGGCTACACCGGCAATGTGCCGCTCGCCGCCTTCGACGGCCCGCCGCCCGAAGTGCTCGCCCGCCTGAACCTCGCCTGAGAATCGACGGCCCCCAACCGGAGGTGGAGCCCGACGTCTCTTCGGGCTGGTTCGAGCGCGCGGCCATTCGCCCTCTCACCCCGATCCCGATGAGGACATCGGGAGCCACCGTCTTCAGAACTCTCAATTGACTTTCCGCTTCGCCGGCGGGCGCGCCGACTGCGAACGCTTCCTAAACTGTCCCGGCGAGTCGCCGGTCATGCGTTTAAAAACCACCGACATGTATTCGAGATGTTCGAAGCCCGTCATCGACGCGATCGTCTTGAGCGGAAAATCCGTTTCGAGCAGCAGCTCCTTCACCCGCGCGATCTGTACGCGCCGGATTTCCGCCTGCGGCGAGCGGCCGATGAAACGCCGAAATTGTTTTTCCATCTGGCTGCGCGACGCGCCCGCGTGCCGCAGCACCTCCGTGACGCTGATGCCGCTGCACGCCCGCTCGCGGATGTAGCTGAGCGCCGCCGCGACGTTCCGGTCGCCGATCGCGAGGATGTCCGTCGAGAGCCGCGTCACCACGCCGAGCGGCTCCACCCGGAGGTCGATGTGGCCGGGATCTTCGCCGCGCAGCATGCGATCGAGCACCGCCGCGGCTTCGTAGCCGGATTGCTGGTGATTGAGCGCGACACTGGAGAGCGGCGGATACGAAAGTTCGCAGCGCATCGTGTCGTTGTTCACGCCGAGCAACGCGATTTCCTCGGGCACCAGCAGGCCGGCGTGATGCACGGCGTTCAGCACTTGAAACCCGCGCACATCGACACACGACATGACGGCGGTGGGTTTCGGCAGGCGCAAAAGCCAGGCCGCGAGCGCGCCCGTTTGCGAGGCGTTCCATTCGGGCGTGATCAAACCGGGGTACTCCACGTCGAAGATTTCGCAGGATTGACCCGCGAGCCGCAGCGCCTCGGTGAAGCCGTCGCGACGCGCACACGACCAGGACTCGTTGCTGAAACCGCAGAACGCGAAGTGGCGAAAGCCGCGCTCCAGGAAATGCTCCGCGCCCAGATGCCCGATCGCGACGTTGTCCGGCCGGATCTTTGGCACGCCGGGGAACAGCGGCGTGTCGTTGAGATCGACGAGCGGAATGCCCAGCTCGCGACAATTTTTCACCATCTCGGGCGTCGTGTGCCGGCTGATCACGCCGTGCCATTTCTCGCCGTGCAGCCAGCGGGGATCGCGCTCGGTGCGCGCCTCGTCATCGAGAAACGTCGACCACTGCCGGTGCGAGCGTTCGTGCTGCACCACGCCCTGCAGCATGCCCGCGGCCTCCTCGAACCGCATCAGGAAAACCAGGAGAACTTTCGGTCGGATCACCAGTGGGGATTCGCGGTTCATTTCGCTGGGGGGCCGGCGCGGACCAGCGCGCCGATCTCGCGCAGCCGTTGTAGATGCGCGCCGGAGATGAGGCCATCCCGATCGGGCGGCACGTTGAGCAGATAGTTCGCGTGCCGGGCATTGCAGCGCTGGAGCCGGTCGACGATATCCGCAGCCGACTGCAAGTCCGACGGCTGCTTCACCGCTCGCCAAAACCACCGCTGGTCCGTCTGGATCGTGTCGCACACTTCGCCCGGTACGGAGCTGTCGATCGGCGGCAGTTCGTGCCGCCACGGAAATTCATAGCTCAGCACGTCGGAGTCGCCGAGATCGGAAGCGTTGTTCGCATCGACGATGCAGCGCGGCTGGAGCGACTTCACGAACGCCAGCAACTCCGGCCACTGCGCGGCGGTGTACTTGTTCGCGTATTGGTCGATCCACAACAGGTCGATCGGTCTGTAGCGGGTGAGCATTTCGCGCAGTTGCCCTTTCATGAAACCGACGTAGTCGCCGGTCGCTTCGGGCGGCAGGCCGTGGAGATTCGGCCGGCCGGGCGGCGGCGCGTTATGATGGGCTTCGTCGGCGTAGTCGCCGGGGAAGCAGTAATAGAGGCCGACCTTCAGGCCGCGCGAGCGACACGCGTCGATGAACTCGCGCACGATGTCGCCGTGACCGCCGCGGAAGTTTTTGAACAACGTGATGTCGTGCGTCGTCAGCGCGCTGTCGTAAAGCGCGATGCCCTCGGTGTGCTTCACGGTGAGCACGAGGTAGGTCATCCCGGCCGCCTTCGCCGCGTCCGCCCACTGGCCGCAATCGAGTTTTGTCGGCGCGAAACTCGCGGGATCCTCGTAGCCGCCGGCCCAGTCGAGGTCGACGAACGTCCCGAGGTTAAAATGAACGAACATCCCGAAGCGCCACGTCATGAAGTCGCGTTGCGCTGCCGTGAGCTTTGGCGCCGCTTTCGCCGCCGGCTCTGCCGCGAATGCCGGCGCCCACGATCCCAGCGCGGCGGCCGCCAGGCAAAATCCGACGAGCCGCGCGCGCCGATTCGGCTTCATGCGAGAAAACATCCGTTGCGCGCCCGGGCGGTCATCGCACGCACGCCGCTCACATTTTGCCCAGCTTGGCGAGGAATGGCCCGGGCCCGCCCTCCTGGTAACCGAGCTGGCCGACAGGCGCGCCGTTGCTGTCGAGCACGATCACCGTCGGATAGCCCTCGATCCGGTATTTCTCCGCGAGCCGGTCGTTTTGCGCCTTCAAGGCGGAGGGCAGCTTTTTCGTCTGGGGAAAATCGACTTCGACGAGCACGAGTTTATCCGCCGCATAGTGGGCGAACTCCGGTTTCGAGAGGATTTCCGCATTGAGCCGCTTGCACCAGATGCACCAGTCGGAGCCGGTGAAAAACAGGAAGACGCGACACTGCTGCGCCTTCGCCTGCGCGAGCGCGGCCTGGTAATCGGTCGTCCACGCCGTGGATTCCTTCGCGGACAGCGGCAGCGCGGCGGCCGCGAGCAAACAGAGGATGAGCAATTTTTTCACGGGAGATCAGGGGAAGGGGTTCGTGGAATGAAAACCGCCGCCGAAGGCGAATGGCAAGCCGCCGCGTGTCGCCTGCTCCGTCCGCGCAAAAAGAGCCGTGCACAATCGCACCCGCCGTCCGCGATAAAAGCCGGCACACAATCGCACACGCGGGCCGCGCAGGGAAAAGCCGGCGCACAAAACGCCCTCACTCCACCCGCCGTTCACGCCCCGCGCGGCCTCCACCCCGCGCCCGCCCTTCGGAAAGTGTCACGCAATGCGTTACACTTTCTCCGGGAAAAAAAACGCGCGCCGGAGCGCGCGTTCGAAACATAAAAATTCCGCCGGCCGTTCGGCGGCGTTCAGCAACAGCGACTCTCGGCGTTCGGCGCCGGTAGTTCTCGCCGTTCAGCGCCAGTAACTCTCGACGAACGCGTAGCCATTGCCGCGGTTTTCCCAATGCGCCGCGACATAGTTGCGCGCGTTCGCCGGCGGAATCTCCCAGTGACCGGCGATCCACGCGTAGCCATTCGCCGTATAAGACCAGTAGCCACGAATCCAGACCGCCGACGGCGATGGCGACGGCGTGACGGTCTCGTGTACCGGCGGCGGAGGCGGAACCGGCGGCGGCTGTGGCGCCGCGGTGACGACCGGCACACCGGGCTCCGCGTAACGCGTGCCGCGCTCGTTATCGACGCTGTTGCCGATCGTGCCGCCCGCGATCGCGCCGGCGGCAGCGCCGATGGCGGCCCCGGCGAGGCCGTTGCCGCCGCTGTTATTGCCGATGATCGCTCCCGCCAGCGCGCCAAGCGCGCCTCCGGTGACCGCACCCTGTTGGGTGTTTGGGCCCGTGCCGACACAGCCGGCACCAAGCGTGGCGACGCCCAAGGCAAGGACGAAGCAGAACGGAGTTTTCATGAGGAAGAATTCAAATTGCGCTGCGGCGCCGATCAGTGACGCCCGTGATGGCCGCCGCCCCAGTGACCACCGCTCCAATGCCCACCGCCCCAGTGACCGTGGCCGCCCCAGTGATTGGAATGATAGCCCAACCCAAAGCCCACGCTCAACGCCACTGGTCCGTACCACGGATAGTAGAATGGATCGTAGTAAACCGAGCGGTCATAGTAGACCACGCGCGTCGTGGGAGCCGGCGTATAATACACCACGCTCGGCGTCGTCCGGCCGGTGACCACGCTCGCGTTCGCCGGGGGCGGAGCGGGCGTCGCGCCGTCTGGCAAAAGCTGATACGCCACCGTGCTCGTGCGGCCGTCGTTGAAACGGTAGACGATCGTAACGTCGTTCGCCGTCTGGTCGATCTGCTGGATCGCGACGCCTTGAGCTTTCGCGATTTCGGTCAGTTCGCTGGCGGACGGCAGGCTGGGCACGTAGATCGTCCGCTCGGCGGCGGGCCGCGCGGCACCGACCGCAGGCGCCGGCGTCGAGGGCATCGCCACGACCGGCGCGGGCGTCGAGGGCGTCACCACCGGCGCCGGGGAATTTTGAGCTGCCGCGACCGAAACAAAAAGCCCGGTCGCAACCGCGACCGACGTGATGATTGGGAGCGTTTTCATGATTTCAAAAGAGTGAGACTCGGTAAGGTTTTCAAAAGTGCCATGATCTTCGTCCGCCCCGAAGCACGCGTGTCCGCAAGATGAACCGATCGCCATAAGATATGCACTCGCCAGCATCTCGCAACACGCCCTCGCAAGGCGGAGCCCGATGTCCCCGGTCCATACAGTCCTCGTCGGGTTGGTTCGTCTTCACGCTCAATCCAGCCCGACGAGGACGTAGGGCTCCGCCTCCTGCGGCACACGCCCCGCCCGGATCGCCCTCCCCCTCTGACTACGGATTAGAGGGACACGATTCGCCGGCAAACCAAGTGCCCTCCACGAACGTCGTCGTGGGGATTTCCGGGACGCCGAACTTATTGTGGTGCAATTGTGCCGCCAGAATCTCAACCGCCACACCGCCCACCGTATCGTGATTTTGCCGGACGCCGGCGGTGCGGCCGCCGTCCGGTTCGAGAAAAAGGTCCACGAACTTCACGTCCTGCGGAATCCGCACCCCGAGCCGCTCCAACGCCGGCCTGACGTAGGCGCCTTTCGAAAGGATCACCTCGGGGCGATATTTCTTCAGCCACGCCGCAAACGGCTCCTCATCGACCTGCGGCATGGGATCGGTTTCGTTCATCCAGCGCTCGACCGGATGCAACTCGGGAAAGAGATGGATCGGCATTCGATCGCGCGCCGGCAGCAGATCCTGTTCGCACAGGAAACCGGCGGTCCAGTTGTTATCCACGGAAAAATCCCACCCGCGATGCATCACGAAGCCGATGCGCCGGTAACCGGCCGCGCGCACTTTCCGCACCGCGAGCCGCACGATGCTGCATTGGTTGTTGGTGACGTTGTGCAACGGCGGCTGGTGTGGGAAATAGTCGATCTTCACCGCGCTGAAATTCCCCCAGTCGAGCTGCAACTGGTCGCCCATTTCCCGGCCATGCGAAGCGACGATCACGCCGTTGATGCCGCGCGCGTAGAGGATGCGCCCGAGGCGCTTCTGGGTGAAACCCGGCTCGTGCAGCCAGAAGTGCTCGAGCTGGAAACCGAGGTCGTTGGCCTTCGCCTCGGCGCCGGCAAAGAACATCGCGTGCGCCGCCGCCTTCTTCCAGCCCCAGCGCGTGCTCCAGTTCGTCACGTAGGCGAGCGTCGGGCGGTTGCGGCGCGGCATGACCTTGCCGCGATACGCGATCAACGCGCGCAGGAACGGATCCGGCGCGTAGCCCATCGCCTTCGCGAGCGCCTGGATGCGCTGGCGCGTGGCCTCCGGCAAACGCGGGTGATTGCGCAGCGCCAGCGAGACGCTCGTCACGTGTACGCCGGCTTTGCGGGCCACGTCGGCCAGGGTCACGCGGCGGTTGTTTTCGGATTTCATGGGGCGGATCGCTCGATCAGCGAAGGACAGGAGGCTCCGTCGAACCACGTCCCTTCGACATAAGTGGTCGTCGGGATTTCGGGTACGCCGCGCTGCCCTTGCTGGAGCTGGCCGGCGAGCTGCTCGACCGCCAGCGCGCCCACCGCCTCGTAGTTTTGCCGCACGCCCGCCGTTGCCCCGCTGGTGTCTTCCAGAAAAACATCCACGAACGAAATATCGCGCGGCACCCGCCGGCGCAGGCGCTTCAGCGCCGGCAGCACGAAGGAGCTTTTGCTGATCAACACCTCCGGCTGATAACGATCGAGCCAGCGTTCAAAGGGCGCGAGATCCACCTCGACCGGCGCGTTGTTTTCGTTGAACCAACGCTCGACGGGCTTTGCCGGCGGAAACAAATGCGCCGGGATCCGCTCTTTCGGCAAGAGATTCTGCTGCTCGCACAACAACCCCGCCGACCACAGCCGGTCGACGGCGTGGTCCCAGCCGCGATGCATCACGAAGCCAATCCGCCGATACCCCGCCGCCATCGCCTTCTGCACCGCGAGTCGCACGATGTCGCATTGGTGGTTCGTCACGTTGTGCAGCACCGGCTGGTGCGGGAAATAATCGATCTTCACCGCGGCGAACTGCTCCCAATCCAGCGCCAGCGCGTCGCCCATTTCGCGGCCGTGCGATGCGACGATCACGCCGTGAATCCGCCGCTCCCGCAATACCCCGCTCAAGCTGCCCTGCGTCAGCCCCGGTTCGCGCAGCCAGAAATGATCCAGCTCAAATCCGAGTTCACGTGCTTTCGCCTTCGCGCCCGCGAAAAAATCCGGATGCGCCGTCGTCTCGCGCCAACCCCAACGCGTCGCCCAGTTCGTCAGGTACGCGAGCGTCGGCGCCGTGCGCTGCGGCGCGCTCCGCCCACGGTAGGAGATCAACGCATGCAGGAACGGATCCGGCGCGTAACCCATCTCGCGCGCTAAAAGCTGGAGGCGGCTGCGCGTGGCCGCCGGCAGCCGCGGGTGATCGCGCAGCGCCAGCGAGACCGTCGTCACGTGCACGCCGGCTTTTTTCGCCACATCCGCAAGCGTCACGCGGCGTTCATTCATGCGGAGCGGGGGAAATCGGAGCGGGAGTGGAGTGAACCATCGCGCCGATTGCGGCAAATCGCGGGACCGCTAACAAGTCTATAGTTAGAGTTGGCGACAGATCGGCGCAGCACGGGAACCAAACGACGATCCGATTTGCGTCGGCTCCGATTCGCGTTGCCGGCGTGTCCGTCCCCAGTCCCCAATCACGTCCCGAACTTTCGACCGCGACGCGCCGGCTGCCCTTTCTCGCCGCCGCGCCACCGTCGAGTCCAACTTCCCTTCTCGTGGCTGAAGAATCCTACCACACGCAACATGCGCCTTTCGGCGCGTTTGCCAGCTTCACCGTCGGTCTCGTCGATTCGCCCGGCGGCTTCGGCCAGTCGCTCGGCAAGCCTGCCGCCCAAAACGTCTACGCCGGCTTCCGCCCCGCGTCGCAGCCCGCCTGGCGGCTCCTCCCCTTTTTCACCCCGCCTCGGTCCAGCGAGACTGCTTTCACCGGCGAAGCCGCCACCGCGCAGGGCCCCAGCGGCTTCTCCGCGCTGCGTCCCGCCGACTACGAGCGCACGCTCGGCTGGGCGAGCGACACGTGGCGCGCCGACGCCGGCCGCTTCGGTTTTTCGCTGCTGACGCCGTTCGCGCCCGTCGGCGAACCCGCGCGTCTCAAGAAATCCGATGCGCGCTTTTCTCTCGCGCCGCTCGTCACCGGCTGGATCGAATACGATAACCGCGCCAGCGCGGAACCCGCCGAACTCATCTTCGGCCTCGGCGATCCCGCGCGTCCGCCCCGCCCGCTCGGCGACACTCACCCGGACCTCGTCGGCTTCGCCGGCGGCACCGAGTACGGCTACGCCACGAAGCCCGCGCGCGGCGTCGAACTCCGCCAGGGCTTCGATGTCTTCGCGCCGAAATTCCGCGATTACCGCGGCCTCCACGTCATCGGCAGCGAGACCGCGCTGATCTTCACCGTTCCCGCCCGCCAGCGGAAACGTTTCCCGCTCGTCCTCGGTTTCTACGCCGCCGGCACGATCACCAGCGGCATCCCGGCCGCATTCGCCTACACGCGCGTGTTCGCGGATCTCGAGGATGTCCTCGCGCACGGCCTCGCGCATCTCTCCCGCTACGCAGCGCTCGCCACCGCGCGCGACCGCGAACTCGCGCAGAGCAAGCTCAACGCCGACCAGCGCTTCCTCCTCGCGCAGGGCACGCACAGTTACCTCGGCAGCTCGCAACTCCTTTGGTCCGCGCGCGACGACCGCCCGCTCTGGGTCGTGAACGAGGGCGAATACCGCATGATGAACACCTTCGACCTGACGGTGGATCATGTGTTTTTCGAACTCGCCTGGTTTCCCTGGGCCGTGCGCGACACCGTCGAACTCTTCGCCCAACGCTACGCCTACCACGACGATCTCCAGGTCGCCGGCAAACGCGTGCGCGGCGGCCTCTCTTTCACGCACGACATGGGCGTGATGAACAACTTCACCCCGCCCGGCCGCTCCAGCTACGAGTGCGACCACCTCGAGGGCTGCTTCAGTCACATGACGATGGAGCAGCTCCTCAACTGGGTGCTCACCGCCGTCACCTACGCGGAAAAAACGCGCGACCTCGCCTGGCTGCGCCGCCAGAAAAAAATCCTTCTCGCCTGCGCCGACAGCCTCCGTCGCCGCGATCATCCCGACGCGCGTCAACGCGACGGCATTCTCAAGCACGACTCCTCGCGCGTCGGCGAACACGGCGCCGAGATCAGCACCTACGACAGCCTCGACGTCAGCCTCGGCCAGGCCCGCAACAACCTCTACCTGTCGGTCAAAACCCTCGGCGCCTGGCTCCTCCTCGAGCAGGCCTTCGCGCACCTGAAACTTCCCGCCGAGTCCACCGCGGCCCGCGCCAGCGCCGACCAGCTCGCCGCATCGCTCACGGAAAAATTCGAAACCGACACCGGCTTCTTCCCCGCCGTCTTCGAAGCCGGCAACCGCTCGCGCATCCTCCCCGCGGTCGAAGGTTTCGTTTACCCGCTCTATCTCGGCTACACCGATGCGATCGATCCCGCCGGCCGCTTCGCGCCGTTGATGAAGCAACTCGCGCGGCACCTCACGAATTCCCTCCAGCCCGGCGTCTGTCTCGACGCCAAAACCGGCGGCTGGAAAATGAGCAGCACCAGCACGAACACCTGGTTCAGCAAGATCGCTCTCGCCCAGTATGTCGTCCGCCAGCTTTTTCCGGATACGCTCAACGAGGCCGCGCGCGCC
This sequence comes from Verrucomicrobiota bacterium, assembly GCA_048498075.1. Taxonomy (GTDB): domain Bacteria; phylum Verrucomicrobiota; class Verrucomicrobiia; order Opitutales; family Opitutaceae; genus Opitutus. Next base: position 5,881 of record JBEHYR010000014.1, on the reverse strand, counting down.
GGCGATCGCGTGCACGCCGACTGGCAGCGCACGCCCGGCTGCGGCCGCCACGCGATGTGCGATCAGATTCGCAGTGACTCCGGCGAGACCTGCGGCAGTCGTTATTACCCCCGCGGCGTCACCGCCGCGCTCTGGCTGCTCGAATAAACTCCTCTCGTCACCTTCTGCTCACCCCACCTCGTCCTCGCATGAGCCAAACCGCCTCCGCTCCCCAGCAAAAACTCACGTTCGTCGAAAAAGCCGGCTACTCCGCCGGCGACGCCGCCGCGAACTTCGTGTTCATGTCGATGGTGCTCTTCCAGGGCGCCTTCTACGCGAATGACTACGGTCTCTCCGCCAGCGCCGCTGCCGCCATGCTTCTCTGGCCCCGCCTCTGGGACGCCGTTTTCGATCCGATCATGGGCATTCTGGCCGATCGCACGAACACCCGCTGGGGCAAGTTCCGCCCGTGGGTTCTCTGGACGTCGGTGCCGTGGGCCATCGTCATGGTCCTCGCCTACACCACGCCCATGGGCTGGAGCACCGGCATGATGATCGCGTGGGCCGGCATCACCAACACCGTCCTCATGACGCTCTACTCGATGAACAACATGCCGTATTCCGCCCTCGGCGGCGTCATGACGAGCGACCTCGACGAACGCGCCAAGCTCAACTCCTACCGCTTCGTCTCCGTCAACATCGCCCAGTTCATCGTCGGCGGCTTCACCCTCCCGCTCGTCGCGAAATTCGCCGAAGGCTCCAGCCGCCAGCACGGCTGGCAGGTCACCATGACCATTTGGGCCGTCGTCTGCCTCGTCCTTTTTCTCATTACCTTTTTCACCACCAAGGAGCGTATCCAGCCCGTCACTGCCGCGCACAGCTCCCCCAAGCAGGACTTCGCCGATCTCCTGAAAAACGGCCCGTGGGCCGCGCTCATCGCCTACACGCTCTTCCACTTCGGCATGCTCGTCTACCGCGGCAACGCGCACTTCAACTACTACCACCACTACGCCGATCCCGCCTCGATGTTCGACTTCGTGCAAAAACTCGGCCTCACCAACGCCGACGCCGCGAAGTCCGGCGGCTTCCTCGACTGGCTCGGCTACATTGTTCACGGCACCCGTGACACCGCCGCGAACTCCAACGTCGCCGACGTCTTCAACAGCATCGTCAACATGCTCGGCACCGGCACCACGATCGTCTGCATCATCCTCTCCGCCGGTTTCTCCAAAAAATTCGGCAAGAAAAACGTCGCCCTCGTCTGTTTCTCCCTCGCCGCACTCAACGCCTTCGCGATGTATCTCCTCCCGCCCACCGCCACGGGCGCGATGGCGCTCCTCGCCGTCACCGGCTCGATCGTCTACGCTCCCACCTGTGCGATCATGTGGGCGATGTACGCCGACGCCGCCGACTACTCCGAATGGCAGACCGGCCGCCGCTTCACCGGCATGGTCTTCGCCACGATCGGCTTCTCGCTCAAATCCGGCCTCGCCCTCGGCGGCGCCGCGTTCCTTTGGCTGATGGTCGGCCTCTGGGACTACGACACCAAGCTCCCCGCCGCCGCGAACGCCATCGCCGGCTACCGCACGTCTTCGAGCATCATCGTCGGCCTCTTCTTCGTCGCCATCGTCGTCTGCATCGCCTTCTGCAAACTCACGAAAGGCCTGACGCTGCAGATGTCCGCCGAGCTCGCCGACCGCCGCGCGAAAGCCGCCGCCTGATCGACTGGGAGCGCGGCCGCCCCCGGCCGCCTTGAAAGGTAACTCATTCCAATGTGCTTTCAAGATGAGGCCAATTCGCCCCGCCGCTCCCGCGGCGGGCTACGTCTGAATGTAGCCCTGCGCGGGAGCGCAGGGATGGTCTCAACTTGAAAGCAGGTTGGAATAATCGGCCCCAAAAAGCGCAAAAGTCGCAAAACGGCCGGGCCTTTTTTTTGCGCCTTCTGCGCCTTTTGTGGCCCATTTCCTCCGCGTGGAAACTCCGTAGTGGCGAAACCTCTCCGCGATCTCCGCGTCCTCCCCTCCGCCCTCGCCCGCTTCTCTGCGCTCTCTGCGTTCTTTGCGGTTGATCAAAACCCTTCACTCCTCCGCGTCCTCCGCGTTTCGATCCGAATCCCGATGAAGCCGCTCTCTTCTCTACTCGCTCCGTTCGCCCGCCTCCTCTTCATCGCCCTCCTCCCGCTTGCGGCGCTCGCCGCCCCCGCGCCCGCCGACGCCGGGGTTTACCGCAATCTCTTCCACGACTACCTCGGCCAGTCCGACGCCGAGGTCACCGCGAAGCTCACCACCGCCTGGCACCAGCTTTTCGCCGGCGACGAAAATTCCCAGCAGCTCTATTACCCCGTCGCGGGCGACATGGCCTACGTCCCCGACATCAATAACAACGACGTCCGTTCCGAGGGCCTGTCCTACGGCATGATGATCTGCGTGCAGACGAATCACCAGGCCGAGTTCAACGCTCTCTGGAAATTCGCGAAGCACTATATGTACCACGAAGCCGGCCCGCTCCGCGGCTACTTCGCGTGGCACACCGCCTTCGATGGCCGCCAGCTCAGCCCTGGCCCCGCCTGCGATGGCGAGGAGTGGTTCGTCATGGCGCTCTTCTTCGCGTCTCACCGCTGGGGCGACGGCGCCGGCATTTTCAATTACTCCGCGGAAGCGCAGTCGCTCCTCCACACGATGATCCACGCGCACGAGGAGCCCGACCGCACCGGCGTCACCTCGATGTTCGATCCCGTCGCGAAACAGATCAACTTCGTACCGCACGCGCAGGGCTCCGGCTTCACCGACCCGTCGTATCAACTTCCCGCCTACTACGAACTCTGGTCGCGCTGGGCCGCCGCTCCCGCCGACCGCGCCTTCCTCGCCGAAGTTACGCGCCACAGCCGCGCCCACTTCCACCAGGCCGCGCACCCGCGCACCGGCCTCATGCCTGACTACTCGAATTTCGACGGCACGCCGCACCACGCCCGCTGGGGCAATCACGACAACTTCCTCTATGACGCCTGGCGCACCCTCTCGAATCCGGCGCTCGATTACGCGTGGTGGGCCGCCGACCCGTGGCAGGTCGAGCAAGGCAACCGCGTCCTCACGTTTCTCGCCACCACCGGCACGCCCACGCCCGTCCTCTTCAAACTCGACGGCACGCCCATCCACACCGGCGAAGACGCCGCCGGCCTCACCGCGATGGCCGCCACCGCCGCCCTCGCCGCCGACCGCGCGATCGGCGAGCCATGGGTGAAAAAACTCTGGGACATGCCCGTCCCCACCGGCCGCTTCCGTTACTACAGTGGTCTGCTCACGATGATCGCGCTCCTCGAGTGCAGCGGCCACTTTCGCGTCTACGCACCGCCCGCTCCCTGATCCTCACTCCGCCGGTAGGGACGGCTCTCCGAGCCGTCCGCCTCACCGTCCGCCCTCTCCTGTCTCCCCCCAACCTCGTTCCCCGGACGCCTCGGCGAGGCATCCCCTCCTCATCACCGCCCGCAACCTCTCTCCGCCTTTCGCGTTTTTCGTGTCTGTCGTGGTAATCCTCCTTCGCGCCTCAGCCTCCTCTCATTCGCGTCCCTTGGCGTCCATTCGCGGCTCCTCCATGCGATCCCTCCTTCTCCGCTTCCTCTCCTTCGCTGTTCTTGCCTGCCCCGCGTTTCCCGCCTCTGGCGCGCCCATGACGCCGCCCAACCTCTTCTCCACGGTCCTCCACAAATCCGACGCCGAGATCTCCGCCAAACTCGACGCCGCCTTCGCTCAACTCTTCTACGGCCGCGACGCCGACCAGCGCCTCTACTACCCCGTCCCCGCAAGCGCGACCGACGCCGATACCGCCTACATCGCCGACACCGGCAATGGCGACGTCCGCTCCGAAGGCATGTCCTACGGCCTGATGCTCGCCGTCCAAACCGACCACCGCGCCGAGTTCGATCGTCTCTGGCGGTGGGCCGTCCGCCACATGCGCCACGCCACCGGCCCGCGCCACGGCTACTTTGCCTGGCAATGCGCCTTCGATGGCCGCCAGCTCGACCCAGGCTCCGCCAGCGACGGCGAGGAGTGGATCGTCACCGCCCTCTTCTTCGCCGCCCACCGCTGGCAAGGCGCGGCGAGCCGTCCCGGCGAGCCATCGGCTTCCTCCATCGACTACGCCGCCGAAGCGCAATCGCTCCTCCGCGCCCTCCTCCACCAACCCGCCACCGTCGACGTCACGCCCATCTTCGATCGCACGCGCCGCCAGGTCGTCTTCGCTCCCACGCCGGAAGGCTCCACATTCACCGACCCGTCGTATCACCTTCCCGCGTACTACGAACTCTGGTCGCGCTGGGCCGCCGACCCCGCCGACCGCGCCTTCTGGTCCGCCGCCGCGCAAGAGAGTCGCGCCTTCTTCCACCGCGCCGCCCACCCCATCACCGGCCTCATGCCCGAATACGCCAACTTCGACGGCACCCCGCGCTCCGGCGACCACGGCGATTTCCGCTTCGACGCCTGGCGCACGCTCGCCAACGTCGCCCTCGATTACGCCTGGTTCGCCCGCGAGCGGTGGCCCCGCGAGCAAAGCCACCGCGTCCTCGCCTTCCTCCGTTCGCAAGGTCCGTCCTTCCCTAACCAATACACGCTCGACGGCCACCCGCTCTCGACCGACCACTCGCTCGGCCTCGTCGCCATGGCCGCCGTCGCCGGCCTCGCCACCGACGCCGCCACCGCGAAACCCTTTCTCGAAGAACTCTGGAACGCCCCGATTCCCACTGGCCAATGGCGCTACTACGACGGCCTCCTCTACCACCTCGCCCTCCTCCAATGCAGCGGCCGCTTCCGCCCCTACTGATGCCCTTTCCAGGTGGAAACCGGCGTCCCGTCGGGCTCCACCTCTTCCTCTCCTCCTTCATTAGCGTTCATCAGCGTCCATTGGCGGTTCCGCCTCTTCCTCCTTCCGATTCTCTGCGCTCTCTGCGTTCTCCGCGGTTAAAGGACGTTCCTTTTTCTTCCTCTCCTTCGCCCTCTCCGCGTCCTCCGCGTTTCAAAAAGAATACCCAATGAAATCCCTCCTTCGACGTTCCCACTTCTTCACCCTCCTCCCCCTCCTCGCCCTCGCCCCTCTCGCCACCCGCGCCGAGGACGGCTACCGTCTCTGGCTCCGCTACGACCGCATCGCCGATGAGCCGCTCCGCGCCGCCTACGCCGCCGCGATCACCGAGATCGTCGTCACCGTGACGCCCGCCGAACTCGCTTCGCCCTGGCGCGCGCCCCTCGCCTCCGCCCGCGACGAACTCGCCACCGGTCTCCGCGGCCTCCTCGGCACCGACATTCCCATCGTCACCACCGCCACCCGCGACGGCGCGATCATCCTCGGCACCGTCACGCACGACTCGCGCCTCGCCGCCCTCGTCAGCGAGCACGACCTCCGCGCCGCCGGCGAGGAGGGCTACATCGTCCGCCGCGCCACGATCGACGGCCACCCCCGCATTCTCGTTCTCGCGAATCGCGACATCGGCGTCCTCTACGGTGCCTTCGCCCTCCTCCGCCACCTCCAGACCCATCATCCCCTCGCCGCCCTCGACCTCGTCTCCGCCCCGAAGATCCAGCGCCGCCTCCTCAACCACTGGGACAACCTCAACCGCACCGTCGAACGCGGCTTCGCCGGCTCCTCGCTCTGGGACTGGTATCACCTCCCCGACTACGTCGACCCCCGCTACCGCGACTACGCCCGCGCCTGCGCCTCGATCGGCCTCAACGGCACTGTCCTCAACAACGTCAACGCCGACGCCCTCATCCTCACCCCCGACTGGCTGAAAAAAGTCGCCGTCCTCGCCAACACCTTCCGCCCCTATGGCGTCCGCGTTTACCTCACCGCCCGCTTCTCCGCTCCCATCGAAATCGGCGGCCTGAAAACCGCCGACCCCCTCGACCCCGCC
>JBEHYR010000013.1:0-113961 GCA_048498075.1 Verrucomicrobiota bacterium | reverse complement strand
CGAGATCGGAGTCGCGGAGAGATTTACCCGCGAGGTGAAGATGCGGTGCGAAGTGTGATTTGGTTTTCGCTTTTGTGCTCTTCGCGGGCTCCGCGTTTCCACGGCGTTTTTCAGGTGGAAATTTGGGGACGCACGCCGAGATCGCCTGCAAGCAGGCTCCTACATCACGGACGCAGGGGGCGACGGTTTCGCTCGAGCGGCGTTGATGGGGATTCGATGCGGTCGTCGCATCGCTCATGCGAACGTTCGGCTGATCACAAGAGCACGAGGTCGTTGCGGTGGACGACTTCGAGGCGCTTGCGGCCGGGGTGGAGGGCGGCGAGTTCGTCGCCTTTTTTCCCGGCGAGCGCGGGGATCTCGTCGCTGGCGAACGTGGCCTTGCCGCGGGCGAAGACGATTTCTTCGGGGCCGGCGATGTTCACGATTTCGCCGGCGGAAAATTCGCCGGCGGCGCCGGTCACGCCCACGGCGAGGAGGCTGCGGCCCTGCTCGCGGAGGACGGGGACGGCGCGGGCGTTGACGAAAATCGTGCCGGCGGGGCGCTGGAAATACGCGAGCCAGCGTTTCTTCGCTTCGAGCGGGAGGCCGTTCGGGACGAAGAACGTGCCGGGCGCGCGACCGGCAAAGAGGCGCGCGAGGATTTCCGGTTCGGCGCCGCTGGCGATGAACACGCCGCAGCCGGAGCGGGTGGCGAGCTTGGCGGCGGAAATTTTTGAAATCATCCCGCCGGTCGCGGTCTCGCTCGTCGTGCCGCCGGCCATCGCTTCGATCTCAGGCGTGATGCGATCGACGACGGGTACGATTTGTTTCGTGCCTTTCAGGTCGATGAGGCCGGGCGCGGTGGAGAGGATGACAAGGTGTTGCGCCTCGACCAGGCTCGCGACCATCGCGGAGAGCGTGTCGTTGTCGCCGAATTTAATTTCGGCGGCGCTGACGGTGTCGTTTTCGTTGATGATCGGGATCGTGCCGTAGGCGATGAGCTGGCGGAGGGTTTCTTTCACGCCGAGGTAGCGGGCGCGGGCGCGGAGATCCTCGTGGGTGAGGAGAACCTGCGCGACGGTGACGCCATGCGGGGCGAAGGCGGTCTGCCAGACCTGCATGAGCCGCGACTGGCCGATGGCGGCGCAGGCCTGTTTCTTGGAGACATCCTTCGGGCGCTTCGCGAGCTGGAGCGCGCCCATGCCGAGGCCGACGGCGCCGGAGCTGACGATGATCACTTCGGTGCCGCGGACGCGAAGGGCGGCGACCTCGGCGCAGACGGCGGCGATGCGCGCGGTGTTCAGTTCGCCGATACCGGAGGTAAGGACGCCGGTGCCGAGTTTGACGACGACGCGTTTAGGGAGAGCGGAGGCGTGGGCGGCGGACACAGATTTTGAAGCTCCAAGATCCAAGCACCAAGCTCCAGGGAAACTTCAAACTTCAGAACTCAATTGGGCCGATTGAAGATTCTCTGGAGCTTGGATCTTGGCGCTTGGAGCTTTTTAGATTCAGACCGTGAGGAGGTCTTTTTCCTTCTGGCCGACGTGCGTATTGATGTCGGCAATGGCTTTGTCGGTGGCGGCCTGGATGTCTTTTTCGAGGCGCTTGGTTTCGTCTTCGGGGAGCTTCGCTTTTTTTGCGGCCTCGATGGAATCGCGGCGGAGATTGCGGATCGAGACGCGGCCCTCTTCGGCGAGACGGTGGGCGTTTTTAACGAACTCCTGGCGGCGCTCGCGGCTCATCTCGGGAAGGGGAATGCGGATGACCTTGCCGTCGGGGACCGGGTTGAAACCGAGGTTGGCTTCCTGAATGCCTTTGATGATGGCTTTAATGAGGCTGGCGTCCCACGGCTGAATCTGGATCAGGCGGGCGTCGGGCGTGCTGATGGCGGCGCAGCTCTTGATCGGCTGGAGCGAGCCGTAGGCCTCGACCATCACGGACTCGACCATGGACGGCGTGGCCTTGCCGGTGTGGATGGCGCTGAATTCGTGGAGCGTGTGCTCCACGGCTTTCTTCATGCGCGTCTGGGCGTCGGTGAGAATGGGATGGGACATGGGGGGACGGAGTTGAGAGTTGAGGGTTGAGAGTTGGGAGAAAAAAGCGGCAAGGCGAGAGCTCAGCAGGAAAGCGGTTCGAAACTTTCAACTCTCAACTACCGACTCTCAACTTATGAATCAGCTGTGCACCAGCGTGCCGATTTTTTCGCCGAGGACGGCTTTGCGGATGGCGTGCTCGTCGCCGAGATCGAAGACGATGATCGGGACGTTGTTGTCGAGACAGAGGGAAAACGCGGTCGAGTCCATCACGTTGAGGCGCTGCTTGAGGGCGTCGATGAAGGTGATGTGCTCGTATTTCACGGCGTCGGAATATTTTTTCGGGTCCTTGTCGTAGATGCCGTCGACCTTCGTGGCCTTCATGATGATGTCGGCGTGCATCTCGGAGGCGCGGAGGGCGGCGGTGGTGTCGGTCGTGAAATACGGGTTGCCGGTGCCGGCGACGAAGATGACGACGCGGCCTTTCTCGAGGTGGCGCATCGCGCGGCGGAGGATGAACGGCTCCGCGATCTGATTCATCGGGATGGCGCTTTGGAGGCGCGTGGTGGCGCCCATTTTTTCGAGGCAATCGCGGAGGGCGAGGCCGTTGATCACGGTGGCGAGCATGCCCATGTAATCGCCGGTGGTGCGATCGACGCCGTGCTGGGCGCCGCTGAGGCCGCGGAAGATGTTGCCGCCGCCGATCACGACGCAGACCTCGACGCCGAGGTCGTTGATCTCTTTCACCTGGGCGCAGACTTTTTCGAGGGTGGTGGCGTCGATGGGATCGCCGTTTTTCCCGCCGCGCAGCACTTCGCCGCTGAGCTTGAGGATGATGCGCTTGTATTTGACGTGCGAATCGGAGGGCCGTTTTTCGGACATGAGCGGAAGGAAACGGGAGCGCAAAAACGGCGTCAAGGGCGCGGTGGACAGGCATTTCCCGATTGGCGTTGCGGGGCGGCCGCGGTCGGGATGGCGGGACGGGCGCGAACGGCGCGAACGGCGAGAACGGCGCGGCCGGGGCGGAGGAGGGCGCCGCGCGTGTGGCGCTATTTGATGCCGGTGCGGGATTCGGTCGCGACGATGAAGCGCTGCAACGCGCGAAAGAGCGCGAGCACGGGGAGGGTCGCGATCACGGCGCAGGCGAGAATGTCGCCCCACTGGATCGGCGGCGCGGTGAAGAGATTCGCGAGGCTGAGCTGAATCGTGCGCGTCTCCTCGCGCGTGGAGATGAGGAGCGGCCAGAGGAAATCGCCCCAGTGGGCGAGCACGTCGAGGAGCACGACGGTGGCGAGCGCGGGCTTGATCGCAGGCAGGGCGATGCGGGTGAACTGGCGCCAGACGCCCGCGCCGTCGAGGGCGGCGGCCTCTTCCAGTTCGGTCGGGATCGCGAGAAAATGCTGGCGAAGGAAATACAAATTAAAGGCCTTCGCGAAAAACGGCACCGTCAGTCCGGCGAACGCCGGACCGAAACCGCCGGTGAGGCCCAGATCGCGGGCGGTGAAAAACATCGGGACGGCGAGAACCTCGACGGGCAGGATGATCAGCATGACGACGGCGGCGAAGAGCGCATCGCGACCGCGGAATTCCAGGCGCGCGAAGGCGTAGGCGGCGAGGGCGTTGACGAACAGGCCGGCGCCGGCGATCAGCGCGACCTGCCCGGCGGAGACGAGCAGGGCGCGCCCGAGGGCGGCGCGGCGCCAGGCGTCGGCGTAGTTTTGGAGCGTCCAGCCCGCGCGCGTGAACCAGTTCGCGGCGTCGAGGCGAAAAATCCGCGGCTCCTCGCGAAACGACGCGAGCAGCATCCAGAGCAGCGGGGCGAGAAACACGACCGCGATCGCGACGCTGGCGACCCAGGCGAGAGCGGGGCGGGTTTTCATGCGGGTTTTCATGCGCGTTCCTCCCGGGCGAGGCGGCGCTGCAGCAAGGTGAGCGCGGCGACGAGGACGAGAAACAGAAAGGCGGCGGCGCTCGCGCGGCCGAGATCCTGATCGAGAAACGTGGTTTCGTAGATCGACTGGACGACGGAGAGCGTGCGATCGCCGGGACCGCCGCGCGTCATCAGGTAAGGTTGCACGAAGACGCGAAACGCGAGGATCGTCGTGACGGTGACGACGAACACGATCGTGTTGCGCAACGATGGGATCACGACGTGGCGCACGCGTTGCCACGGGCCGGCACCGTCGATGCGCGCGGCGTCGAGGAGTTCGCGCGGGACGTCCTGCAGCCCGGCGAGAAAAACCATCATCTGCAAACCGACGCCCTGCCAGACCGACATGAACGCGATCGCGGGCAGCGCGAGGCGCGGATCGTGGAGCCAGGCTTGCGGGGCGAGGCCGAGCGCGCGGAGGACGGCGTTGACGAGACCGGCCTCGGCGCCCTGCGCGGGCTGGTAGAGCATCGTCCACAACACCGCGAGGACTGGCATGGAGACGACGACAGGAATGAAGAACACGACGCGCAGCCAGCGCCACGCGGCGGCGGGACGATCGACCCAGAGCGCGAGAAAAAAGGCGGCGGCGGTTTGCACGGGCACGACCATGAGCGCAAAGAGGGCGGTATTCGCGAAAGCCTGACGGAAGCGGCCATCGTTCAGCAGCGCGGAATAGTTGGCGAAACCGATCCAGCGCGCGGAGCCGGGCGTGAGGAGATCGGCGTTGGTGAAACTCCACGCCGCGGCGCGCACCATCGGCCAGACGACGAACACGGCGAGCAGCAAAAGCGCCGGAAAAAGAAAAAGCGGCGCCGCGCGGCGGTGCGATTTTTTCCAAACGGGAATCATGGGCCGCGCGAGGAGGAGGTGAAAAGTGTAACGCAATGCGTTACACTGTCACCGGGGTGGGGAATGGGAGATGTCGCGTAAGAGGTGACATTGTCGCTGGCGGGATCGCTGGCGGTGGTGGGGGTGGGGGCGCGGCGGTCGATGACGGATTGGATTTCGGTTTCGGCGGCGCGGAGGCGGGAGGCGACGGCGGCGCCGTGAGCGATGTCGCGGAGGGCGGCGGCGAAATGTTGCGTGAGCGTGGCGTAGAAGGGCGTGCGCGGGCGGGGGCGCGCGGAATGCTCGAGTTGTTCGCGGAAGAGGCTGAAGGGCGGCGCGGCGTATTCGGGGAAGGCGGCGAAGGCGGAGCGACGGGCGGGGACGGCGCCGTTGGCGCGGACGATCGGCGCGATGCCGGCGCGGGAATCTGTCACCCATTTAAGCCAGAGGGCGGCGAGCGCGGGGTCGCGGGCGCTCGCGGTCACGCCCCAGCACCAGCTGCCGCAGGGCGCGACGGCGTGAGCACCGACGCGGGGGAGAGGCATCGCGCCGAGGTTGGATTTTTTGTCCGCGACATGCGCGGGAGCGAGCCAGTGTCCGCTCCAGTCCATCGCGACGCGACCGCTGCCGAACGGATCGGGATCGACGGGATCGGTCGCGGCGTAGTGGCGCGTGAAGAGTTCCTGCCAGGCGCGGAGGCTGGCGATGTTTTCCGGCGAAGCGAGGACGCCGCGGACTCGGCGGCCGTCGGAGGAGATGAGGCGTCCGCCGCCGGACCAGACGACGGGCGAGAAAGCGTACGTGAACCATTCGTCGGCGGATTCGTTCATGTGCAGCGCGACGGGTTCGATGCCGGCGGCACGGAGGCGCGCGCAGGCGGAAAGAAATTCGGGCCACGTCCAGCTTTCGCCTGCGGATGGCGGCGAAACGCCGGCGCGCGCGAGCAGGGCGCGGTCGTAGTAGAGCACGACGGCGGAATCGAAGGCGCCGAGTGCGTAGAGTTTTCCCGCGATCGTGCCTTGCTCGAGAATCGTCGGGAGGAAATCGGCGAGTTCGGCGGGCGTGAAATAGGGATCGAGCGGTGCGAGCAGGCGGGCGGCGACGTAGCGGGCGACGAGCGGGCCATCGAGATCGAGGGCGTCGGGGAGATCGCGTGCGGCGGCGGCGATGGCGATTTTTTCGTTGTATTGAAAATCGGGGAAAAACGTGAGGGAGACGCTCGTGCCGTCAGCGGCGTGCGCGGTGTTGAAGGCGGCGGCGATGGCGCGCATCGCGAGGTTCTCGGCTTCCTGGCCCTGATGGCACCAGACGCGGATGACGCGGGATGCGGGCGCGGCAGGGGTGGGTGACGCGGCGAGGGTCGGGGAAAAGGCGGTGGCGGTGAGCGCGAGCAGGAGGGGCAGCGCGCGGACCGGAGGCATGACGACAAGCGAGTCAGGAGGAGGCGGAGGTCAAACGAGAGGGTGAGCGGAGCGGCGGGCTTCGGAGACCCCGCCCTACAGGGATCAATCGGCGCGGGGGCGCTGGACGGCGGAGGGGCGCAGGGTGATCGGGATGGACTTCGAGGCGGGCGTGTTGCTCTCGTCGGCGACGCTGCCGTTGGGGACGAGGACATTCGTCTCGGGGAAATACGCGGCGGCGCAGCGGCGCGGGATGCGATACGGCGCGACCATGAACTGCGGCGCGTGGCGTTCGCCGTCGTGGAAATGGCTCGTGAGATCGACGAGCTGGCCGGGCACGAGGCCGGCGTCGCGGATGTCGTCCTCGTTGAGAAACACGACGCGGCGGCCGTGGTAGATGCCGCGGTAGCGGTCGTCGAGGCCGTAGATCGTCGTGTTGAACTGGTCGTGACTGCGGATGGTCGTGAGCAGAAAACGGCCGGGCTCGATCGCGGCGCGCGTGAGGGCGTGAGCCTTGAAGACAGCCTTGCCGGATGGCGTCGGAAAGCGGCGCTCGTCGCGCGGCGGGTTCGGTAGGTAGAACGGGCCGCGGCGGATGCGAGCGTTGTAGTCGGTGAAGCCGGGGACGACCGCTTCGATCCGGTCGCGGATCAGATCGTAGTTCGCGACGTGCGCGTCCCAGTCGATCGGCTGCGTCGGACCGAGCACGGCGCGGGCGAGGCCGGCGACGATCGCGGGTTCGCTGAGCAAGGTTGCGGACGCGGGTGCGAGCTGGCCGCGCGATGCGTTGATCACGCCCATGCTGTCTTCGACGGTGACGAACTGCTCGCCGCCGGCCTGCCGGTCGATCTCGGTGCGACCGAGGCAGGGCAGGATGAGCGCGGTGCGGCCGGTGACGAGGTGGGAACGGTTGAGTTTGATCGAGACGTGCGCGGTGAGCGCGCAGCGGCGCAGCGCTTCGGCGGTGAACTCGGTGTCGGAGGTCGCGGAAAGAAAATTTCCGCCCATCGCGAAAAACACTTTCGCGCGGCCGGCGTGCATCGCGCGGATGGAATCGACGACGTCGAGTCCGTGCGCGCGCGGCGGCTCGAAGCGGAATTCGGCGGCGAGCCGGTCGAGGAAGTCTTTTTTCGGCCGCTCCCAGATGCCCATCGTGCGATCGCCCTGGACATTCGAGTGGCCGCGCACAGGACACGGACCGGCGCCGGGCCGGCCGATGTTGCCGCGGAGGAGGAGAAAGTTGACGATCTGCTGGATCGTGGCGACGGCGTTCTTGTGCTGCGTGACGCCCATGCACCAGCACACGATGATCGCCTTGGCGCCGAGCGCGAGGTCGGCGGCGGCGCGGATCTGGTCGCGCGAGAGGCCGGAGTCGGTGACGATCTGCTCCCACGACGCGGTGCGAAGCTGTGCGATCAACGCCTCGAAGCCCTCGGTGTGCGCGCGGATGAAATCGTGGTCGAAGACCGTGCCCGGGTGCGCGTCCTCGGCGGCGAGGAGTTCCTTCATCAGGCCGGTGAGAAACGCGAGGTCGCCGTTGATCAGCACCGGCAGCCAGAGGTCGGAGAGCGACGTGCCGTGGGTGAGAAAAAAACGCGGCAGGCGCGTGGGATGGAGGAGATCCTGCGGATTTTTGAAGCGTTGTGTGCCGACCTCGGGGAGCGGGTTGACGCTGACGATCCGGCAGCCGCGCAGCTTCGCCTCCTGCAGCGACGTGAGCATGCGCGGGTGGTTGGTGCCGGGATTCTGGCCGATGATGAAGATCGCATCGGCTTTCTGAAAATCCTCGAGCGTCACGCAGCCCTTGCCGATGCCGATCGTCGGGCCGAGCGCGGCGCCGGACGATTCGTGGCACATGTTGGAGCAGTCGGGGAGATTGTTCGTGCCGAAGGCGCGGACGAAAAGTTGGTAGAGGAAGGCGGCCTCGTTGCTGGTGCGGCCGGACGTGTAGAAAACGGCTTCGTCGGGCGAGGCGAGGGCGTGAAGTTCGGCGGCGACGAGGCGGAAGGCTTCGTCCCACGCGACGGGTTCGTAGTGCGTCGCGCCGGGACGGCGGACGAGCGGCTCGGTGAGGCGGCCTTGCTGGCCGAGCCAGTAGTCGGAGCGCGCGGCGAGATCGGCGAGGGAATGTTCGCGGAAAAAATCCGCGGTGAGGCGCTGCGTGGTGGTTTCGTAGGCGACGGCTTTGAAGCCGTTTTCGCAAAATTCGGCGACGCTGCGATGGCCGTCGGGATTCGGCCACGCGCAGCTCTGGCAATCGAAGCCGGAGGTTTGGTTGATCGCGTGGGCGGCGCGGAGTGTGTGGCCGAGGCCGGCTTGCGCGAGGCCGTGAGCGAGTGTCTTCGTGACGGCGGTCAGGCCGGCGGCGACGGTGACGGGTTTTTCCTGGCGGAGGCCGGCGAGTTCGACGGGCGTTTGCGCGGGCGAGACGAAGGTCGAAGCGGAATCGGAGGACGGCGGGACGCTCATGAAGAGAGAAGGGTCGGGCCGGCGATGGGCGCGGCGAGGGTGACGTCGAGGCGGTCGGCGTGAGTGTAGACGTTGAGGCGCTCACCGCGGGCGAAGCCGGCGAGCGTGAGGCCGGCGGCGTGTGCGAGATCGACGGCGAGGGAGGACGGGGCGCCGACGGCGACGATCACGGGCACGCCGGCGGCGGCGGCTTTTTGGACGAGTTCGAAACTGGCGCGGCCGCTGAGGACGAGAATTTTATCGGTGCGCGGAAGGTCGCGGAGGAGGGCGGCGCCGAGGAGCTTGTCGACGGCGTTGTGACGGCCGACGTCTTCGCGCGCGAGGAGGAGAGCGCCGTGCGCATCGCAGAGCGCGGCGCCGTGACAACCGCCGGAGGCGAAGAAGCCGGGTTGGTGCCGGCGGAGTACGTCGGGCAGCGAGGCGAGCAGGCGGGCGGAGAGGCGGACGGCGTTGGCGACGCGCGGGATTGTCGGCGTGGGCAACCCTTCGAGCGAGGTGCGGCCACAGAGGCCGCAGGCGGAACTGGTGAGGAGGGCGCGGCTGACGCGCTGGAGATCTTCGCGCGGAGCGCGAGCGAGTTGGACGCGTTGCGTGGAAATTTTTTCGCCGCGGAGGGTTTCGTCGGCGGGGAGGCTGGCGAGGATGTCGGACGGGCGTTCGATCAGGCCTTCGGCGAAGAGGAAACCGAGCGCGAGTTCCGCGTCGTGGCCGGGCGTGCGCATCGTGACGGCGAGGAGTTTGCGGACGGTGGCGCCGGCGCGTTCGTAGGCGATCTCGATCGCGAGCGGCGCTTCGACCGAGAGCGTTTCGGCGACGGAGGACCAGCCGGCGCCGGCGGACCAGTGCAGGCTGGGCGAAGGCGTGGTGGAGGGGAACGGGCCGTCGTCGGCGGACATGGGGAACGGGCGCGGGGGCGCGGAGACGAAACGAGCGGCGATGCGGGCGCGAGTCGAAGAGAAAACGGGGTGTGACGGCGGGGGGAGCGGCGTAGGGAGGCGCGAGTTGAAGAGAAGATGGGAGACGTGACGGCCGGGGGGAGAGGCGTAGGGAGGCGCGAGTTGAAGAGAAGATGGGAGACGAGGCGGCGGGGTTCGGAGACCCCGCCCTACATCGAGGCCATCAGGCGGCGGAGGTTTCGGGGGCGGGCTCGAGGGTTTCCATCAACTGGGCGGCGAGGGAGACGAGGCGCTGGCGGGCGGCTTCGTCGATCGTGCGCGGCTGGGTGTCGAGGACACAGAGATTGCCGACGAGGTGGCCGGCGCGGGTGCGCAGCGGCGCGGAGGCGAGGAAGCGCACGCCGCGTTTCGCGAGGAGGGCGTGGCTGGCGAGGCGTTCGTCTTTTGCAACGTCGTCGACCACGCGCAAGGTGTCGGCCACGAGCACCTGGTCGAGGACGGGGTGATCCGGCGCGGCGAACGGCACGGGTGTACCGGGCGTGGAGGGTTTCCAGAATTCGCGGTCCACCTCGAGGACGGAGACGAGGGAGATCGGGACGTCGAAGCTGCGGGCGAGTTCGCGGATGACGGAATCGAGGGCGTCGGTGGGCTTGAGCGTGGAATGTTCCGGGAGGGCCGCGTCGAGCGTGCTGGGGAGCGAAGGCGCGAGGGCCGGTTTTTCCGCGGCGGCTTCCGCTGGGGTGAGGAGGAGGACGGCTTCGCTCAGGCGGGTGACGACGCCGTCGGCGCCGGCGGGATCGAGGCGGTGGCGGAGTTTTTCCAGCTGGGCGCTGCTGCTCCAGATGCCGACGAGGAGGCGGGCGGCGGGGTGGAGCTGCTTCACGCGCCGCGCGGCGCGGGTGGCGGCGGTGAGCGTCGAGGGGGGGAGGGCGGAGATGAAGATCGTCTGATGAGGCGCGGCGGCGAGGGCGTCGCGGCGGTCCTCGGGAGATTCGGTGGCGGAAGCGACGGTGGCGGGCTGGCCGGCGGCGCGGAGGAGTTGGGCCAGCATGAGGGCAACGAGTTCGTCGGCCTCGTCGCGGGCGGGGAGGATCAGCACGGGCGGCCGTCGGGGAGGTCCGGATACGGCGGTGGCGGGTTCGCGTTGGGCGAGTTCGTCGATGAGTTCGCGGCTGGATTCGAAAATGAATTTCTGGCGGACTTCGGCGAGCACGCCCTGGTGGCGGTCGACCTCGGACATGAGGAGTGCGGGGACGAAGACCTCGTCGTAGAACTCGGCGAGGGAGCGGGTGGCGACGAACGTGTCGGCGGCGTTGAACATCGCCTCGTGATCCATCGCGAGCATGCGTTGGTAGAATTCGGCGGAGGGGGTGAGGGCCGGTTCGCTGCCGAGGAGGACGCCGAGGAATTTCAAGCCGGGGACGTATTGGCCGAGGACGAGGAGGCAGACGGTGAGGGGAGTGGAGAGGAAGAGACCCGGGACGCCCCAGAGCCAGGACCAGAAAACGGCGGCGGTGAGGAGCGCGAGCGTGGAGATGCCGGTGCTGGTGCCGTAGACGAGAACCTCGACGAGGTTGTTGGTGATAAGTTCGGCAGCGACGTAGAGGCCGGCGGTCCAGAAGAGCATCGACCAGCCGGGATCGACGGCGACGGCGAGCGAGAGCGGGAAAACGACGGCGATCAGCGGACCGAGAAAAGGGATGAAGCGCAGCAGCGTGGAGAGTCCGCCCCAGAGCGCGGCGTGCGGAATGCCGATGAAGTAGAGGCCGAGGCCGATCGCGACGCCGAAGAAGGTGTTCACGAGGAGCTGCGCGAGGAGGTAGCGCGAGACGCGTTTGGCGGCGTCGTCGACGGCTTCGGTCGCGACGTTGAGCTGGCCGCCGCTGATGACGCGGATGAAACGGGAGCGCAGATCCTCGCGTTGGAAAAGGATCGCGATGACGAAGACGAGGACGATGCCGGCGGTGCTGAGGGGTTTGAACAACGTGGCGATGATCTCGCGGGCGACTTCGAAAGGTGAATGGGCGGCGGCGTGGACCTCGACGGGGACGGGGGCGGGGGCGTGGGACGCGTCGCGCGCCGGGGCGAGGGCCGCCGGGGCAGGAGCGGGCGCCTGCAGATCGGACCACATTTTCTCGAGGGTGACGAAAGCCCGGGAGAGCGCTCCGGTGGCTTGCGGCTGCTTGAGGGCGGAGATTTTCCGATGGAGGTTGGATTCGTAGCGGGGCAGCTCTTCGAGGAGGGCGACGGCTTGAAGGGAGATTTGCCACGCGGCGGCGGCGAGGATGCCGAAGGCGAGAGCGGCGGTGAGCGTGATGGCGAGGGACTTCGGCAGCCGCCAGCGCATGAGGCGCACGACGACCGGCGAGAGGAGAAACGCGAGCAGGAGCGCGAGGGCGACCGGGATCATCACGTCCTCGGCGATGCGCAAGACCGTGACGACCACGACGACGGTGATCAGCAGGTAGAAACGAGGGAAAGGCGTTGATCCAACGCTTGGGTTCGCGAGAGGCATGCAACAGGGCCGCCGGGGCGGACGCGGCACTCCGTCGTGGGGCGAAGCGCAGACCAGCGGTGAACCGGAGGGTTCCGACCGCGGAGCCCGGAGAAATGCCGTTGGAAAATTCTCCGTGAAACTGCGCGTGGGGAGTCGAACCGACGACGCATTCGCCTGTCGGTGGCAGCACCACCCGACCTCCTCACCACGCCCCGCGACTCCCCGCGTCATGAAACCGCTCGCCATCCTTGTCGTAGACGACCAGCCGATCCTGAGAGAGGTGATCGCGCAGATGCTGGAGGACGCCGGTCACGAAGTGCATCTGGCGAGCAGCGGCGCGGAGGCGCTGCGCGCGATGAACGGCACGGTGTTCGACGCGATGGTGACGGACATCGTAATGCCGCGGATGGATGGGCTGGAGCTGATCACGCACGTCCGCCGCCAGCATCCGCAGGTGGGGATCGTGGCGATGTCGGCGGACAGCGACAATTTTTCGACGAACGACGGTTTGGCGGTCGCGGGCCGCCTCGGTGCGCGCGTGGTGCTTTCGAAGCCGTTTCCGCGGGAGAGCCTGCTGCGGGCGATCGAGGTGCTTTATCCGACCCTGGCCGCGGCGGGATTTTGAGCGATCCGACGCGCCGCGGGTGGAGAATCACGTCACGGGTTCGGCGATACGCGTCGGCGGCGCGAACGCCGCCGGCACCCGACCGATCAGCAAAGCGACGAGGCCGGCCGCGAGCGCGGCGGCGGAGGTGAGGGCGAGCGATCGCGTGCTGCCCCACACGAGCGGCGCGGCGATGGCGTTGAGCGCCGACACCGCCATCTGGACGAAGCTGAGGCAGGAGGCGGCGAGGCCGCGCTGCGCCGGGAAAAGGTCGAGGGTCAGCAGCGTGAGCGTCGGCATCGCGAGCGACATGCCGAAGACGTAGAAGAAAATCGGCAACACCGCCCACGGCAGCCGTGGCGCCATGAGGAGGTTGATGAGAACGTTGCCGAGCGCGGCGGCGGCCATCAGGGAGAACGCCAGCGTGAGCGTGCGGCGCGGCGAGAACCGGCCGGCCACGCGGCCGGAGGTAAAAGCGCCGAGGGCCATGCCGATCGTCGCGGGGCCGAAGAGCCAGAGAAACCCCGTCACGGGCACCTGAAGATGCCGCATGAGGAAGACCGGCGCGGCGGTGACGTAGAGAAAGAATCCGGAAAAGATCAGCGTCGACGTGAGGCTCAACGCGAGGAAACGGACGGAGGTGAGGACGCCCCAGTACGAGCGCGCGAGATAGCCGGGGTGCAGCGGCTGGCGGCGGGCGGGCGGGAGCGTCTCATCGAGGACGTAGTGGCAGAGCAGCAGCAGGCCAATGCAGAACAGCACCAGGAAAACGAATACAGCCCGCCAGCCGAAGGCGACCTCGAGCCAGCCGCCGATCACGGGAGCGAGCGCGGGGGCGAGGGCGAAGGTGAGCGTGATCTGCGACATGACGCGCTGCGCCTCGGCGCCATGAAACCGGTCGCGCACGATCGCGCGGCCGACGACCATGCCGGTGCCGGCGGTCATGCCTTGCAGCACGCGAAAGACGATCAGCATGCGGATATTTTGCGCGAGCGCGCAGCAGACCGACGCGAGGCCGAAGAGTACGATGCCCCAGAGAATGACGCGGCGGCGGCCGAGGGCGTCGGAGATCGCGCCGTGCCACAGCGTCATGATCGCGAAGGGCACCATGTAGGCGGTGAGGGTTTGCTGCACGGCGAGCGGATCGGCGTGGAGCACGCGGCCGATCTCGCCCATCGAGGGGAGATAGGCGTCGATCGAAAACGGTCCGACCGCCGAGAGGCACGCGAGCAGTGCAGCGAGGCCGCGGTGATGCTCGACGGGTTTGGCGGATGCGGGCGTCATGGGAAAAGCCCGACAGGCTGAAGAGCGGGGAGGTGCGGCGCAAATTATCCGTGAATGCGGTGAACGCGGTGAAGCCCGGGCGGTTATCCGCGAGCGGTGCCTGCGATGCTTCGCCGGACCCTGCACTGGTGAATGGCGGGGTTGCCATTCTGAACGCGGTGAAGAATCCCGTGTGCGTTTCGTGGCACGACGCGTGTGCGAAAGTCCAGATGGATTCTTCGCTGCGCTCAGAATGACGGGCATTTGAGCGTTCGTCGGCGGGTGTCACCCCGCGGCTTGGCGTTGGTTCGGAGTCTCAGAATGACTGGAGAGGGGCGATGCTCGCGAGGCGCGCCACAGGTTGGTTTGCGCCGTGCCGACGCCGGTGTGCTGCCCGCAGGAAACGTTGCTAATTCACGGCGCTTCGACTCGCACGGACGCCTCGGAGAGGCGTCCCTACCGGCGCTGCTGAAAACCTCGCGCGGTTTGTCATTCTGAACGGAGTGAAGAATCCCGTGCGCGTTTCGTGGCACGACGCGTGTGCGAAAGTCCAGATGGATTCTTCGCTGCGCTCAGAATGACGGGCATTCGAGCGTTTGTCGGCGGGTGTCACCCCGCGGCTTGGCGTTGGTTCGGAGTCTCAGAATGACAGGAGAGGCGCGATGCTCGCGAGGCGCGCCGCAGGTTGGTTTGCGCCGTGCCGACGCGGGAGTGCTGCCCGCAGGAAACGTTGCTAATTCACGGCGCTTCGACTCGCACGGACGCCTCGGAGAGGCGTCCCTACCGGCGCTGATAAACCTCGCGCGGTTTGTCATTCTGAACGAAGTGAAGAATCCCGTGTGCGTTTCGTGGCACGACGCGCGTGCGAAAGTCCAGATGGATTCTTCGCTGCACTCAGAATGACGGGCATTCGAGCGTTCGTCGGCGGGTGCCACCCCGCGGCTTGGCGTTGGTTCGGAGTCTCAGAATGACAGGAGAGGCGCGATGCTCGCGAGGCGCGCCACAGGTTGGTTTGCGCCGTGCCGACGTGGGTGTGCTGCCCGCAGGAAACGTTGCTAATTCACGGCCCTTCGACTCGTACGGACGCCTCGGAGAGGCGTCCCTACCGGCGCTGCTGAAAACCTCGCCCGGTGGCGGATCGTGGCGAGGGCGGCGAGGGAGACGGCGAGCAGGAGCGGCCACGCGTGCAGCGTGGTGGCGATCGAGTTGGAGGCAGCGCCGCAGATTTCGACGCCACCGAAGAGCGCGGCGCCGAGCCCCGCGTAGACCGCGAGGCAGGCGAAGCACTTCGGGATGAGCGCGAGCAGCGCCGCGGGAATCAACCAGCGGCGCGCGCGGCGCAAGCGGTCAAGAAGCGGCGACGACATCGGCGGGCTGGTCGTAGCGGTCGTGGTGGCGGAGCCATTGCATGCCGTATTCATCCGCGTCTTCGTCGCGACCCTTCGGCACGAGATCGAGCAGATCGTAAGTGGTCATGACCACTTCCACGCCGCGTCCGTAAGTCGAGTAAGTGTGGTAAATCCCGCCGGCGGAGTCGCGCGCAAAGACGCTGATGCCGGGGGCTTCTTCGTGCGGAAATTCCTGGACGGCGTAGTTGTAGTTCACTTTGCCGGCGGCCATTTCCTTTTCGGTGAACGAGACGTGGAAATCAAAATTGAAGTCGCTGTCGTAGGCGGAGACCCAGTTGACCTCCCAGCCCATGCGGGCCTTGAAGGGCAGGATCTCCGCCAGCGGGGCGTGCGAGATGGCGGCGAACGCGACATCGCGGGCGGCGAGGTGAGGGACGGTGGGGTTGAAATGATCCAGCATGAAGGAGCAGCTTTTGCAGCCTTCCTCCCAGCCGGGACCGAGCATGAAGTGTTGGACGAGAAGCTGGCTGCGGTCGCCAAACAAGTCGGCCAAAGTCACACGACCGGCGGGCGATTCGAAGGTGTAGTTTTTTTCGACTTTCGTCCACGGCAGCTCGCGGCGGCGGGCGGCGAGCCGGTCGGCGAGGCGGGTGAATTCTTTTTCTTCGCGCAGCAATTCGCGGCGGGCGGCGAGCCATTGCGCGGGGGAAACGATGGCGGGATGGGCGGTGGAGGCGGGGGTGGATTTTTTCATGGGAGGAGGCGTGGTGGTTTTGTTTTCGTGACTGAGTGGAAGGGAATTTTTGGGTGGTCGGACGTTCGCAGCGAGTGGACACGCAGCGGCGAACCGGCGTGGGTCGCAGGCGATTTATTTCGGCGGGCCCGGCGGTTCCGCCCAACCGGGGAGAACGCAGCTTACGCGGTGGGCGCGGCGGCTTTCAGTTTCTCGTATTGGGTCTTGAGCCGGCCGTGAGTGGCCCAGAACGGCGGAAGCGGCGCGTCCGTGAGCAAGGCTTCGAGCAGCGCGAAGTGCGTGTGCCAGCCGCTGGCGTAGCCGGCGAGGAACGGCAGGTCGTCGCCGCGGCTGCGATGCGTGAGCACGAGTTGCACGGTGTCGCCCTGGGGCGTGAGTTCGAAGGTGACATCGGAGTTGTCGTCGAAGGTGTAGCTGAGCACGCGGGGCGGCTCCCAGCGGAGGACGGTCGCGGGCATCTTGAAGCCGGGATCCTGAACCTGCTTGAACTGCTCGGGCGGGATCTCGTCGGGCGCGAGTTTCTTGTGATGGAAGAAGAGCTCCACCTTGCCGCCGACATGCGGCTCCATCGGGCCGCCGGCGAACCAGCGCGCGCGTTTTTCGGGATCGGTGAGATAGGCCCACAGGCGCTCGATCGGGCCGGGGAGGGTGCGGACGAAGCGAACTTCGCCGGCGCCGGTGAACTTTCCGTATTGGGGGTCGTTGGCTTTCATGAGGATTTTTTTTTCCTGGCGCTGGCGTTGCGTTCGTCCTCGGCGCGGAGTTCGCGCTCGAGGGCGTCGAGGCTGCGGGACCACATCGAGCGGGTTTTCTCGAGCCAGGCGTCGAGTTCGTCGAAGCCGGCGGGATTGAGCGATTGAATCCGCGACTGGCCCTCGGCGCGGGTGACGACGAGGCCGGCATCGCGGAGAATGTTCAAGTGCTGGGAAATCGCGGGCGCGCTCAGGTCGAACTCGTCGACGAGTTCGCCCGCCGTGCGCTCGCGGACGGCGAGCAACTCGACGATGCGGCGGCGAGTGGGATCGGCGATGGCGGCAAGGCTCTGCATGCCGGAATAGATTAAGTTAAAACTTAATTAAGCAAGAAATAAATTAAGTGAGGCGCAGGAAAACGGAAGATTTAGGCGAAATCCGTGGCGGCGGCATAATTTTCGACGACGGTTTTCCGGAAGCAGTGGAAATTGAGGGGACGCGTCAACGCCTCGGGGTCGAACCAGGAGAATCGTGAGGTTCGCTTATTGGACTGAACACCGCGGCGAAGTCCCTGCGCTCCCGCGCAGGGCTACAGGAGTTCTCGTGGCCCGCGGCGGGGCCAGCGGGACGGATGGGCGATTTGCCAGGCGTGAGCCGGTTGCGCGACGCGCGGAATTTCGCGCCGGTTTTCGTGATGGGGGAGGTTGCGGCGTTGCGGGCGGAGGAGGAGCAGAGGTTCGAGGATCGTTGCGGCTGAACTCTCTCCTTTCCGCCGCGAGACCCTTTCGTTTTTGCCGATCTCGAGTAGATAGCTGCTGGCCCAGCCGCCTTTAACTTCGACCCCCGCCTCTCGATGGAACGCAAAACCGCCCAGGAATTCGACCAGGAACTGCTCGACCTCTACGACTACTACGTGCACGGCCAACTCGACCGCCGGGGCTTCCTGGAACGCGCGGCGAAATTTGCGATCGGCAGCGTCACGGCGGTCGCGCTGCTGGAGATGCTCAGTCCGCGCTACGCGCTCGCCGCTCAAGTACCGAAAGACGACCCTCGGGTTGCCACCGAGTACCTGAAATATTCCTCCCCGGAGGGCAGCGGTGAGATGCGCGGCCTGTTCGCGCGTCCGGCTGGGGCGACGACGAAGCTCCCCGGGGTGCTCGTGGTGCACGAGAATCGCGGGCTCAATCCGTATATCGAGGATGTGACCCGGCGCGTCGCGGTGGCCGGCTTCGTGGCGTTTGCCCCCGACGCGCTTTATCCGCTCGGCGGATATCCAGGAAACGATGACGCGGGGCGCGCGCTCCAGCAGAAACTCGAGCACAAGAAAATCGTGGAGGATTTCGTAGCCGCGGCGAAATTCCTGCACGGTCACGAAAGCTGCAACGGTGCGCTCGGCGTCGTGGGATTCTGTTTCGGCGGCGGCATGGCAAACACCCTCGCGTGGCGCCTGCCGGAACTGGTCAAAGCCGCGGTGCCCTATTATGGCGGGCAGCCGACCGCGGAGGAAACGGCGAAAATCAAAGGCGCGCTGCTGCTGCACTACGCCGCCCTCGATGCGCGGGTGAACGCCGGCTGGCCGGCCTACGAGGAAGCGTTGAAAAAATCCGGCGTGAGTTACGAGGCCCACCTCTATCCCGGCGTGAACCACGGTTTTCATAATGACACGACGCCGCGCTACGACGAGAAGGCCGCGGAACTCTCGTGGACGCGCACGATCGATTTTTTCCACAAAAAACTCGGCTGAGGGAAGGCACGAGAGCGGTTGATGCGAAAGCCCGCGCCGTCTTCGGTCAACCCGGCGGCGTCGAGCGCTTCGGCCGAGCGGAAGCGCGGGCAAAGACAACGGCAGAGGTGGGGTGATCGATACAGTGACGGATGATTGGCAGAGGGATTCGACCGACGCAGCCGAAGTCCCGTCTCGCCCGGGTCCATGCGCTTTTTGTCATTCTGAGCGCAGCGAAGAATCCATTTGGACTTTCGCCCGCACGTCGCGCCACGAAGCGCGCACGGGATTCTTCACTTCGTTCAGAACGACCCAAAGGCACAGAGAGGCGAACCGGACCTCGGGTCGCCGAGTTCGCGAAGGGATCGACCGGACCGGGTCGCGGAACTGGGAGGACTGCAAACGTAGCGGACAGCGTGAGCTTTTCGCGATGGGCCCGGAACGAAACGCTCACGCGTTCCGCTACGACCTTGTGCTCCGGCTCCGCCCCCTTGAAACGGAGAAGCTTCGGGCGGTTGGTACGATCTGTGGGCGGTTTGGGATTGCAGCGAATTTGGAATCCTCGTGGCGCCCGCCTTCGTACTGTAAGCGGTGGCGGATGGGTCGATGAAAACTAGGTTGGGTCGTAATCCAAATACGGCCCGAGCCAGCGCTCGGCTTCGGCGAGGGACTGGCCTTTGCGCGCCGCGTATTCGGCGACCTGGTCTTTGCCCAGTTTGCCGACACCGAAGTATTTTGAATCGGGGTGATTGAAATACCAGCCGCTGACCGACGAGGCGGGACTCATCGCGCAGCTTTCCGTGAGCGTGATGCCGGTGGCGGACGTCGCGTTAAGCAGATTGAAGAGGATCGGCTTTTCCGTGTGATCGGGACAGGCGGGGTAGCCGGGCGCGGGGCGGATGCCGCGATATTTTTCGCGGATGATGTCGGGCATCGAGAGGTTCTCGGTTTTGCCGTAGCCGCAGAGGTCGCGGACTTTTTTGTGCATCAGCTCGGCGAGGGCTTCGGCGAGGCGGTCGCCGAGAGCCTGGGCCATGATGGCATTGTAGTCGTCGTGCTTCGCCTTGAATTCGGCGGCGAGTTTTTCCACGCCATGGCCGGCGGTGACGGCGAAGCCGCCAAGGTAGTCGAGGCGGCCGCTGTCACGCGGCGCGATGTAGTCGGCGAGGCAGTGGTTGAACTGGTCGGCGGGTTTCTCGAGCTGCTGGCGGAGCTGGTGGAAGGTCGTGAGGACGCGACTGCGGGATTCGTCGGCGTAGACTTCAATGTCGTCGCCGACGGCGTTGGCGGGCCAGAAGCCGATCACGGCGCGCGCGGTGTAAAGATTCTCGGATACGATGCGGGCGAGGAGCTTTTGGCCGTCGTTGAAGAGTTTCGTGGCTTCGGCGCCGACGACGGCGTCGGTGAGGATTTCGGGGTAGCGGCCGTGGAGTTCCCAGGCGGAGAAGAAGGGGCCCCAATCGATGTAGGCGACGATGTCGGCGAGGTTGAGAGGGGCGGAGTTGAGAGTTGAGGGTTGAGAGTTGAGAGACGGAGAAGAGGAGAAGGCGCGCGTGCCGAGGAAATCGGGGCGGGGGATGTCGATCTGGGACCAGTCGAAAGTCGGGCGGCGGGAGCGGGCGGTCGCGAGGGAGAGAAGCGGGCGCTTGTTGCGGCGGGCGGTGAAGTCGGCGCGGGAGGCGTCTTGTTTCTTCGCGATGTCGGCGAGGTAGGCGGGTTTCTGCTCGGGCGAGAGCAGGGCGCTGACGACGTTGACGACGCGCGAGGCGTCGAGCACGTGCACGACGCCGGGCGCGTATTCGGGGGCGATTTTCACGGCGGTGTGCGCGGGGCTCGTGGTGGCGCCGCCGATGAGGAGCGGGACGGTGAAGCCCTGGCGCGTCATTTCCTTCGCGACGTGGACCATCTCGTCGAGCGAGGGCGTGATGAGGCCGGAGAGGCCGACGACGTCGGCGCCGATTTCGCGGGCCTTCGCGAGGATCTTGTCGGCAGGGACCATCACGCCGAGGTCGACGACCTCGTAGTTGTTACACGCGAGGACGACGCCGACGATGTTCTTGCCGATGTCGTGGACGTCGCCCTTCACGGTCGCGACGACGAATTTGCCGTTGGGCCGCGCGGTGCCGCCGCTGGCGAGGTGGAGGCGTTTTTCCTCTTCCATGAACGGCGTGAGATAGGCGACCGAGCGCTTCATCACGCGGGCGGATTTCACGACCTGCGGGAGAAACATTTTGCCGGCGCCGAAGAGGTCGCCGACGACGCGCATGCCGTCCATCAGCGGGCCTTCGATGATGTTCAGCGGACGCGGATATTTCGCGGTGTTGGCGCGGGCTTCCTCGGTATCCTGCTCGACGAACTGGTCGATGCCTTTGACCAAGGCGTGCTTGAGCCGCTCTTCGACGGACGTGTTGCGCCAGGCGAGATCCTCCTTGCTTTCGGTCTTCGAGGCGCCGCCTTGCGAGGCTTTGAGGCCGTCGGCGAATTTGACGAGGCGTTCGGTGGAGTCGGGGCGGCGGTTGAGGAGAACGTCTTCGACGAGGTCGCGGAGGTCGGCGGGAATTTCCGCGTAAACGCCGAGCATGCCGGCGTTGACGATCGCCATGTCGAGACCGGCGCGGATGGCGTGATAGAGGAAAACAGTGTGGATGGCTTCGCGGACGGGATTGTTGCCGCGGAACGAAAAGGAAACATTGGAGACGCCGCCGGAGACTTTGGCGTGCGGGAGCGTTTGTTTGATGATCTTCGTGGCCTCGAAGAAATCGACGGCGTAGTTGTTGTGCTCCTCGATGCCGGTGGCGACGGTGAGGATGTTGGGATCGAAGATGATATCCTGCGGCGGAAAGCCGACGCGGTCGACGAGGAGGCGGTAGGCGCGGGTGCAGATGCGGACTTTTTCGTCGCGGGAGGCGGCCTGGCCCTGCTCGTCGAAGGCCATGACGACGGCGGCGGCGCCGTACCGACGGAGGAGTTTCGCACGGCGGAGGAACTCGGTTTCGCCGTCTTTGAGCGAGATGGAGTTCACGATACCCTTTCCCTGAATACACTTCAGGCCGGCTTCGAGGACGGACCATTTCGAGGAATCGAGCATCACCGGGACGCGGGAGATGTCGGGCTCGGCGGCGATGAGGTTGAGGAACTTCACCATCGTGGCCTCGCCGTCGATGAGGGCTTCGTCGACGTTGAGGTCGATGACGTTGGCGCCGGACTCGACCTGCTGTTTGGCGATGGCGAGGCAGGCGTCCCAGTCGCCGGCTTTGAGGGCTTTGGAGAATTTCGGCGAGCCGGTGATGTTGGTGCGCTCGCCGATGACGAGGAAGGAGGACGCGGCGGAAGTGGAGTCGGCGGTGGTGGACACGGGAGAGAAGGAATTTTTGACCGCTAATGGACGCTAATGGAGGCTAATTGCCGAGGGGTGAGGAATGGGCAGCGAGTTCGATGAGACTGGCCGTTGAGGGAAAGGTGGCATGCGGCGCGGCGGAAAATGCGGCGAACAGCGAGCGAGAGGTGTCTTGGGCGTAACGATGCTAAAGGTGGAACCGCACGTCCTCGTCGGGTTGATTGACGAGCGCAGACCGCTCAGTCCGACGAGGACGCCGGGCGCCGCCGATGGCAGACGAATTGGCGAGCGAGGGCATCTGCGACGGCATGGTCCGCTCAGGCGACGATGAGCGGTTCGAGGCCGGAGAGTTGGAGCGCGGCGGAGGGCGCGGAGGGCGGGCGCGGGTTTTTACCGCGGACGGCTTGGGCGATCGCGGCGATGTGCGCGGGCGTGGAGCCGCAGCAGCCGCCGACGAGGTTGACGAAGCCGCTGGCGGCGAATTCGCCGAGGACGGCGGCCATGTCGGCGGGGGTTTCATCGTAGCCGCCGAAGGCATTGGGCAGGCCGGCGTTCGGGTAGCAGGTAACGTAGCACTCGGCGATTTTCGCGAGTTCCTCGACGTAGGGGCGCATGGCGTTGCCGCCGAGGGCGCAATTGATGCCGACGGAAAATGGCTTCGCGTGACGGACGGAGTTGTAAAACGCACCGATCGTCTGGCCGGAGAGCGTGCGGCCGGAGGCGTCGGTGATCGTGACGGAAATCATGACCGGCACGCGGGCGGATTCGCCGCGCCCGTCGAAGATGGCTTCGATGGCGAAGAGGGCGGCTTTGGAGTTCAGCGTGTCGAAAATCGTCTCGACGAGGAGCGCATCGACGCCGGCATCGAGGAGGGCGTTGATCTGCTCGGTGTAGGCGGCGACGACCTGATCCCAGGTCACGGCGCGGAAGTCGGGGCGGTTGACGTCGGGGGAGAGCGAAAGGGTGCGGTTGAGCGGGCCGATGGCGCCGGCGACGAAGCAGCGACGACCCGGGGTGGCGGCTTGGGCTTTTTGCGCGGCGCGGCGAGCGACGGCGACGGCAGCGAGGTTCAGGTCGCGGACGATCGGCTCGAGCTTGTAGTCGGCCTGGGCGATCGAGGTGGAGCTGAAGGTATTCGTCTCGACCAGGTCGGCGCCGGCGGCGAAGTAGGCGGAGTGGATCTCCTCGATCACATCGGGGCGCGTGAGATTGAGGAGGTCGTTGTTGCCCTTCAGGTCGTGCGGGTGGGTCGCGAAGCGCGCGCCGCGGAACGCCTTCTCATCGAGGTTGTAGGTCTGAATCATCGAACCCATCGCGCCGTCGAGAACGACGATGCGTTGCTGGAAAACGGAGCGGAGGGCGTCGGAGGATTGAGACATGGTGGTAAGAAAGGGACTTTTTCGTGTCATGCAAGAAATCGTATCTTTACATGGCGATGTGTTGATTGATGGATGGCCTGCATCGTTTGATTTGCTCCGCGGTTGTTCCGAAAGCCAGGTGTTTTTGCCAAGAGTTGCGCAAAGAAACAGGTTGTCGGGCGCAAGCGGCGGCGGCTGAATCGAGCGGTTGGTTGTTCTTTCTTAATCTTCCGAGGCAGCGGGGAAGGCCGTGAGAATCGGCCACAGTTGCGCTGCGGTGACGCATCAGTCCGAACCATCCACGCGTGGTAACGCGTAAGCCAATCGGGGCAGTCCCGGTGAAGGCGATGAGTGAGGCGGCCGGGTTTCCGGCGGGAAATGCGAAGTCCGAACATCCGTCCTCGGTTGCTCACGCGTCGGCGCGAAACTTTGCGCGCGTCCGTCGCGAAAACTTCATCGCAAACAATGAAGCGTGAGAGCACGGCAGCCGGCGGAGTTCGTCGGAGGCTTCTGCTCTTACCTAGCGTAGCAGCAGCAGCCCATGACCTCATCCAAACTGGTCCGCCCGACGGACCGTTTTCTCCTCCTACTCGCCTTTGCCGCGGCCTTCGTGCCGGCGGCGACGGCCCAGACCAACGCGCCCGACGCGGACGATCCCAACGACGTTTCGAAGCTGGACAACTATGTCGTGACCGCCACGCGCACGGCGCAGGCGATCGACAAAATCCCGAGCAGCGCAGCGGTGTTCACGCCTGCCGACTGGAAAAACAGCCAGTTGCCCTCGCTCGCCAACGTCCTGGGCACGGTAGCGGGCGTCACGGTGACTCCATCAGGCGCGACCGGCGGCGGCGCGGCGGTCTTCATGCGCGGAAGCGAGTCCTACGAGACGTTGCTGCTGGTCGATGGCGTGCGGATGAACGACCGCTCGAGCATCGATCAGCCGTTCATCGGCGGGGCTTCGCTCTCCAACATCGGCCGGATCGAAGTCGTGCGCGGGCCGCAGAGTCCGCTCTATGGCGGCTCGGCGATGGGCGGTATCGTAAGTTTCGAGACGGCGCGTGGCGCAGGCCGGCCGACGGCGACGCTCGAGGGCGAGGCGGGATCGTTCGCGAGTTGGACGGCGGCGGCGCAGGTGCAGGGCGAGACGGCGGGGCTCTCGTTTTCCGCCGGCGCGGAGCGGACCGCGACGGACAACGACCGGCCGATGAACGCGTTTGCGCAGACGACGGCGTCCACGCGGCTCGAGTGGGCGGCGTCGCCGAAGCTGACGGTCGGCGGGACGTTCCGGCTGCAACGGAGCGACTATGAGGAGCCGGGCGACATCGGGCCGTTTGCGTTTCCGGGCGCGGTGGAGTTTGCGCAGAATCTCGGCACGGTTTTCGCGCGGCTGGCGGCGACGGACAGTTTTTCGTCGAAGCTCACGCTGGCGGCGCAACTGCGCGACTACGTGCTCAACACGGCGTCCGGGCCGGGCACGCCGACGCATCACACGCGCGGAGTGCTCGACTGGCAAAACGAATGGGAACCGCACAGCAGCCTGCAACTGGTCGCGGGCTTCAACTACGAAGGCTCGGAGCTGACCAACGGCGGCGTATCGCACGACGACGCGTTGCGCGCGGTTTACGTTTCCGGTTTCTGGCAGCCGGTCGAGGGAGCGACGATCACGGCCGGGGTGCGGCGCGACGACTACGACACCGCGGGAGCGGCGACGCCGTATCGGTTCGGCGTGGCGCGGCATTTTGCGCGGACGGGCACGAAGCTGCGCGCGACCTACGGCACGGCGTTCACCGCGCCGGGGATGGAAGACCGCTACGGCAGCGCGTTTCAGCCGGCGAACGCGGCGATCCGGCCGGAGCATTCGCGCGGGTGGGATGCGGGCGTCGATCAGACGTGGCTGAGCGGGAAGCTGGCGGTGTCGGCGACGTATTTCGCAAACGACTACAGCGGGAAGTTCGGCTACGATGCGACGTTTGCCACGATCAACATCGCGCGCGCGAAGGCGCGCGGCGTGGAACTCGAAGCGCACGCGAACTGGGCGGAATGGACCGCGCGCGCGGCGCAGACCTGGACGGACACCGAGGACGAGTCCACCAAGTTGCCGCTCCTGCGCCGGCCGCGCAGCGTGTTCACGGCGGGCGTCGAGCGGGCGTTCGGGCGAGCGGTGCGCATCGGCGCGGGCGTGACCTGGATCGCGGATCGCGAAGACCTCGATCCGTCGACCTTCGTGCAGGTCGGCGCGCCGGACTACGTCGTGGCGCGCGTGTATGGCGCGTGGACGGTGCGGCCGAACCTGCGCGTGACGGGCCGGATCGAAAATCTCTTCGACGAAAAATATCAGGCGGTGCTCGGTTATCCGGCGCTGCCGGTGGGCGCGTTTGGCGGATTGGAATGGACGTTCTGATCGAGCAGGCTGTCGCCGCACATGAACCACGGAGTTCCAGGTTGCCGTAAGTTCGACGAGCATGGCGGCGAGAAATCGCCTGCAAGCAGGCTCCTACACGGAGCGGTGCTCTGGGTCTGCGCCGCGACGATCT
The DNA here is from genome assembly GCA_048498075.1 of Verrucomicrobiota bacterium. Taxonomy (GTDB): domain Bacteria; phylum Verrucomicrobiota; class Verrucomicrobiia; order Opitutales; family Opitutaceae; genus Opitutus. The sequence continues at coordinate 88,312 of JBEHYR010000013.1, read as the reverse complement.
GCCTGGCTGGCGCGGAGCCGGTGCGCGTCGTGTCGCAGACGGTCGGCACGGACGAGATGCTGCTGGCGCTGGCGGAGCCGGAGCAGATCGCGGCGCTCAGCCAGATTTCGCGCGAGGCGTCGTTTTCGGGCGTGGCGAAGGAGGCGGAGAGCTATCCGCAGCTCGAGCGGAACGGCGATGTGGAAAACGTGCTCCGTTACCGGCCGACGCTGGTGCTCGTGATGGATTTCAGTCGCGCGGAACTCGTGGCGCAGGTGCGGCGCATGGGCGTGAAGGTGCTGGTGATCGACCGGTATCAAACACTCGAGGACGACTACGCGAGCCTGCGGCTGCTCGCGCGCGAACTCGGGCCGGCGGCGGAAAAACGGGCGGAGGCGATCGTCGCGGATTGCGAGCGCCGCGTGGCCACGCTGCGCGAGCGGTTGCGCGGGGTGAAGCCCGTGCGCGTGATCTCGCCGTCGACTTACGGCGTGATTCCGGGCGACGGGACGACGTTCGAGGATTTCTGCGCGCATGCGGGCGCGGAAAACCTGGCGACGACGCTCGGACATTTGCACGGACACGCGTCGCCGCCGGATGAGCAGATGCTCACGTGGCCGATCGACCGCGTGGTGCTCGCGGGCGAGAGTGACGCGTCGGCGCTGGCGCCGTTCAAGGCGCTGCCGCCGTATCAATTCATGGCAGCGGTGAAGGAAGGACGCGTGGCGCGGCTGGAGTCGTGGCAGTTCAGTTGTGTGACGCATCTGCGCGTGCAGGCCTACGAGCAGCTCGCGCGGGCGCTGCACCCGGAGGCGTTCAAATGATCTCCGCACGGTTGTCGCGGGCGGCGTTGCCGCTGGTGCTGGCGGCGCTGGTCGCGCTGATCGTGACGTCGCTCGCGGTCGGCGATCTGCCGCTGGGCCCGGCGCGGATTTGGGCGGGGCTGTGGCACGAGGACGAACTGGCGGCGACGATCCTGTGGCAGGTGCGGCTGCCGCGGGTGTGCGTGGCGATGCTGATCGGCGCCGCGCTGTCGGCGAGCGGGCTCGTGATGCAGGCGTATTTTCGGAACAGCCTCGCGAGTCCGGGATTGCTCGGGGTGAGCAGCGGCGGCGCGGCGGGCGCGGTGGTGGCGATCGGGGCAGGGTGGACGACCGCTTCGTTGTGGATGCTGCCGGCGGCGGCGATCGTGGGGGCGTTTGGCGCGACGCTGGCGGTGGTCGGGCTGGCGCGGCGCGGGGCGAGCACGGAGCGGCTGCTGCTGGCGGGCGTCGCGTTGAACGCGCTGCTCGGGGCGGTGACGAGTTATGTGTTGTCGAATTTCACGCTCACGTACGAGCGCAACGCGCAGGTTTTATTCTGGCTGCTCGGCGGGCTCGAGGATCGCACGTGGGCGCACGTATGGATGGTGCTGCCGGTGATCGCGGCGGGGGCGTGGCTGTGGCCGCTCGGGCGGCCGATGGATTTATTGAGCACGGGCGCGGAGGAGGCGCAGAGCCTCGGCGTCGACGTGCGCGGACTGCGGCGGAAAATGCTCGTGCTCTCGACGGTGATGACGGCGCTGGCGACGGCGGTGGCGGGGAGCGTGGGGTTCGTCGGGTTGATCGTGCCGCACGTGTTGCGTTTGCTGGCGGGACCGGAGCATCGGCGGCTGGTGCCGCTGACGTTGATCGGTGGCGCGGCGTTCGTGCTCGCGTGCGATTTGCTGGGAAGGTCGGTCGTCGGGCTGCGACTGGGAATCGTAACCGCGCTCGTGGGCGGGCCATTTTTTCTGTGGATGCTGCGACGCCAGCCATGAACGCGCTCGAACTCAAATCGGTCGGCGTGGAAAACCGGATCGCGGACGTGAGCCTGCAACTCGCGCCGGGCACGCTCGCGGGGCTGATCGGGCCGAACGGCTCGGGAAAATCGACGGTGCTGCAAGTCGCGGCGGGGCTGCTGCCGGCGAGTGGCGACGTGGGGTGGGCGGGGCGCGAGCTGCGGGCGATTTCGATTCTGGAGCGCGGCCGCGCGGCGGCGTGGGTGCCGCAGGAGGCGCGATTCGAGTTCGGTTTCAGCGTGCACGCGGTGGTGGCGCAGGCGCGATTCGCGCATGGCGACGATGAGCGCGGCGTGGAGGCGGCGCTGGAGAAATTCGAACTCGCGGCACTTGCGGCGCGGCCGGTGAACCGGCTGTCGGGGGGAGAGCGTCAACGTGTATTGCTGGCGCGGGCACTGGCGACGGAGGCGCCGCTGCAGCTCTGGGACGAGCCGCTGGCGGCGCTCGATCCGCGGCATGGACTGCAGTTGATGGCGCTGGCGCGGGCCCTCGTGCGCGGCGGGAAAACGGTGCTGCTGTCGCTGCACGATTTGCGGCTGGCGCACGGGCTCGACCGGGTGGCGGTGATGTCGGGCGGGAGGTTGCGGGCGTGCGGCGCGCCGGCGGAGGTGATGACGCCGGCGTTGTTGCAGGAGGTGTTCGGGGTGAGAGCGCTGACGGCGCCGGGGCTGGCGTTTGAGTTGCCATGAAAGCGAGCGCGACGCAACGGGATCGCCTGCAAGCAGGCTCCGACATGGCGGCCCGTCGGGTGCCGGGGAGTTTGCTCGGTGAGCGCGTCGCGCTCCCGGGACGGCCGCGGCGGGTCGTATCGATGGTTTCGGGACTGACGGAGGCGATCTGGGCGATGGGGCTGGAGGAGCGCGTGGTGGCAGTGTCGCAGTATTGTGCGCGGTATGTGGACGTGGGCGCGCGGCGGGTGGCGGGGAGTTATCTGCAAGTCGACGAGGCGTTGCTCGCGGCGGTGCAGCCGGATCTGGTGTTGATGACGGGCGGCGTGCAACTCGGCGTGGCGCGCAAGCTCGCGGCGGCGGGATGGCCGGTCTACGTGCTGCCGCTGCCGGAAAGTTTTTTCGGAATTCTGGAAAACATCCGGCGGCTCGGCGCGCTGCTCGGCGAGATGGAGGCGGCGCTGGCGCTCACGGCGCGAATGGAGCGGGACGCGGCGGAGCTGTGGGCGACGCTGCCGACGGCGCGGCCCCGGCTGGTCGCGGAACTGTGGCTGGGGACGCACGTGCGACTGGCGGGCGGGCTGACGTTCGTGCACGATCTGCTCACGCTGGCGGGCGCGGAGAATGTTTTGGCAGGGGAGGCGGAGGGTTATTTGAAACCGGATTTCGCGCGGGTTGCGATCGAGCGGCCGGAAGTGATCGTGGTTTTCTGGGAGGAGGACGACCACCCGGTGAATGTGCCGGCGCTGCTGCACGAGCGCGGGTGGCCGGGGCGGTGGCCGTTTCGGGTGATCGAGGCGGGGATCCGGCGCGGGCGGAATTTGATTCACGACGGGCCGTCGATCCTGGAAACGGCGCGGTGGTTGCGCGGACGGATCGGGGCGGGCAGAAATTTTTCAACGACATGAGCGACCATCCCAGGAACGAAACCGAGGCAGAGCATCGCGAGCGCATGCAGAAACTCCGCGCGGAGATGCGCGAAAAAACGAGCGCGGCGCAGGAGAAGCGCGGGCTCGTGATCGTGCACACGGGCGACGGCAAGGGGAAGAGCACGGCGGCGTTCGGGATGCTCACGCGGATGATCGCGCACCAGCGACGTTGCGCGGTGATCCAGTTCATCAAGAGCGGCGCGGATGCGGTGGAGCGGGTGTTGCGCGGGCCGCAGCTCGAGTGGCACAGCGTCGGTGGCGGGTTCACGTGGGACACGCAGGACCGCGCGGCGGATATCGCGCGGTGCCGCGAGGGGTGGGCGATCGCGACGGGGTTGTTGAAAAATCCGGCGGTCGATTTCGTGTTGTTCGACGAGTTGAACGTCGTGCTGGCGTTCGACTACCTGCCGAAGGCCGAGGTGCTCGCCGCGCTGCGGGCGAAACCGGAGCGACAGCATGTCGTGATCACGGGGCGCGGGGCGCTGCCGGAGTTGATGGAGTTGGCGGATCTCGTCACGGAGATGCGCGAGATCAAGCATCCGTTCAACGCGGGGGTGAAGGCGCAGGCGGGGATCGAGTTTTAGGGGCGAGGCAACGATCGTCGAGCGAAGTCATCCGCGGTCGACCGCGGTAGTATCGTGTCCCGGAGGCATCTTTGGCAACTCGGCGCGCGGTCCGACTTCGCAGACGCCTCGGAGAGGCGCCCCTACCGTCGCGCGGCACATTATCCTAGGTCGCAGGCCGAGATGAGCCGCGCTCGTGGAGGGCAGTGTGCACGATCCCCACGAGGGTGGCGGCGGTGTAGGGCTTGCAGAGGAAGTGTTTGATGCCGGCTTCCACGGGTTTGAGCTGGTCGTTGTGGTCGTTGAGTCCGCTCGCGCCCACGACCGCGATCGCCGGGTCGATGCGACGCAGCGCGGAGGTCAGCGCGAAGCCGTCCATCAGAGGCATCATCATGTCGGTCACGACGAGGGCGATCTCGGCGCGGTGGCGATGATACTGCGCGAAGGCGTGCACACCGTCGGTGGCGAGCAGGACGCGATAGCCGAAAAATTCGAGCGTCTGCTTCGAGACGCTGAGAATGGCGGGCTCGTCGTCGACCAGGAGGATGAGTTCGCCATGTCCGGAAGGCGGCGGCGCGGCGGGCGCTGCGACGGGGCGCTCCGCGGCGGCGGCCGCCACCGGCAGGAAGATTTTGAATACACTGCCGCGTCCGGGTTCGCTGTGGACGTTGACGGCGCCGTGGTGGCTGCGAACGATGCCGATGACGGTGGAGAGGCCGAGGCCGGTGCCCTTGCCCGGGGCTTTCGTGGTGAAGAAAGGCTCAAACATCTTTTCGAGCACCTCGGGTGCAATGCCGGTGCCGGTGTCGGCGACCTCGAGGAGGAGGTGCGGGCCGGGCGAGAGATCGCGGTGGAGCCGGGCAAAGGTTTCGTCGAGTTCGATGTTGCTGGCGCGGATGGAGAGCGTGCCGCCAACGGGCATCGCGTCGCGGGCGTTGACGCAGAGGTTGAGCAGAACCTGGTTGAGCTGGGTGGGGTCGGCGTGGACGAGGCCAAGATCCTTCGGGATGGCGGTGCGCAGCGTGATGTTTTTGGGAAACGTGCTGTGGATCATGGCTTCGACTTCCCGCACGACGTAGCCGACGTGCACGGCCACTCTCGTGCCCTCGACGCCGCGGGCAAAGGAGAGCACCTGTTTTACCAGGCTCGTGCCGCGGCGGGCGCTTTGCTCGACATGGCCGAGAATTCTCGCTTGGTCGGCGGAGAGCTCGTTCAACCGGAGCAGGTCGACGCCCATGACGATGGGCGCGAGGAGATTGTTCAGATCGTGGGCAATGCCGCCGGCGAGCGTGCCGATGCTTTCCAGGCGCTGGGCGCGGAGGAATTTCTCCTCCATCAGCAGACGTTCGGTGATATCGGTGTCGATCGAGAGAATGGATTTCGGGCGGTCGTGCTCGTCGCGCAAAAGAGTCCAGCGACATTCGAGCGTGAGTATGGCGCCGGATTTGTTTTTCTTCCGGAGACGGCCGAACCACTGGTCGTCGTGGATCACCGCGCGGGCGGCGGCGGCGAATGCATCCGGGTCGATCTGCAGCAGTTCGTCGGGGCGGCGGCCGGTGGCTTCGGCGGCAGTCCAGCCGTAGAGTTTTTCGGCGCCGGAGTTCCAGAACCGGATCGCGTGGTCGAGATCCTGGACGAGAATGCCGTCGCGGGTCTGGTCGAGGAGGGCGGCCTGCTCGGCGAGTTTGCGCTCGATCGAGCGGCGACCGGAGATGTCGGTCATGCCGCCGATGATACGGATGGGCTTGCCGGCGGCGTCGCGCACGGCGGTGGCGCGGTGCAGGACGTAGGCCGAGGTGCCGTCATCGCGTTGGAAGGCGTGTTCACCGGACCAGGCGCCGCCGTCGACGCAGTTGCGCAGGCCCGTGCTGACGAGGTCGCGTTGATCGGCGGGGATTCGCTCCCGGAGCGCGGAATAGTTCGCGAGGCGGCGGGGATTCGACGCGAACGTGGCGACGAGACCGTCGTTCCACCAGAGTTCGTCGGTCTCGAGATTCCAGTCCCACACGGCGCCGCCGGCGACGCTGGCGAAGAGCTTGAAACGCGCTTCGCTGGCGCGGGCTTCGGCGAGGGCGAGATTCAGGCGTTCCACGCCGACGGAGAACGCGGCGGCGACGACGATCGCGATGACGACGCAGGCGCCGATCAGCGCGTAGATGATCGCGCGGATTCGCAGGGCGGGCGCCTCGAATTCGGCGACCTCGATGGAGGCGGCGATGCTCCAACGGCAGATGGGCACGGGGGCGAAGGCGGCCAATTTGTGGGCGCCGGTGCTCGAAAGGTAGGGTTCGATCCCGCGTTCGCCGGCGCGCATGCGCCCGAGGAGTCGTTCGGCCCGCGCGACGCGCAGGAGCACGTCGGTGAAGAATCGTGCGGGATCGGGGTGCGCGACCAGGATGCCGTGCTGGTCGATCGCGAACGGATATCCGGCGGCCCCGATCTTCCGTCCGGCGATGAGTTCGCTGAGGTGCTGAATCTTGATCGAAAGCACGACGATGCCGGCGAATTCGCCGTTGGCGTCGAGCACGGGCGCGACGAGGGCCACGACGGGAACCCCGGCGATCTTCGAACGCAGGGGATCGCTGATGGCGGGTTGAAGCGTTCGAATCGCGTCGGCGAAATAGGCCCGGTCCCGGACGTCGAGGTGCACATACGGTTCGATTTCGCCCGACTGGAGCACGCCGGCGAAACTGATGCCGTCGCGACCGCAGAGAAACGCGCCCTGCAGCTCGGTGCTCATCCCGCCGACGATGTCGTGCAGTTCGCGATTCACCGCCGCGAGCGCGGGCGCATCGAGGGAAGCGGCGTTATGCCGAAAAATTGCCTCGCGGAAAGAGCGCACGGCGGCGAGCGCGCGCACGTTTTCGAGCTGGAGCTGCAAATTCTGCTGGGTGAAGGCGGCGAGATTGTTCGCCGACTGGGTGAGCCGCGCCTCCCCGAGCGTCATGAGCGTGGATTGGACGCGGCGCGGCAGGATGAACGACGCGACCAGCAAGGGCACGGTGGCGAGGAGCAGGGCGCCGACGAGAAGCTTGCCCCGCGCGCTCAGCTGACGTTCGCGCACCCGGGCCGAGATCCCGCGGACGAGCGGCCGCAGGCGGTTCGCGCCGGCCGGCAAAAAAGGAGGGCGGGACATGGGGCGATCGAGGTTCATCGCCAGGCTAAATACGCGCCGCGGAGCGGCGGCCGGAACAGTCGTGCGCTCGCCGGGCTCGAGCAGCGCGATCCGTGGAGGTTGGAGGGGAATGCCGGCATCGGGAACGGCGCGCGGGCGCGAGATCGCGCGGCGCAGTGCACCGGAATCATACACGTTTCAGGCCCGCGCTTCGGCGCAATGGATGCCGTTTCACGCGCAATTGTTGCTTTTCGGACGAGCCTGGCGGCAACGAGAAGGAATGGCGGAAGGCGCGGTGGATTTCTCCCATGCAGCCAGACTGCGGCGGCCCCATGGCCGGCGGCTTTCCGGAGGGATAAATTGCGGCTGTGCGGCAACCGCGGCGCAGCGATCAAACCTCAACGTAAAAAAATCCCATGAAAGCGATTCGTATTCATACCTTCGGCGGCTCCGACGTGCTCACCGTTGACGACGTGCCGAAGCCGGCGCCCGCGGCCAAGGAGATTTTGATCCGGGTGCTGGCGGCGAGCGTGAATCCCGTGGACTACAAAATCCGCTCGGGGGACTACAGGCGAGCGGACGTGAATCCGCCGCTGACGCTCGGGCGCGATGTCTCGGGAGTGGTCGAGGCGATCGGCGAACAGATGACGTGCATGAAGCCGGGCGACGAGGTTTACGCGATGCTCGGGATGGAACACGGCGGCTACGCCGAATATGCGGTCGCGAACTGGAGCCAGTTCGCCGGGAAGCCGAAGTCGATCGATCACGTGCACGCGGCGGCGACGCCGCTGGCGGCGACGACGGCGTGGCAGGGATTGTTCGACCACGGGGAATTGCGGCCGCGGCAGCGCGTGCTGATCCACGGCGCGGCGGGCGGCGTGGGGCATTTTGCGGTGCAGTTCGCGAAGGCGGTGCGGGACGCTTACGTCGTCGTGACCGGGCGCGCCGAGGACGAGTCGTTGCTGCGCGAACTCGGCGCGGATGAATTCATCGACTACAAGTCGCAGCGGTTCGACGACGAGTTGCGCGAGATCGATCTCGTGCTCGACCTCGTCGCGGGCGAGACGCAGCAGCGCTCGTGGAAAGTGCTGAAGCGCGGCGGGCGGATGGTCTCGACGCTGGGCGAGCCTTCGCAGGAGGAGGCGCGCCGGCGGGGCGTGACGGCGGTGGGCTTCATGGCGCAGCCGCGCCATGAGCAACTGGTGGAGTTTGCACGGTTGATCGATGCGGGCGAGGTGTCGGTGTTTGTCGAGCGCACGGAGCCGCTCGAGCAGGCGCGCCGGGCGCACGATCACATGGAGCACGACCACATCCGCGGGAAAGTGGTGCTGACGGTGGAAAGTCCGGCGTGAGGCGAAGCGCCGCGCGGTTGGGCCGGGCGGGGCGAGATGCGGCGACGAAGGTGTCAGGCCTTGACGATTTTCCGATAAGCGCGCGGGGAGACGCCCATGACGCGGTGGAAGCGGCGGCTGAAATAATACGGGTCTTCAAAACCGACGGCGTCGGCGATGGCGGCGATGGTCGCGGCGGAGGTGTCGAGCAGCCGGCACGCGCGGCGGATGCGTTCGCGGATGAGAAAATCGATCGGGGCGTAGCCGGTTTGCTGGCGGAAAAGCAAACAGAAGTGCGGCACGGAGAGGCCGGCGGAGGTGGCGAGTTCTTCGAGGCGATAAGGGCGGGCGGGATTCGCGATCATCTCGTCGCACACGGCGGCGGTGCGAACGGCGGCGGGCCGGGAGGCGCCGACGCCGTGGCGCAGATCGATCGTCGCGCAAAAAACCGCGCGCAGGGCGTTCGCGGCGCCGAGCAGATGCTGCACGGAATAACCCCGCTCCAGTTGCGCGTACACTCGATCGAGCCCGAGACTCGTGGCGCCGCTGAGCCCGGCTTGAAAATGGCCGATCGGATTTTTCTCCGGCCAGCCGAGTTCCTTTTGCCAATGGGGAATTTCTTGTCCGAGGAAATGCGCCCAGACGATGGTCCACGGGCGATCGGAGTCCGCGCCGTAGGCGTGCGGCACGTCGGCGGAAATCCAGACCAGATCGCCTGGCGCGACCGGTTGCGAGCGCTGCGGCCCGCGCACCCAACCCGCGCCCTGCAGGCAAATGACGAGCAGGTGCGTCGCGGCGCCCTGGGGCCGTTCCACGCGATGACCGTCGGCGGCGGGAAAATAGCCGGCGTCGGTCACGAGCAGGCTGCGCAACAAGGGATGCCGGGCGGCCTGATTGCGGACCGGCGCGGGCAGCACGACGAGATGCTGGCCGGTGAAACCTTCGCGGCGAACGGCTACGGGCGGCATACGTGAAGAGAAGGCGATGCGACGCGGAAGGCGATGAGCCGAGGTCACCCGCATGGACGTAATTTTTCAAGCCTGGCTTTGAACATCCGTCATCGGATCGTGCTAAATCGACGAGCTGCCGCAGTTCGATCCAACCGCCGACTGCGCAGACAGCACGGATACCGAGGGCTGGCGGAAAAGCTGAGGCCGCGATGCGCACTTACGGCGGAAAAGAGCTGAAATTCCCGGTCGGTCGAGTCCCGTGACCACCCGTGAATCCGTGGTTTAAAACGCGTTTTTTATGATCGACGGGCCCGCTGGGGAGCGGCCGGAAAGAAAAGAGGATCATCCAAGAATGTGCGCGGTTCGTCCATTGTTCGCGCTGGGGGCTGACGGTATGCTGGAGCAGCCTCTTGCGCGGTATCGCTCGCGCGCGATCTTTCGCGTGGGCGGTTTCGGCGCGAGGCTTGCCCCACTTTCATGCATTTCGGAGTTTGCAGCGCGGTCCTTTTCATTTTTGTCCTCGCGACGGATTTGCCGGCGCGGGCCGGGCCTACGGTCGAAGTGACGCCAAGCTACGCCATCGATCTGGCGAGGCCGCTGCCGTCGGTGCGGCGAGGCGAACTGGATCTGGGCGGGACCGGGCCGAAGGGCGGTTCAATCGCGGTGAACGATCGCTACATCGAGCGGGATGGCCGGCCGATCGTGCCGATCCTCGGCGAGTTTCACTATTGCCGTTATCCGGCGGCGGAGTGGGAGGAGGCGCTGCGCAAGATGAAGGCGGGCGGGATCACGGTGGTGGCGAGCTACGTGTTTTGGAATGTGCACGAGCGCGAGGAGGGAAAGTTCGACTGGTCGGGCGATCTCGATCTGCGGCGGTTCGTCGAGCTGGTGCGCCGGGTGGGGCTGGATGCGATCATCCGGATCGGGCCGTTCGCGCATGGCGAGATGCGCAACGGCGGTTTGCCGGACTGGCTCTACGGACGCGACTTCGAGGTGCGCTCGAACGATGCCGGCTATCTCGCGCAAGTGGACAAACTCTACGCGGCGATCGCGGAGCAGCTGCGCGGTTTGCTCTACCAGGACGGCGGGCCGGTGATTGGGATTCAGCTGGAAAACGAATTTCAGCACTCCGCGGCGCCCTGGGAATTCAACTACACGGGCGCGCCGGTGCAGCGCACGATCGCGGAACGCGACGCGGCGGTGACGCACGGCGGCGTGAGCGTCAGCCGCGTCGAAAATCGGCACGCCGACTACGGTCGCGACCACCTGGCGAATTTGAAGCTGATCGCGAAACGACACGGGCTCGACGTGCCGCTTTACACCGCGACCGGGTGGGGCAACGCGGCGATCGTGCCGAAGGGCTCGATCCCCGTGACGGCGGGCTATCCGTATCCGTTCTGGACGGACGTGGCGGCGCCGTCGCCGTTCTATTTGTTCAAGGACATTCGGGCGCAGCCGGACTACGCGCCGGTGAGTTTCGACCCCTCGCTCTATCCGTCGCTGCCGGCGGAACTCGGCGCGGGCATTTGCCCGACGTATGCGCGGCGCTCGTATGTGCCGGAGGAAAGCGTCGCCCCGATGATCGTGCGCGTGCTCGGGAGCGGCTCGAACGGCGTGGGCTACTACATGTTTCACGGCGGAGCGACGCCGGCGATCGACGGGAAATTCTACAACGAAAACGCTTCGGGGCTGCCGAGGATCAATTACGACTACCAGGCGCCGCTCGGCGAGTACGGGCAGGTGCGGCGGCATTTTCACGAGCTGAAGCTGCTGCACTTTTTCCTCCAGAGCTTCGGCGAGAAGCTGGCGCCGCTGCCGTCGATCCTGCCACGGGGCAACGCGGAGATCGCGGCCGGTGACACGAAGACGCTGCGGTTTGCGGCGCGCGCCGCGGAGGGCAGCGGGTTTTTATTTCTCCTGAATTTCCAGGATCACGTGAAGTTGGAGGACATCGGTCCGCTGCAATTGCGCGTCAGCGACGGCCGGCGCGAGTTGCGGGTGCCGAGCACGGGAACGCTGACGCTGCCGCGCGGAGCGAGCGCGATCCTGCCGGTCAATCTCGCCGTCGGCACGACGATGCTGCGGAGCGCGACGGTGCAGCCGTTGACCGTGCGGCGCGTGGGCGGGAGGGAGTATCATGTGTTTTTCTCGATCGATGGGCTGCCGCCGGAGTTGAACTTCGATGCGGCCGAAATCGCGCACGCGGTGAACTGCGCGAGCGAGTCCGACGGCGACGGCACGCGCGTGCACGGCGAGGCGGACCGTTGCTTCGGCTTCACCGTCGGCGAGGTCGAGGTGCTCGTCGTGCCGCGGAGCATGGCGTTGCAGGCGTGGGCAGCGGCGGACGGACGACTGATCTTTGCGGACGCGGTCCTGTTCTCTGAAGGCGAAGAGGAGACGCTGCTGTCGCGGGGAAAAACGGATGTGGACGTGAACGTTTATCCCGCGCGCGCGGAGACGCCGCGGATCGCCGGCGGATCGCTCGAGCCGGTGGCGGCGCTGTATCCAGGGATGTCGGCATTCCGGGTCAGCTTCACACCGGTGACGTATGCTGCGACGGTGCGGCCGTTGACGGCGCGGAAGTTCGCGGTGCGTTTCGAGCAGGAGCTCGGCGCGGCGAACGATGTGATCATGCGCGTGAATTATCTGGGGGACACGGGGATGGCTTTTCTCGAGGGGCGCCTGATTGACGACGATTTTTATTTTGGCCTGCCGTGGGAGATCGGGCTGCGGCGATTCATCGGCCGGCTGCGGGGCAAGGAACTCGTTTTTGTTTTCGAACCCATGCGGCGGGACGCGAGTTGCCTGCGGGATATTCCGGCGGAATTTCGGCCGAGTTTCGCGACCGGCCAGGAGAGTCGGCTGGAGTTCCACGGCGTGCAGTTCACGCCGGAATACAAGGCAAGGCTCTCCTTCCGCTGAGCGACTTTATTCTACCATGTCGTCCTCCTCCGTCATCGTGCGCCGAGAGCCGGTCGTGCTGCCCACCTACGAGCCATTGCCGCCGGACAAGAATCCGATGTTCCTCGAGAAACGGGTTTATCAAGGGAGCAGCGGGCGGGTTTATCCACTGCCGTTTTATAACCGGATTTCGGAGACGAAGACCGAGCGGAGCTGGGATGCGGTGCACATCGAGAACGAGTTTATCAAGGTGATGATTCTGCCGGAACTCGGCGGGCGCATCCACGTCGGCGAAGACAAGACGAACAGCTATGATTTTTTCTACCGGCAGAACGTGATCAAGCCGGCGCTCGTCGGTCTCGCGGGGCCGTGGGCGTCGGGCGGCGTCGAGTTCAACTGGCCGCAGCATCACCGGCCGGCGACGTTCATGCCGGTGGAGGTCGCGATCGAGGAGCACGCCGACGGGAGCAAGACCGTGTGGCTGAGCGACCATGATCCGATGGAGCGCATGAAGGGCATGCATGGCGTGTGCGTGCGTCCGGGCCGCGCGGCGATCGAGCTGAAGATGCGCGCGTATAACCGCACGCCGCACGTGCAGTCGTTTCTGTGGTGGGCGAATGTGGCGACGCATGCGAACGAAGGTTACCAGTCGTTTTTTCCACCCGATGTGACCGCGGTGGCGGATCATGCGAAGCGGGCGACGAGCCGGTTTCCGCTCTGCGAGGATCGGTACTACGGCGTCGATTACGCGAGGCGGGCGAAGCACGGCACCCCGGCGGACGAAGTGCCGAAGCAGTTCGTGCCGCCGCACTGTCTGCCGCCGGGCCGGCGTCCACCGATTCCGAACTACCGGCCGAACGATCTCGCGTGGTATGCGAACATCCCGGTGCCGACGTCCTACATGTGCCTCGGTTCGAAGCAGGATTTTTCCGGCGGCTACGATCACCTGAAACGCGCGGGGCTGGTGCAGATCGCGGATCATCACATCGCGCCTGGCAAGAAACAGTGGACCTGGGGCAACCACGATTTCGGCTACGCGTGGGATCGCAATCTGACCGACAGCGACGGCCCGTATGTCGAACTGATGATCGGCGTCTACACGGACAACCAGCCGGATTTTTCCTTTCTGCAGCCGGGCGAGACGAAGGCGTGGAGCGTTTACTGGTATCCGATTCGCGAGATCGGCGCGGCGCAGGCGGCGAATCTCGACGCGGCGATTTCGCTCGCGGTGAAAAACGGGCGGGCGGCGCTCGGCGTCGCAGTGACGCAGGCCAGGCCGGACGGCTGCGTCGAGTTGTGGCGTGGAAAAAAACGTGTGGCGCGATGGGCGCAGGCGCTCGATCCGGCGAGCCCGCTGTGCGCCGAGACGACGCTGCCGGTGCGGACGACGGCTTCGGAATTGCGGGTGGTCGTGCAGGGCGGAGGACGGGAACTGATTTCCTACACGCCGAAGCCGGCCGCGAAAGGCGAGATGCCGTCGCCCGCGACCGAGCCGCTCCCACCGGAGGAAGTGGCGAGCGCGGACGAACTCTACACGATCGGGCTGCACCTCTGGCAGTATCGCCACGCGACACGCAGTCCGGTGCTCTACTGGGAGGAGGCGCTGCGCCGCGATCCGGCCGACTCGCGCTGCAACCAGGCGCTCGGCCGCTGGTATTTGCGCCGCGGCGAATTCGCGCGGGCGGAAGCTTTTTTTCGCCGGGCGATCGAGCGGCTGGTCTCGCGCAATCCGAACCCGCTCGACGGCGAGCCGTATTACGACCTCGGGCTGGCGCTGCGTTTTCAGGACCGGCTGGATGAGGCCTACGATGCGCTGCACAAGGCGGTCTGGAGTCAGGCGTGGCAGGCGGCGGGGTATCACGCGCTGGCGGAAATCGACTGCACGCGACGCGATTGGACGAAGGCGCGCGATCATCTCGAACGGGCGCTGCGGGTGAACATGGACAACCTGCGGGCGCGCAACCTGCGCGTCGTCGTGTTGCGCGAACTCGGACGCGACGCGGAGGCGGCTGCGGCGCTCGCGGAGACGCTCGCGCTCGATCCCCTCGACGTCTGGGCGCGGCAACTGCGCGGCGACGAGGCCGGCTGCGACACGCAGACGCGAATCGACGTCGCGCTCGATTACGCGCGAGCGGGATTTTTTTCGGAGGCGCTGGCGGCGCTGCGCCAGGCGAAGCCGGAGCCGTATTCGGGCACGGCGCCGCTGCTGGAGTATTATCGCGCCGATTTTTTCGCGCGAAGCGGAGACGCGGCCGCGGCGAGGGCGGCGGCGAAGCGAGCGGCGGCGGCGGCACCGGACTATTGTTTTCCCGCGCGGCTCGAGGAAATCGGGATTCTCGAAGCGGCGTTGCGACGGAATCCGAAGGACGCGCGCGCGGCCTATTACCTGGGAAATCTGTTCTACGACCGCCGGCGCTACGCCGAGGCGATTGCGTGGTGGGAGCGGAGCGCGCGGCGCGAGCCGGAATTTCCGGTGGTGTGGAGGAATCTCGGCATCGCGTATTTCAATATCGGACACGCGGCGGCGAAGGCGCGGCGGGCCTACGAGCGGGCGTTGACGGCGAACCCGGCGGATGCGCGATTGTTTTACGAGCGCGACCAGTTGTGGAAACGCGTCGGGGTGACGGCGCGCCGGCGGTTGCGGGAATTCGAACGGCGGAGCGACTTGGTGCAGGAGCGGGACGATGCGACGATCGAGTGGTGCGCGCTCCTCAATCAGACGGGCCAGCCGGCGCGGGCCGCGGCGATCCTGGCGGCGCGTCGTTTTCAGCCGTGGGAAGGCGGCGAAGGCCAGGCGCTCGGGCAGCATGTGCGCACACATCTCGCGCTCGGGCGCGCGGCCCTGCGAGCAGGCGATGCGGCGGCGTCGTCGACGGAATTCACGACGGCGCTCGAGGCGCCGGACAATCTCGGCGAAGCGCGGCACCTGCTCGCGAACGCGAGCGACATCTTCTACTGGCTGGGTGAAGCGCAGGCCGCCGGCGGACGCGAGGCGGAGGCGAGATCGTGGTGGCGGCGCGCGGCGGAAGCGCGCGGCGACTTCCAGGAGATGAGCGTGCGGGCGTTTTCGGAGATGACCTATTTCTCGGCGCGCTCGCTGGAGAAGCTCGGCGAATCGGCCGCGGCGAAAAAACTTTTCCGCGCGCTCCGCGCCCACGCCGACCGGCTGGCGCGAACGCGGGCGCAGATCGACTACTTCGCGACTTCGCTGCCGACGATGTTGCTGTTCGATGACGACCTCGACCGTCGCCAGCAGACGACCGCGCTCTTCCTGCGCGCGCAGGCGGACGCGGGGCTCGGTCGCACGGCTGCGGCGCGGCAACAGCTGCGCGGAGTCCTCCGGCGCGATCCGAGCCACGGGGCGGCGGCCGATCTGCTCGCGGAGCTGTAGCGCAGCCCGTTTTTTTCGGTCATGATTAGGGCATTTCCAAAAGTGTCGTAGCCACTGTAGGAGCCTGCTTGCAGGCGATGAGCGACGAGCGCTCGCCGGAATCGCCTGCAAGCAGGCTCCTACATCCGAACCGCGACCGGCTATAATTTTATTTGAAACGCTCTAGCGGCTCCAGGATCAGTCGCTTCCGAGTCGCACTCGCCTTTCCACGCGCGCGATGGCGGGAGAGTCTCGCTGAGTGCGGCGGGATTCGCGTTTGTCTTTTTCCGGCCGCTGGAGACGAAGGGGAAAACGCTCGAGGAGATCGAGGCGCAGGACCGATGAAGCACGCGGCGGTGCGGAGCGGCGAGCGTGTGGAGCACGCGGCGGGCCGATTGGATGGCGACGGAGAGGTTCCGAAGCGCGATGGCTTTTCGCTTTCCGTCGGCGAAGCTTGGCGCGAGTGTCTGCGATCGCATGCGGTGGATTTTTGCCGCGTCGGAGCGTTACGCCATGGCCTTACTTTCCATTTCTGGTTTGCAACGATCGTTCGTGTCGCCGGACGGCGAGCGAAAGCTCATCGTCGACGTGCCGTCGTTTTCACTCGAGGCCGGCGAGCAACGAGCGCTGCGCGGTGAGAGCGGCTCGGGCAAGACCACGTTTCTCCACCTGATCGCCGGTATCCTCACGCCCGACACCGGCTCGATCGAGATCGACGGACGCGACATGGCGAGGCTGGGTGAGGCCGCGCGCGATCGCCTGCGGGCGGAAAAGATCGGCTATATTTTTCAGACGTTCAACCTGCTCCAAGGCTACTCCTGCCTCGAAAACGTGATGCTCGGGATGGCGTTCGGCGCGGGCGCCGATCGCGGTCACGCCCAGGCGATGTTGGAACGCGTGGGACTCGGCCATCGGCTGGAGCATCGTCCGCGACAACTTTCGACCGGTCAGCAACAGCGCGTGGCGGTCGCGCGTGCGTTGGCGAATCGTCCGAAGCTCGTGCTCGCGGACGAGCCCACCGGAAATCTGGACCACAGGAACGGACGCGAGTCGCTCGCGTTGATTCGTGAGACGTGCCGCGAAAACGGCGCCGCGCTGTTGCTCGTCAGTCACGATCCTCAGGTGCTCGCCGCGTTCGAGGAAGTCCGCGATTTCGCCGAACTCAACCGGGCGCTGAAGGAGACCACGTCATGACGTTGCTCCTCGTCATCCGCCGCAGTCTGCGGCAACACCTGCTCTCGACGGTCGTCACGGCGCTGTCGATCGCGCTCGCGGGCGGGCTGTTGATGTCGGTGTGGGTCGTGAAGGAGCAGTCGCAGGCGGCGTTCACGCAGGTGAACACCGGCTTCGACGCGGTACTCGGCGCGCGGGGCTCGAAGCTCCAACTCGTCCTCAACGCGATCTTTCACCTCGAAGCCTCGCCGGGCAATGTGGCCGCCGCCGACTACGATTTCATCAAGCGACACCCGGCGGTGAAGCTGGCGATTCCGATCGCCGTGGGCGACAACCTGCGCGGTTACCGCATCGTGGGAACGATTCCCGAATTTTTCAGCGAGGTGGAATACCAGCCGGGAAAGAAATTCGCGTTGAGCGAGGGGCGGTCGTTCGACCCCACGATGAAGGAGGCGGTGCTCGGCGGTTTCGTGGCGGACAAGCTCGGGCTGAAAGTCGGCGATATTTTCCACCCGTTTCACGGCTTGATTTACGACGAGAAAAACCAGCACGCGGAGACCTATCGCGTCGCCGGGATTCTCGCGCCGTCGAACACGCCCGCCGACAAGGTGATCTGGATTCCGCTGCACGGCTTGCAGACGATGAGCGGCCATGATCCGCGCGCGGGCACGGAGGTGAGCGCGGTGTTGATCCAGCTCCGGTCACCCGCGGCGGGCTTCATGCTCGACCTGATGTATAACAAACAGGGCAACCGGCTGACGTTCGCGTATCCGATCGGGGCGATCATGGCGGAGCTGTTTCAGAAAATCGGCTGGTTCGATCGAGTGCTCACGCTGATCGCATATCTCGTGGCGCTGGTGTCGGCCGCGGGCGTGCTCGTGGCGATCTACAATTCGATGGCGGCGCGTCGGCGCGACATCGCGATCCTGCGCTCGCTCGGCGCGCACCGCCGCACGGTTTGCAGTGCGATCGTGCTCGAAGCGGCGGCGATCGGGCTCCTCGGCATGCTGTTCGCATTCGTCGCTTACGCGGCGATCGTGGGTGGCGTGGCGGCGATCATCCGCGCGCAAACCGGCGTGCTGTTGGATCCGTGGGCGTTCAACCGGGTGATGGCGTGGGCGCCGCTGGGCATGATCGCGCTCTGTGGGCTCGGCGGCCTGCTTCCCGCCTGGAAAGCCTACCGAACCGACATCGCGGAAAATCTCGCGCCGGTCTCCTGAGGAGCCCGCAGAATTCATCGCGTAGCGTCATTCGTCGTGAAAATTTTCCCACTCCTGGCCGCGTCGATCGGCGGATTGCTGCTCGTCGGTGGCGGCTGCAGCAAAAAATCCGGAGAGCCCGCCGTCTCGTCGATGGCGGTGGCCAAGCATGAGCACAAGCCGCCGCACGGAGGCACGCCGGTCGCGATCGGCGACGAAGTTTACCACCTCGAATTCGTGCGTGACGCCGGCGCGGGCAAGCTCGACGCGTTCGTCTTCGACGGTGAGCTGGAGAGTTTCATCCGCTGCGCGATGCCGACGCTCGTGATCGACACGAAAGTCGACGGCCGGGCGGAAACGCTCGTCCTGCGCGCGGTGGCGAATCCTGCGACGGGCGAGACGGTCGGTGACACGGCGCAGTTCGAGGCGCAGGCGGAGTGGCTGAAAACGGCCGAGAAATTCGACGCCACGCTCGAGAGCATCACGATCCGGTGCGCGACGTTCACGAACGTAGGCTTCAATTTTCCGCGAGGAAACGACAAGAATTGATTGACGGTTCCCGGTCGCCCGTCCTCCGGGCGTTCTGGGTTTCAGTGAGGAATTGTGTTCTTGAATTCCGCGATTGAAACGCGGAGTGCGCCGAGGCCGCGGAGGAACCAGAGCGAGCTTGGAATCCCGGAGAGATTCACCCGCGAGGTGAAGATCCGGCGCGCGGTTCGTGGCTTGGTTTTCTCCTCTGGGCTCTTCGCGGGCTCCGCGTTTCAACGGCGTTGGTCAGGTTTATGACAATCCCCCGATGCGATTGCACCACGGTCGCCAAGATCGCGAAGGAAGCACCGGGCTCGAGCAGGCTTCTGGGCGAAGGCGATCTGGGTGAAACCAAGCCGCTGCGACGCCGAAAAAGGCAAGGCTTCGGGCTGGAGCGGAAAGCGTGAGCTTTTCGTGGTGGCCGCCGAACGAAACGCTCACGCGTTCCGCTACCAGCGGCTAGTCCGTCCTCCTCGCCGCACGCGCGGTCGCCGTCCCTCCGCTCTTTCAGATGTAGAAGGGTCGGGCGATCGGTATTATATGAGCCGGAACCGAGCAGCTGGAAGTGCTCTCGCTTGGAGATGCGTCGGCAAACCGTGAAGCCGGACGTCCTCGGTGGGCAGGGCGGTGGGCGTGCGCTCGTCGATCAAGCCGACGAGGACGTCGGGTTCCACCTTCTCGTTTTCGCGCAGGGCTATAGAAATACTCGTGGCCCCGCTGCCACGAAATCTGGCGGGAGCTTCTCGATCTCGAGAACCTTCTCGCCGCCAGAATTGGTGCCCGGAGAGGGGATCGAACCCACACGCCTTTAGAGGGCGACGGATTTTGAGTCCGTTGTTTGAAATCGATAGTATATAAATTTAGTAATTGATATAAAATAAGATGCAAGAGTTCTGTCCACTACCTAAAATTGACCGATTATGCTCTAAAAAGGCATTTCTCGGGTAGAATCTGGCCACAAACTGGCCACAAAACATTTCGCTGTTTTTCGACGCCGATGCTGGGGCCAACGTCGGATTCCGGATCTGCGAGCTGCTGAGTCTGACGGTCGGCCAACTCCTGACGCCAGCCGGCGAGATCGCGCGGGAAGTGACAATCGCCCGTGCCTGGCTGAAGGGCGGTCGAGGCGTCCGTCAGCGAGCGGTTCGCGGCCGGCGAGTCGTCCTCAACGAGACGGCCAGGGGCGCGATCGCCGACTATCTGGGATCGCTTGGCCGGATGCCGGCGGTGGGAGAGTTTCTCTTCCTGAGTCGCGAATGCAGCAACCGGCCCATCAGTCGAAATCAGGCGCATCGGGTGCTACTCCAGGCCTCTCGGGCCAGCGGTGTGGATACAACCCAGTACCCACGCACACACTACGTAAGAATTTCGCCCGGGCCGTGTTCGAGGCGACGGGTCATGACCTGCTGCGCACCCAACGGATCATTGGAGATTCGTCGCCCTTGGTCACTGCCCGGTATCTCGAGAGCACCCAGGCCGAATTGGAAGACGTCGTGTTTGGGCTCCGGGTGGCCGCGTCGTCAACCGCAGGTGAGCCCAAGGCGACCGCTTGCGGCGGAGAACACCGGATGGTGCGGTGTCTTGCCTCTTTCGCGAACGTCGGGCTCCCGACGACGTCGCCGTCGCGAGTCTGGCGCCGAAACGCCCCTGCTAGCTTCTTCGGCATGGCTACCACCATTCCATTCCCCAAAGGGGCAAAGCTTTTTCCGCTGCGCCCCGATTTCGCGGACGAACTGTGTGCGTTCGAACCCGCTCGTGCGCCTTTGCCCAAGACAGAGGCCGATGAGTTTCTCGCCAAGCTCGGCGTGAGCCGCATCGGGACTCTTTTGATTCAAGTCCTCAACGAGCGCCGACGCCATTTCGTGCCGGGGAGGTGCATTGTTTACTATTCCATGGTCGTGAAGCAGACGACGACGGTCGTTCCACTCGTGAGCGATGGGCCACAGGCCGTTCCGCTCAAATGGGACGAGTCCAACCTTCTGCAGGGTTTGTCCGATAAAGCGGCTGAGTCCCTTGGCGTCCCGCCTTGGGATTTTACTACCGTGTTTATGGACCCGCCCGACGCCGCACCGGAAAAGACGCTGATTTCTCCGTCCGCTATCTTGCACGACACCCCAAGTGGTTTGGCGACCGTCATGGAGCGGGTCGCGGCGATTGAAGCGGCGCGTCTTTTCCACGACTGGTGAAGGCGACTCAGCCAGGGCCGCGTTCTCCCGCCTGCCCTTCGAAACGCCGGTTCCCTGGCTCGTCGCTTTCCCTTTGGATCGTCTATGAAATCACGTTGTGCCACTATCGACACGGGCGCTGGCGAAACCTCGCCAGGCTCGAGCGTATGGTGGGCGTGATTTCTGCCGGTATGCGATCCCGCACAGTGCGATAGTTTCGGACCTGGCCTGAAGAATCTTTAGCATTGGAGTAGCTTGGAATGTGTCTGCGTATGGGCGACGGGTTTCAGCAATTGGTGCGCGATCAGCGAGGACATCTCGTTCAAGAACTGCGTGCGACCTGTCTCAATCCAGGCGGACCCCGAGTCCAACTCCGAACCCGTGGCGCTTCAGGAATGCCAGGGTCTGTTCATTTCCGTTGAAACCCGAGCGACCCATGTGGACCGAGGGCGCCTCTGAAGCAGTTGGTCTGATGTTCGCGTAAGGCTAGGAGCTGTTCACTAATTTCGAGGAGACGGAGATAAAGCGCTGTACTTTGGGAGACGGGCGTGCCTTAGAATGGGGATGCTGAAAAATACGGTGCGCAGATGGATATCGGATGAATGCTGGTCAGTCATGGGGCCGGCGCTGGAAGCGGCCAAGCGTTCGAAGGCGGGCAAACCGTCGCGGCAGGGTGATCGCGATTTTTTGGAGGCGCTGATCTGGGAGGCGCGAACGGGGAGTCCATGGCGTGATAGGCCGACGGAGTTGGGCCACTGGCATAATGTGTATATGAGGTTTCGCCGCTGGGAGCAGGCCGGAGTCTGGCAGCGCTTCTGGGCCGGGTTGCAGCAAGAGGCGCTCGACGAAGCCAAAGCACTGTTCGTGGATTCGACCACCGTGCGGGCGCATCAGCATGCGGCTGGTGCGCCAAAAAAAACGCGCATGATGCGGCATTGGGTCGCTCACGCGGGAGGCTGACGACCAAAATCCACGCGGCCACGTTGAACGAGAATCGGGCCGTCGTCATTCAATTGACCCCCGGACAAGCCAGCGACTGCGCGCAATTCGAACCGATTTACCGTGCGTTGCCCGAGGAAAACCTCATCGCCTCCGCCGCCCTCGACAAAGGCTACGATACCAACGCGATCCGCGCGCGTCTATCCTTGGACGGCATCGAGCCGGTCATCCCCGGACGCTCCAACCGCATCGAACCTGTCGTGCACGATGAGCAGCAATACAAAGAGCGCAATCGCATCGAAAGATTCTTTAACAAACTGAAGCAGTTTCGTCGGATCGCCACCCGCTACGAAAAACACGCTTTCACCTTCCTGGCTATGATTCACATCACCGCAGCTTTTATTTCTGCGCGGAATTAGTGACCGCCCCTAGCCTCGGAGGTTGATTCTTGGTAGGCACTGAGGAGCGGAGTCGACCAGTGGATGGACCAATGCGCCCCATGATTTTCTTGCAATTCAGCCACAATCCGCGCGGCCTAATGTATACATCCGAATTGTGTGGTGTGCAATGTCAATGAAATTTACGAGATTCGGTTGGCGTCGGACGAATTTGGGTTGGGCGTTCTGCATAGGGGGTGCGGGGGCCGGTTCGGTCGTCACTCAGTCGAAGTGGCCGCGGGCGAGGCAGTAATAGATCGCCAAATACTTCATCATCTCAAGGATGCGGTGAGCGACCGCGCCGAGAGCAGAATTCAATTGACATTGAATATCGTCATATACTAAGGTATACATACATGGCGTAATTCCCTCCCCCGCTTTCGCAAGAAAAACCGCAAATCACGCCGCCACCCGTTATCCCCAATGTACTCCAAAAAAAAATCCGACCTTATTTTGGGCGCCCGCATCCTCCGTTTCATCGGAGCGCTGGCGCTGCCTTTTGCTGCTCGTGCCACCGCGCAAACCATCAGTGAGATTCATACGCCAGGGTTTGGCACGGTGATCGCCGGCACGACCACGCAGTGGATGCAATTTCCCCGCGCCATCAGCTTCGATATCGATAGCGGCGGCACCACGATTAAAAAAATCCTGCTCAATTGGCAGACCAATAAAGACGTTGTTCAGTTTCCCATGTGGCACGGCCGGGGCGGATCCACCGATGGCGGCGTCACTTGGAACGCCCCCGCGTTGGATCAATATTATGGCTATCCTCCCGCGCCCGATTTCGACATGATGTGTTCGATTCGTCGGAGAGATGGCACGGCGATCGCAGTACCTTTTTTTCCTAACAATGGCACCCTCGGGACCTCCTTTACGTTTACCTACCGAACCTCCACCGACAATGGGGTCACCTGGCAAACCAATACCAACGGTGTCTGCGCCTTCAGCCCCAACTCCGTCTCCAGTTTCCGTTGGCATCGCGGCATTCTGGAAGACAGTGACGGGACGTTATACGCTCCCGCCTCTGTGGTGCTAAGCGGGGATTCATACCATCGGATAGCGTTGACCCAATCGACCGATGGTGGCGTCCACTGGACCAGGACGGCCGACATCAAAAATACGAGCGGCATCGAAGCCGGCGAGTGTTCCGTCGTCGTCTGCAAAAACGGATCCTGGCTGGCGGTTTGGCGTTCCAGTCTGGTGGGGAGTTCGACTCCTCGCAATCTGCAGTATGCCCGCAGCACCAACAAGGGCCTGACCTGGACCGCCAGCGCGGATTTGCCCGGCCTGCCTGCTAATGCAGGCGTGGATCCCGAGCTTTGCCTGATGCCCGACGGCGTTCTTGTTCTCACCTACGGCGATGACATGGGAGCAGCGAGGCGCGATATCTTGCTCGCCTTCTCGGCCGATGGCAACGGCACGAACTGGAGCAACGTTACGCCGATTTTCGAAGGGAACTCCGGTGTCTTGGAAAGCACGGGTTATACGTCGGTTGTCGCGCTCTCGGCGCAACGCCTCCAGCTATATAGCGACACGGGAGCAAATGCCTACTATGCCACCGAGCATCCTGACCCGAATCCTTTCAAGATTCGCGCTTCGTGGGTCGACATCGTCCTGTCGAATCGCAATCGCATCGATCTCGCGAGGAAAAATGCCGCGGGTACGGTCACCATCACGACCGACATGACGATGGCCAACGGGGCGCACCCGGAAATGCGCTCCACGGGCGCATTCGACAGCAGCGTCGATTACTGGAGCGGAGCGTTCAAGGCGGCGACCAGCGGCTCCTACACGATCGATCTGCAACAAACGTATGTCCTGACCGCCGTCGGCGTTTCCCTGCAATACGGCGTGCCGGAATCGGCCACAGTCGAGTATTCCACCAACGGTTCGACGTGGACCACCGCCAAAACCTATACCAACGCGACCCACTACGCGCTCGACTACACCTCGCTTGCTTCGGTCTCGGCGCGCTATGTACGCGTGACCGCGAGTTCGGCAACTTCTCCGGTCGCCTTAGGTGAAATCGAACTCTACAGCCGGGCCGACACGTTTGAAAACTGGATCCCTGGCGTGGCCCCTGCGGCCTATACCGGCTACACGGTGCCGGTCATTGGCGGCGTGCACGTGGCTTACGACGGAGTGAGCAACTTCGGCTATCAGAGCCAACGTGCGCTCCAAGTTTACGACAACGACAGCGGAGCTGAACGATCTATTAAAAAAGCCTTCACGGCAGCGACAACCAAGACCCTGGAATTCACGGTCAAGCCGTCGGCGTATGCCAGCGGAGGCGCATCCCAATGGCGCTTCAATTCGGGCAGCACGATCGCGTTCCGACTGAGGACGTCCAATAGCGGCGGCCAGATCCAATACTACAACGGGTCCGCCTATGTGAATGTGAGCGGCGCCTTCGCCCCGATCAACACGTGGACCAAAATCAAAATCGTTGCCGACGCTTCGACCGACACCGCCACTCTGTTCGTCAACGGCGTGCAAATGGGAGCCACCGGCAGCATCGGCCACGAAAATGTCGTTTCGAGTTTCGACAGCTTTTCCTTTCACAGCGGGGGTATCGGAGCCAACGGCGATCTGGCCTACTTCGATGACGTCGATGTCTACTAAGCCGAAAGCCCTGATCTCGTTGTAACGACCTTGTTTGTAAAAAGGACTCTGGCGCGCCGCCAGAGTCTTTTGAGGCGCCCACCTGATCTGCCCTCGCGCCAGTTAGTCCGTCGCATGGCCGGGCTAACATCGCGAGGACGGACCTGCTGCGGTCGGGTGCCGGGAGCAATAGTACGAGTCCTGGTTCAGTCGCGATGCTGGGGCAGGGCTAATGTCATGGCGTTCTCGTCGGCCGCACAAAGGCCTTGATCGTCGCGCAACGTCGGTCCGCACCTGGACGCAGCGGCGTGATCGTGTAGCGACCAACTCTGGCGGGAACGATGAAGGTTTCCGCGAAATTGATGGGGAACGGAGCGAAAGCGGCGTCCGGACTTTCCACGACGGCAGCCTCGCCGGCGACAAGATTGAGGACATTGACCCCGCCGCAGGTGTCATGCGGCACGCTCGCGGTGAACCAGTGCCGGCGCGTCTCGATAAACTCCATTTCGTGGAGTCCGGTCCGCTCCTCGGTCCAACTTGGCCCGGTCGCCAGGGGCTGCACGTGGTCGATGAGATTCTGCCGGGTCCAGTCTGTCGTGCGATTCCACTGAATATTCGCCGCGCCGTGTTCGAGGTGGACGGGCCGCGGTTTGCCATCCAACCCGAGCCTGTCCCAGTCCCAGAGCTTGAAGGTGAAGATGTAGGGCGTGGCACTGATCTCGAGCACGAGGGAATTACTCCCGGAACAATGCACAGTGCCGGCGGGGATTAGAAAGTGATCGTGCCGGCGCGCCGGCCAGCGATTCGCGAAGCGGTCAGCCGGAAACGGAGCCCCGCCGTCTTGGGCCGCATGCAAAGCCGCGAGCATTTCCGCCGGATTAACTCCTTCCTTCAGGCCGAGGTAAACCGTGGCGTCCGGCCCTGCCTCGAGCAGATAATAGCTTTCGTCCTGCGTATAAGCCATGCCGAAGGAACGCCGGATATAACCCGTGAGCGGATGCACCTGGAACGAAAGGTTTCCGCCGCCCATGGTATCGAGAAAGTCGAAGCGAATCGGAAACTCCGCCCCGAAACGCTCGTAGACGTGGTCGCCCAGAAGTGAGCGTGGTTGATCGAAAACCAGATCGAGCGCCGGGAGTTCGATCCGGGCATCGCCAAAACCGAGCAGCAGACTGTTCTCCTCCGGGACACAGTCGAAACCCCAGCCGTAGTTGGGCACGGCTCCGTTAAGGCCGAAATGCTTGCGGAGCCATTGGCCGCCCCACGGGGCAGGATCGAAGTAGGGGACGACACGGAAGGGGCGCCGCACCGCCTCACGCAATCCGCGGCGCACCGCGTCACCCTCAACGAGCTTCGGCTCGCGCGCGTCGTGCGTGTCGAGAACGAAATCCCAGCACGCGATCAGTGGTCGTTTCCATCGATCGCAGATTCGCCAGTCGATGAAGAACGCGCGTTTGTATTTTAGGCTGGCGGCTTCGTTTTGATTGTCGGCCCCGAGATTCCCGATCTCGCCGCGCCGCTGCCGCAACTGCGCCTCCCGCCGCGAGAGATCCGCATAAACGATCACATCGCCATCGGTGATAAGTCGCGCGCCGCACCCGACAATGAGAACCAGCCCGGCGGCCGCGTGCTCGACTTGCTGGCGTGCGGTTGCGATCCGCTCGGGGGAGAAAAATTGCGGCAGATCGAGATCGTTCATCCGGCCGAACACCGGGTCTCCGTCGCCAAGAAACGGCGCCACCAGGGACGCTATCTCCGGCGGTGGACGCAGCGCGTCGACCGCGGCCAACGCGAGTGTGGGCCGCAGTCGCGCCGAGAGTTCCGCGAGCACCTGGCTTTCGGAAACCCCGTGATAACATTCGACCACGAGCGTTGTTCGCCGCGAGCCACGCTCCGCCACCGCCCTTCGAAGGCGCTCGGCGATCGCATCCCACTGTGCGAAAAGGACAGCGTGAGCTGTTGGCACGGGCACGTAGGGAAAGAGATCGTAGTGGGCGGACTTCATTTGGGCGCGGCGGCGGAAACCATTTCGGCAACGAGCCAGCCGCATCCGAGGAGCGCGGCATCATCACCCAGTTCGCAACCGACGACGTCCACATGGCCCCACGCGGTATGGGCGCGTTCCCGCACATAGTCACGGAGGGCGGGCAGTATGACCTCGCTGCTTTGCATGATCCCGCCGCCGATAATTACTCGCTCGGGATCGTAAGCGTGGATGAGATTGACGATGGCGCTGGACCAGACGGTGAGGCTGTGATCCCGCAGCGCCCTCGCGCAGCTGTCGCCGCTCGCGGCCAGGCGAAACACGGACTCGTAATCGAGCCGTGCTTCCTGTGCGAGGTTGCTACCGGTGAAGTCCAAGCGGCTCCTCGCGAGTTCGCGCAGCACGGCGGTCGAGGCTTCTGCCTCGGCACAACCAATATTTCCGCAGACGCACGGACGACCGCCGTAACGCACGGTCAAATGACCGCCGAGCGTGCCCACTTGTCCATGCGCACCCCGCAGCACCCGGCCCTCCATCACGACGGCGGCTCCGATGCCGGTGCCGAGTGTCACCATGACGACATTGTCGCAGCCGCGGCCCGCACCTTCGTGCCATTCACCGATCAAGGCGGCGCGAGCATCGTTCTCCAATGCGAGCGGCTTGCCCAACGTCGAGCGGGTCCACGCGCCTAAATTGAAGTCGGCGCAGCCGGGGAACTTGCCCCACTCGTCGAGGATTCGGCTCCGGGCCGTGTCGACGAGACTGGGAAAGCCCATGCCGACGCCGTCGATCGCGGCGAGTTCAATTTGCGCATCGCGACAAAGGGCGCGCCAAGTGTCGGCCAGCGCCGGTAGCCGAGCTGCCCACGGCAACTCGGCCTGGGCTGGTTCGATTTGCCGGGCAAGAATCTGTCCCTCGCGGACCACGGCGAGTTTGATGCGCGAACCTCCGATGTCGCCGACGAGCGCGATCACGGCTGCTCCCTTCGCAGGTCCAGCGATAGCGTGAAGCGGGCTGAGACGTAGTGGACCTCCGCATATTCGATCACCCGGTTCCGGGCGTCACTGACCGTGTGGCACCGCAGCAGCAACGAAGTTCCGGGTCTTACCGCCAAGCGCTTCGCGAGAGCAGCTCCGGCGGCGACGGCGGAGAACTCCTCGCGAGCGTAGTCGGCTACAACACCGGTGGCAGCCTCGAGCACTTCGTAGAGAGGCCGGGAAAAGTCCTCCTCGCCGGTCAGTCTCAGCCGCGGATGAAACCACGACCGCGAATATAGAACCGGTCGCCCATCCCACCCGCGCACCCGATCCAGTCGATAGACCGAGGTGTCGGGATCGATCTGCAGTGCCGTCGCGGCGCGTTCACTGGCCTGATGGACGTCATAGTCGCGGCTGAAGTTTTCGACCTGAATGCCTTTCGTCCCCATTTCCCGGGAAAAGCTGCGCCACGCCCGAATGCCGGATTCTGCTTTGGGCCGGGTCACCCGCGTGCCGACGCCGGCTTTTCTTTCCAACACGCCCTCCTGCACCAGCCGCATGAGGGCGGTTCGCGCCGTGCCTCGACTGACGCCGAGACGATTCGCCAGGGTGAGTTCGTCAGGCAGCAGCGCGCCGCCTTGAAATTCGGACCGCGCGGTCATTTCGCGAATCTGTTCCTCCACTTGGCGATGAAGCGGCTGGCTGGCGCCGGGGCGGACAGGGGTGAGCGCAGTGAGTTTCAGATCGATCGCGTTTGAACTCATGTTTAAATGTCTATACAAACATCTTGACTGGGATTTGCAGCGCAAGCTAATTTCCACCACTCCGCGATGCATTTTCCCCCTGCGCAATCCCTGACGCACCGGCCAATTGTTGGATTCGCCCGGCGCTCCGGGAGATGGACAAAGGCTCGATGGACCCGGTCCTCCAGAGCGTGGCGTCTCGGCGTGGCGGTGTTCACGTTGTCGATGGGCCCGAGAATTTCGGCGGCGGGATTCACGCGGCTCGTGCCACTGCCCGCTCCTGCGATCGGAGCCTTTGCCGAGGCGCAGCCGAATGGTAACGCTGCATCGAACCTGACCGACGGGGACCCGCGCACGCAATATATCTCCGCTGGCAAGGGCCTTCAGACCTTTGTCGAATTCGACTTCGGACGCACCATCCCGCTCGCGGCGTTCCGCCATCAGGATCGGCCGGGCACCGCGACGATCGCCGAATCCGAACTCGTGTGTTTCGATGAGCAGGGAAACGAAGTTGGGCGCGTGTCGGTGACACATTCTGGCGAAGCCAGCGCCGTCACCATGCACGCGATTTCGCCCGCAATCTCGACGCGCCGCGTGCGGTGGCAGGTGACGAAACTCGGCGGAGATCGCGTCGGCGCCGTCGGTGGGGCGGAAGTAACTTTCTTTCGAGCGGGAGACATTGAGGCGACGCCCGCCGCTCTTTCCATGGATGCGATCGCGCTTCCCATAGCCGAGCATTCCGAAGCGGGCCTGAACCAGACGTTGAAGCTAACGATCGACTTTCCCTATGCGGAACCAACGGAGGTCACGCTTCACGTTGGCGACCTTCTTCCGCGATCAATCCACCTGGCCGCTGGCACTCAGATTCTGCAAGTGGCGATTCCGACTTCGGCACAGGCCCGCGCTTGGTCGCTCGCGATCGACGATGGGCACAGCCACCAACTCGTGCGTCGCGAACTCACGGTGCCGCCGTTCCGCGCACTCACGATTTACGTGCTGCCGCATTCGCACGTCGATATTGGCTACACCGAGAGCCAGCCCGACATCGAGGAGAAGCAGGTGAACAATCTTCTGGCGGGGATTGATGGCGCGCAGCGCACCGCCGGATACCCCGAGGGCGCGCGCTTCGTCTGGAATCTCGAAAATTTGTGGCCTGCGGACCTGCTCCTGCAGCGGCTGGGGCCAAGCCAGCGGGAAAGTTTCCTGCGCGCGCTGAAGGAGCGGCAAGTCGCCCTGAACGGCATGTATGCCAACACCCTCACAGGGCTGTGCCGGCCAGAGGAACTGGTGCGGCTGTTCCGGTTTGGAACGGAGCTGCGCACCATGGCCGGCGTGCCGCTGGACAGTGCGATGATCAGCGATGTGCCCGGTTGCACGTGGGGCACAGTGTCCGCGATGGCCCAAGCAGGCATTCGCTACTTGTCAGCGGCCCCCAACTTCTTTGACCGCATCGGCGATATTCTGGTGCAATGGGAAAACAAACCTTTTTGGTGGGTCGGCCCGTCGGGTCAGGAGCGGGTGCTCGTGTGGGTGCCGTCGCGCGGATATGCGCTGTCACATATTATTCAGCGACTCTCTCCCCAATGGGTTGCCGGATATGCGGAAGAACTGGCGCGGACGGGATATCCCTACGAGGTCACTTACGTGCGCTGGGCCGGACACGGCGATAACGCGGTGCCTGATCTCGCCATTTGCGACTTCGTGAAAGAATGGAACTCCACGCACGCATCGCCGAGATTTGTGATCGGCTCGGTCCACGACGCCTTCCAGGCGTTGGAAAAGAAACACGGGGCGCAACTCCCGGAGGTTCGCGGTGACTGGACCCCCTATTGGGAGGACGGTGCGGGATCATCGGCCCATGAGACGGCGATGAATCGCGCCAACTCGGACCGGCTCGCACAGGCGGAAGCACTGTGGGCCATGCTGCAGCCGCGGAGCTATCCGGCCGCCGCTTTTTCCGCCGCGATGCAACGGGTGTTGCTCTACGACGAACACACGTGGGGCGCCTCGCGAAGCGTTTCCGTTCCCAATCATTCGACCACGATCGAAGAGTGGGCGATCAAGCACGCTTACGCCGCAACCGCCGACACGCTTTCGCGGGATTTGCTGGCCCGCGCACTCGCGCTTTCGATTTCTGGAGAAAACGCCGGCGCGGCGGTGGACGTGCTCAACACGAGTTCATGGACGCGCACTGGACTTGTCACGCTGCCCAGAGATATGGCGACCGCGGGCGACCGTGTCACCGACGAAGCGGGCCAGCTCGTGCCCTCGCAGCGACTTTCGACCGGCGAACTGGTGCTCTATGCCCGCGATGTTCCAGCCTTTGGCGCGAAGCGCTACGCGATCCACGCCGGTACATCGTTTGTGGAAGAAAGCGTCACGATTACGGATACGGTGCTGGATAATGGACGGCTCAAAGTCGCGCTCGACCCGCGCACAGGCGACATCGTCGAGCTCCGGGTGAAGGGGCTCGAAACGAATTTCGCCGCGCGCTCCGCCGGCGAAGCGTTGAATGAGTATCTTTACTTTAACGGTGCTGACCCGGCAAAAGTTCAGCGCAGCGGTCCGGCGACGATTCGGCTGAAAGAGAAGGGACCGCTGGTGGCTTCGCTACTCGTGGAGTCGACCGCCCCGGGTTGCTTCAGCCTGGCGCGGGAGATCAAACTCGTCGCGAGCGAGGATCACGTGGAAGTGGCGAACTTCGTCGACAAACAGCGACTCGTGGCGGCGAGCTATATCGCACCGGAGGGGAAGGAGAGTGTGAACTTCGCGTTTCCGTTCCACGTGCCGGACGGACAGGTGCGCCTGGAGGTGCCATTCGGAATCGTCCGCCCAGACCAAGATCAAATTCCTGGCTCCTGCAAAAACTGGATGACGGTGGATCGCTGGGCGGATGTTTCGAACCCTGAATGCGGTGTCACTTGGGTCTCGCTCGACGCACCGCTGGTGGAAGTTGGTGGCCTGACGGCGAACTTGCTCAACTCGCAGACCAATCCCGCCGTCTGGCGCAAACAGATCGGACCTACGCAGAAACTCTACGCCTGGGTGATGAACAACCACTGGGGGACAAATTATCGGGCCTACCAGGAGGGACCGCAGACGTTCCGTTTCGTGCTTCGCCCGCACGCCGGCTTTGAGCCAGCCGCTGCATCGCGCCTCGCCATCGCAGCGAGCCAGCCGTTGCTGGCGGTGCGCGCCCGTGAACCGCGGTGGGTATCCGGGCCGCGGTTGAACGTCGCATCGCCCGAAGTGATTGTGACTGGAATCAAACCGAGTGACGATGGTCATGCGATCATAGTCCGGCTTTGGGGCGCCGCCGGTAAGGACGCGACGACGCGGATCGATTGGGCTGAACCGAAGCCGCGCCGCGTTAGCTATAGCGACACCAGCGAGCTACCGCTGCGCGATGCGGGGGAAACGATTTCCGTGCCCGCGTGGAGCGTCGTCACCGTCCGCGCCGAACTCCCCTGAGTTTTCCCCTGACACTTTAATGACCCCGCGTTCCTCAACATTGCTTCTCGTCTCGGCTGTCGCCGTGGCGGGTGGTTTTCTCTTCGGCTACGATACCGCTGTCATCAATGGAGCGAACCAATATTTAAGGACTCACTTCCACTTAACGCCGTTCCAGGAAGGCCTCGCTGGTGCGAGTGCGATTCTCGGATGCATCCCGGGTGCAATGTTTGCCGGTTTCCTCGGCGACCGGTTCGGACGACGGCGCGTGCTCTTTCTGTGCGCAATCCTCTACGCCCTGTCGGGATTGCTGTCTGCGATTCCGCGAACGTTCACCGAGTTCCTGATCGCCCGCTTGATCAGCGGCCTCGGAATCGGCGCCTCGTCGATGATCTGCCCGGTCTATATTGCAGAACTGGCGCCTGCCGCAAAGCGTGGTCGGCTGGGTTCGCTGTTTCAGTTCGGCATCGTGGCCGGAATTTTTATTACTCTGTTCATCAACGCTCGCATCCAGGGCGCGGGCGATGAACTTTGGAACACCACCA
This sequence comes from Verrucomicrobiota bacterium, assembly GCA_048498075.1. Taxonomy (GTDB): domain Bacteria; phylum Verrucomicrobiota; class Verrucomicrobiia; order Opitutales; family Opitutaceae; genus Opitutus. The sequence goes on along the minus strand of JBEHYR010000013.1, from coordinate 55,946 downwards.
CCGGCTGGCGCTGGATGCTCGCAGCCGAAGTCGTTCCGGCGCTCGGCCTGCTTGGCTTGCTTTTCGCCGTGCCGGAGAGCCCGCGCTGGCTGGTGGGAAAAGGCCGTCACGCGGAGGCACACGACATTCTCGAGCGGATTGGCGGCGCGGCGCATGCGGCCGATGAAATTCGTGCGGTGCAAGCGGTGGCGGCGAAGGAAGACGGGCATCTTGGCGAGTTGTTCGGCCCGCGATTCCGCACACCGCTGATCATTGCTGTGGTGCTCATGGCGGTCTCCCAGTTTAGCGGCATCAACGCCATCATGTATTATTCAACCAAGATTTTCACTGCGGCCGGGGTGGGAGTTAAGGATTCGTTTAGCGCGTCGGTCGTCGTGGGGCTGGTGAATTTTCTGTTCACTTTCGTAGCGATCGCATTCGTCGACAAGATGGGTCGCCGTCCTTTGCTGCTCGCGGGGCTCGCGGTGCAGGTCGCCGCGCTTGGCGCAGTCGGGTGGATGTTTCATGCGGGCTCCGGTGGACTGCCGCTCTTGATTGGCGTGCTGGTGTTCATTGCCGCGTTCGCAACCGCGCTCGGGCCGATTCCCTGGATCGTGTGTTCAGAGATTTTCCCGACCAAGCTTCGCGGTCGGGCGATGTCGGTCGCTACGTTCGTCATCTGGACTTCGTGTTACGCCGTGGCGCAGACATTTCCGATCTTGAACGACAGTCCGGTGATCGGTCCGGCGAAGACGTTTTTCATTTATGCGGCCTTCAGCCTGGTCGGACTGATTTTCGTGCTGGTGCGACTGCCGGAAACAAAACGACGGACGCTTGAGGAGATCGAGGCTTCGTGGCAGGGGCCAACCCGGGGGAATAGCGCTCCACAGTGACGGAGTATTCGACTGCGATACGAGCACGGCGACCGGTCGGTGCCAGGCGTAGGCGCAGCGAATGCTGACGTTCCCGTCTCGACGAGCCTCGGCTGGCTTGTCCTGATCAACGGCTGAGTCGTGATTCTCTCCAACCGGAACGCGTGCTTAAAGGAGGTCAGCCCGGAGCGTCACGATGCCATGCGCCGGCAGGCTGATCGATTCGGTCGCGTCGCTCATCGGTTGCTCGCTCGTATCGCTGATGCTCACACGACGCGGCGCCGGATCCGACCATTGCAGACGCGTGGTCGCCTCTTTCTCGGTCGCATTCCAAAGCCGCACCACGACGGCACGGCCGTCGTCGCTCGGCTTGATTCCGATCACGAGCACGTCGCCCGAGGTGAGCTGGAGCCGCGATCCTTGCGGCGCGGCGCCAAAGGCCCGCATCGGCAGCAGGGGCTGGCTCGCCTCAATCGCGGCGCGTGACGCAGCCGCCGGATCGTACGCGCCGTGCGGCTGCAGCACGAAACGAAATGTCTGTGGTCCCTCCTGATAGGCGCGGTAATTCGTCCCCCAGTGGTTGTTCATCACCCAGGCGTAGAGTTTCTGCGTCGGTCCGATTTGTTTGCGCCAGACCGCCGGGTTCGCCTGGGAATTCAGCAGATTCGCCGTTAAACCGCCGAGCTGCACGAGCGGCGCATCCAACGAGATCCACGTGATGCCATCATCGCCCCGACTGAAATCCGCCCAGCGATTCACCACGAGCCAGTTCTTGCACGAGCCGGGGATCTGGTCGGTATCCGGCCGGACGATGCCAAAGGGAACATCGATCCGCGCTTGCCCGCCGGGCACGTTGAACGGGAACGCGAAATTGACGCTCTCCTTCGAGCCGGGGGCTTGATAGTTCACCCCCGGAATGCGCTGCTTGTCGACGAGGTTCTCGATTTCGACGCGATCCTCGCCCGCCACGAGCCGCACCTCACGCACCACGCTATAGCAGCCCGGCGCGCTGGATTCGACCACGAGCGACGCTACGAGCGGACCGTTCTCCTTCACGCGAATCCTCGCCGGCCCGCTGCTTACCGCTTTGGTCGCGTCGTCGTTGGTGAAGTAAAGATAACGGTTCAAGGCCTCTCCCGTGGCGTTTTCGGCAAAGTTCGTCCCGCCGCCGTTCACGCGTAGTTCGACGATGTCGCCGGTCTGTGGGTCCAGCCGCACTTTGATGCGACCGTTGTCGAGCGTGGTCCCGTGGACGACGGCCTTCTTCTCCTGGACATGCGGCGCTCCGGCGCTGACAGCGTAGCGCCGCGCGCCAAACGCCGGAACATCCCGCGCGAACAAGACAAGTTCACCATACACGTTGCGCTGTGACGGCACGGGTTGACCATGGTCGTCGGTGACGCGATCTCCCGCTGCGGCAAAATCTTTGGGCAGCCTCACGAGCCCGGACCGCGTCCATGAACTCGTATTGTAGAGATCGAAGCTGGCTTTCGTCGTCTCGCCGGAATTCGTGAGCGCGAGCGCCCGGCCGAGCAAATCGCGGGACGCGGCGTCCGCGCTCACCGCGTAGGAACGCTTGATCGGCCATTGCTCCAGGGTGTTCCGGTAGTTGGGTTCAACCACACTGCGCGCCGCGCCCCACGTGTGCTCGTCGTAGAGCAGCACGTGCCGCATCGCATCCGTGAAATCGCGCGTCGGGTAACTGCGCGGCTGCAGCATCGCCCACAACGCCTCCGCCTGCGCGAGCCGGTCCGAGCTGGCGCGATTCATCGCCGTCTCGGACGCGCTGGAGCCGGCGCCATCTTCCCAATACGGCGACCAATCGCCGCGCACCTCAGGAAGCTGGGCGCCATATTTTTGGTCGAGCCGTTGAAAAGCGTCGTGCACGGAACCGATCACGAGACGCGGCCAAGCGTGGGTTTCGTTCCATGCCTTGACCTGGTCGCAAACCGCCGTGTCCGGCGCCGAATTGTCCCCGCCGCAGGACCAGCGCAGATAGCTGACGTCGTAGGGAAAGCCTTTGCTAGTGAGCGCCTCGACATAGGACGAAACCCATTCCGGCGAAATTTTTCCGCCGATGAGTTTATAGAGATAATAGCCGCGCGACGGCACCCAGACCAGCACACGATCGCGACCCGAGGGACCGATCCACCAGAAGGGCTTGTTTTCCCATTCCACCAGACTGCCGCCGATTCGGTCGCAATAGTTCGGGGCGACGGAGAAATAGCGGATACCCGCCTGCACCAGCGCCGGCACGGTGCCCCAAGTGTAGCCCGGCACGTCGCTGATCATCGCGCTATCGAGGGGCACGCCGGTCATCGCGCGCAGCTCCGGTGCGAAGCGAAAGGCGCGGATCAATTCCTCCGGCCGGCAGAGTCCGGTCAGAACATTGAAATACAAACCGTTCAGCGCGATCTGGCGCGCTTTCACAGCGTGAATAAAAAGATCGCGGCGCTCCGGCCCAAGGCGGCGCAAGAACATGTCGGCGGGCCACAGGTTTTCGAGGTTCCAGACGAAGCGCGCACCTTCGGGATAGCTCGCCGTCCGCTCCGCCGCGTCGATGCCGGCGAGAATGTTGTTCATCTGCTTTTCCTCGATGTCGGTTTGGATCTCGGTGTAGCCGATGTCGACGTGCGAGTGGGGCACAATGTAGATCGTCAGTTCGCGAAAGGCGGGCACGGAGAACTCATGGCGCAAGAGGACTCGCTGCTGCGCGTCGGCGACCGTCACGGGCAGTTTCTGGTCGCGCTTCGAAATAGGCATCGCCCACTCCAGTGTCTGCGCCCCGGCCATGAGCCGCACGCGTTTCGGTTCCGTGGTTCCCATCTGCACCGTGACCTCGCACGGTTCGGCATACGGATAATCCAGGGTAAGCTTGAGGGGTTGACGACTGCCGTCGGGCGCCCGGTCGGCGACGGGCAGCGCGATCACATCGAGCGTGATACCCGCTGGCGATGGCTCTACGCCGCCCGGGCGGAAAAACGTGAGTTCCGCGGCCCCCACGTTGGGGGCCTGAGCGTCGCCTAGCTTGGTGACCTGCCAGCGGACGCGCCGCACGGGGACGGCGGGCTGGATCGTGTGGAAAGTCACAGCGCCGTTGCGTCCGAGATGGGTGATCGGCACACGCGCCGTCTCGCGGCCCTGTTCGTCGAAGCAAACGAGTTCGGACGCGGCGACGACTCCGAAACTCGCGTTTTCCCGGTGGCGAAACGCCGCCAGCGGAACCGTCGCGCCAAAGTCGAATTCGGCGTAGGTCGTGAGCCCCTGCTCGGCGGAAGCGTATTCCGTGGCGCTGTCGCCATCGATGAGGTTGGAGATCAAATAAGGCCCGGGGGCGGCCTCCGACGCAGCCACGATGTGCGGAGCGGGCAACGGCACCAGCCGGGTGAAACCCGCCGCGGAAAGACCGCTGGTTCCCAGGACGAGCAGAAGTCCGCACACGCCGTTTGCAACGCAACCATGAGGCCGTCCACAAAAGACGCGCCAGAGCCGGGCCAGGGAGTTCATGTCGGTGAAAAGATGCGGGGAGGCTCGACCTGAATCAAGAGTTTGTTTAGACATTCAAACATGGATCTAGAAGCGTTTTTTTGTCGTGAGAAAAAGCGGGACGCACCTGCGATGCCTGGCCGGTGGAGGAGTTCCCGTGTCAGCGGGTGGTGTTCAATCGGCATGCCAGTTCCGCACGAAATCCTGACCGGATAGCGGTCACTCCGGCGACGTAATCGGATTGAGTTCAATTTCGGCGCAGCCGTATTCACGGACCATGACGATACCCGAGTGCGCTTCCGATGCGGAGCTTTTTGCCCTCGCGCGCAAGCAACTGTATTCCGCGGTGATCGGCGATGTGTTGGATTTGATGGGACGGCAGCACCAGTTTCTCCCGCCGCAAATCCAGCCGCTGCGCGCGGATTTCGTCCTCTGCGGGCGCGCGATGCCGGTGCTCGAGGCGGACGATGCCGGCGGCGAATCGCCTGATCGCCGCAATCCGTCGCTTGGGCGGCCGTTCGGTTTGATGTTGCGCGCGCTGGATGACCTGCAGCGGGACGAAGTCTACGTGTGCACGGGAGCTTCGCCGACGTATGCGTTGTGGGGCGAACTCATGAGCACGTGTGCGCTCAACCGCGGAGCGGCCGGCGCGGTCGTGGACGGCTGGTCGCGGGACACCCGCGGCATCCTTCGCCTCAACTTTCCGTGCTTTTCACACGGGCGCTATGCGCAGGACCAGCGGCCGCGCGGCAAGGTGATCGATTTTCGCTGCCGGATTGAAATTGCCGGAGTCGAAATCCGGACCGGGGACATTCTCTTCGGAGACCAGGACGGCGTGGTGGTGATTCCGCGGGAGTGCGCAACGGAAGTGCTGGCTCGCGCGTGGGAAAAGGCGCACGGCGAAAAAAAAGTATTTCGCGCCATCCAGCGCGGCATGGGCGCGCAGGCCGCGTGGGACAAATACGGCATCCTTTAATGAATCCCGCCACCACCGACAACCCATCGCAAAATCGCTTTGCCGCATGAAAATCACCGAAGTCAAGGTGTGGCTCGTCGAGGGAGTTAAATACAACTGGACGCTGCTCAAAATTTATACCGATACCGGGCACACCGGCGTAGGTGAGGCCACTAACTGGCCCGGTTCGCCGATCGTCGAGGCGGCGGTCCGCCACGCCGGCGAGCGTATCATCGGTCTGGATCCGATGCGCACGGACTTCATCTGGACGAAGCTCTATCGCGATCTGAACTGGATCGGGCCGGACGGGGCGGCCCTCTGCGCCATCAGCGGTCTCGACATGGCGCTGCTCGACCTGAAGGCGAAGGTGCTGGGCGTGCCGCTCTACGAATTGCTCGGTGGCGCGTTTCGCACGGAGATCCTGCTTTACGCGAATTATTGGTTCACAGGCGGCGGGCACACTGCGGCCGACTATGCGCAGCAGGCGAAGCGGGTGATATCGGCCGGTTTTTCCGGGCTGAAATTCGATCCCTTCGCCCACACCAACTATCTCTACGGCTCGGACCTCTCCTCCAACCTCGCGCTGACGCCGGAGCAGCAGCAGCGCGCCATCGAGGTCACTCGCGCCGTGCGGGAAGCGATCGGGGTCGGCCCCGATATCATGCTGGAAACGCACGCGATGCTCAACGGCCACCTCGCCATCAAGATGGCGGAGGCGCTCGCGCCGTTCGGGCTCACCTGGTATGAGGAACCGGCGGGGCCGGAAAATGCGGCCAACCTGCGCGCGTTGCGCGAGCGCCTCCCCGGAGGGATGTCGATCTGCGTCGGCGAACGTCACTACACCCGACACGGCTTCCGCCCGGTGCTCGAGGCGAACATTTGCGACGTAGTGATGCCCGACATCACGCGTTGCGGCGGACCGAGCGAGATGAAGCGCATCGCGACCATGGCCGAGGCCTACAACGTGCTCGTGGCGCCGCACAATCCCAATGGGCCCCTCAGCACGCTCGCGAGCGCGCACGTGTGCGCGAGCATCCCGAATTTTTTTCGGTGCGAATACATGTTCAACGACGTGCCGTGGAGGGACGCCGTGTTGACGCATCCGCTGGAAGTGCACGAGGGCAAGCTGCACCTGAGCCGGCGACCTGGCTTGGGAGTGGACTTGGTCGAGGAGGAACTGGGTCGTCATCCCGGAATCCGCGGCTTGTCTGAACGTCCCGGCTTCTACGTCTGAACCATGAGCCTCACTGTCGATCTTTCCGGAAAACGAGCGCTCGTCACCGGCGTCACGGGCGGGATTGGCGCGGCCATCGCAGCGGTGCTGGCCCGCGCCGGCTGCGACGTCGCAGGTTGTGGACGAAGTCCTGAGAGCAGCGCCGGCGCGCAGGCTTTCGTGCGCGCGGTCGCCGGCGAAGGCCGGCGGGCGCTTTACCATTCGGCCGATCTCGCGGATCCCGCGGCGGCCGCCGACTGGGTGGTGAGGGCCGCGACCGCGCTCGGCGGCTGCGACCTGCTGATCTCAAATGCCGGGCGGAACATCTTCAAAGGCGCGGAGGGATGCACGGAAGGTGACTGGGGAGAATGCATGGCGCTCGATCTCGCCGCCCACTGGCGCGTGGCCCGGGCAGCCAAGCCCTGGCTCGAGCGCGCCAGTCCGGGCGTGGTGGTTGTGATCACTTCGAACCACGCGTTCTCCACGCTGCCGGGCTGCTTTCCCTACAATGTAGCCAAGGCCGGACTCGTGGCGCTCGTGCAATCGCTGGCCCTCGAGTGGGGCCCGGCGATCCGCGTCGTGGGCGTGGCACCCGGCTTCATCGACACGCCCGGGAACGATACGTGGTTCGACTCTTTCCCTGATCCTGCCGCGGAGCGGAAGCGCACGGAACAGCTGCATCCGGTCGGCCGCCTCGGGCAGCCGGCCGAAATCGGCGCGCTGTGCGCATTCCTCGCCTCACCGCTGGCCGGCTTCATCAGCGGGACGACTCTGACGGTCGACGGCGGACGCAGCGCGCGCATGCAGGACGACTGATCGCTGGCGCACCTCACCATGGTTACCCTCTCCCTCAGCCCCGCCGACTATCTGATCCTCGCGATCTACTTCGCGTTCGTGCTCGGCATCGGGGTGGTGCTGCGGCGCAAGCTCAGCGGCAGCGCGGATTTTTTCGAGTCGGGCCGCTCGCTGCCGGCCTGGGTGTGTGCGCTCGGCTTCATCGGCGCGAATCTGGGAGCGCAGGAGGTAATGGGGATGGCGGCTTCGGGCGCCAAATACGGCGCGATGACCGCGCACTTCTACTGGCTGCCGGCGGTGAGCGCGATGGTGTTTGTCGGCGTTTTTATGATGCCGTTCTACTACGGCTCGCGCGCGCGATCGGTGCCGGAGTATTTGAAACTCCGATTCGACGAGAGGACACGCACGTTCAACGCGGCGACGTTTGCGGTGATGACAATCTTCTCCTCGGGCATTTCGATGTATGCGCTCGGACGACTGCTGAATTTGATTCTTGGGTGGAATTTTCACCTCTGTCTGGCGGCGTGCGGCGCCGTCGTGCTCGTTTACATCCTGCTCGGTGGGCTGACCTCCGCGATCTACAACGAGGTAATCCAGTTTTTCCTGATCGTTGCCGGATTTCTCCCGCTCGTCTGGCTCGGACTGATTGCGGTCGGCGGCTGGGACGGGCTGGTGGCGCGACTCAAGGTCGTTTCGGTCGCGCGTGGTTACGAAGAAGGCGCCTGGATGCACACCTGGGCGAACACCGGCAATCCGGCGGAAAATCCCATGGGCATCGAATGGGTTGGGTTGACCATGGGCTTGGGGTTCGTGCTCGCGTTTGGTTATTGGTGCACGGATTTCCTCGTGGTGCAGCGGGCGATGGCGGCGGAAAACATGGCGGCGGCGCGGCGCACGCCAATCCTGGCGGCGATTCCCAAGATGCTGTTTCCCGGCCTCGTCATTCTGCCGGGCATGATTGCGATCGCGCTGCACACGGCGCATGTGGGCGGATTCTCGCTGCCGCAAAACGCGGGCGAGCCGGATTACAACATGACGGTGCCGGCGCTGCTCGCGCACTTTTTTCCCAGCGGGTTGCTCGGGCTCGGGCTGACGGCGCTCATTGCCTCCTTCATGTCGGGCATGGCGGGCAACGTGACGGCCTTCAACACGGTGTGGACTTACGATATTTACCAGACGCACGTGAAGCCGGGCGCATCCGATGCGCACTATCTGTTCGTGGGCCGCCTCGCGACGGTGGCCGGCATCGCCGCAAGCATCGGGGCTGCTTACTTCGCGGCGCGGTTCAACAACATCATGGATGTCCTCCAGTTGGTGTTCGCCTTCGTCAACGCACCGCTCTTCGCCACCTTTCTGCTGGGAATGTTCTGGCGGCGCACGACCTCGGCCGGTGCATTCTATGGCCTCATTCTGGGCACCGTCGGCGCGGCCTGTCACCATGGACTCACGCTGCCTACGCATGCAGTGCCCGGGATCAAGGGAGGGTGGCTGGGCGCGGTCTTGCACGCGTATCCCAGCGAGATGGCGCAGAATTTCTGGACGGCCATCTGGGCGTGGCTGGCCTGCTTTGGGGCGACACTCCTCGTTTCGCTCGCCACGCGTCGCACGAAATCGGACGACGAACTGCGCGGCCTGGTCTACGGGCTCACGGAGCGGCCGGCCGAAAGTGGCGTTGCCTGGTATGCCCGGCCGGCCTCGCTCGGCGGCGCGGTCCTGGTCGCCGTCATTCTGCTGAACCTTTATTTTTGGTAAACTCATGCACCTCGACATTCGACTGCCGCTCGGACTGATGTTCGCCTCGATCGGGGTGGTGCTGGTGGTCACCGGCCTGTCGAGCCGGATGGCCGTCACGATTTATTCCGGCGTGGGCGTGGGAATCTTTGGCCTGCTTTGCCTCTTCCTGGCGTGGCGAGCCCGAGGCCGCGGTCGCGTATCATGAACCTTTCGCAATTTTTATGATGCTGCAGTCGTTTGCCCGGTGGAGTGCCGGTTTGGTCATGGCCGCGTTCATTGCCTGCGCTGGGCAGGCCGGCGAAGTTCCTTCCGCGCCGCCGCCAACACCGCCGCTAGCCATCGGATTCACCGCCTACAACGACTACCGCGTGGGCGGCGTGGCGGAGCCTGCGCTTTCGCTCAATGGCAAATGGCAGGCGGCGCTCGTCTCCGCCGCCGAACTGCTCCGGGCCACCAACCAAACCGCCGTGCATTGGTATCCCGTCGAGGTGCCCGGCGAGGCGATGATGCAGGGCGTGCCCGTTCGCCCCGACGTGGCTTTTTGTTATCGCCGCGAAATGATCGTGCCGCGCGATTTCGCCGGGTGCCGGGTTCTGCTCGCGTTCGACGGCGTCTACAGTGAGGCGCATGTGTGGGTGAATGGAAGAGAGGCGGGCGGCCATGCCGGCGGATTCACGCCGTGGGCGGTTGACTGCACTTCGTATGTTGCGCCGGGCGAGACGGCGCAGCTGATCGTGGAGGTGGTCGATCGCAGCAACGAAGTGTCCTACGCCAGCGGTTACGCCAAGCATCCGATTGCCGGCATCCTCCGAAACGTTCTCCTGCGGGCCGATCCCCCGCAACGGATCGAGGACTGGCGAATGACAACGACGGTCGATGCCACCAGGCGCCACGCCGACGTCACTCTGGAATTCTCCACGGTGTTCCCATCTGACGGAGAATTAAGCCTGCAGCTTGTTGACCCCGCCGGCCGCGAAGTGCCGCTACCGGAGAAAGCGCGCCGACTTCCCGCCGGCACGGGGACGGCGGCTTGGAAATTTTCCGTCGACGCCGCGGAGCTGTGGACGGCCGAGACGCCGCGGTTGTATGCTCTCCATGTGACGCTCGGCGCCAGCGGGAAAACCGTGCAGTCGTTTCGCGCGCAGGTGGGGCTCCGGCAGATCGTGGTGTCTGGTGAGCAACTGCTCGTCAACGGCCAGTCCGTAAAACTGCGCGGTGCGTGCCGCCACGACCTGCACCCGCTGCTCGGGCGCGTCTCGACGCCGGATTACGAGGAAAGGGACGTGCGCCTCGCGAAGGAAGCCAACCTGAATTTCATCCGCACCTCCCATTATCCGCCGACGCGCCACTTACTCGAGCTCTGCGACCGCTACGGCCTGTATGTCGAGGTGGAGGCACCCGTGTGTTTTTTGGAGACACACAGGGCTCCGGCGGACAAGAAAATCCCGCATACCGGACCGGCGTTTGCCGCGCAGATGATCGAGCAAGTGAGGGCCATGGAGCGCGACGGACGCAACCACGCCTCCGTGCTTTTCTGGTCGGTCGGCAACGAAAGCCAATATGACCAGAACATCCAGGCTTCCTACGACTACTTGAAGGCCACCGACTCCTCGCGCCCGGTGATTTTCAGCTACCCCGGAACCGTGCCGGACGGAAAGCGCGTTTACGATATCGCCAGTGTGCACTATCCGAACCTGTCTCGCGATGGCGCGGTGAAGAACCTGGGGCTGCGCTCCGAGCACTGGCGTGTGCCCGGGTATCCGGCGCTGTTTGACGAATGGGCTCACATCGCTTGTTACGCGAAGCCAGAGTTGAAGGAAGATCCCAATATCCGCGATTTCTGGGGACCGAGCCTCGATCTCATGTGGCGCGCGGTGCTGGCGGAGCCCGGCGCTTTGGGGGGCGCGGTTTGGGGCATGATCGATGAGACTTTCGCCCTGCCGTCCGATCTGCCGGATGGCAGCACGTGGTGGAAAGTTAAGACCCCGGAATTTGCCCCCTACGACTACGCAGGGCCCGTGGTCGGTTACGGTGAATGGGGTTTCGTTGACGCGTGGCGTCGCCGCAAACCGGAATTCTGGCACGTGAAGAAAGCGTATTCTCCCGTCCGGCTGGAGGTGCGTCGCGCAACGCAGGATACATCCACCGGTGACTGGCTGATCCCGGTGGAGAATCGCCACGACCATCTCAATCTTTCGGCGCTTCACGTGCGGTGGTCGCAGGCGCAGCGTCAAGGCGACCTGTCGTTGCCTGCACTCGCGCCCCACAGCGTCGGCGCGTTACGACTCCCGGCGGACTTGGTCAAGGGATCGGAGGAAATGCGCCTGCAGTGCATCGCTGCCGACGGTTCTCTCGTCGATGAAGAAGCCCTGTGGCCCGCGGCGGTGGCTCCGGCGCCTTCCGCCGCGGGGATTGCGGATGGAGCGGGCGGATTGCGCTGGACCGAGACGGAGCGCGAGAGACTCCTGCACGGGCGGAATTTTCTGCTGCGCTTCGACCGGGATTCCGGCCTGTTGCGCGATGCGACGGTCGACGGAACCATCGTATTGAGGAGCGGACCGGCGCTGACTTTCCGCGCGCTGGATCGCTCGAACAAACGCACGTATGCGGCGGAGTTCCCGGAGCTGGCGCGCAACTGGAAACTCACGCAGTGGCAGCAAACCATCGAGCGAACCGAGGCGAAGATTCAGATCAAGGGCACCGTGGCCGACGGCCAGCCGGTGCAATTCGACCTCACCGTGTCCGCCACCGGCCGGCTGCGGGTGGCCTATCGGGCTGCGAGCCTCGCGAAGGAACGGCTGCGCGAAGCGGGCATTGTGTTTGGCTTGGGCACCGAGTTCACCGCGATGCGCTGGGAGCGTGATAGTTATTGGACGGCCTATCCGATGGATCATCCGGGCCGCCCGCGCGGAACCGAAGCGATGCGGGCCGCTGCTTCACCGGTCTATCGTGAAGAACCGGCAGGCAAATGGTGGGACGACGATTGGAACTTTTATCTACAGGGCCTCGACAAGGGATCGCACCAGCTTCGCCTGCGCGCTGTCGCACAGGCCACCCGCGAACATCTCAGGCGCTTCGCCTTGCTCACCGCCGACGGACGCGAACGCCTGGTCCTAAATGGCGACGGCGCTATCGCCGCCCGGATCGCAGTCAGTCCCGGCGAAGGCCTGACGCTGCGCCTGCTGCACTATTGGGATTATCCCAATCTTCTTTGGGGCAACGCGGACGAACCGGTCCTGCCGGGTGATGAAGTGCACGGGGAAGTTGAATTGGAATTGGCGCCGAGTGGTTCCATTCCTAAGTGACCCTCTCGATCAACCCACCTTTCCCTAACGTAGTTGGTTGATCGACCGGGCCCGGCGTTCGCAAACACCAAGGCTCGTGCCCATCAATGAGAGAGGGGGAGCGGCTAACCTCGCCCTCGCAACATCGGATGGATCCTACGATGACCGGATCGGGGTCGCGGCCTCACTCTTTCCGGAGCGCATCAAGCGGGGACATGCGAGCTGCTCGCAATGAGGGGAACAGGCTGGCTGCTAGCACCACCACCGCCAGTGCGATGGCGGTCCCAATCAGGATCACGGGATCGAACCCGATCACGCGAAAGAGGAGAGTTTTCATGGCTCGACCGAGGAACCATGCTCCGATCAGTCCGAATATCGCTCCCACGGCCAGCAGCCGCCCGCCAATCGTCAGAAATTGTTGCAGGATTCGAGACGGTTCGGCGCCCAAGGCCATTCGCACGCCAATCTCTCGCTCCCGTTGCGTCACCACATAAGCCATCACGCCGTAGATTCCTATGGTCGCCAACACAACGGCCATGGCGGCGAAGATCGCGGCCAGCAGCATCGCCGCCCGCCGTAGCGTGAGGTTCTCTTTTACGCGGTCTTCCATCGTGCGAATATCAGCGAGCGGCAATCCCCGGTCCACGTGCGACAATGCCTCTCGCATGCCTGGCGCGGCAGAAAGGGCCGGCGAGGTGGTGCGAGTCAGCGTCATGAATTGCGCGGGTGCGTAATTTGCGGAAAAGGGTATATAAAAAGCCTCCTGGTCCCGATCGGCGACGTCACGCTTCACCGTGCCGACCACGCCGACGACCGTGTAAAACCTTCCGCCGCCTAAGGCGCGAGGGCCGATCAGCCAAGTGTAACGCCCGACACCGCTTTTGCCCGGCCAGGCATGCCGGGCGAAAGCCTCGTCGACGACGCAAACGTCATCGGTTCGATGCGAGTCGCGTGAGTCGAGAAACCGACCTTCTCGCAGGGGCACGCCCATTGCCTGAAAATAGTCTCCCATCACGGAATAAATGTAGGGGTTGTGGTCCAGCACGCCTGCCTTCTTGACCATCCCGTCCAGCCGGACGCCTTCCATGCGCGTGCTTTGCGACGGAATCAGTTCCGTGCCGATACCCGCCGCTCGGACACCCGGGAGCAACCGCATCCCCTCGAGCAGGCGTTCAGCGAAATCCAGGCGGGCCGAATTTTCGTTGTAGTTTGCCGTCGGCAGCACGATCCGGCCAGCGACCACGTTGTCCGCTTCGAATCCCGGTCCCGCAGCCAGCACATTACGGAAACTGAGCCCCAAGAGCCCGGCGCCAAAGAGCAATACGAACGCCAGCGCGATTTGCGCGACAATGAGGGAATGCCGTAGTCGATGGCTGGCTCGAGACGCCGTGCCGCTTCGAGATTCGGCGTTGAGCCCCTGTCCTAAATCGCGCTGTCGTCCCCAGCCCGTGGTGACGAGAGCAAGGAGGAGCCCCATCGCGAGCGAGCCGATGATCGCACCGAGGACCACTTGCGCATTCAGCGTGATGTTCGTGCCGAGCGGCAACCGTTGCGCCCCCAACGTGACGAGCAAGCCGATGCCGATCCGGCATCCCAATAGGCCGAGCCCAGCGCCAACCGTCGAGAACAGGATTGTTTCCAGACAAAGAGTCTGAAAAAGCCTCGTCCGACTCGCGCCAAGCACCTGGCGCAACGCCAGCTCCTTGGAACGGACACTGGATCGGATCAGGAAGAGATTGACGAGGTTTACGATCCCGATGAGCAGCAGGAAAAACGCGCCGGCTTGGAGGAGCACGAGGGTCGGTCGGATTTTGGCGACGTAATCCGCATGCAACCCGAAAACTTTGGTGTGGAAATTCTGCTCCTTCGCCCATCGGGCAAGCGGATCCGTTTTCGCCGCCCGTTCATTCAAATCGTCGACCTGAAGCTGCGCCTCGGCCAGGGAAAATCCTGGCTTGAGCCGGCCGATCATCGACAACTCATTGTTGTGGCGCCAGGCAATCGTGAGGTCGCTGTCGGTGAAGGCCAGCGGCTCCCACACGCTCGCGTTCATCGCGAGAAAATTGAAATCCTCGGGCAGCACACCCACGATGGTCTTGGACACGCCGTCAACCCGCATCGTCTGGCCGACGACCGATGGGTCTGAGTTAAAATTCTGACGCCAGAAAGCATGGCTGAGGACCACGACATGGTCGCGCCCGACCTCGCCCTCTTCGTCGAGTAAGAGTCGTCCCATGGCGGCCGGAACGGAAAGCACGCGGAAGAATGACGGCGTCACCTGGAACACCGGCACCAACTGGGAGGAGCCGGCCTCGCCCACGACGGCGTTGCTGGTCCGGTAACTCCCCACCTCCGTGAATGCCGGCACGCCCTCGTTGCGCTCAACGTGTTCGTAGGCCGAGTTAGCGGCGTGCTCCACCCCACTCGCCGGATAGTAGCTCCACAAGCTAACCAATCGCTCGGGATCAGGGAATGGCAGCGGTCGGAGCAACACCGCATGCACGACGGCAAAGATCAGCGCGTTGGTCCCAATGCAGAGGGTGAAAGTAGCCAGGACCGTCGCCGCAAAACCGGGCGCTTTCACGATTTGACGCAGAATATAGTGGAGGTCCGATATCATGGAAATTCGCGCCAAAATCTGAAACGGCTCACCACGATTTCATCGTCACTCTCACGGGGAAAAGAATTACGCGCGTGGCACCGGCGGGTGCAAAAAACAGGAGATCGATTACGGATGGCTTTCTGGTTCTGCGACAAATTCTATCACCGCACTTTCGAGGGCATGCACGAGCGGTGAGGTGAAGCCGGTCGACATCAGGTAAGCGCCAGACGCGATGTGGTCGTTGAGCGCGAGTCGGGAGGTTGCGCCGGCCGGAAGATTCAACTCCCGCACGCGGTAGTTTTTTGATTCGTCCAAGCCGCAGAGCTTGATGGGCGGAAATCCATCTTTGCCGAGCTGGTAGATAAAGGCGACGGCGCGCGAACGGTCTTCCGCCACATAACTGAGCACGGCCCGCTTGCCCTCGTAGGGCGATTCGAGGCGATAAAGATCCCCGGATTGCACGAAATCGCGGATACGTTCGCGGTAGAGCGCGACTCCGCGACGGAGGGCGTCCTGATCTTCCGCGGAAAGATGCGCGACATCGCGGTCGATGCCGAAGGCCCCGGGGAGCGCGACGTCCACGGCGAATTTGGTCGGACGCTGGCCCATGCTCGTCACGTGCGTGCACATCGCCCACGCCGGGAACAGGTGGCTGTAGCCCCATTGCGTATAAATGCGCTCGAGAGGATCCGTGCCGTCGCTGGGCCAGAAGGTGTGGAAGTATTTCAGCGAACCGTAGTCGACGCGCCCGCCGCCGCCTGAGCAGAGCATCGCGGTGACCGTGGGATATTTTTCCGCCATCCGCCGCATGATCTCGAGAAGGGACCATTGATAGTCGATCGGGACATGCTGTTGCTCGTCGGGCGGCAGATAGACCGAGCCGGGTTGCGGAGCATGGCGGTTTGCGTCCCATTTCACGTAGGTGACACCCGGGGCGGAAGCGAGCACACGATCGATTACCTCCCACGTGAAATCGCGCACGGCCGGGCGGGTGAGATCGAGCAGGATTTGATGTCCCGGAGCGTTGAGGGTGCGATACGGCTGCTGCAGCACCCAGTCGGGATGCTCGCGGTAGAGATTGGAGCCGAGGTGAACCGATTCCGGCTCGACCCAGATGCCGAATCCGAGGCCACGCTTCCGGGACTCCTCAACCAGAAAAGGAAGTCCGTGAGGCAGGATCTTGCGATTGACGATCCAGTCCCCCTGGCCTACGCGCTCGCCGTTTTTCGGGTTCTTGTCACTGAACCAGCCGTCATCGAGCAGGAAGACATCGACGCCCAGTTCCTTCCCGCCATCGAGCAAGCGCAGCAGCTTCTCCTCGTTGAAGTCGAAAAAGGTCGTCTCCCAGTTGTTGAGGAGCACGGGCCGCGGCTTGGTGCCATCGCGGACGCCGTAGTTGCGCGCCCAACGATGAAAGTTTCGGCTCACCTGTCCCTTGCCGGCGGCGCTCCACGACCAAAGCATCGCTGGCGTCACGAACCGTTGCTTCGGCGGCAAACGATATTCGGCGCCGAGAGAACTGATGCCGGCGATGACGCGCAGGCGGCCGTAGGGATCGAGATCGAAGCCGAAGGAAAAATTGCCGGGCCAGGCGAGGGTGCCGCCGATCGCTTCGCCCTGTTCCTCCTGGGCGTGGTCGTTCAGGGCGAGAATGAAACCCGGCAGCCGGTAGCGGTCGGCCCGGACGGTGAGCTTCGAGTCGAGGATCTTCAGGCCGGGAGTCAGCCGTTCCTCCACCAAGCCGCCTTCACGCAGGACGTCACCACAAAATTGCGACACCCAGTAGGATTTTGCGGCGAAGCGCGGGGCGGCGGAAGCAAAGCGGCCGAGCAGGACCGGCTTGGCTTCCTCATGCTGGATTTCCACCCACTGGGCGATGACATCCTCGTCGCGATAGACGCGGAAACAAAGAGTCACGAAAAAAGGATAGTGTCGGTCCCCGAGCGTGATCCGCGTCACGCTGACATTGTCGCTCTCGGCGATGACCTCGTGCCTGATGTAGGCGAGTTCGGTCGAAGTGTTGCCGTCGGCGTGAACGACCTGCAGCGCCGGCTCTAACGGGTAACCGTTGCCGTAGCAGGGCAGGAATTCGTCCAGCTGAGACGGAGACACCGGTGGCGGCGCTGGCTGTGCCGGGCGCTGGCCGAAGGAGAGTTGAAACAATTTGCCCTCCTCGGCGGCGAGCAGGACGAGGGCAGAGTGGCGGGTGGCGATCGAGATCACCGCGGGCGTGCGCCTCGTCGGGCTGGTGCCGTCATCCGCCCGAGTCGTGGCCGTCAGGAGAAATATCGCGCAGGCCAGGTTCGCGATGCGGGCAGCCGGGCGGAATTTTTTGGCGGAGGCTGCAGGGTGATACATGCGAATGGAAAGGCGTCTTTGGTGTTGACCAGCTTTCGCTCTCAGCGCGCGCGGGTGCTCAGGAAAGCCAAGCTGGCGCCAGCTGACGCATGGCTTCGGAATAGCGCTCCAAGGCCGTGGCTGCTTCGGACGATTCGTAAGGCGGCAAGAGGCGCAGCGGAAATCCGGGGGAGCGAGCCTTATACAACAGCTTGTCGAAGGCCCCATCCATGTGGGCATTTGAGCCAACGGCCCTCTTCAGAGCGTCGAGCGCAGCCTTCAGTTCATCGGACATCTGCGCAAGTTGTGGCCCGCGCGCCGCGAAGAACTCATGGGCGCGAGTGAAATTCGATGACGCCAGTGAAATCAGCAGACCGCATTCGTGGCTGTCCCGCATGCGCGCAAACCCGGCTTCGCCCAGAAAATGCTGAAGCTGCGGGGCAGCTTCCAGGAGTTCCTTGAGGAATACCGGGTCGTCGCGGGTGTTTTTCGCCGCCACCAGATTTTCGTAATCCGTGGCGAAGCGGCGGTATTCTGCGGGAGAAACCAGCCGCTTGGTGCGGAGCAGGTTGTAGTGCATGAATTCGCTGTCTCGAAAGCGCCCACAGGTCTCGCGAAAAAAAACAGCCAGTTCGCGATCGTTGAGCGCGCCCCACGCTGGCAGGGAAATCTGAAAACGCCGGAAGCCCCACGTCCGTCCCCGTTCGATTCGTTCGAGGATCGTGCCTAGCGAGAGGCTGATGATCCCGAGCGTGGGCGCGGCTTTCAGAGCGGTGCATTCCTCGAAAAAAACGCGCGCGATCCGCTCGAATTGCGTGTCGGTGACCGCGTAACCTTCCCCGGCGGTCCCGAAAATATACAAGTGCGGCGTGAGATTTTGAGCGAGGTCCCGCACCTGTTCGCGGAAGCACGGCTCATCGAAGCGATAGGAGCTCGTCCACGGCACGACACAAGTGGCCATGATCGCGGAGGGATAGCGCTTTTTAACTGTAGGCGCGACGGTGTCGTGAATCATTGGTCTTCGCTCACCCTACGCACTGGGCTGATCGCTCGCGGGCTGGATGCGCGAAAGCAGAAACGCGCAAAGCAGAATGATGCCGGTCATCGCGCCAAAGACAACGGAGAGTCCGATGTGCGCGTCGCGCAGTGCCCCGCCTATATAAATATAGATTCCACCAATCACGCAGCCGACGAGATTGAGCAGCCCGTAGCCGGTGGCGCGGTAGCGCGGATCGGAGACGAGGCAGAGGATCGGCATCATGTTCGCGTCGGCGAAATTTCGCGTGAGTCCGTAGAGCATGAGCCCGGCAATCGCGAAACCTAGCGTGGGCGCCGTAGCGAGCAGCACCGTGCCGCCGGCGGCGAAGCACAAGCCAACCGCCGGCACGAGAATGCGGCCGCGGGGATTCCGGCGGCTCCAATAGTCTGCGAGCGCGCCGCCCCCGATGAGGCCGACGAAACCCGCGATGCTCAACCAACCCGTGGCCGACAGGCCGCCCGCCCCTTGGCTCAAGTGAAACCGCTCTTGAAAATACGTCGGCAGCCAACCGACCAAGCCCCAACCGGCGATGCCAAGCAGGCCGAAAAATGCGAGCGCGAGCCAATAGCTCCGACGACTGAAAAGACTCCGCAACGCCTCGCAGAAATGCACACGATCCGCTTCGGAGGGTTTAACTGAGCCTACGCGATCGCGCGGAGCGTCGCGGAGCAGCAATACGAGCACCACCGCGTAGCCAATGCCGATGGCGCCGAAAAGGCTGAACGGATAACTCCACTCATGCCGGTCGGCAAACCAACCGCCGAGCCCGCCGAGTCCCGCGCCGATGGTGATGCCGGTCATGTGGACGCCCGTCGCGAGCGATCGTGTCGTCCCTCGATGATAGTCCGCGACGAGCGCGAGCGCCGCCGGCAGATAGGCGGCCTCACTCACGCCCATCAGGGCGCGTGCGGCGAGAAGTTGTCCATAGGTTTGGGCGTGGGCCGTGAGCCACGTGACCACAGACCACACCACGAGACTTGCGATGACCACGCGACTGCGGCTGAAGCGATCGGCGAGGTAGCCCGCGAACGGACTCAATAGTCCGTAGACCCAAAGGAAGATCGAGGTGAGCAGTCCAAACTGAGCGTCCGACATCGGCAACGCCGCTACGATCGACGGACGCATCGTCGTGAGCATGTTGCGGTCGAGGTAATTCAGGCAGGCGACGACGCACAGCAGCGCGACAACGAGCCAGGCGCGAGGAGCGAGGGGAGGTTGGGATGCGGACATGAAAGCGAAACTACGAAGCGGCGCCTACGGGACTCGGAAACCCCTCCGACACCATTGCGAGCGACCATTCGCCAACGCGATGGAAGTCGGGACGGGAGAACGCGGCGGTTGACGAAATCGTGGCGCGACCCTCGTCCGTCGCGTCATAGCGGCACGCAGCGATCCGCCACGCGTCGCCGCGCAGGCGGGGCGATTTCGGCAGCAGTCGGGCGACGGGAAGCCGCGCGGCCACGCGCCACCAGCCGTCGACAGGGTTCGCCCGCACCGCGGCTTCGATCAAGGGCTCGCGATGAATGTAAGCGTCGATGCCGTTCTCTCGTGCTGCGCCCACGTGAGGATAGCGCAGTTGCAGGACCCGGCCATTAGGCGCTATTTGAAATTCGAAATATTCACCGCCGCCGAACGCCTGAACGAAAATCTCGAACGCATCTCCAAGCTCCCAGATCGGATCGTGATCGGATTGGGCGGCGGTGCGAATGTCGTCGTCGACGAGATGGGCAAAAATCAACAACGCTTCCGCGGTCGCGGCAAACCACACGGTTCCGATGCGGAACGCGGGCTCCAGCATCGGCCGCCACCTTTGCTGGAGCACGAAAGGCGCGCCTGCGCTCGGCGGCCAGCGGGGGACTTCCAGGGCACGTGCGAGATCCATCTCGGAGACGCGTGGGAGCGTAAATTTTTCCTGCGTCGGCTCGACGCCAGTCGATGACGCCGTGCCGTTAGGGCTGAGCCTGTCAGTATCCATAATTCCACCGCGGCTCGATGTTGGCGGCGGCGGATTCCGAGACCCACACATCGGTCCGCAGGGTTTGCAGGATTGATTCGGGTACGAGCGGTGTGACCGGGCCGTGCAGCACGAGCCGCGTGGTGAATCGCTGCCAGGAGATGAAGGTGCCGCCCACGCCGATCGCGTGGACGTCGATGCGGTGTTTCGCGCCGATCACCTCGGCCGGCCCGATCGTCGCGGCCTTGGGCGGAACGGCCGCAAGGTCGCCACTGCAGCCAAAGCTGCCGTGCATGGAATTCTGCGCGATGGTAAGGGGATGAAGCGTGCAGACGCGCGGCCCCATCTGTTTCCATTCCTCGAGCGTGCCGGCAAACTCCGGCGCGCCGGGATCGATGAAGGCGAGGTGGCCGGCCCAGCCGGGGCCGCTGTAACAGATGTCGGCGCCGCCGAGGTCGGCGATCATTCTGCCATAGGAGTCGATGTTCAGGTCGTTCGGCCCCTGGATGTTTTTCTCCGGCGGACGGAGCTTCTGATCGAGCTGCGACCAGAAGTATTTCTTGAAAGCATGCAAGAACCCGAATTCCCACGTCTCGGGGGCGATGCGACCGTCGTCGCTCGCATATTCGTCCATGTTGAAGGTGTGAAGGCGGCGGCAGTTTACCCGGAATTTGTTGAGCAGGTAGGCGAGCCGGACGTATCGCGGCCACGGATTCGGCATGATCATCACGAGAGGCAGCCCGGCATCCATCGCCGTCTTAATGCGATGGAACATATCGGTGATCCAGAGGAACTCGATGTCCTCATCGGGCAGGACGGTGATCCGGAAATCGGGATTCCGGTGCTTGGCGATGTCCTGGCGCTTGATGGCCCGGACCCGCGCGAGAACTTTCGGATCGCGGAAAGGGATGAAAGTGGCCGGGGCGAAAGTGAAATCACTTGCTGGTTTTTTCATAAAGGGCGTGGAGAAAATCGGTGCGGAAAGGTTTCGAGAGGGGATTTCGCCGAGGCTTGGGTGGTATCGCCGCGTTCACGCGGGGCGTGGAGGCGCGCGCGTGCTTCACTTGGATTTTGCTTTTAGGTGCGCGCATACGTGCATTGACCTCCTACCCAGGTGCGGGCGGCGCGCTGGTCTTCGTCCCACAGCACGAGGTCGGCATCCGCGCCGGGATCAAGCCGGCCTTTACGGGAGAGGCCGAGCAGCGTGGCGGGATTGAGCGTGCCCATGGCCCAGACCTGCTCGGGCGGCAATTTTAACCACTGGAGCAGATTGGCCATGCCGCGATCCATGGTCAGGGCGCTGCCGGCGAGGAAGCCCTTGGTTGCGTGACGGGCGGCGTCGTTCGGGGAGACTTCCACGTCGTAACCCCACGGTGTGTTGTAGATGCCGCCGGGCAGGCCGGCGCCGATGTTCGCGTCGGTGATGAGAATGATTCCGCGCCACGTCTTCGCCGCCAGCGCGGCGCGGATCGCCGTGGGGTGCACGTGCACGCCGTCAGCGATGAAATCGACGCTGGCGCGTGGATCGGCGAGAATGGCTTCGACGGCACCGACCGGGCGCACCCCGGCTTCTATTTCCACCGGCGCATGGAACACGTCGTAGAAATGAGTGGCATGCACGGCGCCCGCGTCGAGCGCAGCCTCCGTTTGCTCCACGTCTGCTCGGGTGTGAGTCAGGAAAACCGTGATCTTCTCCTCGCGCAGCCGTCGGATGACGGGGATGATATTTGGGGTGTCGGGGCTCACTGACATCACCGCGATCCGTCCCGCGCACGCCGTGAGGATTTTTTCCAGCAGCGCCACGTCGCCGGGCAGGGTGGGGCACGCCGCGCCGCCGACGGCCATGAACGGTCCCTCGAGGTGAAGGCCGGGGATGTTCACTTCCTTGACGCTGGGAATGGCCGCGGCGATTTCGCCGAGGCGCTCGATCCATCCCTCGCGGATCTGCGGCACGATGGTCGGCAGCACGGTCGTGACGCCAAAGGCTCCGAGCGCACGAGCGGCGTCGCGCAAGCCGTCTGGGCCGGTTTCATACTGGCTGTGCATGATCCCATGCGTGTGGACGTCGATGAGACCGGGCGTGAGCAGACGGCCCGAACCTTCCACGATCTCCGCGCCATCCAGCGTGGTTTGTCCACGGGTATTCACGCTCATGATGCGGCCGTGGCGCATCATCACCTCGGCCGCCCTGATCTGGTTGCCAGGTTCGACGACGCGAACATTGCGGATGAGCACAGGCATGGCGTGGGGAGAATCGGGCGATGACCGCATCAATGCTGGGTAACGAGCTCGAGCGCTCCTTCGACGGAAAGGCCGTCGTGGACGATGGCCATCAGGGCACGCGTAATCGCGGCTGGCTGGGAGTGCTGGATGATGTTGCGACCGTAAACGATGCCCGACGCGCCCTGCGCGAGCAGATCGTGCGTGCGCTGCAGGATTTCGCGGTCGCCGACCTTACCGCCACCGCGCACGAGGACTGGCACGCGGCCGGCGGCTTCGATGACCTGATGGTATAGCTGCACGTTGTCAGTCGGGTCGGCCTTGATGATATCGGCGCCGAGTTCGGCGGCCTGGCGGACAAGCGGGATGATTTTCTTCTCATCGCCGTCGACCATGTAACCGCCGGCCTTTTCGTTCGGCTGGAAGACAAGCGGCTCGATCATCATCGGCATGCCGAAGCGCTCGCAGTCGGGTTTGAGCCGCAGGATGTTTTCGATGCATTGCTCGCCGACCTCGGGCTGGTCGGGAATCTGGAAGAGATTCACGCACATGCAGGCGGCGTCGAGGCGGACGGCCTGCGCGACGGCGTCCGCGATGGTGTGGCTGTAAAGCCGGCGCGGTAGTTTTTTTCCGTATACGTTGGCAACGTCGATGCGCAGCACGAGGGATGGCTTCAGGCGGCCGGGCAACTGCTGGAGATGTTGCGCCTGGCCGACGGAGAGCTGGATGGCGTCGGGTCCGGCGGCGGCCACGGTCGCGACGGCCTCGGCGATGTTTTCGATCCCGGCGAGGAAGCCGTATTCGTTGAAGAAGCCGTGGTCGATCGCGACATCGAAGCAACGCTGCGAGCGCGGGTGGAAGAGCCGTTTGAGGCGAAAGGCGGTGGACATGGTCGCGGAAATCAGGAGTAGCCGAGTTCTTTCGCGGTTTCGCCGATGGCCTCGTCGATGAGGTCGAGACCCTTCAGGAGTGTGGCGTCGTCCATCACGATCGGCGGGCTCATGCGCAGGATGTGCCCGGCGGGGATCCAGGCGAGGCCCTTGCGGAACGCTTTTTGGTAAACGAGCGTGCCGGCCTTGTCGAAGGGCTCCTTGGTCGCGCGGTCCTTGACGAGTTCGATGCCCATCAGGCAGCCCTTGGCGCGGACGTCGCCGACGATCTTGTGCCGCTCTTTCATCTGCAGCATGCGCTTGAGCGCGAGACTGCCGAGGTGAGTGGAGTGCTCGAGGAGCTGCTCCTCCTCGATCACTTGCGTGGAGATGAGCGCGGCGGCGCAGGCCATCGGATTGCCGCCGTAACTGCTCGACGCGGAAATGCTCTCGAAGCTTTCCTTGAACTGCTCGCGCACGGCGACGCAGGTGACGGGGAAGCCGTTGCCGAAGCCCTTGCCCATCGTGACGACGTCGGGCACCACGCCCCAGTGTTCCATGGCGAGCCACTTGCCGGTGCGGCCCCAACTGGTGAGCACCTCGTCGGCCATGAGCAGGATTTTACGGTCGTCGCAGAATTTGCGGAGCTTCGGGAAAAAATCGTCCGGCGGCATGACCGAGCCACCCCAGCCTTGGATCGGCTCGAGCACGAAGCCCGCCACCGCGCCGATGGTGGCCTTGTCGAGGTATTCGCCGTAGAACTTGATGTAGGCGTCGGTATCGATGGTGCCATCCGGCTTGGTCCAGACGGGCCGGTAAGCATCTGGACGCGGCACCATGTGCGCTCCGGGCGCGCGGACGGCGCCGTAGACGTGGGAGCGGATGTGGCCCAGCGAGACGGCGCCGTAAGTCTTGCCGTGGAAATCGTGAAAGCAGCTCACGGTCTCGTGTTTTCCGGAGGCGGCGCGCAGGACGCGAATGCCGGCTTCGACGGCGGCGGTGCCCGAGTCGTAGAGCTGGAATCCCGTGAGGTCGCCCGGGAGGATCGAGGCGAGTTTCTCCATCAGCTCCGTCTTGATCGGCGTGGTGAAGTCATGCGCGTTCATCAGCTGTCCGGCGGCCTTGGCGATGCCTTCGCTGATCTTGGGATGGCAGTGACCAAGCGTGGTCACGTAGATGCCCGAGGAGAAATCGATGTATTCGTTGCCATCGACGTCCTTCAGGACGCAGCCGCTGCCGGACTCGAACGTCACGGGAAAGAGCTTAACCTGACTGCTGAGTCCCTTGAAATGCTTGGTGCAGCGGTCGTGCCAGTGTTTGGACAGGGGGCCTGGAGGAGGCACGGGCAGATGGGGGACGCGTTGCAGGTCGACGCTGCCCCATTCGAGGGTGGAGAAGGATTCGAGGGTTGGGTTGCTCATGGGAAAATCAGCATTTCACGGTGACGACCTGGACGCCGAGGCGCGCGAAGCGCTTGAGCGCCGCAGCGGGCGCGGCTGTATCCGTGATAAAAATATCCACGTCGGCCAGCGTGCCGGAGCGGGCGAGGGCAGTAGTGCCGATCTTGCTGTGATCGGCGAGAAGGCAGGACTGGTGGGCCACGCGACGCATGAGCTTGTCCACGCGCGCGAGGCGGAGGTCGGAATTGTAGATGGCGCCGTCCGCGCCGACGCCGTCCGCCCCTTGAAAGGCCCAGTCCGCGGCGAACAGCTCGAGGCAGTTTTCCGTCACCGGGCCGGTGAGGTCCGGGCTGCCGCGGCGGATGACGCCACCGAGCAGGATGACCTCGACACCCGCGGCGTGCTGCAGTTCGGAAGCGACCGCGAGACTGGGAGTGATGACCGTGAGATCCTCCCCGTCCTTGAGCAGAGTGGCGAGTTCCAGCGTGGTGGTGCCGGTATCGAGGATCAGACGCTGACCCTTTTGCACGAGCTTGCGCGCTTCGGTGGCGATCGCGCGTTTCGCTGCGCGGTTTTGGTCACGGCGATCCCGATACTCGAACTCCAGCATCATGCGCTCCGAGAGCACGGCGCCGCCGTGCGTGCGCTGCAGGTGCGAGCCGGCTTCGAGCGCGGCGAGGTCGCGGCGGATCGTCATTTCGCTCACGTCGAATTCGCGCGCGAGTTCCGAAACGCTCACGCCGGGCTGGGCGGCAAAGCGCTCCCGGATCCGGGTCTGACGAGCGGCCGAAGGAAGGTTTTTCACGTCGGAAGGAGCCGAAGCAAATGTTCTATTTTGTCAATTTAATATCTAAACGAACAAAAAATAACATTTACACAGCCGACTCTCGGCGCAACATCCGGAGCCCATGCAGCCATCCAGTGAACTTCCCGAAGCGGGACTGTGGGCGGGGGCGGCGAGGGCCGATCTGACGCCTCAGGGCAGTGTATTTCTATACGGCTACCCGCATGTCCGACGCATGAGCACCGGCGTGCATGATCATTTGGAAGCCGCCGCGCTTTATCTCCGCCAGGGCACGGAACAGGCTCTGTTCATCGCGAACGACCTGATCTCCGTCGACAAGGCGCTGGTGGGAGAGGTGCGGCGGCGTGTCAGCACGCGCACGGGCTTGCCAGCGAACGTCGTGGCGATCACGGCGACGCACACGCATTCGGGTCCGGTCATGGTAAATTACGTGAGCAACCGGGCGGACCGCGTGATCCCCGCGGCTGATCCGGCGTATCTGGAATTTGTCACCGGACGGATGGTGGAAGCCGCTTGCGCGGCATTTCACTCGGCGGTCCCCGCCGAGGCGGGTCTGGCGGAGGCGAACGCGCGCGGCGCCGGCACCAACCGACACGATCCATCCGGCCCATCCGATCCATCCGTTCCGGTGCTGCTGGTGCGTGCCCGCCAGCAACAGCGGTTGCTCGCCTGCATGGTCGTCTACGCGATGCACCCTACCGTGCTGCACGAGGATTCCACGCTGATCAGCGGCGACTTCCCCCATTTCGCGCGGCAATACCTGCGCGAATGCGGTCTGGTGCCCGCGGAATGCCCGATCCTCTATCACAACGGCGCCTCCGGTAATCAGAGCCCGCGGCATGTGACGAAGACCAACACGTTCGCCGAGGCACGCCGGTTGGGCGAGATGTTGGGCGAGGCGATCGCCGCCGTGTTCCCGACGATCAGCTTCGATGCCTCGCTCGCGGTCCGCGTCCGCGGCGTTCAAGTGTCACTGGAGGCGCGAACGATGCCGTCCGTGCGCGCCGCCCAAGCGTGGGCCGATCAGACGAGGCAGCATTTCGAAAGCTTGCGGCGTGAAGGCGCGGACCGGACCGCGATCCGGACGGCTGAGTGCGACTGGTTCGGCGCGGAGGAAACCGTCGTGCTGGCACGCGCCGCCGTGGACGGCCGGCTGGCGCAAGCGGCCGCCGCTTGTCTGCCCGCGGAAATCCAACTGGTCCAAATCGGTTCGTGGAATTTCGTGTTCTGGCCGGGGGAGTTTTTCGTCGAGTATGCGCTCAACGTAAAAACCGCCAGCCCGCGAACCTTCGTCGTCACTCTCGCGAATGGCGTCCTGCAGGGATATATCGTGACGCGAGAGGCGGCGACCCGCGGAGTTTACGAAGCCACCAACGCCATCTTCTCCGCCGACAACGGCCACCGGGTCGTGCAGGCTACCCTGGCCCTGCTCAAGGCGGCGGAGTAACGCTGACCCCATGGCCTGTTTCCTCGGCATCGATCTCGGCACTTCCTACTTCAAGGTCGGACTCTTTGACGAGGCGGGTGCGCTCAAGGGCCTGAGCCGGCTCGCGGTGCGGCGGGAAAGTCCAGCGCCCGGGCAGAGCGAGGTGCCGGTGGCCGTATTCTGGCAATTGTTACGCGATGGTGTGGCGGAGGCTCTGCGGCAGGCGGGGGGCGGCGCGGACCAAGTGGCGGGTCTCTCGTATTCATCGCAGGCGAACACCTTCATTCTGCTCGATCGCGGTGACGCGCCGCTTACGCCGTTGGTGTTGTGGACGGACGAGCGCGGCGAACCTCTGGAGGATGAACTGGGCGGCTTCACTCATCACGAGGCCTACGCACGTCGGACGGGCTTCACGAACATGTCGGGCAAATGGGCGGCCGCCAAATGGCATTGGTTTCAGAAAAACCGGCCGGAACTCTGGGCCCATGTGCATCGGATCATGACCATCTCCGATTATTTCACCCATTCCCTCACGGGGGAAAGAGTCGGAGACGCCGGCACGGCGTCCTTGCTCGGGCTGTATGATCTGACCACTTGGCAATGGTGGCCGGCAGCATTGGCGGTGTTCGATGTCGAACCCGAGCGTCTGTCTTGTCCTTTGCGGCCGGGTTCACCCTGCGGCCGGACCACCGCGGCGGCCGGCCGCCTGCTCGGCCTGCCCGCCGGTATTCCCTTCGCGGTGGGCAGCCTGGACCACCACGTGGCGGCGCTGGGGTCCGGCCTAGGGCGGAGCGCGGACGTTAGCATTTCCACCGGCACGGTCCTCGCCGCCATCACGCGCGTGCAGGAGGTCGCGCCGCAGCCCGATTGCTACCACGGCCCGGATTTCGATGGCCGCAGTTTCTTCCGTCTGGCGTTCGACGTGAACGGCGCGGGACAGCTGGACGAGTATCAGCGGCGTCACGCTCCGGCACAGAGCTTGGACGAACTGGTCGCGCTGGCTGGAACGGTGCAGGAGGGGCGGCCCGTGAACGGCCCCCGAACGAATTTTAGTCCACAGGAACACGGCGCGCACCTGCGCCACCTGTTGGGGAAAATTGCCGTCGCTCAATGCCAGCTCGTGCGGCGCGTGACCAACGGAGCTGCCGTGTGGCGAATCGTCGCGACCGGCGGCGGATCGAAGAGCGCTTTGCTGCTGCAGCTCAACGCCGACCTGCTCGGCGTGCCGGTGGCGACGCCCTTGTCGCCGGAGCGTGCCTGCCTCGGCGCCGCCATGCTCGCGAGCGTGGCGGCCGGAACGTATCGCGACCTCACCGAAGCCGCCGAGGCCATGAAGCAGCCGGACACGGAATACCGGCCGCAACTACATCGCTAGAGTCGCCAAGGCCTCTGCCATGAAGACAGTCGCATCGTCCGCCCGGCCATCGCCCATGTCGGGCTTCATGGGGACGCGTTCCGCCGTCTGGTTTGCAGGCGTGCTGCTCGCCCTGGCCGCAGGACTGGTCTATGCAAACAGCCTTCGCGGCGTTTTCATTTTCGACGATCAGTCGGGGATCGTGCGCAATGAAACGATCCGGGATTTGCACCGGTGGCGCGACGTGCTGACGCCGCCTTGCGACGAAGGACAAACGGTCGGCGGGCGTCCGCTCCTCAACCTCACATTTGCGATCAACTATGCCTTCGACCAGCTGGACGTGCGCGGTTATCATGTGCTCAACCTTCTGATACACGTCCTGGCGGGTTGGGTGCTGCTGGGCGTGCTCCGGCGCACGGTCCTGCGGTGCAACGCCGGGTGGACGGAGTCGACGGCGCTCGGCTTCGCGTTCAGCGTGGTTTTGCTTTGGTCGCTGCATCCGCTCCAGACGGCGGCGGTCACGTATGTTTCCCAGCGCGCGGAATCGCTGTCGTCGCTGTTCATCCTGGTCGTGCTTTATTGCTTTATCCGGTCGTTGGAAAATCACGCAGCACGGAGCTGGCTTTGGTTGGGAGTGGCCGCCGGTTGGGCTGGGGTGGCGACCAAGGAAACGGCCGCCATGGCCCCATTGCTGGTGTTGGTCTATGACCGGTGCTTCGTCAGCGAGAGCTGGTGGCAGGCGCTGCGGCGTCATGGCAGGCTGTATGCGGGACTCGCCGCCGCTTGGGTTTTGTCCATCGCCCTGCTGCTGTCCACGGCGGGCCGCGGAGGCACGGCGGGCTTCGGGACGGAGATTGCGTGGTGGCAATACGCGCTGACGCAATGCGTCGCAATTCCTCACTATCTCCGGCTGGCGCTCTGGCCCGCGCCGCTCGTGCTGGACTACGGCACCGAGATCGTGACGAGTCCGGGGAAGTTGTTCCTGCCGACTTTGGTGCTCCTGACGCTGATGGCCGGCACGGGTTGGGCTTGGCGGCGTGGCTGGCGGTGCACGGCTTTCGCCGGGACGGCATTTTTTTTCCTGCTGGCACCTAGCTCCAGCGTCATTCCCATCGCTTCACAGACCATGGCGGAGCACCGCATGTATTTGCCCTTGGCGGCGGTCGTCGCGCTTTTCACCGCTGGGTTGTGGCGGATGGCGAAGGGTTGGGGACTGGTTGTCGCGCTGGTCGTGGCTTGCGCCCTTGGCGCGGTGACGGTGCAACGCAACTTCACCTACCGAAGCGCGCGGGAGCTGTGGAGCGATATTGTGGCGAAGCGGCCGGGGAACGCGCGCGGCTGGTGCGGCTTGGGTCTGGTGTTGTATCGGTCCGGCGAGGCGGCGGAGGCGCGGGCACATTTCCTGGAATCGCTGCGGCTCGAACCGAACTATCCCCTCGCGCATTTTTACCTCGCGCGGTCGTTCGCCGATGCCGGCCAGCCGGAGGAAGCGGAGCGGCACTTTCTGGAGACCATCCGCCTCGCGCCGAAGTTCGCCGACGTTTATTTCTACTATGGGAATTTTCTGTCGCAGCATCGCGAGTATTCCCGCGCCGTTCAGCAATACGAAACGGCGATCCAGCTCCGGCCCACTTACGGTGAAGCTGAAACGAATCTAGGGGTGCTGTTGGCTTCTTCCGGTCATGCCGAAGAAGGCTGGCGTCACCTTACCCGCGCGGTCGAGCTTTTGCCCGATTCGATCCCGCTCCGGGACGCGTTTGTCGAAAGCTTGCTGGCGGCGAAACACGTCGACGACGCGCTGCCGCACCTCGAGGCGTTGGTGCGTCTGCAGCCGGGCCGCGCGGAGCCGTTGACGCGGCTGGCGTCGGCGCAGATCGCGTTGGGGCGCGAATCGGAGGCCCGCGGGAATCTCGAGACGGCGCTTCGATGCGAACCAAACTACGAGCCTGCCCAAAGACAATGGCAGCTGCTGAACGAGCGCTCGGGGCATTGAGGAAAATGCCGCGCGTCGCGTTTCCGGCATCGCGCAGCTGCCGACGTCAGGCCGGGAAACGAAAAGTTCTGCCGAGCAAGGCAACTATTAATAAGCCAGTGCGGCGTGCAGGATTTCCGCGGGGTGCAGCGCGATGCGTCCGGTGCCATCCTTGATCTGGTGACGGCAGCTGGTGCCGGAGGCGCAGACCAGCGTGTCGGGGTCGGCGGCGCGGACGGTGGGGAAAAGCACCAGCTCGCCGATCTGCTGTGACACGGCGAAATGCTCGGCTTCGTAACCGAACGAGCCGGCCATGCCGCAGCAGCCGCTGGCGATCAGGCGGACTTCGTAACCTGCCGGCAATTCCAGAGTCGCGATGGCCAGATTGAGCGAAGACATGGCCTTCTGGTGACAATGTCCATGAAGCCGGATGAGTTTCTTCTCGGCGCGAAACGATTCGCGGCGGATGCGTCCGGCCGCGGCCTCGCGTGCGATGAATTCCTCGAAAAGTAGGGCGTGTTTTGCGAGGTTGCGGGCGGCGACTTTGAGGTTCGCCGGGACCAGATCTGGAAATTCATCACGGAAACCGAGGATCGCCGACGGCTCGAGTCCGATGAGCGGCGTCGCTTCAGTGACAATATCCTTCAGCCGGTCCACATTGCGGATGGCGAACCGCTGCGCATCGCGCACGAGGCCTTTGGAGAGATGCGCCCGGCCGCTCTCGACGTGATGGGGAATGACGACCTCGTAACCGAGGCGGTTCAACAGCTCCACGGCCTTGATGCCGATCTCTGCATCGCTATAATTCGTGAACTCGTCGCAGAAGAGATACACGCGACCGTTTGGATAGGCGCGACCGGAGGGATTGGCATGACGGCGGTGCCAAGCGGCGAGGGTGGTGGCGGGCAGTGGGGGCAAGCTGCGGGCCACGGCGAAACCGGAGAGTTGCTTGATCCAGCGCGAAGTGACGGGTGCGGTGACGAGCCAGTTATAGACGCGGGGAAAGAGCGCCGCGAGGCGCATGGCGCGGGCAAAGCCGGCGACGAGCTGCGAGCGGAACGGAACACCGTGCGTGTCGTAGTAATGCTGCTGCCACTCGGCTTTCAGGCGGGTGACGTCGACGTTCGAGGGGCACTCGGATTTGCAGCCCTTGCACGAGAGACAGAGGTCCATGACGCCTTTGATCTCCTCGCTGTCCCACGGATTAGTGACATCGCGCGGGTGCGTGAGGACTTGGCGCAGCAGGCCGGCGCGGGCGCGGGTCGTGTCCTGCTCGTTGCGCGTCGCCATGTAACTCGGGCACATGGTGCCGCCCATGAGGTGCGACTTGCGGCACTCACCGACGCCGTTGCATTGTTCGGCCGCGCGGAGCACGCCTTGCGTGGAACTGAAGTCGAAGATCGTCGCATACTCCGGTGCGGGTTCGTCCGAACCATGTCGCAACGAGGTGTCCATCGGCGGCGTATCGATGATCTTATGGGGATTGAGCAGGTTGAGCGGATCGAACGTTTCCTTCACCCGGCGCATCATCGCGTAGCATTCCGGACCGACCATGAACGGGATGAACTCGCCGCGCAGGCGACCGTCACCGTGTTCGCCGGAGAGCGAGCCCCGGTATTTCTTCACGAGGGACGCGACGTCGGTGGCGATGCCGCGGAACATGCGCAGGCCTTCCTTCGTTTTCAGGTTGAAGAGCGGTCGCGTGTGCAACTCGCCGGCGCCGGCGTGCGCGTAATACACGCTGCTGACGCCGTATTTCTCGCGCATGAGTTTGTCGAACTCGGCGATGTAAGCGGGCAAGTCCTCCACGGCGACAGCGGTGTCCTCGACCACCTCGCGCGGCTTGGCGTCGCCAGGGACATTGGCCATCAAGCCCTGGCCGGCGCGGCGCAGGTCCCACACGCGATTGCAATCTTCGCCCCACACGAGCGGGTAGGCATAGCCGAGGCCGGCCGCGCGGAAGTCCGCCTCGAGCGCCGCCATTTCCTTTTCCAGCCAACCGCGATCGGCGTGCCGGAATTCCACGACCAATACCGCGCCCGGATCGCCCTGCACGAAGAAGCGGTTCTTCGCCTGCTCGAGGTTGGACTTCGTGCATTCGAGAATGTGACGGTCGATGAGTTCGCAACCGAACGGCCGGCGGCGCATGGCTAGCAGCGTGGCCTTCAGGGAATCCTCGATGGAGGTAAAATGCGCGCACATCAGTGCGCCCGGCGGCGGCAACGGCTCGAGGTTAAGTTCAAACTCAACCCCGAGGAAGAGCGTGCCTTCGGAGCCGGCCAGGAGACGGCAGAGGTTGAAGGGTTTGGCGGACGCCGGATCGAACACTGCGCAGTCCATCAAGGCATCGAGCGCGTAGCCGGTGTTGCGTCGAGTGACCGTCGCCTTGGGGAAATTATCGCGAATGAGCTGGCGGTTCCTCGGATCACCGAGCAGCTCGCGGACGAAACGGTAGATCCGCGTCTCCAGCGAATCTGGCGCGGCGCATTTGGCGGCGAACTCTGCGGCGGTCAGCGGGCCGAAGGTAGCCTCGGAGCCGTCGCTTAAAAAGCCTCGCGCCGAGATCAGGTGGTCGCGCACGGAACCGTAGACGATGGAGTTCGAGCCGCAGGAATTGTTGCCGACCATGCCGCCGATCATCGCGCGATTGGCCGTGGAGGTTTCCGGAGCGAAGAGGCAGCCGTGGGGAGAGAGGAAGAGGTTGAGTTCGTTACGCACGACGCCGGGCTGCACCCGCACGCGCCGGCGGGCTGTGTCGACCCCGAGGATCGCGTTCATGTGTCGACCCATATCCACCACGACGCCGTTGCCGACGACCTGACCGGCGAGCGACGTGCCTGCGCCTCGTGCGATCAGCCCGATCCGATGTTGACGGGCAAACACAAGCAGCTGGCGAACGTCCGCTTCGGACTTGGGCAACGCGACGGCGGTGGGCAGCTCTTGGTATTCAGAAGCGTCGGTGGAGTAGAGGCGGCGTAGCGCGTGGCCGACATCTAATTCGCCCGCAAGCCGAGCTGCTAGTTGCGAGAGAAGCGACGATAGCTGTGAAGGCTGCTCTAAGTGTGTCATGAGACGCGGTGTCGCCGAAGTCGAATAGTGCTACCGAGACCACCAGCGTGCCGCATCGCGGGCGGTCATGGTTTCCACGTCGTGCCGCCGAGGTAATATTTGCCGAAAAGACTGTAGTAATAGACCGTCAAAATGTGACCGTCGGGAAATTGGAGCGACTCCGGATACCCAATGTCGAAATCCATGAAATCGCTCCGAAGCTGGAGCTCGCTGGAAACATCCCACGTCTCACCGTTGTCGCGGCTGAAACACACCCGGATGCCACCTGGATCCAAGTGCAGCCGCGGCCGAACACCGTAGGAAGCCATGATCCGTCCGTCAGCGAGTTGAACCAGATCGGTCGGGTGTCCGATCATCCCGGTTTTCCTGGGCGGGGACCACGTTTTCCCGTCATCGTCGGAATAGGTGATGCGGATATCGGCATCGGTATCGGCCACGCGCAGTCCGGCGATGATCCGGCCGGACTTCGTCCGCACGATGCCCGGTTCCACCAAGCCACCGTTTTTGCCGCCATCATCGCTCGCGATGGTGGAAAGATACTGCCAGGTCACTCCTTCGTCGGTGGAGCGCAGCATGACCGAGCCGTTGTTCTTGGGGTCACCGTTGAGGCTGTAGCCGATTACTCCCATCAGGAGTGAGCCATCGGGCATTTCGATCGGAGCATCGGTCGGACCCTCGGTGCCGTTGAAAGGCATGCCCGTGATGTCAACGTAGCGCGGCGCCGACCAGGTGTGGCCGTTGTCCTTGGACGCAATCGTGTAGGTGCCGAGATAGCGTTTGCCCGGTTCGCGCGGCGTATCCAGACCGTAACTGCCATCGGCGTTATACAAGCCGTTAAAGAAAACTCCGACCACGATCGTGCCGTCGCGCAGCTGCAGGCCACAGCCTTCGCGTTCGTCGAGATCCTTGATGCCGGCGATGACCTGTCGGTCGCCCCAAGTTTTGCCATCGTCTTTGGAGCGCAGCATCACGACGTCCCCATCCTGGGCGAAGTGCTCGGTGGCTTCTCTCGCCATGATCAGGAGCTCACCGTTCTGGAGCTTGATCAAATCGGCCGGGTGAATGTGGCGATATCCGTTGTGGTAGATCACGGAGTGGGTGAACCGATCCGTGCCCGTCAATTCGGGATATAGCTTCGTGGCGAGAATCTGGAGCTGCTCATTCAGCCGCGCCATGTCCTTGCGCATTCCATCAAGTTCGTCTTCCAGGATTTTCGGCGTCGGTTCCGCCAGCACGTCACGGCGTTCCTTGATCATGAACCAGCCATTTTCCCAGCGGGTAAAGGGCCGGATTTCAACCTGCAGCAAGGCCGGTTGTCCGGCTTCAACCGCCTCGGCCGGAACCGTAAGTTGATAGATGCCGCTGTTCCCGTGCAGCTCCCGCTGGCGATCCCAGCCAGAATAGGGATATTCGACGCGCTTGGAGATATATTTCAGCTCATACGCGCCCTCCTTCCAGATGAAATCGCGAGCGACGCCCAAGGTAAACGTCACCGCCGCGCGGCCGTTGATCGTCAGCACGGCTTGCGGCCCGCGGGAAAATTCGCTCGGGAGCACGGACGTTGCCGCAATGAACGAAAAGGTCGTCGCGAGTTTGGCCGGGACGACGGCGGTTTTCCACGATAGGCGGTTGTCCTTCAGTTGCCCGGGAGCCCACCATCCTGCCGTCAAATAACCGGGGGCCACCCCGAGGAAATCGCGGGCGCCAACGCCGATGAATTTGTTGGAATAGTGAAATTCAACCTGGCCGAATCCCTCCACTTTTTGCGGGGTTTGGGCGGTGACGAAAGGAGCGAGGCAAAAAAAGAGAGCCGGTTTGAAGAAGCAAGAAACCGTTAAGATTCGGCGAAGCATCGTTTCAATAGGTTAGAGTTTTCCAAGGTCCGCCATCGCGGTCGTATTTCAAAAAATATTACAACTAGAGATCGAGAACACCCGGCCGTCCGCCAAGGCCGTCGATCGTTTAAGTGCGAGCAACGGGCCGTGGCAGCTGGGATCGGTGCGCGGAGTGCCCGAGCGTTCACCAAACGGTCCAGCCACCATCCACCGCGAGGCTGTGGCCGGTGACATACGAAGCGGCATCGCTGAGCAGAAACAGAGTCGGACCGGCGATCTCGTCGTTGCGGCCGATTCGGCGCAGCAGCGTCTTCCCGCACAAGTCCCGGACGAATTCGGGTTGGGAGTTCTGCACGGCGGGACTGGGGAACGGTCCGGGGGTCACGCAGTTGAAGCGGACGCCGGCGGGGCCGTAATGCATTGCCAGATACTTCATCATCTGGAGAATCGCCGCCTTCGACGCGCCGTAATCGATCGGATTCGGAGCCATGGGCGCCCGATAGATGCCCGGGTCGGGCACCACCACGCCATACATGCTGGAGAAAAGTACCACGCTCCCGCTGCCGCGCACCTTCATCTTCTCCCCGAGGGCCCGGCAAAAAGAGAAGGTGGCGGGCAGCGTGCGATCGAACGTGGACTGGAATTGCTCCACCGTGATCTCCTCGAATCGTTTGCCGCTCGTCGATGCGAACACCAGATGGACGACCCCGTCCGGGATCCCGTGGCGTGCCGTCAGCCCTTCCACTTCGCCCGGTAGCGCGACGCCGTCGCTGAAATCCAGCGCGAGCGGGATCGT
Source organism: Verrucomicrobiota bacterium (assembly GCA_048498075.1). Lineage (GTDB taxonomy): Bacteria > Verrucomicrobiota > Verrucomicrobiia > Opitutales > Opitutaceae > Opitutus. The sequence continues at coordinate 19,950 of JBEHYR010000013.1, read as the reverse complement.
ATGCTTTAGGCTGCGGTCGCGCACCAGCGCCTCAGCCCGGCCGGGCAGGTCGAAACAGAGCACGTTCGCGCCTTGGGCGTCGAGTGCGGCGGTGATCACGGAGCCGAGGTGACCGGCGCCGCCGGTGACCCAGATATTTTTTCCTTCGAGCGATTGAGCAGGTGTCATGGATGAAATTTATTCGCCCGCCAGTTCCGCGGGCGTGAGTTGATTCAGCAGTGGTTCGCCGCGGGTGAAGCGCGCGAGGTTTTCGGTGAAGATCGCCCACAGCCGCGGCCGGAATTGCGGGCTGAGGCTCGAACCCGAAATATGCGGAGTGAAGATCACATTGGGCATCTTCCACAGCGGATGTTCGGGCGGCATCGGATAAAAATAGTGGGTGTCGAGGGCGGCGCCCGAAATCCAGTTCTCCCTCAACGCGCGCAGCAGTGCGGGTTCCTGAATGATGGGGCCGCGCGCCGGGTTGAGGACGAACGCATGCGGCCGTAGCGCCCGCAACTCGCGTTCGCCGATCAGACCGTCCGTGGCCTTCGTGAGCGGCAGCGCGACGATCAGGAAATCGAGCGTGCCGAGAAAGGCGGTTTCCTCGCCTGCACGAAAAACATGGTCAGGCAGGATGCCCTCGGGATCGCCGGTGCCGGGCACGGTGTAGACATCGTGACGCGGGCCGACGCTCTGGCGCGACATGACGTGGACGCGCAGGCCGAGCTGGCGGGCGACGCGGGCGGTTTCGCGGCCGATGCCGCCATAACCCCAGAGACCCACCGTCTTGCCGCGAATCTCGTTCTGAAAAGCCGCGGAACGATCCCACACGCTGGTCTCCTGATGGCGGATCATTTGCCGCACGTTGCGCGCGAGATTGATCATCATCGCGATGTTCCATTCCGCGATGGGCACGTCGAAACAGCCGCGGGCATTCGTGGCTTGGATACCCCGTGCCGGCAGACCGAGGCCGAACAACTGCGAGTAACCCGTCGAGGCAATCTGGATCCAGCGGAGCTTGCGCATCACGGCGTGATTAGTCGGCGGAAACGTGCAGAAAAGCACGTCGGCGTCGCCGATGCGATCGATGGGCAGTTCGCGGGCGCGTTCCTCGGGTGGCTCGATGCGTTCGAGCTGCACGTCGGTGCGCAGCCGGAGCGCCGCGAAGGCCGCGGGGTCGGCGGCGATGTCGGTGACAATTTTCACGGGGCAGATCCGGGATTCGCCGGTGCCGGGCGCCCCGTGAGCGCGAAGAACACGGTGCGGGCCATCAGCGTGGCGCCTTCCGCGTTCGGGTGCACGCCGTCGGGCAGCAGCTTGTTCGCGTCGACGAAGGCGGAATTCAGGTCGATGACCGGCAGGTGGGCCTGACGCGCGACCTCGTCGATCTTCGGCAGAATTTGTTCGCGCATCACTCGATCCGTGTCCCAAGTCGCCTTGCCGCGGTCGCGAAACAGCGGGATGGGACGGCAAAGAATGACGCGCGGCTTGCTGGCGAGCGCTTGGAAAGAGCGAATCAGCTCGAGGTAGTCGGCGACGAACCGGGTGTTTTCCGCCTCCCAGGTTTCCCGCTTGGTGTCATTGGTCCCAAGCTGGAGGACGATGACGTCAGGACCGAACGCGAGCGCTTCCTGATATTCCTTCTGATCGTGAAACGGGCGGGGACTTTTTCGTACCAGCGTCGCGCCGTTGCGGGCAAAATTCCCCACGACCCAATCAGCCCCGAGCATCCGCTGCAGCTGCGCCGGGTAGCTGTTTCGTTCGCGCTCGGGAATCAGGTGTCCGTAGGTAATGCTGTCGCCAACACAGGCGAGACGGATGGGATGCCCGTAGCCGGACGCGCTGACCAGGGGCGGGGTGAGCGGATTCGTGCACGCGCCGAGCAAGAGCAGCATTGAGCAGAAAAGGCCGGCCAGTTTTTGAGGGTTATTCACGGAGGATTTTTCCGGGCACGCTGTTGAACTCGCCGCTGCCGGGCTTGAACGGATAGCGGCGCTTGATGTTGTCGGTGAGAACGACGCCCAGGCCAGGTCGGTCGGGGGGAAGCACTTGGCCATCTCGTATGATCAAGCCGCCATCGATGATGTCGGAGTGCAGCCCCGCGTAGTCCGGTGCGATCTCGAGAATGCAGGTGTTGGCGGCGGCGAAGCCCGCATGGACATTCTGCATCAACGAGCCGCCCGCGCCCCAAGCGTGCGTGGCGATCTTCCGGCCGCGCACGGCCATCATCTGGGCGACGGCCATGAATTCACCCAAGCCGCCGGTGAATGAGGCGTCGGGCTGGCCAATGTCGAACGCATCCTGCTCCGCGAAAACGCGCCACTCGTAGCTGGCGGTGAGGCATTCGCCGCCGGCGATCGGCGTGGTGGTGGCGCGGCAGAGTTCCGCGTAGCCCCAAGGGTCGGTGTAGTGCAGCGGCTCCTCGAGGAAGACGAGGTTGAACGGCTCTAATGCGCGAGCGACGGTTGTCGCGACCTCGAGCGTCCAGGTCACGGTCTGGTTGTTGCCCATGTGTGCATCCATCATGAGCAGCGCGTCGCCGCCCGCATGCAGGCGCATGAAGGCGAACTTGTCCGCCTCGAAGTCGGCTGCTTCCTGCGGTGCCTTCGGCATATGCCAGCCATCGGCCGGGGAAAAACTGCCGGCGCCCACCTTGAGGCCGCGGAACCCGAGCGAGAAGTAGTGATCGATTTTTTGCGCGAGTCGGTCCTTCGGGTAGTTGCTGGGGCCGCCGGTCGCGTAGCACGGCAGCCGCGCATGCTTGCTGCCGCCGAGGAGCGCATGCACGGGCTGTCCGAGCAGCTTGCCTTTCAGATCCCACAGCGCGGCCTCGATGCCGTTGAGGACGATCGCGCCGAGCCCGACACGGCACCAGAAGTTGCCGCAATGATACATGCGGCGCCACAGCTCCGGGATGTCGTCGACGGTCTGGCCAACGATGATCGGTTTGAAAAAATCGACGATCGCTGGTACGGCCTCGGGACAAAAGTAGCCTGCGTAGGTTTCGCCGATTCCGATCGGGCCGGCGGCGGTCAGGACTTCAATGAAGGCCGCGCTGCGCAGTTTGCGGGCTTCGCGCAAAAACGGATCGTTGGTGCACGGGCCGGTGAGCAGCGTCGTGCGGACGTCGGTGATGAGCGTCATGGCTGAATCCTGTTGAGCGGCCAGGCGAGCACGGCGGGTGAGCGGACGGAGGCGCGCACCTCGCCGCTGATCACCACGACCAAATCGCGCCAGATCGCGCAGGGCGCAGCGAGCATGGGCGCCGGGCCTGGGTCGCCCGGTGAATCGCGATTCGGCACGGGAGCCCGCGGCAGCAGCGCGCCGTTGGCCCAGGTATTCGGCCGCGGATCGTAGAGGAGCGTTTGGTCGCTGAAGCCGGGGTGGTCGCGCGCTGCACCGGGAAAAACCTCGGCATAGCCGCCGATCACCAGGAACTTGCCTCCGGCGACTTGAGGGCACGGCGTCGCCGGCCCGACCCGCGCTTCGGGGAGGTCGGCGAGTCGTTGCCATGCCTTCGCCTCGGGCGCGAGGCGATAGGCACGGGCGGAGGGAATGGCTTTTCCCGTGGCATCAAAACCAATACCCCCGAAGGCATAGATGGAATCGCCGTCGCTGCCCGCGGCACCCACGAAAACGCCGGCGTCGGGGCAATCGGGTTCGCGGCGCCACGCGCGCGTGGGCGAATCCGCGAGGTCGAGCGACCATGTCTCGATGCTCGGAGTTTTCGAGGCGGGATCGGTGACGCCGCCGAAGACATACATCCGGCCGCGGGCGATCGCCGCCGCGGCGTTGCCAATCGGATGAGGAAAATCGGGCAGCGGAGCGAAGCGCAGTTTCTCGCCGTCGGCGCGGATTTGCATCGCGTGCGCGAGGCAGCCGGCGGCGTTGACGCCGCCCACTACACAAATGGAATCGCCGGTGGCGGCGCTTGCGGCATAGGCCACGGGGGCCGGCAGGCGAACTTCCTCCTCAACCCACGCGGCCGTTGGATCTGCGAGTACGAAGAGGCGATCGCTGAATTTTTTTTCGCCCTGCAGCCAGTTGGGCCTGTCGTGGAATTGAGCACCGCCTCCGGCGACGAGCCGGCCGCCGAGCACGCCGGCGAACATGCCGCCATAACCTACAGGATCGGGCAGGGGAGCGAGGAGTTGCCAGCCATGGAGAGGAGGCTCCGCTGCGGCAGCTCGGACGAGAGCGGTCATCATCAAGAGGAGGGTCGCGAGGCGTGGGATCATGCGGGCTTCACGGTGATCTTTACCGTGCGCCCATAGACGAAGCGCGACGGCTGCCGCCAGAATCCATAATCGTAGACGACGAAGAGTTCGTTGTCCCGGGGCGTTTCCTCGACCGAGGTGTAGTGGGTCGTCGGGATGCCAGAGGTCAGGCGCACGACGTTATTCCAGAATTCGCCGTGATCGCGGCTCACGGCGAGATAGTTGCCGTTCCACGGGTGCTGGCTGTGCGGCCAGCACGCTTTTTGGGGAATACGCACGCCGAAGGTGGCGACGAGCAATCCGCTGCGAAGTTCGATCAGGTCGGGATCGACGACCGCGCCTTTAAGATCGTCGGGATTGTTTTCATCGAGAGGCCTGCCGCCGCGACCTGTCACATTCCGGAACATATCCACCCAAAGTTCGGTGCGATGAACATCAAGGCCCGCAAAAATTCGTGGAACAGCCGGCGACCAGGTGGCGCCGCCATCATCGGAGAATGTTTCGCGAAGTTCGCGCCCCGTCCGCATGAAGCAAAGCAGCCGTCCCGCGTGAACTCCGCGGCTGATCCGCGTCAGCACGGGTTCGTTGAACCCTTCGGTTCCGACGCTGGGATCCACCGCGACGGTGCTGACAAACCGCCAATGCTGGCCGCGATTGGTGGAGCGCAGCAGCATGACGCGCGGCTTCATCATCAGCGGCTGGTAGGTGGACGGCGTAGCGTCACCGTGGATATGCCCGTAAAGTGTCGTCAACAAGTCGCCGTTGGGTAGCTCGAGGATGCGCCGGTGCAGACGCTGGGCCTCGTGCGGGTGGCCGCCGTCGTCCTTTGAGGCGTAGAAATTGACGTTCGGCAGTTCGAATGGGACGTCCTGTGGCCCGCTCACCGTTTTCCAATCGTCACGTGAGGTGTAAAGCTGGCCGACACCCATGCCTTCTTTCGCTCCGGGAATGATGTAGGTGTCGAGACCGAGAATGGTGCCGTCGCGCAATTGGACCATGCCGCCTTCGTTGTTGAATCCGTTGTCGCCGGATTTGATCGGATCGCGCGTCCAGGTCTTGCCGCCGTCGCGGGAAACCACCGTCCACATCGCGTAGGGATAGTGCATGCGCTTCATGTCGAAGGGGAGATGCGGTGACTGCACCTGCACGATGAGGGTGCCGTCCTTCGTGCAGAGCATGAACGGCTGCAAGCCGCCATCGCACACCAGACCTTGTTCGCCGAAGTCGAACCGCAGCCGGCCGTCGGCTTCGACCATGTGCGGCACGTTGCGCGGCATCGGGTCGGGTGACGTGTGTGGTTTTTCCTGCTCGAGCGTGCCGAGGGACGCGGGCTTAGTGGGGCTTTCGGCGGCGGCGAGGCGAGTGGACAAAGGCAGCAGGGCGGCTCCGGCCGCCGTGACTCCGAGGAATTGGCGTCGTGTGAGAGGATTCATGGTTCCCAAAATGTGCCGCCGAGGAAATAGCGGCCGAAGAGGTTGTAATAATAGGCGGTGAACACGCGGCCGTCCGGCAACTGGATCGACTCGGGGTAGCCGACGTCCCAATTGAGGAAATCGTTTCGCAACTGCACCTCGGAGCGAATATCCCAGGTTTCGCCGTTGTCTCGGCTGAAGCAGGCGCGAATGCCGCCGGGTGTATCGTGTTGCGGCACACGGATGCCGTAGGTCGCCATGACTCGGCCGTCGGAAAGTTGAATTAAGTCGACCGGATGGCCATGCAGATCGGTTTTGCGAATCGGCACCCACGTTTTGCCGTCGTCGTCCGACCACGTCATGTAAATGGAGTTGTCCGAACCGGGCGTGCGAATGCCCGCGATGATCCGTCCGGTCTTCGTCCGCACGATCCCTGGTTCAGCCAGGCCACCCATCTTGCCTCCGTCGTCGCTCGCGATTGTCGAGAGATAGCGCCAGCTTCTTCCCTGGTCCGCGGAGCGCAGCATGACGGAACCGTTGTTCTTCTCGTCGCCGTCGAGATGATAACCGATGACGCCCATCAACAGCGTTCCATCTGGCATTTCGATCGGCGCATCGGTCGGGCCTTCCGTGCCGGTGAATGGCATGCCTTTCGTGTCGATATAATTTGGCGCGGACCACGTGTGGCCGTTGTCCGCGGAGGTGATGACGTAAGTGCCAAGGTAGCCTTTTTCCGGCTCGCGCACTTTGCGTCCGTAACTGCCGTCGGGATTGTAGTTACCGTTGTAGAAAATGCCGACGATGATCGTGCCATCGCGGAGTTGAACGCCGCAGCCTTCGCGTTCGTCGAGATCCTTGATGCCGCCGATCACTTGTTTTTCACCCCAGGTTTTTCCGCCATCTTTCGAACGCAGCAGGATGACGTCGCCGTCCGGCGCGTAGTGCTCCGACGCTTCGCGGGCCATGATGAGTAGGTCGCCGTTTTGCAGCCGGATCAAATCGGCCGGATGGAGGTGGCGAAATTTGTCGGTGTAGATGACCTCGTGTTCGAATTTCTCCTGCCCAGACAAATCCTTGTAGACCTGCGTCGCCAGGATCTGCATCTGCTCCTGCATCACCGCCATGTCCTGCCGGAGTGCCTCGATTTCACCTTCGCGGATTTCCGTCGATTGCTTCAGGGTGTCGCGGCGCTCTTTCACCATAAACCACCCGCCCTTCCACTCCGCGAAAGGTAAAATTTCCACTTTCAAAAGCGCGGGCTGTCCGGGGACCACGGCATCCGCCGGCACGCTCAGTTGGAATATCCCGCTGTTGCCGTTCAACTCACCCTGGCGGCTGGCGCCGAAGTAAGGGAATTCGACGCGCTTTGAAATATACTTCAGCTGGTAGTCGCCTTCCTTCCACGTGAAATCGCGGTTCATTCCGATGGCGAACGTCAGCGCGTAATGAGAGTTGATGCTAAGCTTCGCCGCGGGGCCGCGGGAAAACTGGGAAGGAAGCACAGTCGTGGCGCCGATGAAGGAAAATGTCGTCGCCTGCCGGGTCGGAACGACGGCGGTTTTCCACGAGAGGTAATTGTCCTGGAGCTGCCCGGGCGCCCACCAGCCGGCCGTCATGTAACCGGGCACCATGCCGCGGAAATCTCGGGGCACGCGCGTGCGTTGCGTGGCATCGTAGTGAAACTCCACGCGGTCGAATCCCTCGACCCACTGCGTGGCGGCGACGCGCGACGCGAACACCGCGCCGACCGCGAACGTGGCCAGCACGAAAGGTCGCACAGCAATGGATGCCACGGTATGCATTTTTTCGCGGTAAAGACGACCGGGCGGGCGGAAATTACTTTGCCGTGTAGCCGCCGTCGACGGGGAGGTTGACGCCGGTAACGTAACTGGAAGCGTCGCTCAGCAGAAAAACGACCGCTCCGCCAATCTCGGTCGCCTGTGCCATCCGGCCCAGCATGGTCATCGGGCCGTAGCGCTGCAGGAACGCGGGGGCTTGCGGCCGCTCGGGATTGTAGATGCCGCCCGGCGAGACGACGTTGGCCCGCACGCTCCGGGCGCCGTAGTAGGACGCGAGATAACGCGTGAGATTGATCATGCCGCCCTTGTGGAAAAAATAATCTGGCGACGGCAACGCAGCCGGCGAGTCGTAGAGCGCGGGATTGAGGCCCACCATGCCCATGTGGGACGCGATGTTCACGATGCTGCCCGAACCGCGCTCGGCCATTGCGTCACCGATCATCCGAATGGCGGAGAAAAAACCGGTGGCGTTGACCGCCATCGATGAGTCCCACGCTTCGAGATCGTCGCCAAACCCGCGCATCGCCCGGTGCACAGCGTTGAACACCACGCCATCGATGTGTCCGTGGCGGGCGACCGTGCGATCGCGCAACGCGCGGATCGAAGTTTCCACGCCGAGATCGACGTCGTCGACATGAGTGTCGCATCCGCTGGCGCGCTCAGTGGCCGCGAGCGTGTCGAGGGCCTCACGATTGCGCGAGGCAATGACCAGTGTGGCGCCGGCGCCGCCGATGGCGGAGGCCAAGGCCCGGCCGAGCAGGCCGGTGCCGCCGAATTGAACAACGACCTTGCCGCGCAGCGAGAACGGCGAGGGAGGAGCGGAGCTAGACGGCATAGACGTTTTTTTTCCCTTTGGGGCTCGGCTTGGTGGTGGGCGGTACGCCCGGAGCCGGTTTGATAAGCTGGAGTCGCTGGCTGAAATAGCCGGAAAGGCCGGCGACGTCCGCGCCGACATTGAAGACTTGGTAGCCCTCGTTGACAAGGTCCTCGAAGGGAGCGATGAGGCCCGCGGTCATGGCGAACTTGCCGTGGGCCCGCGCCGAGCCGGCGACGCGCTTGCGCGCCTCCACGACCTCGGGGGCATCCAGCTTGCCCGGCTTGCCGATGCGGTGGCTGAAGTCGCCGGGACCGAAGAGCAGCATGTCAAAGCCGGCCACGGCGGCGATCTCGTCGACATTGGCGAGCGCCTCGGGCGACTCGATCTGGAGGACGATGAGGCGCTCGGTGTTGATATGGTGGATGTATTCGTCGATCGGCAGCAGGCAGAACTGGCCGTCGATGTTGCCGCCATCGATCGCGCGCCGGCCGATCGGATGGGCGCGCACCCAGTCGACGATCTGGCGGGCCTCGTTGGCCGAGGAAACGTGCGGGACAATGATGCCGGTGGCATCGGCTTCGATGGGGCGGATGTAATCGCTGTAGCTGCCGCGCCCCACCCGGACCAAAGTGTCGATATCATGGATACGAGCGGCGCGGATCTGGTTTTCGAGGTTCAGCCAATCGCTCGGCACATGTTCCGTGCAGAGCCAGACGCCGTCGGCGTTGCTGAGGCCGGCGATCTCGACGACGCGCGGATCGGAGAGGTTGAGTTTGAGAAGCGAGGCCAGTTCGCCTCGGCGAAGTTTTTCGAGCAGGCGGCTGCGGCGGGTTTTCATTAAGCGAGTTGGGATTGAATTTCAGAGATGGGTACGCGGCGTGACTGCTCCGCGCGGCTGGTGATGCCAGCCAGGAGAATGCACATCAGTTCGACGGTCTCGGAGAGCGGGTAGGTGGGAGTGCCGGTGCGGACGAAGTCGACGAAGTTGACCATCTGCCGGCGAAAGGCCGTGTAGGTATCAGTGAACCGCAACGTGTGCGCGCCCTCCGTGCCGCACAGCGTGAGCAGTCCATGAGCAGGACCGCCGTCGTAGATGACGGTAAGAGTGAACTGCGCGCCGCTGCGGTGCAGCAGGTGAGCGACCTCGGTTTGGTTATCGACGGTGGACTCCAGGCGCACCGAAACAAAACCGGGGCCGAGCAGGCGATAGACGGGCTCAAGCAGATGAATGCCGTAGCGCTCCCACGTCTTGCAGCAGGTGGCAGAGACCCAGCGAAGATCGCCGACCTTGGCCGTTTGGAGCAGGCCGTCGAGTTCCGGCGCGAACCGGAGGCCACTGGATGATTGGATGCGCGCGCCGGCCTGCTGCCATTGCACGAAGGTGCGCAGATCGCCGAGTTTGAGAGCCAGGGGCTTGTCGATGAAGACAGGCAGACCGGCTTCGACAAAAGGACGCGCGCGTTGCACGTGGTCGAAGCCGTCGTCGGTGGCGACGACCACGGCATCGACCTCGCCGATCACGTCCTCGGGCTTGTCGACTACGTTGGGAATCAACGCTGCCGCCGCGACGGGGCCAGCTTCAGCAGAATTATCGGTCCAGAGATGGGTGACCTTGGCCTCGGGGATCCGCACCGTGCCGGCGGGCTGCGCTCCCAAATAACGCGGAATCACCGGGTAGGGGCAGGCCGACATCGCCGTGGGATCGAATCCATTGACGATCGCGGACCAGGAATACGGATGCCCATTGCCCGGAATCATGCCCAGCATGGCTAGGCGCACGGGCGGTTGAGGGCGGGTTTTGTCGGATGAAACCGTCATGAAATGAATCGTGTTACGCCGCGATCTCCTGGCAGGAGACGCGTTTGCCCGAAGCCGCGGAAGCAAGCGCCGCGAGATTGAACCGTAGCGTCTGGGTTGCTTCCTCGAGGGAGCAGAGCTGCACGGGCTGCCCCTCGATCTGGTCGAGAAAAGCGTTGGCCTGCGCGATAAAGTGCGTGTCGCGGTCCTTGACCGGCGCGGAGTGCCAGATCCAATCGGTGTCTCCCGCGCGGAAAACGCCCCAACGCTCTGCCTGAAACTCGATCCGGACGCTTCCCTGTGCCGTGTTCAACTGGATCGTGCTTTCGTTCGGATGCTGGAATTGATTAAGCGCGTAGCTGACCCGCGCGCCGCGGGACTGCCGGGCCAGTATATGGGCGGTGTCCTCCACCTCGACACCTGGCACGGCGAAATGGGTCGCGTCGCAAGCCAGGCTTTCGGTCGGCCCGAGCACACTTTCCATCCAGTTGGCAAAGTGGGTGAGCGCATCTTGGATTGCGCCACCGCCGGTATCATGCCGGCTGTAGTAGCTTTTGAGATAACCCGCGCGCAAAAGGTGGAACGGCTGCCCGCTGATGACCGTCGCCTGCAGGACCGGACCAAGTTCGCCCCGAGCGAGGAACTCACGGGCCTGCCGCAAAAAGGGAAACATGTGAAAGACATAGGCCACGGCGACTTGACGATCCCCGCGCCGTTGCACATTGGTGAGTTTACTCACCCCCGCTAAAGAATGAGACAACGGTTTCTCGATCAAAACATGCAGCCCCGCCTCCAAGGCGCAAGTTGCCATGTGAAGATGCATGGGTGTGGGGGTACAAATCACCACCATGGAGTGTGCACCGGAGAACACCGCTTGTTTCCAATCCGTCGCCACGGGAATGCCATGGTTATCTTTCATCTTCTGCAGCAGCACGGGATCGATGTCGCAAGCCGTCACAGCGCAGCGCTGAGTTTTACCGAAGCACCGCAAATGGCGCTCGCCAATACTGCCGCAACCGATGACAAGGGTCTTGTGGGACATCATACTCAATTACCAGTCCTCAGCTGTATTCCGGCCGGCTTTACGGGCCGCCCTGCCAGGCGCTCACGTATCCCCACAGAGAAATCTTGCTTGAAGATCATGTATACATCGGTATTTCACGGGCGAACATGAAGAATGTCAATTCCGATATCGCGTATGATTACATCCGGAAGCGCATTCTGACCGGAGAATATCTTCCAGGTCAGAATCTCGCCACCAAGACACTGTCGGCCGAAATCGGCGTCAGCCGCACGCCTGTGCGCGACGCTTTGCGGCAACTGGAGACAGATGGGTTGGTGACGATTCAGGCGCGTCTTGGGGCGAGTGTGCGCAAAATGGATTTGAAGGAGTTCAGGGAAATGTGCCTGTTGCGCTTGGCGTTGGAAAGTTTTGCTGCCGGGCTGGCGGCCTCCAATCGGACTGAAGAAGATTTACGCGAAATCTCGCTGGCACTGGAGTCGATGCGCCGGCTGACCGAGCAGATTGTTTCGATGCCATTGGAGCGGCAGAAGCCGGTGCTGGAGGAACTGCGCAAGGAAGACGTCAGGTTTCACATCGCGATCATGACGGCGGCCAAAAACGATCTCATGAAGGCCGAGATTCTCCGGTTGCATCTGATCAACCGTATCGTGTCGGTGCCTGGACCAGAAAGCGACGTAGTGGTGGACCGCCAGTCGCTGGATGCGCGGCGGCGGGCGGTGCTCGCGGAGCATGGACAGGTGTATACTGCCATTTCAGAGGGCAACGCCGCGGTGGCGCGCGATGTAATGGCCAAGCACATCCAAGATATTATCGACAATACTCTGCGCTTGCTGGCCACTTCGGGGCGCGCTGGCCGGGTTTTGACTGAGGAGGAACTCAGTTACGTGCCATGATCTATTTGGCCACGGTCGGCTGCTGCGGCGTCCAAGTGGATGAAGACTTCGTGGTGCAGGTAGTTCAAGGCGGCGAAGGCTTGGTCGAGGTGGCTGCGTTCCCGGCCGCCCACCAACACGGTTTCGACTTGCGGGTCGCGCAGCGCCCAAGCGAGGGCGAGGTGAATAACAGACGCATTTGCCTCCGCTGCGGCTTGCTTAAGTTGAGCCAGCCGTGATCGGGCATTTTTGTTGAGGTAGATGGCCTGATGGCCGGGGATCAGCGCAAAGCGACTCCCGGGAACGATGCCACGTTGGTGCTTATCCGTGAGGAATCCGGCGCCCAGTGGACTATAACCGACCAAATGGATCGATGACTTTGTGCACAACTCGCGGAGAGCCGGATCGAAGCCGCGCACGGCATAGTTGTGGATATTTTGGAGCGTGCCGAGCGGCGGAACTTGAGCTTGCGCATGGCGATCGAGCAGTGCTGAAAGTTGAAACGCATTGAGATTGCTCCCACCCAAGGCGCCGACGAGTCCGCGACGCCGCAAAGCGTCCAAAGTAGCAGTTACGGCGGGATCGAGAATCGAATCGTGCCACTGGTGCAGGAAAAGGACGTCGACTCGATCAAGTTTGAGCCGGGCGAGGCTGGCGCGGAGTCCGGCTTCGATGGTTGCGGGCGCGTAGGGCGGAAGAAGCTTGGTCGCGACCGTCAGCTGCTGGCGACTCGCCGGGTTGGCTTGCAGCCAGTCTCCTACAATGGTTTCCGATGCACCGCCGCCGTACGCGGCGGCGGTGTCGAGGTATCTCACTCCGCGGGAGCAAGCATAGTCCAACAGTGAGAAAGAATCGGCACGCGTAATCTCCCGTCCGAAGGTTACGCAACCAAGCCCGAGTTTGGCCCGGATAAAATCCTCTGCGGAGTGTAAATCGTTTCGCACCGAATCCTATTGACATGAAATCAATCGGGAATGCAACTGTATACACGATGATTCTTGTTTCCCCAGCGCTCCGTTTTTTGGGTTGCCGATTTTATCGGGTGGGGATCGCGTTGATTGGGGTAACCCTCGGATTGAGCCGGATGCTGGCGGGGATCGAGGCGTTGAACGGCATCAAAACCTATGAGCGTCTGATCGGAATTGATGGAGCCTGTGCTTGGCCCCAGCTTACCCGGTCGTCCAACGGCGAGCTGGCGGCGCTCATTTGGCCGCGCAACAATCACGGGCTGACCGAGGGCGCCGCCGAATGCTGGGTGAGCAGTGATCAAGGCGTTACTTGGACGCGCGCAGGTGTTCCAGTGCCGAACGAACCGAGCACGAACCGCATGAATCTTGCCGGCGGACTAACCGCCGACGGTGTATACATAATGGCGGTCGGCGGCTGGGATCATCGTCCTCCCTTCACCGAGGATGCCCGCCTCGGCGGCATGAACCACAAGGGGGCGCATACGCTGCAACCCGTCGTGTCATTTTCGCACGACGTCGGGCGAACGTGGACCGACCGACATGAAATGAACATGCCCTTGGGCAAAAATGGAGGGGGCGCGGTTCCCTTCGGCCGAATCGGGCCGCTGGGCGGCGACGAGCTGGGTCTGATGGTGTACCTCGAGGGCGCGGCGTTTTGCACGAGCACGGACTCGGGGAAGACATGGAAAATTAAAAGCCGCATCCCCGGCGAGGCTGCACACAACGAGACCACCTGGATCCGGCTCACCAATGGTGACCTGTTGGCCGCCGCCCGCACTGCGCCGGAAAACGCGATCGAAGGCTTTCGCTCCACGGACGGAGGAGCAACCTGGATTTCCGAGGGACCGCTGACGATGCCTTACCAAGCGCCAGCCGATCTCATTGCGCTGCCCGACGGACGGATTCTGCTGAGCTACGGTGTGCGCAATAGCGGTTTTTATGGCGTCGCGGCCCGCTTGGGTGACGCGACGGGACGCCATTGGTCTGCGCCGATTTTCCTTGTAGACTTGGACGGTTCGACGGATTCGAACGCCGAGTCGCCCATGCGCGATGGCGGTTATCCTTCGTCCGTGGCGTTACCCGACGGCATGGTCGTGACCGCATATTATTCACGCGGTGTGCGCGAGCACCGGCGCTACCACATGGGCGTGGTGCGCTGGACGCCGCCGCCTCTAAAGAAATAATCCACCAGCAGCCCAAAAATTTATTCATGAAGATCATTAAGGAAGGCGGGCACCGCCTATTTGAGACGGATCCGGAAACCGTCAAATATGTCGGGGAGATGCTGCAGCAGCTGCGGACGCGCGGTCTCGATGCGGTGCGCGAGTTCAGTGCCAAGTTCGACGATTGGGCACCCCAAGATTTCGAACTTTCGGAAAGACAAATAGCCGAGGCGGTGGCCCAATGCTCCGAGCAATTGATCCGCGACACCGAGTTCTGCCAGGGCAACGTGCGCCGATTTGCCGAGGCCCAGCTAGGCACGCTGAGCGCCCTTGAGGTCGAGTCGCGACCGGGCGTCTGGCTCGGGCATCGCCACATCCCAGTGCGCTGCGTCGGCAGTTACGTGCCGGGCGGACGCTATCCGATGTTTGGTTCGGCGCAGATGAGCATCATCCCGGCGAAGGTCGCCGGCGTGAAGACCGTCGTGGCCTGCACGCCGCCGGTCAAGGGCGCGGGCTATTACCCCGCGACGATTAATGCGATGAAGCAGGCGGGCGCCGACCGCATCTTTGTGGTGGGTGGCGTTCCGGCTATGGCCCTAATGGCGTTTGGCATGGGGATGGTGGAGCCCGCCGACATCCTGTGCGGGGCAGGCAACAAGTTTGTCGCCGAAGCAAAGCGCCAGTTGTTCGGGCAATGCGGCATAGACCTGCTCGCTGGGCCGACCGAAATTGCGGTCATCGCTGACGACTCAGCCGATCCAGCGCTGGTCGCGTGCGACCTGCTCGGCCAAGCCGAGCACGATCCAAATAGCGGCCAATTGTGCATTTGCCTCAGCGAGAAGTTTGCGCGCGCGACGTTGCGCGAAATCGAGCGCCAACTCGCCGTGCTCCCCACTCGAGAAATTGCCTGCGAGTCGTGGGCTAACTATGGGAAACTTTACGTGACGGAAAGCCGCGACGAGGCGATCACGATTTCCGATGATTACGCGCCGGAGCACCTCGAACTCCATGTCGCCGACGCCGGCTATTATTTCGATCGGCTCACCAATTACGGCTCCCTTTTTATCGGCGAGGAAACGACCGTTGCCTACGGCGATAAGAGCATCGGAACGAATCACATCCTCCCGACGAGTCGTTCCGCCCGTTACACCGGCGGGGTTTGGGTAGGGAAATTCCTAAAGACGGTTACCTACCAACGCATGACTCCGGCGGCCAGCGCGGAGGTGGGAGCGGTCACCGCCCGCCAATGCGAGGTCGAGCGCATGCTCGCTCATGCGATCACCGCTCGAGTGAGGGTAGAACGCTACGGGCGGAACCGGCAACCCGAAGATGTATTTCCAGGCGCCTGAACGTTCACGAATGTATGCAGGCCTTACGAACGAATCGAAAGGCCAATTAGAGCTTCACGCCGATTTTTTTTCGTTGACGTAAACTTTTCAACCGCATTGTATACATAAGAAGACATCGGTAGACCAGATTTTTGCTTCCTCATCCTAACACAAAAACCCGAATGAGCACTCCTACATCCACTGCACTTGCCACGGCCTCAGGCCGTGTTTTTTATTTATCGGCTTTCTTCCTCAGTATGTGCTTGGTGGCCTCCGCCCAGACGGCCGGCGGCGGAAGCAAGGCGGATGAAAAAGATGCCCAAAAGGCGACCGTTCCCGCCGAGACGAAAAAAGTCTCTGCGCCCGACGAGACCAAAGACGAAACGGTGGTGCTGTCTCCCTTCGTCGTGACGACCGATGAGGACAAAGGCTATTCCACGGCGAACTCCCTGTCGGGCTTTGGCGTTTCGACTTCGCTCATGAAGACCCCGCAGACGATCCAGGTGGCGAACCAGCAGTTGCTGCAGGATCTCGGGATTGGCTCGGGCGACCTGATTGCGGCGCTCGAAATGGCGACGAGCAGCGTGGTGCGCCGGAGTTACAACAATGGCGACGACCAGTTTTCGTGGGGATTCCGCCTGACGAGCACGATCCGCGACGGTGTGCCCACCGGCACCGCGAATCCGCTCGGCGTTTTCTACGATATCGACCGAGTCGAGGTCATCAAGGGTCCCGCGGCGGCAATCTTCGGCCAGGCGTCCTCGATCGGCGGCGTGATCAATTACGTTCCGCGCGCCCCGTCCAAAAAGCAAAAGGAGCGCGTCTCCTTCAGTTACGGCAGTTTTAATCGAAAAACCGCGGAAGCCCACGCGGCGGGTCCGGTCACCGACAAATTCCGTTACCGTTTCGATCTTGGCCTGGCTGACAACGGCGATGCGCGCAGATTCGGCTATTACAAGGACAAGTTTGTCGGTGCCGGTTTCGAGTACGACATTTCCAAAAATATTCTCGCCTCCTTCGACATGGGCTATTCGAAAGTCGACCGCGCTACGGTTTGGACGATCATGGATCAAAGTAGCACGGACAAGTTCGCGCGGGTCGACCCCCGGCTGGGCGACGATCTTTCGGTGAACGCTCCATACGACAATTCCAAGTCGGACCGGGAGTTTGCCTCCGGCAAGGTCTATGTCACCACCGACACGGGATTCTCGTCGCTCACGGCCGTCAATTTTTACAATCTGGACCTGGGGCTGTATCGTACGCAAGTGAACTCCATCGATGCGACCCGCCGATTCCTTACCCGCGTCACGTTGTTTCCCTTCCGCATCCTGGAGCACAATCTCTTTGTCGCACAGACTTTCAATCAGAAGTTCACGACGGGGTGGTTCAAGCATAGCATGAACCTAAGCTTTGACGCGCGCTTCCAACACAGCAAAACCGCCACGCAGACTTCCTACAGCTATCCAACGAATTTCGATCTCGATAATCCGACCTATCCCCAGGACACCGTCTCGCAATTGATCCAGGGAAATCCCGGTGTGTGGGCGCTGTCGCGCAATCGTATCAGCGGCGCCTCGTTTACCGAAAACGTTTCTGTCTGGGATGACAAGATCAACGCAATGTACACTGTTAGGTATAATAATCAGTTCATGGTGACTGGCTTTCCATTCGACACTTATGCGAGCGTCCCGACGGATCTCACGAAAGCCCAGACGGTTTCCGACGGCGATGTGGTCACGCGGCGCTATGCTCTGACATATGAGCCGATCAAGGACATCGTGGGCTACTACAGCATGGGTGAGGCGTTCATATTTAACGGCAGTGTAGATTATCTGCAGCGTCCGCTGGTACCATCGATCGGTCAAAACAAGGAATTTGGCATCAAGGCCAACTTTCTCAACGGAGCCATTTCCATCACCGCGGCGCATGCTGATATCACGGTCTCCAATGTCCGCATCGTCTTCATCGAGGGCCCGGATGATCCCGACCCCGGCAGCTCCGCCGTCAAGCAAGGCGGCACCCAGACGAACAAGGGCTATGACATCGCAGTTAACGTGAACAAGGAGTTCAAGCTGGGCACGTTGACCGGAATCGCCGGCGTCTACTCCGGCAACCTGCGTGACGAAAAGAACCTGAAGGTCCAGCATATCGTCAACAATACTGCCAATCTGTTCAGTTCCTTCCGTTTCCGCCAGGGTCCGGTTAACGGTTTGTTTTTTGGCGCCGGGGCGAACTTCGTCGGCGAACGCGTGGGGCCGCTCCTGCAGGCTCAGGCTGTGAAACCCTTGGCGCAGACTCGCATCGCGCCTTACTGGAAATACAAGGCCTTGGTCGGCTACGCCTACAAGAAGTTGAGTGTACAGCTTAACATCGACAATATTGCGGATACGAAAGCCATTACTTCTTGGGAAAGCTCGCTTTGGGCCTATACCGACCCGGGTCGCACGTATAGGTTGAGCGCCAGCTATACCTTCTAATTGCAGAATTGCTTGGTTGGGTCGGCTGGTCCGATCCTGACCTGTCCCATGGCCCGTTTCGGTCGTTGAACTGAAACGGGCTACTTCATGCCAGAGCATTCTCTGGCACGTAGCTTGGCCGGCAACTGCTTCATCTCCCCGCGGCGGTTGTGGCCAACAGCGTCCTCACGGATGGGCATCATCCGCTTGGAGCGGCAGTGCTGTCGAGGCGCGGGGAGCGTGCAGACGCAAAGCGTCTTGGATGGCTTGGGCGGCATCCAGCGCCTTGCGCTCGGAAAAGCGGAAACTCGGCCAAGCCACTGCCAGCATGGGCTCCGTCGGCTGATTCGTGAATCCATGATGCGCCAAGGCAATCATGCCTTGGCTCGTTTCTTCGCGATTCCAAGCAATGCCGGACGCGCGGATTTCTGCCAGTTCGGCTTGAAAGCGCCGGTCACGAATCTTTAGGGCGAGATCTGGGCGGCGGCTTAGAGCGAGCTTTCCCAGCGCATTATGGCGGAGCGTGTGGCGCGTGGCGGGCGCGGGCGCGATCCGAACCCGATGGTCGCACTCGATGTAGTCGATATGGACGATACCGTTACCTTCGTGTAGTCCCAGCAGCACAAGTTCTCCGGTTTGGGCGGCTACGGTGCGCAACACGCCACGGTACCGCTGCCTAGCCGCATAATGGGTACCGCCCGGAGCCGCCCAATCATGAAACGTAGTGGTTGCGCTCCAGCGGCGCTCCGCCTGCACGACAAACCCATAAAGTTCCAGAGTACGCAGCAGCCGGACAACGTTCGTGCGCGGCTGATTCAACGCCTGTGCAAGATCGGGGAGCATCAAGCCGCCCGTGCGACCGAGAAGAACCGTCATCAAATCGAGGGCCTTAAAGAGGGTGGATGAGATTTCAGTCACGACCAAATGGCCCATATTCGTGCGGTAGGAGTGGAGGCCAAGAAGGAATTCTGACCGACCTATTCGTCACGATCACCCATAAAACCTTTAATGATTTTAGAAGTTCCGAATTTGCGAGAGTCGATCTCAATTCGGAGAAATACTGCTGCTCGCGGGTTTGGCCGTCATTGTTGCCATCGACGAGGCGCTCGCCCTCGGCAAGCGCACCGCGTATCGGTCGCAGCCGAATTACAGCGTGCAGCGCATCTCTAGCCGCACACTGGCGCACCATTTGGAGTCATGCGCGAACTTGTCCAGCGGGACAAAACATCCCCGCGTCGCGATGTGGAGCGTCGCAAATAAACCGGTGGTGCACGAAGAAAAGGCGGGGGCCTATTTTGGCGAGGAGATCGGGCCACCCGAAAGCTCGATCCCACACGCTTCGTCATGCTGGCCACCTGCGACATGGTGCCCGCCGGAGCACTGTTACCCGTTCCATCACGTCGATGTCGTGTGCATCCGTCGCTACCATACCCAAGGTGCTGTGGTGCTCGAGGGACCGCATGCCGGGATGGTCTTTTGAATCTGGGGGTCTGCGAGTGGAATTCACCAGTCCTTGGGCGCTCCGATGACTTGGGTTCGTGCATTCCCCCTTGAAAACCGCGCCGTTTCGGTCGGTATAGTAGTCACTCAACCTGACGGCCTGATCAGCCGTCGAAATTCATTAAAATCCGGGGAAGAATTGGACCGATTCGGTCCGCAGTCGTTTGAGGGCGGGCGCAGCCGCAGCAAAGCGGCGGCCCTCCCTCTATCTTTCCGTGATGGCACGCGATGCCGTTTCAAATGAAATTACTCCATGTTTCTGACCTTCATTTTCGGCGGCCTTGGTTTCGGTGGGTTGCTGAAGCCGCACGGCACGTCAACGTGGTTTGCCTGACGGGTGACTTGCTCGATCTATTGCCGACCACTGCGGCTGGATTGGACGAACAGGTCCGTTGGACGACGGAGTGGATCGCGAGTTTCCCAGCGACGCCGCTCTTTATCTGCTCCGGGAACCACGATTGGTGGCTGCAGGAGCATGACACTGATACCGACTTCGAGGCGCGATGGCTTCGGCGCTGGTCAACGACGATCTGTTTCCGACCGTAGCGACAATCTGATTTCGACCTTGTCGCTGAGGTCGCCGCGAAGCGGCGCCTCGGGGATGGAGGTGTGGAG
>JBEHYR010000012.1:0-116645 GCA_048498075.1 Verrucomicrobiota bacterium | reverse complement strand
GCCGGGCGGTGCGACGGCGGGCTCGGCGGTGAGCGTGACGGTGACGGCGTTGGACGCATCGAACAACGTCGCGACCGGCTACGTCGGCACGGTGACGTTTACGAGCACGGACGGCGCGGCGACGTTGCCGGCGAATGCCACGCTGACGGCAGGGACGAAAATTTTTAGCGCGACGTTCAACACGAGCGGCAGCCGCACGATCACGGCGACCGATCCGGTGACGCCGTCGATCGCGGGCACGTCGAGTGCGGTGACGGTGAGCGCGGGCGCGGCCACGCATTTCAGCGTGAGCGCGCCGGGTGGCGCGACGGCGGGCTCGGCGGTGAGCGTGACGGTGACGGCGTTGGACGCGTCGAACAACGTCGCGACCGGCTACGCGGGCACGGTGACCTTCACGAGCACGGACGGGGCGGCGACGTTGCCGGCGAACGCCACGCTGACGGCGGGGACGAAAATTTTCAGCGCCACGTTCAACACGAGCGGCAGCCGGACGATCATGGCGACCGATACGGTGACGCCGTCGATCGCGGGCACGTCGGCGGTGGTGGTGGTGAGCGCGGGTCCGGTGACGCATTTTCTGGTGAGCGCTCCGGCGAGCGCGACAGCAGGCACGGTCTTCAGTGTCACGGTCACAGCCAAGGACGCGTTCAACAATACGGTGACCGGCTACGGCGGCACGGCGACCTTCACCAGCACGGATGGCGCGGCGACATTGCCGGCGAACTCAACGCTGACTGGCGGTACGGGTACTTTCAATACGACGCTGCGCTCGACGGGCAGTCGGACGATCACCGCGACCGATCTCGTGGTTTCAAGTATCACCGGCACTTCCGGTGGCATCACGGTCAGCATGCTCGGAGCCACCGTCACACTCGGCAATCTCGCGCAGACTTACGATGGCACCGCCAAATCCGCCACGGCGACCACCGTGCCCGTCGGCCTCACCGTCAACGTCACTTACGACGGCAGCGCAACGGCGCCGACCAATGCCGGCAGCTATGCCGTGATCGGAAGCGTCTCGGACGTCACCTACAGTGGGTCTGCCAGTGGTACGCTCACGATCGCGCCGGCGGCTGCGACCGTCACACTCGGCAGTCTGGCGCAGACGTATGACGGCGCGGCCAAAAATGCCACCGCCACGACTTCGCCCGCGAGTCTCGCGGTCACTTTCACCTATGATGGCAGCGCCACGGCACCGTCGGCAGTCGGGAGCTACGCGGTGGTCGGCACGGTCAGCGACTTGAACTACACGGGCTCCGCCACCGGCACGCTGGTCATCGCCTCCTCGAACCAGACCGTGACGTTTCCCGCGATCGCCGATCACGTTTTCGGAGACGCCGCGTTTACCGTGGGCGCGACCGCGAGTTCGGGGTTGCCGGTGACGTTTTCGGTCGTGAGCGGCCCCGCCACCGTCGCCGGCGCTACGGTGACGCTCACCGGGGCCGGCTCAGTCGTGCTGCAGGCCAGTCAGGCCGGCAACGGCTCCTACACCGCGGCCAATGCCACACGAAGCTTTGGCGTGGCGAAGGCCAGCCAGACGATCGCGTTCGCGACCATCGTTTCGCCGGCGGTGGGTTCGTCGGTCGCGTTGTCGGCGACCGCGTCGTCGGGGCTGCCGGTGACGTTTGCTGTCATCAGCGGCAACGCGACGATCGTCGATGGCATGCTGACCCTGACCGATGGCAATGGCGTCACCGTGCGCGCCGCCCAGTCGGGCGATGGCAACTACAATTCCGCCACGAGCGATCAGACGATCGCCGCCTCCGCCAAACTCGAGCAGACGATCACGTTCGTCGCGCCGCCGGAAAATGGAAACGACGACTCGCCGTTCGATCTGGTTGCGACGGCGAGTTCGGGACTGCCGGTCACGTTCGCGGTTGTGAGCGGCCCGGCCGTGCTCGATGGTCGCACGGTCACGCTCACTGGCGCCGGCGGCCAGGTCGTGGTGCGCGCGTCGCAGGCGGGCGACGCGACTTACGCGGCAGCGGTCGACATCGTGCGCACGTTCAATGTCACTGCGGCGACGACGCGAACGTTCTTCGGCCTTCTCGTTTCCAGCGGCTCGGCGCCTGCCGCGGAAAAGTCCGCTTTCGTGGCGGCCAGCGCCGGCGACGTGGCGGCCGTGCTGGGCGCGCGCAGCAATGACGGCGCGCTGCTGATCGTCGCTCCGGCCGCAGGCGTGAATGCGCTCGTGCCCTTCACGGTCCAAACCGACGGCACCTATGTCGCGAGCACGACGCAAACGCTTGCGGGCGTCGCGCACGCCGTGACGTTGCACGGGCAGTTGGCCGACAATATCCTGAGCGGCGCGATCGACGGCTCGGACTTCAGCTTCTCCGCGGCGCTCGAGCCGGACGATGGTCCCTCTGCGGCGGTGGCGGGCCGCTACCGGGCGAGCGCTTTGGTGTCGGCGATCGGCCAGATTCACGCGATCGTCGGCACGAACAACGACCTGCTCGCCCTCTTCGCGACGCCGACCCTGAATGCGGGCGGCGCGGCGGTGCTGCGCAGCGACTCGACTTTCACCGTGGCCGGCGCGGGTGGCGCGACGATCCTCGGCGCGATCGATCCGATCGCAACGACGGTGAAGGGGTCGATCGTCACGCCCGGTTCCGCCGATATCGCGTTTGCCGGATTGAAGACGACGACACTGCGCACGGACCGGCTGGTGAATCTTTCCTCGCGTGCCCGCGTCGGAGCGGGCGAGAAGCTGCTGATCACGGGCTTCGTCGTCGTCGGACCTCAGCCGAAACAAGTGCTGGTGCGCGCCGTCGGCCCGGGCCTCTCGTCGCTGGGAGTCGCGGGCTTCCTGGCGGACCCGCGCATCCGGCTGTTCCACGACGGGGCGGTGATTGCCGACAACGACAACTGGGGCGACAACGCCGACCCCGCCGCGGTGGTCGCCGCGTCGGCGCGCGCCGGCGCGTTCGCCCTCGCGCCCGGCAGCAAGGATGCCGCGCTGCTCATCACGCTGGCTCCGGGCGTGTACTCCACGTTCGTCACCGGCGTAAGCGGAGGCGAGGGCGTGGCGCTCGCCGAGATTTACGACGCGAGCGAAAATGCGCAGGCGGACTACCAGCGGCTGGCGAACATCTCCACGCGTGGCGAGGTGACGGGTGGGGAAAATATTCTGATCGGCGGCTTCGTCGTGACTGGCAACGCGCCCAAAAAGATTTTGATCCGCGGGGTCGGCCCCGCGCTAGGGCCGCAAGGCGTGAGCGCACCGCTGGCGGACCCGGTTCTGCGCGTGTTCGCGGGCGCGACCCGGATCGCCGAGAACGACAACTGGGATGCCGATGCGGGCACGGGGCCGGCGATCGCGGCGGCGGCGACGATCACGGGCGCGTTCGCGCTGCCCGCCGGCAGCAAGGATGCCGCGATGGTCGTGACGCTGGCGCCGGGCCTTTACACGGTCCACGTCACCGCTGCCACCGGCACGAGCGGCGGCGTGGCCCTCGTGGAAGTTTACGAGATTCCGGAGTAAACGACGCCGGGCCGCCGAAATATTTCTGTCAGCGAACGCTCACGGCTACCGTGATGTGACGGAGGCGGCGTTGAGGCTGGAGTGCGTGGCGTGACACCGCTTTCAGTGACCGCGGCTCGACGCGTCCGCATCGATGACGCGGGAGGTGCTGTCAAGCCGGCGCGCAAAAGCGGCGTCGAGCCGCCGCGCTCCATGCCGGCGGAGACGGCCTCCGTCGGCGAGGTGCGCGATCGGACCGCAGACGAAGTGAAGTTTCGTGGAGTTGGGGAGGTGAAATTTTCCATGAAGAGAGAGAGGGAAAAGCCGGATACGACACGGATCCGCAGCGGGGAGGCGCGGGCGCCGGCGCGGGAGGAACGCAGGGCGCCTTGCATTTGTCCGGTGAGCGCCGATGAATCTTCCGATGCAGCACG
The DNA here is from genome assembly GCA_048498075.1 of Verrucomicrobiota bacterium. Classification (GTDB taxonomy): domain Bacteria; phylum Verrucomicrobiota; class Verrucomicrobiia; order Opitutales; family Opitutaceae; genus Opitutus. The sequence continues at coordinate 112,748 of JBEHYR010000012.1, read as the reverse complement.
ATGCGGGTTTCGGACTAGGCACCAACGAGGTCAAACGCCGGCACATCCTGCCGAAGGCGCTTTTGGTCGGGCTCGTCGCGGGCGTGCTGGCGTCGGCGTTTCGCGTGGCGCTGCTGATGGTCGAGCGCGCACGGATCGCGTTCCTCGCCCCATGGCCCGTGAGCGAACGCATCGCGATCGCGGTGGGAATCGGCGCGGTGGGCGGCGGCGTGGCGGTGTGGCTGGTGAAACGTTTCGCCCCGGACGCGGGCGGCAGCGGGATTCCGCAGATCAAGGGCTTTGTGCTCGGGGAGCGCGGCATCGAGTGGAAGCGGCTGCTGCCGGTGAAATTTATCGCGGGCGCGATCGGGATCGGCGGCGGGTTTGCACTCGGACGCGAAGGCCCGACGATTCAGATGGGCGGCGCGACGGGGCTGATGGTGTCGGAGTGGTTTCGCATCAAAGTCGGCGAGGGCGAGCGGAAGGCGTTGATCGCGGCGGGTGCGGGCGCGGGGCTGGCGGCGGCGTTCAACGCGCCGCTCGCGGGGGTGATGTTCGTGCTCGAGGAGCTGGCGGGGAATTTCACGCCGGTGATTTTCGTGGCGGCGTTTCTGGCGTCGGTGACGGCGGATGTCGTGGGGCGCGTACTCACGGGCGAGATGCCGGTGTTTCAACTGCACGCGATGCCGGCGCCGGAGGTGCGCGTGTTGCCGGTGGCGCTGCTGCTGGGCGCGTTGTGCGGGCTCGGTGGCGTGGTGTTCAACCGCTGTTTGCTGAAGAGCCTCGATCTCTACGCGCGGCTGCGCTGGCCGAGTTGGGCGCTGGGCGCGCTGGCGGGAGCGGCGGTGGGCGTGGCGAGCGGGCTGTATCCGGGGATCGCGGGCACAGGCGGATTGCTCGCCGCGCGGGCGCTGGCGGGGGAGATCGCGTTGCGCTGGATTCCCCTGCTGCTGGTGGCGCGATTTTTTCTGACGATGGCGAGCTACGGCACGGGCGCGGCGGGCGGGATTTTTGCGCCGCTGCTCGTGCTCGGTGCGCTCGGCGGACTGGCGTTCGGTCATCTCGCGCACGTGGCGTTGCCGGGCTGGGTGGCGCGGCCGGAGGTGTTTGCGGTGATCGGGATGGGCGGGCTGCTCACGGCGATCGTGCGCGCCCCGCTGACGGGCATCGTGCTGATGATCGAGCTGACGGGAAAATACGATTTCATGCTGCCGCTGCTGGCATGCTGCCTCGTGGCCTATGGCGTGGCGGAGGCTCTGAAGAGCCAGCCGGTGTATGAGGCACTGCGCGAGCGGGCGAAGCGGCTCGCGGCGGCGGAAACGGGATGATGGAGCCGGATTCGGTGAGGCCCGGGCACGCCGCGTCGTGTGCGGAGTTGCCGCCGTGGAGAACACGCGCTCCTCTCCGCTGATGAAAGCGCGCCGTCGTCGTTATCGACGCGGAGAGCATGAGCGGAATGCCCTGCTTGGCCGACGCACGCGTGCCGGCCCAGGTGCTGCTCGATTCCCTCGGCCGTCGGCGATTCGCTCGACGAGTTTCTGGAGGACTACCCCACCGCCCCGTACCAATCGCCGTTTCCTTTTGCACCTGTGGTCGGCTCGATCGGGTTTTCAACAGAAGGCAACGAAGGCTCCGAAGAATCGGTCGCAAAATTCAGGCTCTTCGTGGCCTTCGTTACCTCTCGATAAAATCAAACTAACCCTGGTCTCAAAGTCAGTTTTGAACAGGATTACGCAGAGGGGCGCAGAGAACGATCCGAGCCAGAAAACCTTATTCCGATGTGCCTTCAAGATGAGGCCAATTTCGTCCCGCCGCTCCCGCGGCGGGCTACGGCTGAAGGTGGCCCTGCGCGGGAGCGCAGGGATGGTCTCAACTTGAAAGCAGGTTGGAATTAACTCCGCTTCCTCTGCTCCTCCTGGAGAGGGAGTTCCACGTTCAACGGCGTTTTTCAGGATCAAACCAGGCCAGCGCAGTGAACCTAAAAAACGCAGTTGAACCACAAAGGCACCGAGACGCAGAGAGGCGAACCGGAGAAACCGCGGAGCAAAGGGTTTTATCCAGCCGGTGAGCTTCCCGACCAGATCCGTTTTTTTGGAAGCCGTTTCCTCTGGGCTGTCTGTGTCTCCGTGGTTCAACTCCAACTGCGCCTTTTAGGATCATCCAGGCAGCGGGCAATTTTTGCCGTGAGCGATCGAGTCCGAATCGACAGGTCCGGAAAGTGGTCGGAGGCCCCGGTTTTTATTACCGAAGATTCGAACGAGTAGTTGGTTAAACATCGCAGCGATCTGTTGGCGCAAAACTTGCAAACTCGACGGCGATGCTTTCCACGACCCTCCAGCCGCCGGCCGATTCCGCGTCTCCAGATTTAGGTGACCGGCCGGCGGCGATGTTGGCGCGGACTCGCGCGGCATTGGAGGCGCATCTGGCGGCACCATCAGACGCGCGGCTCGCGGCCGAACTGCGTCAGTGCTTGAGCGTCGCCTCCGAGACGATCGCAAGTTTCCCGCTGGCGGACATCGCGAGTGCGGATGTCGCGAACGCACGCGAACTCGTGCGAACGGTCGCCACTTCCGGCGTCCACGACGTCGCCGCCGACGTCGCGCTCGCTGCCGCCGCGACGGTGATTCTCTTCGCGCATCGCGACACGGCGACGACAATCGGGGAAATCCGCGAGCACTACTTGATCGAGTCGCAACCTGACGCGCTCGCGCAATTGCTGAACCTCGCCGCCGGGGCGGCCGAGCGTGGCGGCTACGGCGTCCACGTCGAGTCGAGCTATTGGGCCAATCTCTCCACGCGTGTCGGTTCCGTCGGAATTTCCGCCGACGAAGTCGACGACAGCCTCCCCCAGGCGGTCGAACTTTTCGGCCCCGTCCGCGCGGCGGTCGGTTGAGGCATTTTCTGTTTCTTCGTGTGAACCAAAACACCCTCCAACGCACACTCGATCTCGCGCTCAACCAGCACCGCTCCGGCCAGCACGAGGAGGCCGCTCGCCTTTACGCGCAAGTGTGCCGGGCTGTGCCGCGGTTGTTCGATGGTTGGTATTTGGCCGGCACATTGGAGGTTCATCGAGACCGGCCGAAGGATGCGATCCCATTGTTGCAGCGGGCGCTGCGAATTTCGCCCGCGTCCAGCCAGTGCAAACTTTTCCTCGGTATGGCCTTCGCCGATGTCGGCCGCTTCGAGGAAGCGGTGAAGTTCTTGCGCGCGGGACTGGAGAAACATCCGGGCTATGCGGACGGCTGGGAGAACCTCGCGATCGCGCTGGCTGGGCTCAACCGCCTCGTCGAAGCTGCGGAGTGTTTGCGACAGGTGCTCGCGCTGCAGCCGGCTCGCACCGGCGTGTGCGGTCGTCTCGCAGAACTCGAGTCTGCGCTTGCCCTTCGAACGGATGCTTGACGCGCGCAGAGTCGAGGGAGATTGCCGCAGACCGGATCAGTGAGCGCGGCGTTTCTTAGCGCTCCCGCATCGGGCTCGCTGACCATGGGCCCGTCGGTCACCGGAGGTGCTCGCATCGGTGAGGCGATCCGGCCCCCGCTTGAGAACATGAATGATTTCCGGGGACGAAACCCGGCCCGGCAATTCTTGCCGTCGATATTGCACCGCCTCAGGTCGCCTCGCGGCGCTTCAAAATAAATTTATAAGACACTGTATATCAGTATCTAGTGGACTCATGAGTTAGCGGGCATAAAACCTGCCTTCTCTCGTGGATGCAACCGCCTCGCTGCCGCCGCTTCGTCTATCGGGTGTCCGATAAATGCCGGGGCCAGGTGGACTCCACACCATGAACAAAGCAACCCGCCTCAAAAACCTGATCAACAAGTCCTGCCTCGATTTCATCATGGAGGCGCATAACGGCGTCTCGGCCAAGATCGTAGAGGAGGCTGGGTTCAAGGGAATTTGGGGGAGCGGACTAACATTGTCGGCCTCGCTGGGGGTGCGGGACAATAACGAAGCGTCGTGGACCCAGATTCTCGATGTGCTCGAGTTCATGAGTGACGCCACGACGATTCCGATCCTTTTTGACGGCGACACGGGTTTCGGGAATTTCAACAATGCTCGTATCCTCGTGCGCAAGCTCGAACAGCGCGACATCGCTGGCGTCTGCATCGAAGATAAGCAGTTTCCGAAAACAAATTCCTTCCTCGGCAGCGACCGCCAGCTCCTCGCCGACGTCGATGAGTTCTGCGGCAAGATCAAGGCGATGAAAGATACGCAGCGCCACGACGACTTCACCGTCGTCGCGCGCGTGGAGGCGTTCATCGCCGGCTGGGGCCTCGAAGAAACGCTGCGTCGTGCCGAGGCGTATCGGAAAGCCGGAGCCGACGCTGTGCTCATTCACAGCAAGCGTGCCGATTTCAAGGAGATCGAGGTCTTCATGAAGGAGTGGGGCCACCGGCTCCCAGTCGTGATCGTGCCGACGAAATATTACTCCGTGCCGACCCAGAAATACCGCGACAGCGGCATCAGCCTTGTCATCTGGGCGAACCATCTCATGCGCTCCGCCGTCACCTCTATGCAGAAGACCGCGAAGCAGATTTTCGAGGACGAGTCGCTGGTCAATGTCGAGGGCAAGGTGGCTTCGATCTCCGAACTCTTCCGTCTACAGGGCGCCACCGAACTCGAGGAGGCGGAAAAAAAATATCTCCCGGTTTCCGGCAAGAAGGCCAACGCGATCATCCTTGCCGCCGCCCAGGGCGATCTCGGCGAGCTGACGCAGGACGTGCCGAAGGCGATGCTCAAGGTCGCCGGCACGCCGATCCTGTCGACGCAGGTCAGCGAGTTCAATCACGTCGGCATCAAGGACATCACCGTCGTGCGCGGTTTCGCGAAGGAGAAGGTGAAATCCGATCTTTTCAAGACGATCGACAACGACGAGTGGGCCGTGACCAGCGAACTCACCTCGCTCGCCCTGGCCCGCAACGGAATCCGCGGCGAGACCGTGATCTCCTACGGCGACATCCTTTTCAAAAATTACATCCTCAACGAACTCCTCAACGACACCAGCGACATCACCATCATTGCCGACGAGGAAATGACGCAGAACGGAAAGTATCACGAATACGTCCTCACCGATGCGCATCACTCGCGGAAGCTGTTCGCCACCTCCGTCCGCCTGCTCGGCGTCCAGACCAGCGCCGTCACGTCCGCGGTGCACGGCGAATTCATCGGTCTGCTGAAAGTCAACGAAGTCGGCGCCGAAGTGCTGAAGGAGGCTTTGGAGGCGCTCTCCAAGCGTGAAGATTTCGCGCAGCTCCGGATGAAGGATCTGCTGGCGGAGACCGTCAAGCGTCACCCGGTCGCGGTGAAGTTTATCAAAGGCTCGTGGCTCGATATTAACTCGATCGTCGATCTCCAGAAGGCCGGGTCGTTCTAGCATGCTTTCCACGCAATTCCTCGGGAACGAACTGAAGCGGCGAGGCTACGACTTCTTCGCCGGCGTGCCGTGTTCGTTTCTGAAGAGCCTGATCAACTACGCGATCAACACCGGCAGCTATGTCGCCTCCGCCAACGAAGGTGACGCCGTCGCGACTGCCGCCGGCGCGTGGCTCGGCGGACGCAAGAGCATCGCGCTGATGCAGAATTCCGGGCTGACCAACGCCACTTCGCCGCTCACCTCACTCAACGCCATCTTCCGCCTGCCCGTGCTCGGCTTTGTGAGCCTCCGCGGTGAAGCCGGGGTTCCCGACGAGCCGCAACACCAGCTCATGGGGCGGATCACCACGCGGATGCTCGATCTGATGGAGATCCGCTGGGAATTCCTGTCGACCGACCAAGCCGAGGCGGAGCAACAACTCGCGCGCGCCGATGCCGCAATCGAGCGCGAGGAGACGTTTTTCTTCGTCGTCAAAAAAGACACATTCGACAAGGTCAGCCTCGCCGCCCGCCCGGCAGTTTCACGCCACGCTGTCACGAAGCGCGCCCGCTCGCGCGACGATGCGAGACCGCTCCGCTTCGCCGCACTGGAGACAATCGTAACGGCGACCGGCGCTGACACGCTGCGGCTCGCCACGACTGGCTACACCGGTCGCGAACTCGGCACAGTCGAGGACTCGGTGCAGAATCTTTATCAAGTCGGCTCGATGGGCTGCGTTGGCTCGCTGGGCCTCGGTCTCGCCATGGCGCGTCCGGACAGGGATGTCGTCGTGATCGATGGCGATGGCGCGCTGCTGATGCGCCTCGGTGCGCTGCCCGTGATCGCACGCTACGCGCCGGCGAATCTTCTGCACATCGTACTCGACAACCAGTGCTACGAATCGACTGGCAAGCAGGCGACCGTCTCGGCGGGCGTGGACTTCGTGGAACTCGCCGCAGCCTCCGGTTGCGCGCGGGCGCTTTATCTTCACGATCTCGCGGACCTCGATGACTGCATCCGCACGTGGAAGCGGGAGAAGGGCCTCACCTTCGCCTGCCTCAGGATTGCAGCAGGTGTGCGCGAAGATCTGCCGCGTCCGGCGCTCACGCCGGCGCAGGTAAAAGAACGTTTCCGGAGGGCGCTCTCATGAGTGGCGTGACGACCGCAAACACCGGCGTCGTCACCACGGCGGTGATTCTCGCGGCGGGCCGCGGCACGCGGTTGCAGCGCACGTTTTCCGAACTGCCCAAAGGATTCCTCCCGCTCGCCGGAGTGCCGATCGTCGAGCAGTCGATCCGCAAGCTTCTCGCTCGCGGCATCCGGCGGATCGTGATCGGCACCGGACATTTGAGCGAAGCCTACGAGCAGATGGCGAAGCGTTATCCTGCGATCGAGTGCGCGCGCAACGAGGCCTACGCGACGACCGGCAGCCTGCACACGCTTGCGAATCTGCACGCGCGCCTCGACGGCGATTTCCTGCTGCTGGAGTCCGATCTGATCTACGAGGCGAGCAGCCTGGACCTCCTCCTCGAGGCGCCGCAGCCCGACGTGATCCTCGCCAGCGGCCGGACGAACTCCGGCGATGAAGTCTACGTGGAGACCGATGCCACGGGGAATCTGGCCAACGTCTCGAAGGATCCGAACTGCCTTTGTCGCATCGACGGCGAGTTGGTGGGTCTTTCGAAGATCTCGCTCGAGACCTATCGCGTGCTCTGCGCCGCGACGGCTGGCCGCCCGAAACTCGATTACGAGCACGGCCTAGCGGAGATTTCGCGGGAACATCCGATTTTCGTCCGCAAGGTCGATGGGCTCGCCTGGAGCGAGATCGACGACGAGACGCATTTACAGCGCGCGCTCGCGACCGTGTTTCCCGAAATCCAGCAGCGCGAGGCGACGAAGGTCATACGCAACGTCCTGCTGAATCCCGGACCCGCGACGACGAGCGACACCGTCAAGCAGGCGCAAATTGTCCCCGACATCTGCCCACGCGAGGAGGAGTTCGGCGCGATGGTGCGCGACGTGCGCGCGTCGCTCGTGCGGATTGCGGGCGCGGGTGACGATTATACGGCGGTGCTCTTCGGCGGTTCCGGCACGGCTGTGATGGATGCGGTCGTGAATTCCGTCGTGCCGCCCGGCAAGAAGATCGCCGTCGTCGTCAACGGCGCCTACGGCCACCGCCTCGTCTCGATCGCGAAGGCTTACGGCATCGCGTGTGTCGAAATCGTTTTTCCGTGGGGCACGCGCATCGACGTCGAGATCGTTCGGCGCCACGTGGAATCCGACCGCGAAATCGCGTGTCTCGCGATCATTCATCACGAAACGACGACCGGCATTTTGAACCCGATCGCCGAAGTCGGCCGGATTTGCGCGGAGTGGAACTGCCGGTTCATCGTCGATGCGATTTCGAGTTACGCGGGTCTGCCGCTGGCGATTCGCGAAGCCCACATCGATTATCTGCTGGGCACGTCGAACAAATGCCTGCAGGGCATGGCCGGCCTGGCGTTTGCGATCTGCCGGAAAACCGCGCTGGCCGAACTCGCGACCCAGTCGAAACGCTCGTTCTACCTCGACCTCCACTCGCAATACCTCTCGCTCGAAAAGTCCGGCCAGTTTGCGTTCACGCCGCCGGTGCAGGTGGTGTATGCGCTGCGGCAGGCGATTGCCGAATTCGATCGGGAGAGTGCGGAATCGCGCCACCGCCGTTACGCGGAGAGCTACCGCACACTCAAAACCGGTCTGCTCGCGCTGGGTTTCCGGCTGTTGCTCGATGCGGCGGACGAGTCGGGCATCCTGCTCACAGTGCGCGAACCGGACGACGTGGGCTACGATTTCGACCGGATGCATGGGTGGTTCTATCAGCGCGGCTTCACGCTTTATCCGGGCAAGCTCACGGGCGCGCGGACTTTTCGCCTCTCGGTTCTCGGCGCGATCGATGCAGCCGACCTCCGCCGCTTCCTGACGCTGCTGAGCGAGTTTCTGGACGCGACCGGCGTGAAGGTCAGTTACGCCGATCGCACAGCCGCCGCGCTCGCCTGAATCTCCCGGCCTGTATTTTCGCCTCATGACGCCGTCCACCTCCGCCTCAGCCTGCACGATCGCCCACCTTTTGACGGACGGGAAAGTCGAGTATCTCGACTACGACTTCCGGGCGCGAGCCGCCCGCCGCCGCGGTCAGCCGTTCAATCTCGCGGTTGCGGAGAAGAATCTTCTGATCCTGAAGTCGATTCTGGAACAGCACGGCGTCACGCTCTGGCTGGTCTTCGGCACTTGCCTCGGCGCGGTGCGTGACGGTGGATTCATCCCGCACGACACGGACACGGATGTCGCCGTCTTTGCGCACGAGAAGGAGAAGGTTCTCGCCGCGATTCCCGACCTGATGAAGGCGGGTCTGATGCCGATTCGCACGAAGCGCCCCGACGACCTGCTGACCTTCATGCGGAACGATGAATACATCGACATCGGTTTCTTCGGAAAATTCCGCGACGCGGAAGGTTTCGATTACTGGTGTTATCAAAACAACCGCGTTTACGGCGACCACTTCGAAAAGTTCGAAAAGATCACCTTCCTCGGGCAGACATTTCTGGTTCCGCAGAAGGTCGAAACCTACCTCACGAGTCTCTACGGCGCGGGCTGGAAAACCCCCGTGAAAAATTTGCCGGCGAAAGAGCCGATGAGCCATCTGGAGTTCCGGCCTTTCTCCAATCTCCTCGTCCTGCCGGAATTTTTCTGCGATCTGCCGGCCTATGCAGTGCTGAAGCTCTCGGAAAATTTTCCGAGTTATCACGACTACAGTGATATCGATATCCTGTGCGCCGATCGCGCCGCGGTGCTCGCGCAGCTGCGGTCCGTCGGCGAGGCCTACGAGCGGCGTGGATTCAAAATGAAGGAGGAATCGCACGAGGGGCATCTGCACCTCGACTTTTACGCTCCGGGCGCGACGCGCCTGAATTTCCGTTTCGATCTCCTCGAGTCGCTCGACGCTTACCGGAAGCTGCGGGTCGCGGCGGATTTCGCTCCGGCGATTCTGGCTGGAAGAATGCCAACGACGCGGAACGGCGCCGAAGTTTACGTGCCCGCTCAGCCGCACGATCTCGCCCTTCGCTTCCTGGAGTACGTCGATTGGAAAGACGAGCGGCCGGACAAAATCAAACACTGGCACTACATCGAGAAGGTCGGCGATTTCAGCTTCGTCGACGTCGTGAACCGCTTCACCGATTTGCGGATCAACCTCACGCGGGAAAATGGCCAGGTGCAGCTCTCGTGGGCGCGGCGGCCGCAGGCGTCGGCGCGTCCTGCCACGCCGGCGGACAAAGCCGACGAGGCGCAGCGTGTCGCGCTCGTGCAGCAAGCCGCGGAGGAGTTCGCCGCGCAGCGTTACGCGGAAGCGGCCGAGCAGTATTGCGCGGCGCTGACGCTCGATCCGGATGCGACGCCGGTGTTGATGGCGCTGGGCGAGTGTCTGGTGGAGTTGCAGGATGCCACGTCGGCGCACGCGTGTTTCGCCCGCCTCGCCGCCTTGGAACCGGCCAACGAGATCGCTCTCCGGACGCGCGACCAACTCGCGACGATCATCGGCCAGGCTCCGGCTGCGGGCGGAAAGCTGCTCGAGGATTTGCTGAATTCCACGCTCGGGTTCTGCAACGACTGCCTCAATCGCCAGGACTTTGGCGCGGCGATGCAGGCGTTGGGACGAGCGGTGAAGCTGGCGCCCCGCGACACGATGGTCCGCGTGCATCGCGGGCGGCTCGCGTTGTTTCTCAACGAAGCCGAGCGGGCCGCGCAGGATTTTGCCGACGCGCTCGAACTCGATCCCGGCTGTGCCGCGGCGCACGGCGGGCTCGCCCGGCTGTTGCTGCACTTGAACAAGGCGGCCGAGGCTGAGCAGGCGGCGGATCGCGCGCTAGGCATCGACGCGAGCGAAGACGAAGCACTGCAGGTGAAGGCCGAATGTGCCGCTCCGCGATTCGCGCCGAAGAGCGGTGCGACGAGCGAGTATTATCGCGCGCCGGCTGGTTGCCCGCTGCCCGAGATCGGCGCGCTCTACGAGACGTTGTTCAGCCGGCGAGCCAACGGCACGTTCATCGCGTGCGGTCCGGGAGTCAGCGTGGCAGACGGCCTCACCCAGGCGCTCGCGGATGTCCAATGGAAGGGGCTGCGTATCGACCTCGATGCACTCGCGGCATCGGAAGAAAACTCGACCGCGCTGCGGCAGGCATTACGCGCGCGGCAGGTTGAGCCGGGATATGAAGTGCTGACGGTCACGCTCGGCGGCGAAGCCTGCGATCTGCTCGCCACCTCGGAATTGAGTCACTGGCGCCCGCAGGTGGTCGTCGTGGACCGGACGAACGCGAAGACGGAGGCGTATTCGACGGCGTATTTCCGCGAGCATCAATATCTGCCGGTGCACGAGGCCGGCGGTGTTTCGGTTTACGTGGCGCGGGAAAAACTCGTGGCGCGGCGGGCGCGCATGGATTGCTTCCTCATCTGGGGACACGGCATGCCGCAATGGGAGGACATCCTCGGCCGCATCCGTGCGCGGTCGGTGTTGGAAATCATCGCCATTCATCGTCGTCCGACAGGAGACATGACGAAGTTCGTGCAGGATCTGTATGCTTGCGACACGGTGCCCTTCGAGCACCTGCGCGTGAAGACGCGCTACCTGCTGACGACGCCGCCCGAGGTGATTTTCATCCTGGTGCGCAACCACAACACGCAGGAAAAAATCTACGGCGAAGGCGCCTTCCGCCACATCCAGTGCGCGCTCATCAAGGACGTGAAGGAAGAGGTGCGCAACGCGTGGAACCCGCGGGTCGGCGGCAAGCGCAGCGAAGACCACGTCATCCACGCGACCGATTACGACAGCCAGGTCGTCCACACGCTGAAGGTGCTCGGGCTTCCGGCGTTGGAGGCCTATCTCCGGCAGCCGCACAGCGACTACGATCTCCCTTATCACCTCGGCACGGCGGGCTATCGCGAGGTGGAGATTCCGCTCGACCGAGTGCGGGCGCGAATTCTCGGCCGGGGCGTGGTGCCGATCGAGCAGACGCCGCACTACCGTTTTGTCGCGGGTGAGCGCGCGCCGTATCAGGATTACTATGCGCGCCACGCCGGCAAGGAGCTGAACGACGACCATACGGCCGGCGCCTTCGACTGCCTGATCAAAACATTCGACTACGGCCGGTCGGGCCGGAACGGCAAACCGGGACTGCTCGTGGTGCTGCGGCAGGGCGAGCATTATCTGCTGCTCGATGGCGTGCATCGCGCGGCAATTCTCAAGCATCAGGGAAGCTCCACGGTGCGAGTTTTGGAAACGCTCCCGATCGCGGGCGCACTGCGGGCGGTCCCGCCCGTAGCGACGCCGATGGCGCCGGTCGTCGTGAGGCTGATGGGCGGCTTGGGAAATCAGATGTTTCAATACGCCGCCGGCCTCGCGCTCGCGCGGAAGAACGGCGGGCCGCTCCAACTCGATCTGACCTTTTTGCAAGACCGCACGCCGCGCGCGAATATCACTCCGCGAAGCTACGCGCTGGATATTTTTCCCCTGCATGCCGGCTGTGAACTTCTGACGTCGGCCGACGCGATGCCGCCGGGACTGAAACCCGTCGCGGAAAAGCACTTTCATCACGAGCCGGCCTTCGCCGAGCTGGGCGGTGGCGTCCATCTGAAAGGCTACTGGCAGAGCCCTCGCTATTTTGCGGAAGTCGACGCCGAGATCCGGAAGAATTTCGCACTGGCGCCGAAGCTAAGCGCGGAGGCAAGCGCTGTGGCGGCGGAAATCGCGGCAACCGAATCGGTGTGTCTCCACGTGCGACGTGGCGACATGGTGCACAACGCCCAGGCGGCAGCGGTGCACGGCAGCTGTCCGGCGGAATATTATCGCGCGGCCTGCGATGTGATCGCGAAAAAATCTCCGGGGGCCCGCTTTTTTATCTTCTCCGACGATCCGCGGTGGTGTGAATCGCAAGACCTGACGCGGGGCCGCGCGCAGACGATTGTCAGCCGGACCGGCGACGTGGACTCGCCGACGAATGATCTCTTCCTGATGCGGCAGTGCCGGCACTTCGTCATCGCCAACAGCTCGTTCAGCTGGTGGGCCGCCTATCTCGGCGAGCACCCGCAGAAGCGGGTGATTTTTCCCGATCCGTGGTTCTTGGAACCGTCGACGGATACCTCGGATCTTTTTCCGAAGGAATGGATTCGCTGGAGCCGTCGCCCTGGGCCGGCGCTGAAATCTCCCGCTGCGGCGCCTCTCGTCTCGATCATCATGCCTTGTTTCAAGCAGGCGCACTTTCTGCAGGAAGCGGTCGAAAGTGTGGTGGCGCAGACCTTGGCCGATTGGGAGTTGATCGTGGTGAACGATGGCAGTCCGGACAACACGAGCCAAGTCACGCAGGATCTGATCGAGCGGCATCCCGAGCGGCGGATCCGCCTGTTGGAAAAAGCGAACGGCGGTCTGGCGAGCGCGCGCAATGCCGGCATCGCGATCGCCGTGGGACGATTCATCCTGCCACTCGATTCCGACGATCGCCTCCATCCACAGATGCTGGAAAAAACGGTGCGGCTACTTGAACGGCATCCGCAACTCGCCATCGCGTACGTCGACCAGTTGCACTTCTCGGCGGAGCGCCAGCAGGTGCGGGTGATCGAGTATGATTTCGCCATGCTCAAGCACGCCAACTTCCTGGCGTATTGCTCGCTCTACCGCAAAGAGGTCTGGACGAAAAACGGCGGCTACAAAACGGACGTGCCGGGCTACGAGGACTGGGATTTCTGGATCACGGCCGGCGAAAATGGATTGATGGGAAAACGGGTGCCGGAGCTGCTGTTTCACTACCGCCGGAGGACTGGCAGCATGTTGACGGCGGCGAAATCGTTGGAGCACGAACTCCGTTCGCAGATCGTTCTTCACCATCCCGAGCTGTATAGCCAGCAGGAGAAGGAATGGGCCGCCAAGATCGGCGGTACCAAGCACGGCACAGTGGGCAAAATCATGGGCAACGGCACCGACGGCGATTCGGTCGTCGAGACCCAGGAGGCGCGGCCCGACGGGTTGCGCGGCAAACGCGTCCTCATCTATACCGACGACCCCGGCCAGGGCGGCGCGGCGCACTACAACCATTCGTTGTTGCTCGCGCTGATCGAGACCGGCGCGGTGGCGTTCTGCGCGCAGCCGAAAGGCGACGGCAAGCTGACGGCCGAGCAGGCGGCAAGGGGTATCCAGCATTGCTGGACCGCCTACAATCCGGTCGTGGAGTTTGGGCGTTCCTTCGTAGATGAGGACGATGCCCGAAGAATTTTCGCGGAGACGCAGCCTGATCTCGTGTATTTCAGCGATTGCTGCGCGCTGTCCCACGTCGCGGCTAAAAAAGTCGCGATCGACTCGCACCTGCCTTTCGCGGTCATCTGTCACTCGGAGGCGAAGTATCTCGCCGAGCGCTTCGCGCAGTTTCTCCCGACGGTGAAGGTCCAACTCGCGCAAGCGCAGGCCGTCATTGGCGTGTCGAAGAGCAGCCTCGGCGTCCTCCGCGACTATTTCGGCCTGGCCTCTGACAAGGGCCAGGTGATCTACAACGGTTGCGCGGAAAACTATTTCGCCGCGGTCGAACCCGCCGTGCGCGAGAAGCTGCGGGCGGAAATGAAACTCCCGCCCGATGCGGTCCTGTGTTTCACGGCGGCACGACTCGACGCCGGCAAGTGCCACCGGATTCAGCTCGAGGCGATCCGCCGCTTGCGCGATAGCGGCCGGCTCGGCGCGCTGCATTTCGCGTGGGCGGGCGACGGCGATTTGCGCGCTTCACTGGAGGAGAAGGTGAAAGCGCTCAAACTCCATGATCGCGTCCACCTCCTCGGCTATCGTTGGGACGTGCGCGATCTGATGGGCGCGGCCGACGTTTTCGTGCTGACCACGCTTTACGAAGCCATGCCGCTCTGCGTCCTCGAAGCGATGGCCCGCGGCTTGCCGGTCATGGCCAGCGCGGTCGGAGGTATTCCCGAGGAACTCGGCGAAACAGGGATTCTCCTGCCGGATCCCAACGTCGATGTTCAAAAAACCATCGCGACCCTCATGGAATCGCTGGTGAGTTTGGCGGATTCCACGCATCGCCGTCAGTCGCTCGGTGCGGGGGCGAAAGCGCGCGCGCGGGCTTTGTTCAGCGGAGCCGGCATGACGCGGGCGACGCTCGGCGTCATGGCGGAAGCGCTCTCGAGCCAAGCTGCCGCAACGAAACCTGAAGAATTCTTCGGCGCGGAAGAGGTGCGGACGATCGAACAGCTTTGCACGGCCTACAGCGAGAAACCGGCGGACGCTGAGATTGCGGCGCAGTTGAATTCCCTGCGGCAGGGTCTGATGAATTTCCTCGTGACCGCGCCGTGCGATCAGCTCGAGGCGTTGTTCAAAGGAACTTTCGGCCAGGTGTTCCGGGCCTTGATCAAGAGCGGCCTGCCCAGCGAGCCGCCCACGGAGGAAACCACCGCCCAACTCGCGGTGCTCGATGAGGAGATCGCCGCTGCACCGGACACGCCCCGTTTCGATTGCCGGCTGCTGCTCGCGCGCATGCTCTGTGCGCCGGGCCATCGCGGGCTGAGGCTGATTGTGCCGGAGAAAATCCCGGCGTGGTTCTTCGAGGACTATCTCGCGCACGTGCTCTACGCGCCTCCGGTGTTCGTGCTGACCGGCGAGGCGGAGCAGTATCACGATCACCTGCTGGGCTGGGCGCGCACGATTCATGAGCGCATCCGCAGGGCATCGGGCGAGAAGCTCACGTTGAGCATCGCACTCTTTTTCGCGACGAAGGTGAGCTACATCCCGCTCTACTTCAGCAATCGCAACACGCGCGAGCTGGCGGAGAAGCGCGCGGCGATCATGGAATTCGTGCTGGCCAAAAACGGTGCGGCGATCGATGCGAAATGGGGGAGGCGTCCGGCGCGCCGCGCGAAAATCAAAGTTGGATTTCTCAATGCGCATTTCAGCGCCCAGACGGAAACGCACGTCGCGCTGCCGACCCTTCAGCTCGATCGCAGTCGCTTCGAGATTTGTCTCTTCGTGCTCGCGACTCGCAGCGATCCGATCGAGGCGCACGCACGCTCGTTCGCGGATTCGTTCACAGTGTTGCCGCAAAATCTGCATGAGCAGGTCAAGGCCATCCGGGCCGCGGCGCTCGACGTGATCATTATCGGCACAAATGTAACCGCAGTCACCAACCCGGTTTCGCTCCTGGCGCTCCACCGGCTTGCCCGGCTGCAACTCGTGAATTTCTGCTCGCCCGTCAGCACCGGCATGCGGCACGTCGACGGCTATCTTACCGGGACGCTGAACGATGTCGCCGGGCTGCAGGAACATTTCTCCGAGAAACTTTATTTCTGCGAGGGCGCGCCTGGATGTTTCGATTACACGGTCGAGGCGAAAGCCTCGTCGACCTTCGATCGCGCTCGGTTGGGGCTCGCGCCCGACGACGTGGTGTTCGTGAACGCCGGGGCGTGTTTCAAGATTCTGCCGGAAATGCAGGAGACCTGGGCGAAGATTCTGCGGGCCGTGCCGCGGTCGCGTCTGCTGCTGCTGCCCTTCAATCCCAATTGGTCGAGCGCGTTTCCGGTGAAGCAGTTTAAAGAGACGCTGACGGAAGCTTGCGCCCGACATGGGGTCGGGACCGACCGGCTCGTGCTCGCCGACTCGCTGCCGTCGCGCGCCGATGTGAAAGCCTTGGAGGCGATCGCGGATGTTTACCTCGATACGTTTCCGTTCTCCGGAAGCATTTCGGTCATCGATCCGCTCGAACTCGGGATTCCCGTGATGGTGTGGGAGGGCAATACCCACCGCTCCCGCATGGCCGCCGCGCTGCTCCGCGCGCTCGGCGTGCCCGAACTGATCACGCAAGACGAGGCTGCTTACATCGCGCTTTCCGTGCGCCTCGCGACCGACGCCGATTATCGTCGGCAGCTCAGCGAGCGGATTCGAGCGGGGATCGCGGCGCGTCCTAAATTCCTCAACCCGGCTGCCTACGCGGCGGATTTGGGCGGGCTGTTGGAATCGCTGGTGCTGCCGAAAAGTAATTCGCCGCGGCGCTCGTTTGCGCCCAACTCCGAACTCCAGTTGCTCTCCGCTTGATCAGCCGTGCTGCGTCAACCTCGCGAGCCCTTCCTCGAGCGAAACCGCGGCGGTGAAGCTGAGTTCGCGTTTCGCGGCCTCAGGCGAACCGAGCGAGTGCCGGATGTCGGCAGGTTTCGCCGCGGCATGCACGGGGGCGGGCGCGCCGGCGAATTGGCGGCGGAGGACTTCGGCCAGATGGTTCAACGTCGTGGCGCGACCCGTGCAGATGTTGGCCACGCCGCTCGTGAGATCGGGCGCGGTCGCCGCCAGGACGTTCGCGCGCGCCACGTCGCCGACAAAAATAAAATCCCGCGTTTGCTCCCCATCACCGAAGATTTGCGGAGCTACACCGCTCCTGAAGCGATCGCAGAAAATCGAAATCACGCCGGAGTAGGGCGAACTCGGATCCTGGCGCGGCCCGTAAACGTTGAAATAACGATGGGCGCGAGCGGTGAAGCCGAAGGAGGCGGCGTGCCCGAGCAGCAGCGCCTCCGAAGCGGCCTTCGCCGCGCCGTAGGGGCTGATCGGCCGGGGCGCAGTTTGCTCGTGGAGAGGGAGCTCCTGCGCGTCGCCATAAACGGCCGCGGACGAGGCGAAGACGATCCGGGCGATGCGATGGGCCCGGGCGGCTTCGGCGACGAGATGGGTGGCCCGGAGATTGAGTTCAAAATTGAGTTCGGGCTGGGCGATGCTCTCCTGGACGCTCACGAGCGCCGCGAGGTGAATGATCGCGGCGGGCCGGATTTCCGCCGCGATGCGATCGAGCGCGCCCGGTGCGCAAACATCGGCTTCGACGAGCCGGAAATTCGGCTGGGTCGCCGCGGCCGCGAGGTTGGCACGGCGTCCGGTGCGGAAATTATCCACGCCGACGACGGTGTGACCGGCGGCGAGCAGTTGATCGCACGTATGACTGCCGATGAAGCCGGCGGCACCGGTGACGAGGACGGTGGACATGTTACCAGCAAGGGCGCTCGGCGCAGCGCCGGCAAGGCGGGAGCGCGAGGAGCCGACAGGCGGATGCGGCTTGAATCGTTGACGCTGGCGGCCGTGGCAAAGATGAAGGTGGCAAATGACGGGTGAAATTTCCGACGGCCCGCGGCGGCGGGTCCGTATTTGTTACTTTAACACGTGGACCGGGACGCTGGAGCCGGTGGCGGATTATCTCGCACGCCTGCCCGGCCTCGATCTCCGTCCGCTCGTCTCCGATGCGACCGATGCGAAGTTGCTGCGCAAGGCGCGACTCGACTGTGACTGGTATGGGGAGAACGCGCGGTGCTTCGCAGCGATGGAGCATGAGCGGCTCGAGTTTTTGCCGGCGTGGGTATGCGGACCACTGGGCGTGCTCGCCTTCGGCCAGGCGCCGCGCGAGCCGGACGAGGAGCGCTGGTTGATCACCATGGGCCACCAGCCGCAGTCGCTCGGGGCGAATGCGGGAAAAGTTTTCGCGCTGCTCGCGAAGGTGGGGGTGAAACATTTGTTCTACGCCTTCGACGAGGCGAGCCGGTTGATGCCGGGCTTCGGCGACATTGCGCCGTCGCTCGACGTGCTGATTCACGATGAGGCGCCGCTCGACGCGAAGCAGCGTGCGAAGTTGAAACCGGGTTGCCGCGCGATCCATCGGAGCTGGGTGGCGAACGTGGTGCCGTTCGCGGTGCCGTTCAACGAATCGCCGGAAGAGAGGATATTATTTCTCGGCTCAGAACTCGGGCTGACGCCGCATCGGCAGCGGCAGATCGATTTTCTGAGAAAGCGGTTTGGCGATCGGTTCGTGCCGTCGGTCGATCACTCGGTCGCCGTGGCGGAGCGCGATGCCTTGAGGCGGTTCAAGGTCGGGCTTTGTCCGGAAGGGCGGAAGTTCACGACGCCGGCGATGGCGAAAACGCACACGGATCGGCCGTTTTGGTCGGGCTGCTTGGGGCTCGTGCCGGTGAGCGAGGATTCGAAAACCGGCGGGCGGCTGGAGGCGCTGCACCGCGAGGGTTTGATTTTGCGTTACCCCCATGGCGACCTCGAGGCGCTCGCGGCGCAGTGTGAGCGGGCGCTGGCGATGGCGACCGACGAGAGGCGGAAGATCTACGATTACTTCAACCGGCGCGAGACGGTGGGCGCGGTCGTGGCGGACGCGATCGCGGCTTGGGCGCCGCGGTGAATTCGAGGCGCGCGGACGGGTAGGGGGCGTTATCCTTAGTGGGCCGCGCATCTTGCGAATGCGGCGAGAGCGGACGCCTCGGAGAGGCGTCCCTACCGGTTCACGCGGGTTTTTCGGCCATCGCAAGGCAAGCGGCTTCGAAGCCGCGCGTGAAGGTGGCGGCGTCGCAGAGCGGGCTGGTGCGGAGGCGCTCGCGGAGCGAGGCGCGCAGCGCGGCGAGGCGGGGAAGATCCTGCGCGGCGGCGAGTGCGAGGCGCGTGTAGTCGTCGGGTGTCGCGGCGATCCATTCAGCGAGGCCGGTGTGCGTGAGCAGGCTCGCGCCGACGCGCGCGGCGTGGACGCAGCCGGCGAGCGTGATCACGGGCACGCCCATCCAGAGCGCTTCGCAGGTGGTCGTGGTGCCGTTGTAGGGAAACGGGTCGAGCGCGACGTCGACGCCGTGGTAGAGCGCGAGGTGGTCGGCGACGGAGAGTTCGCGGCCGTCGAGCGTGAGGCGATCGGCGGCGATGCCGTGATTCGCGAAGGTGGTGCGGAGGCGGGCGATGACGGCGGGGTCGCCGAGGCCGCGAGATTTAAGGAGGAGGCGCGCGTGCGGAAGCTGGCGAAGCAGATCGGCCCAGAGCGCGAGCACGGCGGGCGTGAGTTTGGCGAAATTGTTGAAGCAGCCGAAGGTGACGGCGCCGGGCGCGGTGGCGGGGAGGGCGTTGACGGCGGGCGCACGCTCGTCCGGGCGGTAGCAGGAAAATGTGGTGGGCAGTCGGACGAGTTTTTCGGAGTGAAAGGCTTCAGTGGTGCCGACGGGATCGCTGATGGCGTCGGTGATGCGGTAGTCGATGGTGTCGAGGCCGGTTGTATTCGGATAACCGATCCACGTGGCCTGGACGGGCGCGGGGCGGCGGGCGAGGACGAGGAGGCGATTGTGCGCGGTGTGGCCGGCAAGATCGATGAGCAGGTCGAGCTGGTCGGCGCGGATGAGCGCGGCGGCGTCGTCGTCGTCGAGCGAGGCGATGTCGCGCCAGTGTTCAGCGAGCGACTGAAGGCGCGCGGTGAAGGCGTCGGGCGTGCGGACGTTGGCGTAGCAGAAGATTTCGAAACGCGTGCGATCGTGCGCGGCGAGGATGGGCTCGATGAAATAGGCGACGGCGTGGTGATTGAAATCGGGCGAGAGGTAGCCGAGGCGGAGGCGGCGGGGCAGGACGGGGGGCGGCGGGGCAATCGAGGCTGGCGGGTCGGATGGAGGGAGGCGTGAAGTCCCTGCGCTCCCGCGCAGGGCTACGATGTCGTTCGTAGCCCGCTGCGGAAGCAGCGGGATGGATGCCGCGTGAAGCGCGTGCCAGCGGCGGTGCTCGGCGAAGACATCGGCGGGCGGGAGGTCGGCGAGGTAGTTGAGCGCGAAGAGGAGATTGCTGTGGGTTTCGGCGGACTCGGCCGAGGGTTGCGCGGCGATCGCGGCGCGGTAGTGCGCGACGGCTTCGTCGAGCAGTCCTTCGGCTTTCGCGAGGCGGCCGAGGTTGTTGTGAGCGGCGGCGTAGTCGGGGCGGAGGCGCAGCGCCTCGGCGAACGCGGCGCGCGCTTCGGCGCCGCGACCGGCGGCGGCGAGCGTGTGGCCGAGGATGTTGTGGGTTTCCGCGCGCTGGGGTTCGAGCGCGGCGGCGCGTTGGAAGGCGGCGAGGGCTTCGTCGCGGGCGTCGGACTCGAGCGCGGCGACGCCGAGATTGAGCCAGATTGCGGCCTGGTCGGGCGCGAGTTGGGCGGCGGCGCGGAGTTCGATGAGCGCTTCGCGGTAGAGGCGGAGAGATTTGAGCAGGTTGCCGGCCTGGTGGCGGGCCTCGGCGTGTTTGGGATCGAGCGACGAGGCGCGCCGGAAGGCGGCGAGCGCCTCGTCGGGACGACGCAGGGCGCGGAGGGCGAGTCCGTGCTGGAGATGCAGCGGCGCGACGCGCGGGCGGAGCGCGAGGGCGTGGGCGAGCAGCGGTTCGGCGTCGGCGGGCTGGTCGACGGCGAGCAGGAGGAGCGCGAGATGGTAGAGCGCGTCGAGGTGGCGCGGATCGGCGGCGAGGATTTTCTGGTAGCCGGCGGCGGCCTCCGCGAGGCGGCCGGCGCGGTGGTGAGCGACGGCGGCGGCGAAGAGCGCGGAGGGGGCGGCGGGCATGAGCGGAGAAATTGAGGAGCCGTGGACCGGATGGCGAGCGACGAGGGGGAATCTTGAAATCGGGCAGCGGGAATCGAAAATCTTGAAAATGAGCCGCAATGCGGAGGAGGCGAATGCGGCCTGAAATTCAGGATTTTCGATGACCGATTTTCAGTTTTCACGATGGCTCGGATCACATCGGCTGGCGACGTCCGTACGCGCGAAGGCCCCGGGGTTTGAGCCGGGGCCTTGTTGGCAAAAGCAATCGACCGCGAAGACGATCGCTGGCGCGCGTAACCGATCTTGCGATCGGCCCTTTGCCGGGGCCTCCGCAGGGATTGCTGCTGGTCGCTTAGCCCGGCCGCCGCGCGAACGGCGGCCGGGAATGGGCGAATCAGGGCAATCCCTGAGCGGAGTTTACTTACTGGAGGAGGCGGAGCGCGGTCTGGGCGCTCTGGTTGGCCTGCGCGAGCATCGAGGTGCCGGCCGACACCAGAACGTTCCAGCGGGCGAGCTGGGTCGATTCTGATGCGACATCCACATCGGTGATACGGCTGGTCGCTGCTTCCAGGTTGGCTTTGTTGACGGTGACCAGTTCGCTGGCGAAGCCGAAGCGGCTTTGCTCCGAACCGTTCGTCGCACGCATGGTGGCGACGTTCTTGATCGCATCCGTGATATCGGAGAGGTCGATATCCGCGAGCGAGCTAACGCCCGTGGAACTGACGACGCCGACGCCGGACGAGGAACTCGTCAGGTCACGAGCAGCGATCGAGACCGTGGTGCCACCGTCTTCGGTGACCGCCACGCTGCCGATAGCGCCCGAGCCGAACATGGCCACGCCGTTGAAGGCTTCCGAAGCGGTGTCGCGCAACTGCTGGCTCAGAGCGGTAAACTCCGAATCATAGTTGGCTTTGTCGCTCGAACTCTTGGTCACGTCCCCGTGGAGGACCTTGAGTTCGGAGATACGGTCCAGCACCTTGGCGGCGATTTTGAGGGCGCCATCCTGGGTTTGGAGGAGCGAGACGGCGTTCCCGATGTTGGACTCGACGGCGCCTTGACGGCGGGCCGCCGCGGACAACTTCATGGAAACCGCCAAGCCACCCGCATCATCGGAGGGGTTGACGATCTTCGAACCGCTCGAGAGCCGGTTGAGGCTCTTCTGCAGGTTCGTGTTCGAAGCAGCGAGGTTGCTGGCCGCAAGCGTCGCCGCTGAGTTGGTATTAATCACGACTGACATGGTATTTCTTTCCTTGAACTAACATGCGACTATCCGTCGTCGCCACGGGCCGAAGGAGACAGCGTCGACCGCGCTGTTTGAGGCAGAGCCTCAAAGGGGTTTCACGCCGCCAACCATAGCGGCGCGAAAAGCTGATGGACTTTCAAAAAACACCCTCTTTCCCCCAGACATAGACAACCGCAAGGAAGCCTGGGAACGCATCGGCCGGGTCACTACGCCGGCCGGGCGGTGGGGAGAGAGGCGGAGAGGGCCCCTGCCAGTTTTACTGGAGGAGCTTGAGCGCCGTCTGCGAACTCTGGTTCGCCTGCGCGAGCATCGAAGTGCCGGCAGAGACCAGGACGTTCCAGCGGGCGAGTTGCGTCGATTCCGCAGCCACATCCACGTCGGTAATTCGACTCGTGGCGGCCTCGAGGTTGGCCTTGTTCACCGTCACGAGCTCGCTCGCGAAGTTGAACCGGCTTTGCTCGGAACCGTTGGTGGCGCGCATCGTCGCGACGTGCTCGATCGCCGTCGAGATGTCGTCGAGCGTGATGTCGGCGAGACCGGCAACACCGGTCGAGGAGACCACGCCGACGCCGCTGGTCGAATTGGTCAGATCGCGCGCGGCGATGGTGACCGTGGTGCCGCCGTCCTCGGTGACACCGACGCTGCCGACATCCGACGAGCCGAACAGCGCCACGCCGTTGAACGCTTCCTGCGCGTTGGAGCGCAGCTGGGCGGCGAGGGCGAGGAACTCGGAGTCGTAGTTGGCCTTGTCGCTCGAGCTCTTGGTGACGTCGTTCGACAGCACCTTGAGTTCGCTGATGCGCTCGAGCACCTTGGCGGTGACCTTCAGCGCGCCGTCTTGCGACTGGAGCAGGGAGACCGCGTTGCCGATGTTCGAGGCGACGGCGCCCTGGCGGCGAGCGGCGGCGGATAACTTCATGGACACAGCCAAGCCACCCGCGTCATCGGAGGGGCTGACGATTTTCGAACCGCTGGAAAGCCGGTTGAGGCTCTTCTGCAGCATAGCGTTCGACGAGGCGAGGTTGTCGGAGGCAACGGTCGCCGAGTAGTTGGTGTTGATAACAACAGACATGGTAATCTTCCTTGATTCTAAGCGCACCGTCCGTGGTGCAGTCGGACCCGTGGGGATCGGCTTCGGGTCTTGCCGGCTTCGACGTTTGTCTTGGCGGGTGCTGATATCGGGACCGGTCAAGTTTTATTTAGGAGATTTCTGCGAAATTTCGCCGGTCCGATTTCTCCTCAAGTTTCTGCCGAAACGTGCCGATACCGCCTGTTGCTTCATTCTTTAACTCACCATGGCCGGCATTTCCGTTTCAGGACTGATTTCAAATTCCTTCGATTGGAAATCCATCGTCGATCAGCTCATCAACATCGACTCGGCGCCCGTTGCGCGCCTGCAGACGGAAGAGTCGGACAACATCGACAAGCTCGCGGCGTTTTCCTCGCTGCAGACCAAGCTCTCCGACCTGAACACCGCCTCCGAGGCGCTGAAAGCGGATGGTCTCTTTAACAAGCGCACGGCCAGTTCGAGCACGAGCGGCTCCGGCTGGTCCGCCTCCGCCGCCAATTCCGCCGACGCCGGCAACTACACGATCGCGGTCACGAAACTCGCCACCAATGCGCGCCTCAACGGCAAAAGCGCGATCGCCGCGCCCCTCAACGCGGCCGCCACCGACTACGATCCCGACACGAATCCCGACGGGATCGACGGCCTCACCCTCGCGAATCTCCCCACGGCCACCGCCATCACCGCCGGGAAATTCACCGTCAACGGCAAGCCGGTGAACATCCTGCTCACCGATTCGCTCGCCGACGTGTTCGATAAAATCCACACGGCCGACAGCAGCGTGACTGCGAGCTACGATGGTGCGACCGACAAGATCACGCTCTCCAGCGCCTCCGAAATCGTCCTCGGCGCGGCGAACGACAGCAGCAATTTCCTCTCCGCGATGCGCCTGGCCAACAGCGGCACCGGCACCGTGACGAGCGCCTCCTCGCTCGGCGCGGTGGACACGAAGGTGCCGCTCGCGAGCGGCCGGCTCGGCGGCACGCTCGGACCGGCCACGGGTTCGCTCAGCGTCAACGGGGTCTCGATCGCCTACGACACCGCCAGCGATTCCCTCTCGACGATCCTGGCGCGCATCACCGCTTCGACCGCCGGGGTCACCGCGAGCTACGATACCGCGAACAATCGCGTTGTGCTCACGAACAAGGCCACCGGCGACACCGGCGTCGGCGTCGCCGATGAGGACACCGGCACGCTCGCGTCCGTGCTCGGCCTGACGACGGGCGCCGGCGCGACGCTCGCGCGCGGCAACAATGCGGAATTCTCCATCAACGGTGGCGGCACGATCTCCAGTGCGAGCAACACCCTCGACGAAAACGCGCTCGGCGTCGCCGGCCTCAGCGTGACCGTCAACACCGCGACCACGCAGACGATCAACGTCGCCGCCGACACCGGCAGCATGCAGACGGCGATCCAAAGTTTCATTACGAAGTTCAACGCCGTCCAAAGCTACATCGACAGCCAGACGAAGATCACGAAGACCCCCGACGGCAAAGTCACCGCCGCGCTGCTCGCGGATAACCACGAGGTGCAGGGCTGGGCCTCCGAGATGCGCTCGATGGCCTTCAGCCAGGTGACGGGCGCCGTCGGCTCCATCAGCCGGCTCGATGCGCTCGGATTGGATTTCAACTCCACCGACTCGACGCTCTCCATCAAGGACAGCGCCAAGCTCACCGCCGCGCTGACCGGCAGCGGCGACGACGTCGCCGCCTATTTCAACGCCGCGGACACCGGCTTCGCGTCGAAATTCTCCACCTATCTCGACAACAAACTCGATACGCAGAACGGCGGGCTCCAGTTGCAGATGGACACGCTGAACCGCTCGAACACGGACATCGAGGCGCAGATCGCGACGTTGAACAGCCGCCTGACGGACGAGCGCGAACGCCTGACGACCGCCTTCCTCGCGATGCAGACCGCCCAATCGAACGCTTCGCAGCAGCAGACGACCTTGAATCAATTCATCAAATCGAGTTCCAGTTCCTAGCGATGAGCCTGCGCGCGAAAACTTCAAACGTAGGGCGGCCTTCAGCCCGCCTTCGACCGAGCGGCGGGCTGAAACCCGCCCTCCTGGCCCTCGCCGCTCTGGCGCTCGCCGGATGCATGACGCCGTCGATCGACGACCCGGCGCGCACCGGCCCTTATTTCACGCCGACAAATCACGCCGGCGAGCCGCAGCTGCCCGCGAATTTTCGCCGCGTCGTTTTTCTCCCGCTCGCCGGCGGCACGGCGGCCTCCGTGGACAGCACCGCGGCGCTCGATCCCGTTTTCCTGGCCGAACTCCAGAAACAAAATCGCTTCGAAATCGTCCGCCTTACGCGCGAGGACTGTGCGCGGATGTTTCATACCGAGGAGTTATCCTCCACGGCGGCGCTGCCGGCGGATTTCGTCGAGGTTCTGCGCCAGCACTATGCCGCGGACGGCGTGCTCTTCATCGATGTGACCGTCTACAAACCCTACCGCCCGATCGCGCTCGGCGTTCGCGCGAAGCTGGCGACGCTCGATGGCGTGCGGCTGGTGTGGACGTTCGACAATCTTTTTTCGATCGCCGATCCGGCCGTCTCGAACTCGGCCCGCCATCATTTCCTCGACTCCGACCGCCGCGGCCTGCCCGGCGATTCGACGCAGGCCGTGCTGGAGTCGCCCGCGCGCTTCGCGAGCTACGTCGCCGCCGAGATGTTCGCCACGCTGCCGCCCGTCTACCGGGCCGCCCCGGCGCCCGCCGCTGCGCAAGTTGCGAACCCACGCTAAAGTATTTTCCGTCGCGACCGATAACGGTAGCATTCCATCAACGGCGTTCCCTGTAACTGACCTCAGAGGCTGACCGTTTCGTTTCACGAAACCCATGATCAACTCTACGACTTCCACCAACAGGGCTGTCCCCGCCGAGCCGATCACCGTGCCCGGCCAGGCCGTCGTGCGGCCGCTCACTCCGCGGCCCGACCAGCTCTCGACTGAAAGCGCCAACTTCCTCCGCGGCGAATTGTCCCGCCAGCCGGAAGTCCGGCCCGAAGTGGTCGAACGCGCCCGCGCCCTCGTGCGCGATCCGAATTATCCCTCCCCGGCGATTCTCAAACAGGTCGGCGCGATGATCCTCAGTTCGCCCGATCTCAGCGAAGACGAATCCTGAGCGGGCCCATGCTAGCCAACGGCTACGTCAAGACCTACCGCGCCAACGCGGTGCTCACCGCCAGTCCCGGCCAGCTCGTGCTCATGCTCTACGATGGAGCATTGAAAGCGATGAACCTCGCCCGCGAAGGCTTCGAACGTCCCGACGACGACGTCCGCCGCATCGAGGTGATCAATCACCAGCTCCAAAAAGCCCAGGCGATCCTCGCCGAGCTGCAAAACGGCCTGAACCTCGAGGCGGGCGGCGAATTCGCGAAGACGTTGTATCGACTTTACGATTATCACAACCGCCGGCTGTTCGAGGCGAACTTGAAGAAACAAGTCGCGCCGGTCATCGAGGTGGAGGAACTCGTCCGCCAGTTGCGCGACGCGTGGGCCGAGATGCTCACCAAGCAGGAAGAGCCCGTCGAATCGCTGCGCGGCGTCGCGTAAAGCCCTGGCCGATGGAAGCACCCGGCAAAAAATTTCAGCGGCTCGTGGCGGCGCTCGACGATCTCGTGACGCAGGAGGCCGCGACGGTCGCGGCCGGCGATTTTGAAGCCGTGGCCGATATCCAGCGCCGCGCCGATCCGGTCGTGACGGCGCTGGCCACGCTCGGCGCGGAAGTCGCCGATGCCGCAGCACGGGCACGCATCGCCTCGCTGCTGTCGCGGCGCCAGGGCAACATCGATTTGATCGAAAGCCAGCTCGCGACCGCGCGGGCGGAATTGCAGGCGGTGCAGGAAAGCACCGGACGCGTCGCTCGGATCGCGCCGATCTATGGCCGCGCGGGGATTCTCGGCGGCGGCGAGACGAGCTTCAGCGCCGCAGGATAGACGAGGGGCCCGTGGCGGGTTGCGGTTGCAGGAGAAGGTGGAACCCGACGTCCTCGAACACCTGTTACCCTTGTCTCCGGTCCAAAGAGTCCTCATCGGGTTGCTCGACGAACGCACCCCGCTCAGCCCGACGAGGACGTCGGGCTCCACCGACTGGAGCGACTGAAACGGTTTGAGAAAGAGTGTAGCCGCATGGCCGATCGGATGCGGGAGCCTGCTTGCAGGCGATCCCGGCGCGCGAAGGTCCAACATCGCCTGCGAGCAGGCTCCTCCATCGGCTACGAAGCGTCAGTAACGGACTTTGTCGGCTTTCGCGGACCAGGCCTGGAAGGTGGAGTGCGCGGCGTCGCGCAGGAGCGGCTGCATGGCGATCGCGCGCTCGGCGGGCGGGAGCGGGATTTGTTGGTAAATGAACTCGTCGTCGAAACCGATCGCGGCGGCATCGGCGCGCGTGTTGCCGTAGAAAACGGTGGGGATGCGGGCCCAGTAAATCGCGGCGAGGCACATCGGGCACGGCTCGCAACTCGTGTAGAGTTCGCAGTCGTTGAGCTGGAAGGTGCCGAGATCGCGGCAGGCTTCGCGGATCGCGGTGACCTCCGCATGGGCGGTGGGGTCGTTGGTGGAGGTGACGCGATTGTTGCCGCGCGCGACGATCTCGCCGCGACGAACGATGACGCAACCGAAAGGACCGCCGCGGCCGGAGCGCATGCCGTCATCGGCGAGGCGGATGGCTTCGTGCATGAAGGTTTCGCGATTCATAGGCGGCGGGGAGTGTGCGATGGGAGCGGCGGGTGGCGAGCTTTGGGTTCAGGCGCCGCGCCGCGCGCGGAATTTCATACGTATTACGTATGAAGGGGCCCGCGAGTCCGCGGGGAGGCGAATCATACGTATTACGTATGATCGCGGTTGGGGCTGCGCGGGGTGGGTGGGATTTGTGAATCGTGCTGACAGTGGTGAGGACCAGGCTCTTTCTCTCCTGCCATGTCCATCGTCGTGGAAGGGCTGGAGATCGTCGGACCGATGAAGCCGCATTACGCGGAAATTCTTTCGCCGGAAGCGTGTCGCTTCATCGTGGAGCTGTTTCGGAAATTTGGGCCGCGGCGGCTCGAGCTGTTGACGCGCCGCGTCGAACGCCAGCGCGAAATCGATGCGGGCAGGCTGCCGGATTTTTTGCCGGAGACGGCGGCGATCCGCGGCGGCGACTGGCGGGTGCCGCCGCCGCCTGCGGACTTGGTGGATCGGCGCACGGAGATCACCGGACCGGTCGAGCGGAAGATGGCGATCAATGCGCTGAACTCGGGGGCGCAGTGCTGGATGGCGGACTTCGAGGACGCGAATTCGCCGACGTGGGAGAACGTGGTCGTGGGGCAGCTCAACATGCGCGACGCAGTCGCGCGCACGATCAGCTACACTTCGCCGGAGGGGAAAGCGTATGCGTTGAGGGAGAAAACCGCGACGATCGTGGCGCGGCCGCGCGGCTGGCACATGGAGGAGAAGCACGTGCTGCTCGAGGGAAAGCGGATGTCGGCGTCGCTCTTCGACTGGGGACTTTATTTTTTCCACAACGCGAAGGCGCTGATCGCGTGCGGGAGCGGGCCGTATTTTTATTTGCCGAAGCTGGAGAGTCATCTCGAGGCGCGGCTGTGGAACGACGTGTTCGTGCACGCGCAGGCGGCGCTGGGCATCCCGCGCGGAACGGTGCGCGCGACGGTGCTGATCGAGACGATCCTGGGTGCGATGGAGGCGGAGGAGATTTTATTTGAGCTGCGCGAGCACGCGTCGGGGCTGAACTGCGGGCGGTGGGATTACATGTTCAGCTTCGTGAAAAAATTTCGGAATCGGCCGGAGTATCTTTTTCCGGATCGCACGCTGATCACGATGACGGTGCCGTTCCTGCGGGCGTATTGCCTGCACGCGATCAACGTCTGTCACCGGCACGGCGCGTATGCGATGGGCGGCATGGCGGCGCAGATTCCGATCCGCGACGACCCGGAGGCGAACGCGGCGGCGATCGCGAAGGTGCGGGCGGACAAGGTGCGCGAGGCGACGGATGGATTCGACGGCACGTGGGTGGCGCATCCGGGACTCGTGGCGACGGCGCTCGAGGCGTTTGCCGAACACATGAAGGGACCGAATCAATTGCACCGGCGGCACGACGTGAAGATCACGGCGGCGGATTTGTTGGCGCCGTTGCATGGGCCAATCACGGAGGGCGGCGTGCGGTGGAACATCCATGTCGGTATCCGCTATCTGGAGGCGTGGCTCGGCGGATCGGGGGCGGAGCCGATTCACAATCTGATGGAGGATTTGGCGACATCGGAGATCTCGCGGTCGCAATTGTGGCAGTGGTTGAAATTCGGCGCGAAGCTCGACGATGGGCGCGCGATCACGATCGAGCTTTATGAGAGGCTGCTGGAGGAAGAGCTGGCGAAGATTCGGGAGGAGTATGGCGCGGCGGTGTATGACGGCGGACATTTCCCGAAGGCGACGGAGCTGTTCATGCGGATGGTGAAGAGTGAAGACTTCGCCGAGTTCATGTCGCTGCCGGCGTATGAATTGTTGCCGTGACGGCGAAGTAAGCTCCAAGCACCAAGATCGAAGCTCCAGAGAGGATCCAATGAACAAGAGTCAAATTGGGGGTTTGAAACTTGGTGTTTCCCTGGAGCTTGGCGTTTGGAGCTTGGAGCTTTGAATTCGGTGCGATGACCACGCTTGGGGAACTCAATGGCTCCAGTCGCGCCGAATTCACGGCATCGCTCGGGCATTTGTTCGAGCATTCGCCGTGGGTCGCGGAAGAGACGTGGGGGCGGCGGCCGTTTCGGGATGCGGCGGAATTGCACGCAGCGCTATGCGCGACGATGCGGGGTGCGTCGGAGGAAAGGAAGAAGGTGTTGATTTGCGCGCATCCGGATTTGGCGGGGCGGCTGGCGGTGGTGGGGACGCTGACGGCGGAGTCGGCGCGCGAGCAGGCGAGCGCGGGACTGGATCGGATGAGCGAGGAGGATATGGCGCGGTTTCAGGAATCGAACGCGGCGTATCGGGATAAATTTGGATTTCCCTTCATCATCTGTGCGCGGCTCAACGCGCGGGAGGCGATCGTGGCGGCAATGCGAACGCGGATGGAGAACTCCGGGGGGGAAGAAAAAGAAACCGCGCTCGCGGAGATCGAGAAGATCGCGTGGCTGAGGCTGCAGGACGTTTTGAAAACCTGACCGCCCGCGAATGACGCGAATCGGCGCGAATATTCGAGTTGTTCGATAAATTCGCGTCGATTCGCGCGATGAGCGGGCCACAGTCTTAACCATGCCGGCGAAACTCACCACTCATGTCCTCGATCTCACCAGCGGCCGGCCGGCGGTCGGGATGAAGATCGAACTTTGGTGGCGCGGCGCGGCGGCGGAGTTGATCAAAACGGTGACCACGAATGCGGATGGGCGGACGGAGGCGCCGTTGCTCAGCGGCGAGGGCGTGAAAGCGGGTGGTTACGAATTGGTTTTCTTTGTGAAAGGCTATTTCACGGCGCGAGGAGTTGAGTGCGTTTTTCTCGACGAGGTGCCGATCCGGTTCGCGATCGCGGATGCGACGGCGGCTTATCACGTGCCGCTGCTCGTGACGCCGTGGGCGTATAGCACTTACCGTGGGAGTTGAGGGGCGGAGCCGGGCCTGTCACGAAACCCAAGACGTTTATTTTTTTCGCATGAGCGTGCTCGAGATCAAACAGCAGATCGCGCGTTTGAGTGCCGACGAGCAGTCGGAGATCGAGGCGTTTCTGAAGGCGCGCCGGATCGCGGAGGCCGGGGATTTTCGTGCGCGTGGCGGCAGCGCATGGGCGGTGTGAGGCGGGCGAAGGAATGTCTTCGGGGCGATGGCGGGAGCTGCTTGCGGCGCGGCCGGCGAGAGATTGATGCCGCCGGAGTTCGACTATTCACTCGACCGCGCGGCGGTTGGGTTGAGATGGTCGCCGGAGGTGGATCGTGCGAGCGCCGAATTCTGCTCGCGGCTTTTGAAATGCTCGCCCGGAATCCGGGGATGCGCGGCGACTATTCGTTTAGAGATGAAGATGGGCGGACGAATGAGGTGTTGGATCTCGGCGAATTTGTCGTGACGTTTTGGAGCGATCACGCGGCGAAGAGCGTGAGACTTCTGGTGATTGATCGAGCGTGAGGAAACTCGTGCAAAAAGGGACCGCGAACGATTTGGCCGAAGTGCTCGCGCAGCGGCTCGATGAACTCGGGCGCGTGACGGAAGAGGACGGGCGGCTGACACGGACATTTTTATCGCCCGCGATGGCGCGGGCGAATGCGCTTGTCGGCAGTTGGATGCGCGAGGCGGGGCTCGCGGTGCACGAGGATGAGGCGGGGAATTTGGTCGGGCGGTTGGAGGCGCCGACGTGCAGGGCGGGGTCTCCCGACTCCACCGGTCCGGGAGGCGCTACCGCTGTCGAGGACGGCGGGGTCGGGAGACCCCGCCCTACATCCAAGCCGATAAAGACGCTGCTGCTCGGATCGCATCTCGACACGGTGCGGAATGCGGGGCGGTTCGACGGCGCGCTGGGCGTGGTGCTGCCGATCGTGGCGCTGGCGGAATTGCGCGCGCGGGGCGTGGAGCTGCCGTTCGCCGTGGAGGTGCTGGGGTTTTCCGAGGAGGAGGCGGTGCGGTTCGCGGGCGCTTATATCGGGAGCAAGGCGTTCACGGGAAAATTGAAGGAGTCGGATTTGAGGTTGCGCGACGCGCGTGGGAAGACGTTGCGCGAAGCGATCGAGGTGCGCGCGGGGAAGAGGTGCGCGCGGCCGAAGGCGGCCCACCGACGGAGTAACCTAATAGGTTACTTTGAAGTTCATATCGAACAGGGGCCGGTGCTCGAGGCGGCGGGGATGGCGGTGGGGACAGTGGCGGCGATCGCGAGCCAGACGCGCGGGCGGCTGACGTTCCAAGGGAAGGCGGGGCACGCGGGGACCACGCCGATGAAGCTGCGGCGCGATGCGCTGACGGGCGCGGCGGAATTTATTTTGTTTGCGGAGAAATTCGCGGCGGAGCGCGGGCCGCTGGTCGCGACGGTGGGGACGGTCGCGATTCCCTCGGGCGCGGCGAATGTGATTCCGGGCGAGGTGACGGTGTCGCTGGATGTGCGGCATGCGCGGGACGCGGCGTGTCGGGCGGCGGTGGCGAAGTTGGTGGCGAAGGCCAAGCGAATCGCGCGGCGGCGGCAGCTCGATTGCGCGTGGCAGCTGACGATGCAGGAGGCGGCGACGCCGTGTTCAACGAAGCTGACGACGATGCTGACGGAGAGCGTGCGCGCGGTGCAGGGAAAGTCGCTGAGCCTCGTGAGCGGCGCGGGGCATGATGGGGTGGTCATGGCGCGGACGACACCGATCGCGATGCTGTTCGTGCGTTGTCGCGAGGGGCTGAGTCATCATCCGGACGAATTCGCGGCGCCGAGGGATCTGGCGGTGGCGCTGCGCGTGGTGGTGGATTTTATCGAACGGCTGGCGAAACAAAATTTACGATGACGAAGCGCTTTGCGAAAAAGAAGAACCTCGAGGCCGACGTGAATCCGGAGCAGCTCGATCTGATCGTGCGCGGCGGAAAAGTGGTGACGCCGGAAGGCGTGGTGCGCGCGGACATCGGCGTGCGCCTGGGAAAAATCGCGCAGATCGCGGCGACGATCGACGAGCCGGCGTATGCGACGGTGAGCGCGAAGGGGAAATATGTTTTCCCGGGGATCATCGATGCGCACGTGCATTTCAACGAGCCGGGGCGCGCGGATTGGGAAGGGATCGCGAGCGGGTCGGCGGCGTTGGCGGCGGGCGGGGGGACGTGTTTTTTCGACATGCCGCTGAATTCGGAGCCGCCCGTGCTCGACGCGGCGCGGTTGCGGGAGAAGCGGGCGCTGGCCGAGGAGAAAGCGTGCACGGATTTCGCGCTGTGGGGTGGATTGACGCCGGTGAACCTGGACAAGCTGGCGGGGCTGCGCGATGCGGGGGCGATCGGGTTGAAGGCGTTCATGTGCAACAGCGGCATCGCGAGTTTTCCAAATGTGGATGAGAGGACGCTGCGTGAAGGGATGAAGCGTGCGGCGAAACTGGATATGCTCGTCGCGGTGCACGCGGAGGATGAGGCGATGGCGGCGCGGTTGACGGAGGAGATGAAGGCGGCGGGAAAGACGGATGCGCGGGCGTATCTCGCGTCGCGGCCGGTGGAGGTCGAATTGACGGCGATCCGGATGGCGGTGGAGATCGCGGGCGAGACGGGGTGCGCGCTGCATGTGGTGCACGTGAGTTCGCCGGAGGGGATCGCGTTGATCGCGGAGGCGCGGGCGCAGCGCGTCGACGTGACGGCGGAAACGTGCCCGCATTATCTTTTGTTGAACGACAAGGACGTGGTGGCGCTCGGAGCGATCGCGAAGTGCGCGCCGCCGGTGCGCGACGAGAAACGGCGGAAGGCGTTGTGGGCGGAATTGCGCGCGGGAAACATCCAGACGGTGGGGTCGGATCACTCGCCGTCGCGGCCGGAGATGAAGGACTCGGCGAATCTGTTCGCGGTGTGGGGCGGGATCGCGGGCGTGCAGCATGGGTTCGAGTTGTTGTTGAGCGAGGCGTATTCCGGACGCCTCGGAGAGGCGTCCCTACCGGTGCTCGCGACGGTGCTGGCGCGGAACGTGGCGCGGCGGTTCCGGCTCGATGACCGGAAGGGCGAGATCAAGCTCTGGCACGACGCGGATTTTTCGATCGTGGCGTTCGGCGAGGAGCGGGAGATCGAGGCGGAGGAGCTTTGGACGCGTCACCGGATCAGCGCGTATGTGGGGCGGACGAGCCGCGCGCGGGTGACGCATACGTATGTGCGCGGGACGGCGGTGCTGGCGGACGGGCGGTTGACGAACCTGCCGATGAGAGCGCAGTTTTTGCGGCCGCACGCGGGATAGGGCGCGCGCATGGCGCGAAGATCCGAGGGCCAAGATCCAAGCACCAGAGCAACACCAATGGGGAATTTTCAATTGGGAGCTTGGGAATTCTCTGGAGCTTGGCGCTTGGATCTTGGAGCTTTTCCCCCATGCAGCTTCCCTTCGGACAGACGCGGACGAGAGTGGCGGCGCGGCATGCGTTGATCGCGCCGGATGGTCACGTGAAGAGCAACGCGCCGGGTATCACAGGAGCGGCGACAGTGATTTTGATCAACCCGGCGATGGGGGCGCGGTTCACGCAGGTGCTGGTGACGTTCGAGGCGGGTGGGAGCGCGAGGGTGTCGGCGAGCGAGATCGAGACGGCGGGTTATTTCGAAACGGGCGGAGGGACGCTCACGGTCGGGGGCAAGAAGAAGCGGTGCGGCGAGGGGGCGTTTTTCTTCGCGCCGGCGGGTGCGGAGTGGTCGATCGAGGCGCCGCTGGGGGAAACACGGGTGACGTTGTTTCAGAAAAAATTCGAGCCGCTGGCGGGCCTGGCGGCGCCGAAGGCGATCATCGGCGACGCGAAGCAGGTGAAAGGGGAGCCGTTTCTGGGCGATCCGGACGCGCGATTGCAGGTGCTGCTGCCGGACGCGCCGGAGTTCGACCTGGCGATGAACATTTTCACGTATCAGCCGGGCGCGACGCTGCCGTTCGTCGAGACGCATGTGATGGAGCACGGATTGCTGATGCTCGCGGGGCAGGGCGTCTATCGGCTGGAGGAAGCGTGGTATCCGGTGGGCGAGGGCGATGCGATCTGGATGGCGCCGTATTGCGCGCAGTGGTTTGTCGCGATGGGGAAAACGCCGGCGAGCTATCTGTATTACAAGGATGTGAATCGGGCGGCGTGGTGAGGGGGCTTCCCGCCGGGCTGGACGGTTGGAGAAGGCGGCGCGACCGACCCGACGAGGGGACGTCGGGTTCCACCTTTCGTTTTGCGCGACGTGGGATTTGCTGACAGCGGTGAAGGATGATCGAGGGCACCCGCAGTTTTGAATTTACGCTGAACGGGGAACGCGTCCGGGTGGAGGACGTGCCGGCGACGACCACGCTGTTGCGCTGGTTGCGGGCAACGGGGCGGACAGGGAGCAAGTGCGGGTGCGATGAAGGCGATTGCGGGGCGTGCACCGTGGCGATGGTCGAGAAGGATGCGGCGGGAGAGCGGGCGTATCGAGCGATCAACAGTTGCATCGCGCTGCTGCCGATGTTCGCGGGACGCGAGGTGGTGACGGTCGAAGGGCTGGAAGGACAAAGGACCACGGGACCACGTGACCAAGGGGCGAAGGGACACGGACTGCATCCGGTGCAGGCGGCGATGGTCGAGCACTATGGTTCGCAGTGCGGCTACTGCACGCCGGGCTTCGTGATGTCGCTGTTCGAGGCGTACCACCGCAGCGGGGAGGAGATGAAGGCACCAGGGAAGATTTGCGATCAGTTGTGCGGGAATCTGTGCCGGTGCACGGGGTATCGGCCGATTCGTGACGCGGCGGCGGCGGTGTTGGCGGAGCGGGCAACAATGCGGCGGGCGGATCGGGAGGTGGAGATTAATGGCGCGGAGCAGAGTCCGCGCCCTATCGCGGAGTTGCGCTATGCGGCGGCGGGGGAAAGTTTTTATCGGCCGACCTCGCTCGCGGAGCTGTTGGAACTGCGGGCGGCGAAGCCGGAGGCGGCGCTGGTGGCGGGGGCGACGGAGATCGGCGTGGAGTTGAACAAGAAATTCAAAAAGTTTCCGGCGCTGATCTCGGTCGAGGGCGTGGCGGAGCTGACACGGATCGAGAAGACGCAGGCGGCGTGGCGGATCGGGGCGGCGGTGACGTTGACGGCGATCGAGGAGACGGTCGCAGCGGAATATCCGTCGCTGGCGCAGATGCTGGCGGTGTTTGCGGCGAGGCAGATTCGGAATCGCGCGACGCTCGGCGGGAATCTCGTGACGGCGTCGCCGATCGGGGACAGTGCGCCGGTGTTGCTGACGCTCGATGCGAGTGTGGTGCTGGCGAGCGCGGCGGGCGGGGAGCGCACGGTGAGGCTGGAGGAATTTTTTGTGGGGTATCGGAAGACGGTGTTGCGCGCGGACGAGGTGTTGAAGGAAATCGTGGTGCCGAGGAGAAGGGCAGGCGGAGCGGCGGGGTCGGGAGCGGCGGGGTCGGGAGACCTCGCCCTACACGGATGGAGGGAGGCGTTCTTCAAGGTGTCGCATCGGCGGGAGCTGGATATCAGCATCGTGGCGGGGGCGTTTGCGGTGGCGTGCGACGCGACCGGCGTGGTGACGACGGCGCGGATCGCGTATGGCGGCGTCGCGGCGATGACGATGCGGGCGCGCCGGGCGGAGGCGGCGTTGACGGGAAAAAAGGTCGAGGAGGCGGCGCGGGAGGTGGCGGAAATTTTGCGGAGTGAATTCACGCCGATCGACGATGTGCGCGGGAGCGCGGCGTATCGGAGCGGAGTGGTGGTGGCGTTGTGGGAGAAATTTGTGAGTGGAGAGATGGAAAGTAGCGCCGCTTTCCAGCCGGCAGAGTTCAATGCTGGCCGGCTGGAAGCCGGCGCTACGACGGAGTCGTCCAAAACGCTGCGGCACGAGAGCGCGGTGGGACACGTGACGGGGCGGGCGCAGTATGTGGACGACATCGCGCAGCGGCGGCCGATGCTCGAGGTGTGGCCGGTGATGTCGCCGCATGCGCGGGCGAAAATTTTGCGGCGGGATGCAACGAAGGCGCGCGCGGTGCCCGGCGTCGCGGCGGTGCTGATGGCGGAGGATGTGCCGGGGCAGAACAACGTGGGCGTGTCACGGCACGACGAGACTTTATTTGCGGCGGACGAGGTGGATTGTCACGGGCACATCGTCGCGGTCGTCGTCGGCGAAACGCTCGCGGTGTGTCGCGCGGCGGCGGCGTTGGTGGAAGTTGAATACGAGGCGCTCGCGCCGATCATTTCGGTGCCGGCGGCGATCGCGGCGGGGAGTTTTCATACGGAGCCGCGGGTACTGCGGCGCGGGGACGCGGCGACGGCCCTGGCGGCGGCGCCGCGGAGATTGAGCGGGAAATTTTCGTTCGGCGGGCAGGAGCATTTTTATCTGGAGACGCACGCGGCGTGGGCGGAGGCGGGCGACGACGGCGACGTGACGATCATGTCGTCGACGCAGCATCCGTCGGAGATCCAGGCGATCGTGAGCGAGGTGCTGCACTTGCCGCGGAACAAGATCGTGGTGCAGTCGCCGCGGATGGGCGGCGGATTCGGCGGCAAGGAGACGCAGGGCAACACGCCGGCGGCGCTCGTGGCGCTCGCGGCGTTGAAGACGGGCCGGCCGGTGCGCGTGCAGTTCGACCGCGATGTGGACATGACGCTGACGGGGAAGCGGCATCCGTTTTGGTCGCGGTTCGAGGTGGGGTTCGCGGAGGACGGGACGCTGCTCGCGGCGAAGGTGGAATTGGTTTCGGACGGCGGGTGGTCGCTGGATTTGTCGCAGCCGGTGCTGGATCGCGCGTTGTTTCACCTGGACAACGGCTATTATGTGCCGGCGGTGGAATTCTCGGGGCGGGTGGCGAAAACGAACGTGACTTCGCACACGGCTTTCCGCGGGTTCGGCGGCCCGCAGGGAATGCTGGTGATCGAGGAGATCATGGATCGCGTAGCGCGGGCGACGGGACTGGCGCCGGAGGTGGTGCGCGAGCGGAATCTTTATCGCGGGAGCGGCGAGACGAACACGACGCACTACGGCGAGGAGATCGGCGACAACCGGCTGCGGAAAATGTGGACGATGGCGCGGGAGCAGGCGCGCTTCGCGGAGCGGCGGGCGGCGGTCGACGAGTGGAATCGGGCGCACGCGAAGGTGAAGCGCGGGCTGGCGATCACGCCGGTGAAATTCGGGATTTCGTTTACTCTGACGCACTACAATCAGGCGGGGGCGCTGGTGCACATTTACCAGGACGGCACGGTGCAGGTGAACCACGGCGGCACGGAGATGGGGCAGGGGCTGCACACGAAGGTGCTCGGCGTGGCGATGCGCGAGCTGGGCTTGCCGGCGGAAAGTATCCGCATGATGCGCACGAGCACGGACAAGGTGCCGAACACGTCGGCGACGGCGGCGTCGAGCGGGGCGGATCTGAACGGCGCGGCGGTGGCGGCGGCGTGCGTGACGTTGCGCGAGCGGTTGGCGCCGGTGGCGGCGCGGTTGATTGCGACGATGAGCGGGCACACGCGTCATGACGCGACGGAGACGCCGGATGTGAGCGGAGGTGCGAAAGGAAAGTTTCACGTAATACGTGAAACTACGCCCGAGGGCGGGACGGCGGGGGAGGAGCTGGTGTTTGCGGAGGGAAAGGCGTTTATGCGCGGCGCGCCGGAGCGGGGCGTGAGTTTCGCGGATGTCGCGGCGCGGGCGTATGTCGAGCGAGTGAGTTTGTCGGCGACGGGATTTTTCGGGACGCCAGGGATTTTTTGGGATTGGGCGAAGGCGCAGGGGCGGCCGTTCGCGTATTTCGCGTGCGGCGTGGCGGTGAGCGAAGTGGAAGTCGACGGGTACACGGGCATGAGCCGCGTGCGGCGCGTCGATATCGTACACGATGTGGGCGACTCGTTGAACCCGGGCGTGGACCGCGGGCAGATCGAGGGCGGGTTCGTGCAGGGGATGGGCTGGCTTACGAGCGAGGAATTGAAGTGGGATGCGAAGGGGCGGCTGCTCACGCACAGCGCGAGCACGTATCAGATCCCGGCGATCGGCGACGCGCCGGCGGAGTTCAACATCACGCTGCTGCCGGACGCGGCGAACGCGCACGCGGTACACGGCAGCAAGGCGGTGGGCGAGCCGCCGCTGATGCTGGCGATCTCGGTGCGCGAAGCGATTCGCGACGCGGTGGCGGCGTGCGGCGGCGGCGGCGAAGTAAATCTGCCGTCTCCGGCGACGGGCGAAGCGATTTTTCTGGCGATGGCGGCGCGGGAAGCTGCACGCTGAAACTCATCCAGCGGGCGGGCGATGCGCGGCGAAAAGTTCGCGGCGTCGCGGATCGGCGGAAAAATTTTGTGAAAGACTGAATTCATCATCCCTTGGGAAATTTTCTTATGGAACGGCGCGGGCGGGCCGATTTGAACTGCGAGGAGAGCACACGCATGCCATCCCGCACCCCACGAAATTTCTGGCGAGGAACCGTCCGCAGGGGCGTGGTGACGATGATTCTCATGGCGGGATTGGGCGGAGCGATCGGGATGAAAGGGCAGGACGCGGGACTCTTTCCGGCGGCGGAAGCGATCGAGCCGGCGGACGATGCGTTTGTCGCGGAGATCGAGCATCGCGCGGTGTTGTATTTCAACGAGCAGAGCGATCGGAAGACGGGGCTGACGCACGACCGCGCGCGGGCGGATGGAGCGGGGGAGAATACGTTTCCCGCGAGCATTGCGGCGACGGGGTTTGCATTGAGCGGTTGGTGCATCGCCGACGCGCGCGGGTGGATGCCGGTGGGCCGGGCGC
Source organism: Verrucomicrobiota bacterium (assembly GCA_048498075.1). Taxonomy (GTDB): domain Bacteria; phylum Verrucomicrobiota; class Verrucomicrobiia; order Opitutales; family Opitutaceae; genus Opitutus. The sequence continues at coordinate 73,393 of JBEHYR010000012.1, read as the reverse complement.
TCGAGCGGGCGAAGACGGCGCTCCGCTTCGTGGCGGAACACGTGCAGCACGAGCACGGCTGGCTTTACCACTTCATCGATGCGCAGACGGGCGCGCGGGCGTGGGATTGCGAAGCATCGACGATCGACACGGCGTTGTTTCTTTCGGGCGCAGTGACGGCGCGGGAATATTTCAACGACCCCGAAGTGACGCGCTGGGTGAACGCGATCTATGCGCGGATCGATTGGAAATGGGCGCTGAACGGCGGCAAGACGCTGTCGCATGGGTGGAAGCCCGAGAGCGGATTCATTCCGTGGCGGTGGGATCGCTACGCGGAGTTGATGGGACTTTACCTCCTCGGGATCGGCGCGCCGGGTGACTCCGCGCTGCCGGCGGAGAGCTGGGGCGAGTGGCGGCGCGAGCCGGTGGTGCACTACGCGGGGCGCACGTTCATCGACTGCGGGCCGTTGTTCACGCACCAGTATGCACATGCGTGGTTCGATTTCCGCGAGCAACGCGACGGGCACGTCGACTACTGGCGCAACTCGGTGCAGGCGACGCTTGCGCAGCGGGACTGGTTCGCGAACCAGGCGCCGTTGCGCGCGGCGATGGAATCGCAGGATTTGTGGGGGCTGACGGCGTCGGACAGCGCGCGCGGCTACGTCGCGTGGGGCGGGCCGGGGGCGAAGGCGATGACGGAGGCGGACGGGACCGTGGTGCCGTGCGCGCCAGGCGGCTCGCTGCCGTTTGCGCCGCTGGAGTGTCTCGCGGCGTTGAAGCGGATGCGGGAGGTCGGCGGCGAGCGAGTGTGGCGGCGTTATGGGTTTGTGGATGCGTTCAATCCGCAGACGGGCTGGGTGGCGAAGGACGTGATCGGGATCGACGTCGGCATCACGTTGCTGATGGCGGAGAACTTGCGCAGCGGGCTGGTGTGGAAAATTTTCATGAAGGCGCCGGAAGTGCGGCTGGGCATGTGGCTCGCGGGTTTCCGGAGCGAGGAATCGCCCGAGCTGGTGCGGAAAAATAATCTGGCGACCGCGCAGTGAGGCGGTCGGCGGGGGCGGGGCAGCGGGAGATTTCGGTAATTCAGTTCGCGCGGCGAACTTCGCGCGGGCGGGTGGGTCAGTGGCGGGCTGGCGCCAGCTTCGCAGGAAACCCCCCAATCCTCGTTTGTATGAGCATGAAAAGCACCGCGTGCCCGCTGGCATTCCTCGATCGTTCGACGTCGTTCGGTCGAGTTCTGTTTTGGATCTTTTTCGCCGCCATCGCGCTGGCCGGCCGATCGGCCGCATCGGCGCAGACCGATCAGGTCGTGTATGACGACGCGCTGGGCGCAAGTTGGGAGAATTGGAGTTGGGCGACGGTCGATCTCGCGAGCACGGCCAGCGTGCACGGCGGCGCGACGTCGATCGCGGTGACGGCGAGCGCGTGGTCGGCGTTGAGCCTGCGTCATGCGCCTTTCGATACGACGGGTTACGGCAAGCTGGCGTTCTGGGTGAACGGCGGCGCAAGCGGCGGGCAAACGGTGAGAATCTCGGCGACGGTGAACGATACGGCGCAACCCGGCGTCGCGATCGGGCCGCTGGCGGCGAACACGTGGCAGTATTTCGAGATTCCGCTGGTTTCGCTGAGCGCGGACAACAACGCGAATTTCACCGGCGTGTGGTTTCAGGAAGGCACGGGCAACGCGCAGCCGACCTTCTACGTGGATGACATCATGCTGACGGGCAGCGTGCCGACGACGCCGCCGCCTCCGCTCGTGGGCATGGCGCTTTACGACGACGCGTTCGTGAACGGCTGGCAGGACTGGAGCTGGGCGACCGTGAATGCAGCGGCGACCTCGCCGGTGAACTCGGGGTCGAGTTCGATCGCGGTGACGGAAGGGCCTTTCACGGCGCTGCGGTTTCATCACGCGGCGGTCGACACGGAGGGTTACACGACGCTGACGTTCTGGGTGAACGGCGGGGACACGGGCGGGCAGCAGTTCAGGATCAATGCGCTGCTCTCGGATGTCGCGCAGTCGCCGGGCGTGATGGTCGGGCCGCTCGCGCCGAACACATGGCAGAAAATCGTGGTGCCGCTCGCGGACCTCGGAGCGGCGGACAAACCGGACCTGACGGATATCTGGTTCCAGGAAGCGGCCGGCGCGACGATGCCGACGTTCTACGTCGACGACGTGCGGCTCGACCTCGCGCCGCCGCCGGCGCTGGTGAACGTGACGGTGAACGCGAAAAAGAAAATCCGCGAGGTGGACGCGCGGCTGTTTGGATTGAATACGGCGATCTGGGACGGGGTGTTCAACACGGCGACGACGGCGGAGCTGTTGAACGAACTGGACAACCAGGCGCTGCGTTTCCCGGGCGGATCGGCGTCGGACGAGTATCACTGGCAGACGAACATGAGCGAAGGGCAGACCTTCCAGTGGGCGACGAATTTCGATGCGTTCGCCAACATCGCGAAGACGACGCAGGCGCAGGTGTTCATCACCGTGAACTACGGGACTGGCACGCCGGAGGAGGCGGCGGCGTGGGTGAAGGAGGCGAACAAGACCAGGAAGCTGGGCTTTAAATACTGGGAGGTCGGCAACGAGAACTACGGCACGTGGGAGACGGACCATAATACGCGCCCGCACGATCCGGTGACGTATGCGACGCGGTTCATCGGGTATGCGCGGCAGATGAAGGCGGTCGACCGCACGATCAAGGTCGGCGCGGTGATCGTGGCGGGCGAGGACGAGGACGCAAACTACACGGATGAGACGGTGACGAACGCGCGCACGGGCGCCACGCACAATGGCTGGAGCCCGGTGATGCTGGCGGCGTTCAAGCGACTGGGTTTCACGCCGGATTTCGTGGTGTATCACCGCTACGAGCAGGGGCCCGGCGGGGAGAACGACGCGTTCCTGCTGAACTCGGCGAAGAGCTGGGGCAACGATGCGGCGAGAATCCGGCAGCTGCTCAACGACTACCTCGGCAAGGACGCGAGGAAGGTCGAGATCGACTGCACGGAGAATAACTCGGTTTACTCGAATCCGGGCAAGCAGACGACGAGCCTCGTCAACGGCCTGTTCCTCGCCGACAGCATCGGCAACATCATGAAGACGGAGTTCGCTGCGTTCTTCTGGTGGGATCTGCGCAACGGCGCGGATGCGGGCAACAATAACAGCTCGTCGCTCTACGGCTGGCGGCGCTACGGCGACTACGGGATCGTGAACAGCGCGAATCCGGCGGGCCCGGCGGATCGGTATCCGACCTTCTACGTCTACAAGTTGCTCAAGTATTTCGCGCGCGGCGGCGAACAGGTCGTCGATGCGACGAGCGACTACAACGGGCTCGGCATCTATGCGGTGACGGACGGGCCGCACACGCTGCGGCTGCTGGTCATCAACAAGCATCCGACGGAATCGCTGAACGTGAAGTTCGACGTCGAGGGTTTCAAGGTCGGCGGTGAGGCGAAGGTTTACATGTATGGCATTCCGCAGGACGAAGCGGCGCACACGGGCACGGGCGCGGCGGACGTGACCGAGAGCACCGCGACGATCGATGGCGACACGTATGCGTTCGCGCCGTATTCGGCGACGGTCGTGGAGTTGAAAAAGAAATAGCGAGCGAAGAGCGGTAGGGGCGGCTCTCCGAGCCGTCCGTCCGAACGATGGCCATCGGCGGCGGACGCCTCGGAGAGGCGTCCCTACCGGTCGCGCACGGCGAGAAGCTGGGCGGCGATGCTGAGCGCGATTTCGTGGGGATGGTTCGTGCCGAAATCGAGGCCGATGGGGCAGTGAAAGCGCGCGGCGCGTTCGGGCGACAGGCCTTCGGCGATCAGTTCGCGGCGGAGAATCGCGGCCTTCGCATCGCTGCCGATGCAACCGACGTAGGGGAAATCGTGAGACGCGAGGGCGCGGTGGAGGATCGGTCGGTCGGTCTTGTGGCCTTGGGTCATGCAGAGGACGAAGGCGCCGGCGGGCAACGTGTCGACGACGGCGGCGAGGTCGGCGACGCATTCGGTGCGGAGATTCCAGGCGCGCGGAAGTTTCGCGATCCATTCGGCACGGGAATCGTAGACCGAGAGCGAGCAGGGCAGCGGGAGCAGGACGGGGATGAGCGCTTGCGCGATGTGACCGGCGCCGAAGATGACGATCGGCCACGCGGCGCCGAGGCCGCCGGCGGCGTGCGGCTCGAAGTAGAGTTTCACGGAGCCGCCGCAGGTCATGCCGACATCGGTTTTGAGTGTCCAGGATTCGAAGCGGGGCTCGGCGCGGGTGGGAGTGGGGGAGGATGACGCAGGCGCGAGGAGTTCTTGCGCGAGCGCGATGGCTTTCGCCTCGACGCGTCCGCCGCCGACAGTGCCGGCGTGGAGGCCGGCGGGCGTGACGAGCATTTTCGCGCCGGTGTCCTGGGGCGTGCTGCCGAGCGACTCGACAAGCACGACGAGCACGAAGGGCGCACCGGCGTGCTCGAGGGCGACGAGTTGCTCGTAGAAGGTTTCGGCGGGAGCGAGAGACATGGACGACGGCGGCGGGCGAACGACGGGCGGCGGGGCGAACGACGGGCGGCGGGGTCGGGAGACCCCGCCCTACACAGCGAGTCAGGGCGCGATCGGCTCGAAACGGATGTTACGTATTACGTATGGAACGCCTTCGAGCTGGAGGCCAATGTGGCCCGCGACGGGGTCGCTGTGGGTGACGTGGTTTTGGAGGACGCCGTTGATCGTGACGTCGAGCGTGCCGTCATGAGAGACGAGGTCGCAGGTGTTCCACTCGCCGGCGGGTTTCTCGCTGTCGGGAGCGGTGTGGTCGAGCTGGGGTGTTTTGGCGTCCGGCGGCGTGGAAAGTTTTTCGGCGAACGTGGCGCCGGCCATGGGGAGGAGGTCGCCGGCGCGCGTGTGCTTGAGCTGGATCTGCAGGCAGCGCGGCCAGGTGTTGCGGTCGACGGGGCCGCCGACGATGCCGACGAGCACGCCACCGTTGCCGGGCTTGTCGGGCCAGCGCCACTCGACATGGAGGCGGAAATTCCGCCCGGCCGCGGGCGACTGCAGATAGCCGATGGGTTTGCCGTCGACGAGGACCGAGCCGTCGGGTTGCTCGTGGCAGACCGCGGCGATCGGGGTTTTGTCGGGCGTGAGGAATGCCCAGCCGGCGAGCAGTGGTTCGGCGGCGGGCAGAGTGGAGGCGCAGGCGAGGGTGAGGAGAAAGGCGGTGAACGCGGAACGCATGCCGCGATGTTGGCGGCTGCGTGAGGCGGCGCAAACGGGAACGTGCGGCGGGTTAACCCGCGGGCACGGCGCTCGGCGAGTGCAGCCGATGCCGCCGGCGACGAGCGATCGCGATGAGCAAGGCGACGGAGGCGAGGGCGGCGGCGTAGGTCGAAGGCTCGGGGATGGCGCTCACGCCGGCGTAGTTCAGGGTGAGATCGTGGTCGCTGTTCGTGAGCGAGACGGACCAGGAGCCGGTGAAGGGATTCGTGAAATGCGTGGTCGAAATCGCGAACTGGTTGGCGGCGAAACCGGTGATGCCCGTCGTCGTGGTGAGAAAGGTGAAGGAATAATTCGCGATGGCGTCGAAGTTCGCGGCGGAGCCGGCGGTGTTGTCGGCGAGTTTCAGCGAGGTGAGGTCGAGGTTGAAAGGATTCGCGGCGGTCGCACCGGTGAGGTCGAGCGCGCCGGTGATCGCGAGCAAGTCGTAGTTCGTGCCTCGCGCGCCGGTGGCGTCGTTGACTTCAAAGTGAAACGTGCCTCCGGATTCGAAGGTCGTGTCGCCGGCGTTCGTGACGCCGGGCGAGTTGCCGGGCGAGAGGATGCCGCCGGCGCCGATCGTCAGCGCGCCCACCGTGCCGTTGCCGGAGAGCGTGCCGCCGGCATTGATGGTGAACGCGCTGGCCGCGGCGGAGCCGTTGAGCTTGAGCTCGCCGGCATTGATCGCCGTCGCGCCGGAGAACGTGTTCGCGCCCGTGAGCTGCAGCAGGCCGCTGCCGATTTTTGTGAGGGCGTTTCCCACGGCGCCGGTGATGTTGCCGCTCCACGTGAGCGTGATCCCGTTCGCGATATCGAAGGTGCCGCCGCCGGCGTTCAGGGTCGTCGCGCGATTGGCGGTGAAGGTGCCGGTTGCAGCCAGCGTGCCGCCACCGAAGGTGACCGCGCTCGTCGCCGCGCCGAGATTGGCATTCGCGGACACTGAGATCGTGCCGCCGTTGATGGGGGTGCCGCCGAGGTAGGTGTTGGCGGCGTTGAGCGTGAGGATGCCGTTGCCTGTCTTGGTGAACGCGCCGGCGCCGCTCAGCACGGAGGCGTAGATGAAGTCCGCGGGGGTATCGAACGTGCCGCCGTTCACGCCCAGGGTGACGTCGCGCAGACCCGTGAAGCCCCAGCCGGGACGAAGGCCGCCGCCGTTGAGCGTCACGGTGCCCGCGCCGAGGGCACTATCGCCATCGATCAGGATGAGCCCCCCTTTGACCGTGGTGCCGCCGCTGTAGGTGTTCGCACTCCCTCCGAGGTTCAACGTCCCGGTGCCGTCCTTAACCAGCGCGCCCGCGCCGGCGATTATGCCGAAGAAGTTTGAACTCGATGACGTGCTGGTGGTGAGCGTGTGACCGGCCGCCAGGTTGATGGTGCCGCCGGAGCCGAGGAGGGTGCCGACGGTTTGGGCGGCGTTGTTGAGATTGAGCGTGGCGGTATTGATCTCGAGCTGAGCGTTGGCGAGGGATCCGGTGCTGGCCACGGTGACAGTGGCGCTATTGGAGATCGAAATGCCGGCGGTATAGGTGTTCGCTCCGGATAAAACCAGCGTGCCCGGCCCCCGCGCATACAGCCGGGCAGTGCCGTCGATGGCGCCGGAAAGCGTGAGCGTGCCTCCGGAGTTAACGTTGATGCCTGAATCGCCCGCGAGGGTGATTGGGCCGCCAAGCGAAGAGGTGCCCGAGCCGATGAGTGCGCCAATATCGGCGGCGCCGAAGCCACTGAGGGTGACCGGTTCGGCGCCCACCGCGACGTTGTCGAGCCAGAGGCTGCCCGAGCCCTGCGCGGTGGTGCCGCCACTGGTGGAGCCCAAGGCCGTGGAATTGGTGATCCGCAACCTGCCCCCGGTAATGAGCGCCGCGCCGGAGTAGGTGCTGGCCCCGCTCAGGGTCGCCAAGCCGAGGCCGTTCTTGGTGAAGGAACCGGCGCCTTCCATGACGCCGGAGAAGGTGAAGCCCTCGCCTTTTTTCGGCACGGTGGGCGGTTGGGTCGCAGCAAAGACCGTCGATGTGAGGGTGGTGCCTTCGCTCAGCACGATCGTGCCGGAGCCCTGCATCCAAGCCGCGGTCGGCGCGGCGTTCTCGAACCGCAGCGTGGCGCCGCTGTTGACGATGAGCGGAGTGTTGAAGGCGTTCAGACTGCCGCCGCTGCTCACGACAACGGTGCCGGCGTTGATCGTGGTGGAGCCCTCGTAAGAATTGAGACCACCGAGCGTGAGCGTTCCCGTGCCGGCTTTCACGAAATCGCCAAGCCCGGTTATGACACCGGAAAACGTGGAATCGCTCCCGGTGTTCGTCGTCAGCGTGTGGTTGGAGGCAAGAGCGATCACGCCGCCTGCGCCGGAGAGCGTCCCGACGGTTTGGCCGTTGCTGTTGAAGCTGACGAGGCTGCCGGCGTTGACGATGAGCGGAGCGGTGGCGGCGGAGAGGGTTGCGCCGCTGGCCACACTGAGGGTGCCGCCATTGATCGTCGTGCCGCCGGTGTAGGTATTGACGCCGGTAAACTGAAGAGTGCCAGTGCCGGACTTGGTGAACGCGCCGTCGCCGGTCAAGACACCGGCGAACGTGGTATTTGCGGTGGTGCTGGACGTGAGCGTGTGACCGGAGGCGAGGCTGATCGTGCCACCGCTGCCGGAGAGCGCACCGACGGTTTGCGCGGCGTTGTTGAGCGAGAGTGTGCCGGCGTTGATGGTCAGGTTTGCGGTCGAGCCGGAGAGGCTGGCCCCCGATGAGACGATGAGCGCGCCGGCCGCCAATGTCGTGGAGCCAGAATAGGTGTTGAGGCCGTTAAGCTTGAGCGTGCCGGTCCCCGATTTCGTGAGGGTGCCGCCCGTGCTGCCAAGGGCGGTGTTGAAGCCGATGTCCAGCGCGCCGGTGTCGACGCTCACGGCTTGGTTCGCCGCCGTGCTGAAACGGCTGGAAAAGTCCTGCGTGTTGGCCGCGCTGTAAGCCAGCGTGCCGCCGCCGAACGAAATCGCGCCGGTGGAGCCGAACGCGCCCGCGCTCCCCGGCGTGAGCGCGCCGCCATTGAGCGCGATCCCACCGGTGAAATCGTTGTTGCCGCTGAGCGTCAGCGTGCCGCTGCCGGCTTTGGCAAACGCGCCCGGGCCGCTGAGGGTGCCGCCGAAAGTGCTGGTGGCGGACGTGTCGGTGGTGAACGTGTGACCGGTGCCGAGGTTGATCGTGCCGCCGCTGCCGGAAAGCGTGCCGACGGTTTGCAGCGTGTTGTTCAACGCGAGCGTGCCCCCGTTGACCGTGAGAGCGGAGGCGGCGCCCGAAAGACTTCCGTTGCTGGTCACGGTGAGTGTGCCGCCGGAAAGTGTGGTGCCGCCGGTGTGGGCGTTGGCGGCATCGAGCACCACGCTGCCAGTGGCCACGAGCAGGGCGTTGGCGCCCGAAAGCGCGGTGCCCAAGGTGAGCGTGCCGCCGCCGTCGCCGCCGAGGCGATAGGTGCTGTTCGCCGGCGTGAGCGTGCCGCTGTAAGTGAAGGCGCCGGTGGCGCCCAAGGTGACGTTGGCGAGGCCGGGCGCGGAAAAATCGAGCGCGTTGCTGCTGGAGGCGCCGAGGGCGATCGTGCCGGCGGAGCCGGACGCCACCTGCCCAAGGAAAGCCTGGTTGATCGCGTAGTTGGCCGCCACGACGGCGCCTGCGCCCACGGAAAGACTGGCGGTGCCGGTGATGGCGCCGGCGTTCCCGAAGGCGAGCGTGCCGGCGCTCACGGTCGTCGCGCTCACATGGGTGTTGTCACCCGAGAGGGTGAGCGTGCCGCTGCCGACTTTGACGAGACTGCCCGCGTTAATGACGCCGGAGAAAGCGCTGTTGACCGACGAGCCGACGGTGAGCGTGTCGGCGTTGTAGATCGTGCCGGCGCCGGAGAGGGTGCTGAATTGGCCGGAGTGGAAGTTGAGGTGGAAGGCGGTCCCGGCAGCGAGCGAAAGCCCGGGATTGCCGCTGAAGATCGTGCCCGGGCCCATCGACAGAGCGCCGCCCTGCACGTCGATCTGACCGGTCAAGGTGCTGATCCCAAACATGCTCGTCCCACCCGTTCCCGTTTTAAGCAACGTGCCGGCGCCGGAAAACGAGGTCGAGGTGTCGTGATCCACTGCGTCATTGATGTTCGCCGTGGCGCCGGCGGCGACGGCGACAGATTTGGTGCCGTTGGCGAAGGTGCTCTGCACGGTGCCCTGCAGGACGTTGAGCGAAACGTCGGGCGCGAGCGTGAAGCCCAGCGTGCCCGTGCCGGACTTCGTGAGCGTGTTGTTGCCCGCAAGCGCAGACGCGTAGGTGACATCGAAGCCGTTGGTGTCGAGCGTGCCGCAATTGCTGCCCAGCGTGAAGGCGCGGAGATCGTTGAAAGCGGCTCCGTAACGGACGGTGCCGCCGTCGAGCGTGAGCGTGCCCGCCGCGCCGCCGAGGCCGGCGTTGCTGGTGAGTTCGATCGCGCCGGCGGTGATCGTGGTGCCGCCCGTATAGTTGTTTGAGCCGGACAGCGTGAGTGTGCCGGAGCCGACTTTCGTGATCGTGCCGGCATCGATCACGCCGGAAAAAGTGCTGCTCGCGGCGGACCCGAGCGTGAGGGCAGCTCCGTTGTAGAGCGTGCCGGCGCCGGAAAGCGCGCCGAACTGCGCGTTGCGAAAGTTGAGATGGAAAACCGTGCCAGCCGCGAGGGCGAGGTCGGGCGTGCCGGAGAAGAGCATGTTGAGGCCCATCGACAGGCCTCCCTCTTGCACGTCGATCTGACCGCTCAATGAGCTCGCGGCAAACATGCTGGTTATGCCCGCGCCGGTTTTGATCAGGGTGCCGGCGCCGGAAAACGACGTCGAGGTGTCGTGGTTGGCGCCGTCGTTGATGATCGCCGTGGTGCCGGCGGCGAGAGCCACGGATTTGGTGCCGCTGGCGAACGTGCTCTGGACGGTGCCCTGCAGGACGTTGAGCGGAACGTCAGTCAGCTGGGTAAAGCTGAGCGTGCCGGTGCCGGACTTCGTGAGCACGCCGTTGCTCGAGAGGTCATGCGCGAAGGAGACATCGAAGCCGTTGGTGTCGAGGGTGCCGCCGGCGGTCCCGACGGTGAAGGCGCGCAGGTCGTTGAACGCGGAACCATAGCGGAGGGTGCCACCGTCGAGCGTGAGCGTTCCCTCGGCGGCGCCGAGGCCGGCGTCCTGGTTGATCTGGAGCACGCCGGCGTTGACGGTCGTGCCGCCGGCGTAGGTGTTGGAGCCAGTGAGCGCGACGGTGCCGGAGGTGGATTTCGTCAGCGCGCCGGAGCCACCGAGGACGGCGGAGATCGTGCCGGAGCGAACGTCGTAGGCCGAGCCGGTGAGCGTGCCGGTGCCGGTAATGCTGCCCGACTGGAGCGAGACCGCACCCACGGTTTCGTTGAAAGCGCCGAGGTCGAACGTGCCGCCGTTGACGGTGAGCGCGCCGGCGTCGGCGAGGCGCTCGCTGCCACCGAGCGCCAGCGTGCCGGCGGAAACCGTCGTGCCGCCAGTGTAAGTGTTGGCGCTGGAGAAGGTGAGCGTGCCGGTGCCTGTCTTCGTGAGAGCGCCCGCGCCCTGCAGGCCGCCGAAGCCGACGGAGAAATTCTGCGTGTCGATCGTGGCGCCGCCGGCGAGCACCTGGAGCCTGCCCGCGGGCACGCCATGGATCCACGCGGTCTTGTTCGAAGTGGCGCGCAAGGTGCCGCCGTTGAAGGTGACGGCCGTGCTTATCCCGCCGGAGTCGGCGTCGATCTCGCCGGTGGCCAGCACGCCGCCGTTGAGGGTTAGGGCGCCCGGGGCAGTCGGATCGGTGAAGATCACGCGGTTGGTCGTGAGCGTGCCGCTGCTGACGATCAACGTGGCGTTGCGATTGAAGCCCAGATAAACGTCCTTGGCCGTGGCCGTGCCCGAGAAAACGATCAATCCGTTGTTCACGCTCCCGAGTTGCACGTCACGTGCGGAGGTGGGCACGCCGGCAGTCCAGTTGAAGCCGTTGAACCAGTCGTTATCGACTTGGCCGTTCCAGGTCGTCGAGATTTGGGCGGAGAGCGGTGAAAGGCCAAGCCCGAGACAGGCGAGCAATAGCCGGGCTCGGCCAGAAGCAAGCGCGCGAATGCACGATGAGGAGATCTTCAGGCCCACCGGGAGAAGAGGGATATGCATGGACGGGAAAAGCGCGGCGGCGGAACGCCGGGGGCGGGAGGAGATGCTCATAGTTGGCGCGGAAACCAGACGTGGATACGCAATCCGTTTCCGCCGGCCTGCACCACCACGGAGCGCGGTCGCGGACACAACCACGCGGACACGAAGCCAGCGTTTTGGGTGACGAGCGGTAGCGGCGGCTGGGGGGAGACGGTTCCGCGACCTTCCGTCAGCCTGCTTTAACCCGGATCCATCACACACTTTTTGTCATTCTGAGACGCCGAACCAACGCCAAGCCGTTGGGTGGCCTACGCCGATGAACTCTCAAAGGCCTGTCATTCTGAGCGCGGCGAAGAATCCATTTGGACCTTCGCACGCGTGTCGTGCCACGAAGCGCGTACTGGATTCTTCACTTCGTTCAAAATGACAAACCGGGCGGTTCATCAGCAGCGCAGCGAAGAATCCATTTGGACTTTCGCACGCGCGTCGTGCCACGAAGCGCGTACTGGATTCTTCACTTCGTTCAGAATGACACTCTGTGGGTGGCTTGCCTCAAAGTGTGATGGATTCGGGTTAACCGGTGGTTGGCTCGCGGGGCGCCGGGGCGTTTTCCGGCTGAGTTCCGTGCTCTTCGCGGCTTTTCAACTCACCACGCCAACTCCACGCCGACGCCGAATGTCCGCGGCTGGCTGACGTGGCCCACCGGACTGGGCGAACCAAACACGCGCCAGTCGATGCGAGTGTAGGCGAAATCGTCGTCGAGTAGATTCTCGCCAAAAACGTAAATACTCGCGCCGTTTTTCCAGCGCCAGCCGAGCCGGGCGGACAACAGCGTGCGCGATTCCAGCGCGGAAAAATCGCGCAGGCCGATGATGCTGTAAGTCGGCGCGCGCCACGTGAGCGTCGCGCCGCCATAAAATCCGGGGCGCGCGTCGTCGATTCCATAGCCGCCACCGAGACTCGCGTTCCAGCGCGGCGCGTTCGGAAACGGATCGCCGGAGTAGTTCGCGCCGCCGTTCACGAACGTGACGAATTTCGTGGCCTGATGCCCGAGCGAGGCAAAAGCACTCCAGCGTTCGGCAACGCGCCAGCCCGCCTCAGCTTCCAATCCGTGCAGTCGCGAGCGGCCGGCGTTGAACACGACGTCATCGAGTCCCGGCACGCCGCCGGGCGGCGTCACGGAAACCTGCTGCTCGCGCCAGTCCATCGCGTAGGCGTTGACCTGCGCCCAGAACCGGCCGTCGACCGTTTCGCGGCGGAGAAAAATTTCGTAGTTCCACGCGTGCTCGGGTCCGTAGGCGCGCGTGCTCGCGAGCACCAGCGCGCTGGAAATCCCGCCTCCGCGAAACCCGTGCGACACGAGAACGCCGAGCTGCGTGCCGGCGCGCGGGGTCCACGTGACGCTCGCGCGCGGCGAGAGGACTTCGTCGGTGCTGCGGCCGCGCGTCGGGATGCCGTAGCCGTCGTTGCGATTGTCGATCGTGACCTCGCGTGTGGCGCGATGCACGCGCAGCCCCGCCTCGGCCGTGATCGCGGGTGCGACGTGCCAGATGGTTTGGGCAAAGACGGCCAGGGTGTGGCTGTCGATCTGGGTGTGATTGCTGCCCGTCGCGGGCAAACCGGGGATATTGAGAAAGGTCGCGTAACGTTGATGATGAGCGGCGCGCTCACCGTAGCCGCCGACGAGCAGGTCCACCGGGCCGAATCGGCGTCGCCACTGCAGCTCCTCCGAGAGCGCGCGTTCGGACAGCCCGGCGGAGCCGGCGGCGAGCGGCACGGCGGTGCGATCGAGATCGAACACGTCGGCCGTGGTCATCGTCTGCCACGCGGTGACCGATTCCAGGCTGGCACCGGAGGAAAACGTCGCGCGCACGGTGAGGGCGGCGAGGGAATTATTGGCGTGGGCGGAAGTGTCTGCGTCGGCGTCGGCGAGCCGGTCGAACAGCGAGCCGGCCGGACCGAGGGCGCGCCCGTCGGCGGCGTTGGCGGAGCCGGAGTGTTCCTGGCGGAGCAGAAGGTCGACGCGCAGCGTATCATCGCCGCGAGGACGCCAGCGGAACTGCGCGCGCAGATGATCCTGGGCGGTGCGGGTCCAGTCGTCGGTGCGGCGCGTGACGTTGCGCACGGCACCGTCGCTGCCGCGATGTTCGGCGGCGAGGCGCACGGCCAGATGGTCGTCGACCAGCGGAGTGTTTTCCATGACGGCGACCTCGTAGGTGCCGAAGCCGGCGGCGGAGGCGCGGAGCCGTCCTTCCGCCGAGAAAGTCGGCTCCGCGTAGCGGAGAAACACGCCGCCGATGAGCGCGTTGAAACCGTGACTGGTCGAGATCGGCCCGCGAAAAACGGAAACCGTGGCGACATCCCAGAGCGTCGGCAGAAAATAATCGGCGTAGGTCGGCGTGGCGGCGACGCCGTTATGATAGAGGCCCGCGACGGGCGCGACGCGGCCCAGCAGGCCGGGCGTGACGGAGTCGTTGCCCACGCCGCGAATCGAAAAAGGGGTGTCGTGGGCGAAGCCGAGGGTGGTGTTGGCGACGCGGTCGAGCACGCCAAACGTATCGGCGGCGACCTGGGCCTCGAGCATGGCGCCGCCGAGCACCGCGTGGCTTTCGGCGATGTCGCCGCGCGGGCGTTCGAAACGGTCGCCCTCGACCGTCACGGCGGGAAGATTGACCGGCGGCGCCACGACCTCGGCCGCAAAAACGGCGCGCAGGCCGAGACCGAAAAACCAGGGAGCGGCACCGCGGGCGAAAGCCAGGCGGGCGGGGGGAGCGGCGCGCACGCCGGGCAGCGTCGAGAGAGACCGCGCGTGAAGCAAGCGTCCGCAGAGTCATCCGGCCGGACACGAGCGGGCGATATTGGGTGACGGGCGGCAAGGCGCGATTTTTGAATGGAAATCCCGTGGTGACCGGTCAGGAGTGCCGTGCCCCCAGCGCTGCGCGACGGTTTTTCCGCCCGCCCTCCGCCTTCAACCCCACTCATGGAAACGAGCCGCGGAAACCCGCCGAGCGATTTGCCCGGCGCCAGCCGGATCCGAAAATCCTTCGCCGCCCTTTCGCCCTACTGGCGCATGCAGCTGCCGGCGCTCATGTTGGTGTGGTCGAGCGGCCTCGTTTACTGCGTTTCCTTTTTTGAAGGTCTCTCGCTCAGCGCCCTCGTGGTCGCCTCGTGGTCCACGCTCGTCGAGGGCGTGACGATGCAATTGCTGCGCCGGTATTATCACCGCTTGATCGCCCGGGGCATCGGCGACATCGCGCTGCTCACCCGCGTCATCATCGTCTCGATCGTCGCCGGCACCCTCACCGACCTGCTGTCGGCCGGCTTCGTGGCGGCGCTTGGCATCGAGGTGCCCGGCGGGATGTCGGTGCCGCGGTTCGTCGGCGGAGTGTTCGTGATGGGGCTGTTCTACACGGCGTGGAGCATCCTTTATTTCGCGATCAAGCGCACGCAGGCGGCGAAGGCGGCGCGGGACATGTTGCGTGACGTGCAGGCGATGGCGACACGCGCGGAACTCGCGATGCTGCGTTACCAGCTCAACCCGCACTTTCTCTTCAACAGCCTCGCCTCGCTGCGGCAGCAGATCATCGACGATCCCGGCAAGGCTCGCACGATGACGGGCGAACTCGCGGGCTACCTGCGCTACACGCTCAATCACAGCGAACAGGCCGAGATGCCGCTCGGCGAGGAAGTGGAAGCGATCCGGAAATACCTCGCGCTGGAAAAAATCCGTTTCGAGGACGCCCTGGAAATTACGATCGAGATCGAGCCGCTCGCCCGGGATTGGCCGGTGCCGTCGTTTCTCCTGCAGCCGCTGGTCGAAAACGCCTTCAAGCACGGAGCGGCGCCTCTCGCCGGCGCGCCGTTGCGGCTGGTGATCTCCGCCAGCGTGCACGACGGGGCGCTCCGCCTGGAAATCAGCAACACGGGCCAGTGGCGCGAACGGCCGGTCGCGACGGCGGCCGCCGAGACGGCGAATTCCAGCGGCGTCGGGCTCGCGAATTTGCGCCGGCGCCTGCAAACGCTGTATCCAGGGCGGCATACCTTCGACATCGGCCAGGCGGCCGAATGGGTGTGTGCGCGGATCTCGATCGCTCCGGTCCCATGAACCCGCCGGTCCGTCATCGTGCCGTGATCGTCGACGACGAACGCCTCGCCCGGCGCGATCTGGCGACGCAACTCGCGGCGTTTCCTGAAATCGAAATCGTCGGCCAGGCCGCGACGGCGGCGGAGGCGGAGCAGGTGCTCGCCCGGTTGCGGCCCGATGTCGTGTTTCTCGACGTGCAGCTGCCCGACGTGTCCGGCTTCGACCTGCTCGCGCGCCTGCCGGCGGCGCCGCGGATCATTTTCGTCACGGCGCACGAGCGCTATGCGGTGCGGGCTTTCAAGGTCAACGCGCTCGATTATCTCCTCAAGCCGGTTGAAACCGCGCAGCTCGCCGAGGCGCTCCGCCGGTTGACTCCGTCGCCGCGGACGACGCCGGGCCGAGACTCCGCGCCGCCCTTCGTGCTCGGGGACCATTGCTATGCGGCGTGCGGAAATTTCCGCGGCTTTGTCGCCATCCGCACGATCCGCCGGGTGGTGGCGGAGGGAAATTACACGGCGATCCACACGACCGAAGGGCGCCAGTTCGAGATCAAGCAATCGCTGCAAGTGTGGGAACGCCGGCTGCCGCCGGAATCTTTTGCGCGGATCAATCGCAACGAGATCGTGCAGGTTTCGCTCATCTCACGCTTGATGCCGGCGCCGAGCGAAGGCGGTTACGAAATCGAACTCACGGGCGAAACCGAGCCGCGTCGCGTCAGCCGCCGGGCGCTCGTGCTGTTGCGCGAGCGGTTTTCGCATTTGTGCGACGGCTGACGGCGCGAGGCCCGAGAGGCCGGCGGAGGCGGAAACCTGGAGCGGCAAGGTGCGGCGGTGGATCACGCGCCCCGCGCGAGACCAAAGGATCGCGGCGATGGATCGAGTAACCTAATAGGTTACTCGATGCGGGGCGGTTGGAATCGCGGTGGTGGCGGCGGGTGGCGGCGGGTGGCGGCAAGGGCGAGGGGGCGGCGGGATTGAGTGCGGCGCCCCGGGGGGCGGACGGGAAATCCACGGGCCGCAGCAGCCGGCGGGATGCTTTTCGGTCAAGCGAGCGGTAGCGGGTGTCGATGAAGGGACGGTGCTTTTGTCGTTTCCCTTTTTCCGATCGGCGCCGACGCCGGAGGCGCTGGTGAAGCGGCTGGACGATCTGCCGCCCGCGCCGAAGGTGCTGCATTCGCTGCAGCGCCTGATCGTGGCGCCGGATACGACGATCGAAAAACTGGCGGAAGTCGTGACGCTGGAGCCGGGGTTGTCCGCGCGCGTCGTGCGGATGGCGAGCAGTGTGCATTTTGGACGGGGCGCGCACGTGGCGACGATCGTCGAGGCGATCCAGCGGGTGGGGCTGGCGGGCGTGCACGAGTTGGTGACGTTTGCGGTGGCGTCGCAACTGGTGGGGCGGCCGCTCGACTCGTATCGGATGGATGCGCAGTCGTTGTGGTTTCGCGCGGTCGCGTGCGCGATCGCGGCGGGCAGCCTGGCGGACAACGCGGAGATCGAGCGGAGCGACGCTTACACCGCGGGGCTGATGCACGGCATCGGGCTGCTGGTGATCGATCGCTACGCGGCGCGGGAGAAGAGCCGGCGGTATTTTCCGTCGGAGGGATATCCGGAGGATTTCGCGCCGGCGGAGCGGGAGTGGCTGAATTTCTCGCATGCGGAAGCAGGCGCGGCGCTGCTGGAGCTGTGGGGTTTTTCGGCGGCGGTGGCGGGCGCGGTGCGTTTTCAACTGCATCCCGAAGATGCGCCGGCGGAGGTGCGGCAACTCGCGATGATTCTGGCGACGGCGCGGTGGGCCCGGTCGTTGTTCTGCGTGCCGGAAGAGCTGATACCGGATTTGCCATCGCCGGTCTGGCTGGCGGAAGCGGGCGTGCAGATCGGCGATTTTGGGTGGTGGCTTTCGCAGGTGCGGATCCGCTACCGGATCGCGTGCGACGAGTTGCGACTGGGGTGATCGGCGGGCGCGGGAAACGCGATTTCACGCTTATATTTTCCGTGGATGGGACGAATAGGGCGGATGGGCGAATAGGACGCATCTGGTTTTTCGAAAATGAAAACTTTTATCCGTGCTTGGGTGATTTTCTGTCTGTTCGGCGCGCTCGCGTATGCGGCGGACGCCGTGAAGGTGGCCGGCAGTCGTGAATTGCGGCTGGCGGTGGTGGATTCGGCCAAAGCTTCGCCGGCGCGCGAGGCGTCGCATGCGGCATTTGCGGCGAGCCTCGGCGACGCGATCAGCAAACTCTGCGGCAGCCCGATGGGTGTGAAGGCGAAGTGCGTGAATGCCGATCACGCGGCCTTTAATCTCGGCACCGGCGTTTACGATGCGGTGCTGGTGATCGGTTCGACGCTGCCGCGGCCTTTGATGATCAGCGATGTGTCGCGGTTGAACGCGACGCTTGGCGCCGGCAAAACGGAAAAGAAAGTCTACTTGATTTACTCCAACGCCGACGAGGGACTCTCCAAGATCCTCGCGGGGACGTTTGAGACGGCGCTTACGAGTGCGCGCTTCCTCGACGCGCTCGATGGCAAGGAGACCAAGCTCGCGGCCGCGGCCGGAATGAAGGTGGCTGCGGCGCCTTGACGGGGAGAACGCGATCGGAACGACGAAAGCAGAATCGCCGCCCGACCGCGCGCGGGGCCATGTTTACTGCACGGTGACCACGATGGGTTGCGAGACGCTGCGGCGATGCAGCAAGTCGAACGTCTTCGCCACGACCTGATAGGTGCCGGCGGGAACGTTGGTCCACGTTGCGGTATAGGGCGCGGCGGGTGCGGTGCCGATCAGCGTGCTGCCGTAGAAGAAGTCCACTTTGGCGATGCCGTTGGCCGAGCTGGCGTTGGCGGTGAACACGATGGTGGAGCCCGCGGCGAACGTGCCGTTGGTGCCCGGACTGGTGAGCGCGACGGCGGGTAGCGCGCTGCCGGCGTCGTCGAATGAAATATAAACGTACCCGGGCGCGGAGACGGCGTAGCCATCGCTGACGACGTAGGTGAATGCGACGGTGCCGCCGCCGGCGACGGGCGTGAACGTGAGAATCGGCGCATTGCCGGAGAGCGTGCCGCGGGCGGGCGGCGCGGTGATCGTGTAGGTGAGCGGATCGCCGTCGGCGTCGGTGCCGGCGAGAGTGATCGGGACGCTCGCGGGCCCGACGAGGTTGAACGAGAGCGGCAGCGCGACGGGGGCGTGATTGTTCGGCGGCGGGAGATAGGTGGCGCTGGATTCGGTGGAGCCGAGATCGGGGGCGTTGCCGATGACGGCGCGGACCGCGCTGCTTTGGGGGGCGAGGTATTCCTGGGTCACGGCGTAGCCTTTCGCGAGTGCGGCGGCGGCGAGGGGACCGCCGGCATCGAGGGCATCGGAGCCACCGACGAGGTGGTAGTTGAGCGCGGCCATCGAGAGGAAGCTGGGATTGTTTTTCCCGAGGAAGTCGCCGACGATGAGGTTGCTCCAGCCGTTGAAAATCGTGCCGGCGGAATGGCCGTACCAATTTTGCTGGGTGCCGGGGCTGACCCAGTTCATCCCGAAGTCCATCGTCGCGGTCGCTTTCACGACGGCGAAGTGGAACGCCTGGTAGAGGTTGTTCTGAATCGCGGTGTCGGTGTAGAAGATGTTGTTCCGCGCATCGACCTTTTCGGCGAGGTTGGGCGTGCCCGAGTAAATCGGATCGGTGAGAAAGAAACCGGCGGTGCCCGCCTGGTGATTCACGATGGTGTTGTGATAAAAGTAGAGCGTGCCGCGGTGCTGCGTGGGATAACTTTTCACGCCGTTGCAGGCGGCGAACCAGACGAGGCCGGCGCCGCCGAAGCCGGCGTTCTGGAGCGTGATCGTGTTGCCGTAGACGAAGGCGTCGGGGTAGTCGGGCTGCTGGTCGATGTAGCCGGCGCCGCCCTGCGGATCGAGAATCGCGAACATCTCGGAGGCCTCGGTGCTGACGATGTCGTTGTAGCGGATGACGGTGCCGGAGGAGCGGTCCTTGATCATGCAGCCGTGACAGCCGGGGCGGAGCGGCCCGAACCGGTTAAATTGATACACGACGCCGACCGACTCGACGTAGAGGTTGTGCTCGGCGTAGCCGTTGGTGATGCCGGCGATGGCGGGCTGGCCGTTGTCGTGAAGATAATTTTTCTCGATGAGCAGATCGACGGAGGCGGCGGCGGGGCCGAACTTGGAATTGGCGAAGACGCCGTTGCCGTTGAAGCTGATCTCGCAGCCGCGCACGGTGAGGTGGTGGGCGAACTCGATGTAGATGCCGCACGCGAAATGATCCCAGATGCGCGTGGCGCCGTGGGCATCGGTGAAGTGGCGCACGCCGGATGGGTCGTAGAGGGCGTGGCGGAGATCGAGCGACTCGATCGTGATGTAGGAGGGAAAAGTCTGGCCGTAGACATAACCGGTCGCGCGCGGCGTGACGACGAGGAGGCCGGCGTTCTCGAAGGCGGTGTTGCGATAGTTCACGTGCGGATCGGTCACGGCGTTATCGCCGTCGATCACGGGGAGCGCGTGCGTGACGGGATCGGGAATGCCGCGAATGAGGATCGGCTGCGCCGCGGTGCCGGAGGCGGAGATCTGGACGATCTCGTGGTAGCCGCCGGGCGTCGGATTGATGTTCACGATGTCGCCGGGCTGGAGATAGCGCCAGGGCACGCTGGCGAGAGTGGGCAGCTGGCCGGCGGCGGGGCCGACGTCGTAAGTCGTGGCGGAGGCGAGCGGCGCCGTGGTGAAGAGCAGAGCCGCGATGAGCGGCCCGAAGCGGTTGAAGGCGGTGGATTTCATAGAGGAAGGGAGCGGAAAGCCGTTCGCAAAACCGCCGTGGAGCGGGCGAACGGAGAACCGGTGTTCCTCTAATCAGTGAGTCGGTGCCGAAAGATTACAGGGCGCGGGGAAAATATTTCGTCGGCGGGCTTTTCAGCGGATTTTGTTTTCCGCGAGTGCTCCCGTGAGCGCAACCGGATCGAAAAGATCGAGGCGGCCATCGGGCCAGAGAACGCCGAAACGGCGGCCGTCGGGGAGGAAGCGCACGGCCGTCGCGAGGCCCGGAGCGCCGGGGACGGTGAGCGTGGCGCGGATCGTGCCGTCGCGTGTATCGACGAGGTGCACACGCGATTCGCGGCAGATCACGGCGAAGGCGCCGTCGGGCGAGAGCGTGAACGTCGTGGTGTTGCCGCCGAGCGTGGCAGGGAGGGTGACGCGGCGCGTCCACGTATCGGCATTCCAGATGACGCTTTCGCTTTGGCCGCTGGAGGTGAGCGCGGTTTTACCGTCGGCGCTCCACGCGGTGTCGCAGGACACGGCGGCCGCGGGCGACGCGAGCAGCGCGCCATCGCTGACCCGGTGCACGCTGAGACGCATCGCGGCGGCGTCGGGGCCCAAGCCGCTGCAGTTGAGGAGCAGCCGGCTGCCGTCGGCGTTGAGCGAACCATGATAGACGCCGGGCGTGCGCCAGCGGCTGACGAGGCGCGCGGTGGGCGCGGAAAGATCGAGCACTTTCACGTCGCCGGTGTCGCGGTTGAGCAACACGACGAGCCGTCGATCCGCGGTGTGCGCCGTAAAAATAAAACCCGGCTCGGCGTCGAGCGGTTCACCGGCGGCGAACGTGAGGCCGTTTGGATCGGCGACGATCGCGTGACGTTGCAGGCCGCGGGCGGTCGAGCAGCGGAGAAGCGCGGCGCCGTCGGCGGCGAACATCACGCCGGAAAATTGCACGGCTGCGGCGGGGCCGCCGTCGAGTTCGCCGGCGAAGGCGCCGCTTTCGACTTCGCGCACGGCGGCGTAGCGCCCGTGAGCGGTCGCCGCCCAACGGCCATCGGCGCTGAAATCGAGGCCGCCGGCGTCGCCGCTGACCTCGTAGCCCACGACGTCGGGCAGCGTCACGATGCGAAAGCCGGTCGGGGGGCGCAATTCCCAGCGGGTGATTTCACCGCCGAGCGAGGCCATGTAGAATGCGTTGCCCGAGGGCGTGGTGGTCAAGCCGGAGGGGCCGCCCGCGATGAAGTCGCACTGCTCGCGGCCGAGCGCGAGATTGAAAACATGCACCGACGAGCCGCTGCTGGAGAGCGCGAGGAAGGCGCTGCCGCCGAGAAATTCGACTTCGCGGGGATCGCGGACCGAGGAAAGAAACGCGTGCGCGACTCGTCCCGTGCGCACGTCGAACACGGTGACGCTGTTGTCGTTTTGGGTGACGGCGAGGAGGCGGCCGTCGGGCGACCACGCGACTGACTGAGGCGGGCCGGTGAGTTGGAAAACGTGCTCGGGCGGAGCGCCGGGCTCGCGATAAACGACGAGCTGGCGGTGGTCGTCGGGCAGGGAAATCGAGCACGCGGCAACCCGCTGGCCGTCGGGCGAACAATCCACGGTGGTGAACGTCGACGGGCCGGCGGACCGGGCGATTTCCGCACCATCGCTCGAGCGGCGCCACGCGATGCCACCTTCGTGCAAACCGATGCAGAGCGCAGCGCCGTCCGCGGTGAAATCGACGTCGTCGTCGAGAAACTTGTTTTCCCGGTCCGGAGTGGGCGGGGATTGCTGCGACAGCACGAGCAGCGAAGTCCCATCGCTCGTCCGCCAGATGCGAATGCTGTCGTCGTGATAACGCGCCACGAGGCGCGTGCCGTCGCGGCTGAAACGCACGGGGCCGAGGATGTTCGTATCCGGAACTTCGATCCGGGCGAACGCCGTGGCCGCGCCCCAGCGGCGCAGGGCCAGCGCGCCGCGACGGGCGCCGAGCGGGACGAGATCCTCGATGACGGCGATGCGCCCGGTCGGGTCCATCCTGGCCGTCACCGGCGCGTCCGGGTTGAGCGCCCACGTCTGGGCGGCGACGAATTCGGGAAGCAGGAGCGCGGCGGTCGCTTCGTCGCGCAGGTCGGCGCCAGGGCTGAGCGCGGCGGCTTCGGCGAGAGCGGAGAGCGCGGCGCTGCGGCTGCCGGGCTCGGCGGTGCCGCGGCGGGCGCGGGCCTCGGCGAATTTCGCGCCGCGCAGACGGGTCCGGGCGAGCAGCTCCGACTTGCGGGCTTCGCCGAGGGCGGCCTCCGCGCGCCGGGCTTCGGAAGCCGTTTGCAAGCGGGCGCGGTCGAGTCCGATCGCGGCACCGGTGGAGCCCACGGCGAGCAGAAACGACAGCACCCACACGGCGGCGAGGTGAGGGCGACGGCGCGCCCACCGCCAGAGTTGGGCGGCGGCGGAGACCGGTCGCGCGAGGATCGGCTCGCCGGCGAGGAAGCGGCGCAGATCCTCGGCGAGCAGCGCGGCGCTGGCGTAGCGTCGCGCGGGCTCGATCGCGAGGCAGCAGCGGCAGATCGTTTCCAGATCGCGGGGCACCTGCGGGGCGAGGAGGCGCAATGCGGGAGGCTCGGTGGTCGCGACGAGAGACGGCAGCCCGGCGGCGGAGGCGCCGGCGAACGGCGGGCGGCCGGCGAGCAGTTCGTAGAGGATCACGCCGAGTGCGTAGATGTCCGCGGGGGCGCCGCGTTCGCCGCCGCCCGGGCCGCGCAGCACCTCCGGCGCGGAATAGTGCGGAGTGCCGAGCACGATCATCGCGCCGGTGAGGCTGGCGCCGGAGTCGGGTTGCGCGGCAAGACCGAAGTCGGCGACCAGCGGGGCATCGCCTCCGAGCAGGATGTTGGACGGCTTCAGGTCGCGGTGCAGCACGCCCTCGCCGTGGCTGTAGGCGATCGCCGCTGCCACCTGTTGCAGCAGCCGGGCGGCGGTGCGCGGCTCGAACTGGCGCTGCGTGCGGAGACGTTGCGCGAGATCGCCGCCCTCGACGAAATCCATCGCGAAATAGGCGTGGCCGTCGGCCTGGCCGGCGTCGTGGACGGTCACGATGTGCGGATGCCGCAGCTGCGCGACCGTTTGCGCCTCGCGGAGAAAACGCATCTCGAGCGCGGAGCTGGCGGTGCCGCCGCAGCGGATGGTTTTGAGCGCGACGATGCGGCCGAGCTGGATGTGTTGCGCGAGGTAAACGACGCCCATGCCGCCGCGGCCGAGTTCGCTGATGATGGTGTAGGGACCGATGCGCGCCGGGCCACCGGCATCGCCGGGGAGCGCGAAGGGCGGCATCGAGTCGGGCGCGTCGGAGAGGGCACGCGCGAGGATGCGCTGGCTCGCGCAGCGAGCGCACACGGTGGAACCGGGGAACGGACGGCCGAGGGGCTGGCCGCAGCGGGGGCACGCCAGCGGCGAACGCGACGGCGTCGCCGGCAGGCCAAAATCGGCGTCAGCCATGGAGAACCTGCAGGAGGTGGCGCAGCTCCTGCGCGGCGTCGGCGGGGTTTTCCAGGGTGGCGGCGACCTCGAGTTTCACGAGTTCGCCGAGGCGCTGGTGGAGGCGGTGCAGCCAGACGGCGACGGTGGCGCGCGAGGTGGCGAGCGCGGCGGCGGCGTGTTCGAAATCGCCGCGAGCGGGCGTGGCGTGCAGAAACGGCTTCAGGATTTCGAAGATGGCGCCGCGGCCGGCGGCGGTCTGTTCGTCCTTGAGCCGGCGCAGCGCGGAGCCGAGCAACGTGATGGCCCAGGAAAGTTCGTAGGCGGCGCTGGGATCGAGCTGCGGCTGGTCGATCGCGGCGAAACGCTCCTCGGCTTCGAGCTGGTCGAGACCGACCGAGGTGAAGCCGCCGCCGCGTTTCAGAGCCGTGGCGTGCGTGCGGGCGTGGCCGACGAATTGTTTGAGCGCGCCGATCAGGTAGCCGCGAAAACGACCGCGCGCGGGGTCGGGCCGCGTGAGAAAATCGCCTTCGATCGCGTGCGCGAAAAATCCCTGGGTGAGATCCTCGGCATCCGCGGGAGCGTGCCCGTGCCGGCGGAGGTAACCATACACCGGCAGCCAGTATTGCCGGCAAAGTTGCTCGAGCGCCTCACGGCCGTGGCCGGAATCGCCGTTGGCGGCGAGCACCACGCTCCACTGGGTCGGGGCGAATCCACCGCGTGGAGACAGCGAAGGGGCCGGCGGGGGGAAGCGCACGCTCATTCGCCCGTTTATGCCGGGGCGGGCACGCCGCTCGCAACGGCAATCGCGTCCGCGATAGGGCCGATGAGCCCGATAAAAAGTCCCTGGCGAGGCAGGGCCGTTTGGCCCCGGGCGCGGGGAGGCGCGGTGGTTGGATTGCGCTGCGGGCCGGGCGGCGCCACCTCCTCTATCCGTTATCCGGATGGACTCAGGCGAACGACGGGTTGTCGATGCCGAGAGCGTCGGCGAGATCGGTGAGGTGCTCCTGCTCCTGCACGATGATTTCGCGCAGAACCTCGCTTAACGCGAACTCGCCCAGCGCGTCGGCCTGGCGGATGCGCTCGCGATAGGCGATGATGGTGACGCGTTCGTTTTCGAGGTCGAAGCGGAGCAGGTCCTCGGGGTTGTCGGAAAATTTGACGGCCTTCGGCGCGGCGATGGGCGTGCCGTTGAAGTAATCGATCTGCCGGGCGATTTTCAGCGCGTGATCGAGTTCCTCGGAGGCGTGCTTTTCCAGTTCCTGGGCGATGTGCTGGAATTTGGCGCCTTTCAGCGTCTGGCTGTAGACGACGTAGGCGATGATGGCCTGATATTCGCGGGCGAGATCCTCGTTGAGGAGGCGGATCATTTCGTCGCGGGAGATGGGAGCGGCAGTCGACATAGGAACGACATGGACCGCGAAAGCGGGAGTGGGTTGCTCCCGGCGGGCGAGGGAAGTCAGCGCGGGGGCGGAGGCGACCTGCGCGCAGCTTCGTCGGCTTCGATGGCGCGCCAAAGGGCGGGACCGATCATGGCGTAAAGGACGAAGGACTCCTCGACATCGGCGATCGTGGCGTCGGTGTGCGTGTGGGCCGCGTAGGCGCCGAGTGCCAGCTCCTGCAGGCGGCGGTCGGAATAGAGGCGGGGGAAATTTTTTTCGGGCGCGGCCTCGACGAACAGCGTCGCCTGCGGCTCGAGCAGATGAAGAAACAACCGGCGGCCGTTCGCGCGTCGCACGCGATCGAAGCGCAGGTCGCGCTCGACGAGGAGATGCGCGAGGTGACGCGTGGCGTCGGTCACGCGGGCGGCGTCGGCAGCGGCGGACACGGGGAGAGACGGGATGGAGAGCGTCCACGGGAGCGCGTGGTGGGCGTTTTCCCACGCGACGACCTCGGGGAGGAGCGTGCGGGTGTCGACCGGGTGCGCGACGACGAAATTGAGCATCGCGAGCAATTGTGCGTCGGCGCCGCGGGCGAAGATCGCGAAGTCCTCGCTGTGCACGAAGCTTTCGAGGCCGCGTTGCTGGCGGGCGAGATCGGCGAGGTGGTCGCGGCGCCAGCGGAGGAAAAAAATGGTCGCAACCGCCGAAACGAGCGTGACCACCACGACGGTGACGAGCACGGAGCGGAGAAACCAGCCGCGCCGATACACCGGCTTTTTCTTAAATTGCTCGGGCCGTTTTTCGTCCCATCCTGGCCAGAGCCGCTCGGTCTGGGCGCGCACGGGTTCGGGAGCGGGATCCTTCACGGGTGGTATTTCTCAGTCGTTTTCTGCGGCACCGCGAGAACGAATCGACCGCAAGACACGGACCGGCGGGAGGCGATGGCCCGGTCGCGGCGAGGCTCTCCGCAAGCGGAAATCCGATCGATGCGGGGATATGGGAGCCTGCTCGCGGGCGAGTTTGCCGTGGGAAAATCTTCATCGCGCGCAAGCCGACTGCCACGTCGGACCTCCAGGAATTTAAACGGCTAAAATCAGGGCAGACGCGCCCAGCCCTCGGCCTGGACCTGCCACGCGCCGTCGCGAGGGAAACCGGGGTGCTCGGTCGCGCAGCCGTCCCAGCCGGCGACCATGAGCGCGACGGCCGAGAGAAAAGAGCCGTTGGCGGGAAGATAGACGGCGATCTCGGCGCGGGCGGGAGCGGTGCGCGCGGCGCCGGTGGCGGCGACGTCGGAGCGCTGCGGGCAGTGGCCGTTGGCGAGGTAGCGGTTGTTGGGGCCGTCGCGGAGGAGGATGTCCAGGGCGTCGGCCGGGCGGCCGAGGCGAGTGGCGGTCATGGCGATCATGGGGTAATCCCAACCCCAGATTTTTGTTTCCCAATCCCACGAGGCGAGCACGGCGTCGAGGGTGCGGTTCATCGTCGCGCGATCGACGGCGGAGGTCGGCGGAAGGAAACCGAGCGGCATCAGCATCTCCGGGTGATCGTGACGGGAGGCGAGATTCGTCCACGTGTCGGGATGCGACGCGAGCGCGACGTATTTGCCGTCGGCGATGGGCAACGGGGCGAGGCGAGCGAGAATCGCATCGGTGAGCGGATCGCGTTTTTCGCCGAGGCGTTCGCGCCAGGTTTGGGCCACGCCGAGGGCCCAGCGCCAGTAGGCGAGTTCGAAGGCGGGATTTCGGCTCGTGGCCGGGTCGTGGATTTCCTGCGCGATCCAGAGCGGTGGGCCGAGGTCGTAGCGCTGCGTCGCGGGGTTGAGGTGAACCATCGCCGCGAGGGCGTCGGCGGATTCGAGCACGAGCGCCCGGTAACGAGCGAGCGTGGCGGCGTCGGGGTGACGGCGGTAGACGAGTTCGGCGAGATAGATCGGGTGCGGCTGATTCCAGACGATGAGCGGATTGCCACCGGGACTCTCGCGATCGTCGGGGCCGACCATTTTGGCCCAGCGCGCGCCGCGCAAGCCGCGCTCGCGGGCGAGATCGCGGGCGGTGGGAAGGTGGTGGAGATACCAGGCGAGATTTTTCTCGAGGAGTTCGGGGTGACCCCAAAGCGCGAAGTGCGCGGTGTGCCACCAGATCATCTCGGTGTGGTGCTTGCCGTACCACGTGCTGCATGTGAGGCCGCTCTCCTGCGGGGGCACGTCGCCGGCGGATTGGATGGCGGTGAGGTATTGGGAAAGAATTACGCGCTCCTCGAGTTTCGGCGCGCGCGGATCGGTGCTGCCGGTGAGATCGAGGACGGCGGACATGCGCCAGAAATTTTCCCAGTGACGCGCGCTCGCGGCGATGACCGCGGCGGACGTGAGCGGTGGCGTATCGGCGGCGGCGCCGTCGGCCGCGAACTGGAGGGTGAACGCGAGACGATCGTGCTGCGGCGAGAGGAAAAACGTGTGCGGGCTTTCGCCGGCCGTGAACGCCAGATCGGAGCGCGCGGAGTACCGCAGGCCGCCGACCTCGCGGAGGATCGTATGCGAATCGGAGAGACGTGAGATGTGGGAGGCCGGTTCGCTCCAGTCGAGGCCGGGAGTGTTTTTCACGGCAAGATCGTGGCCGCGCGGAAAGGCGAGACGCACGCGCAGCTCGCCGGCGGCGACGAGTGGCGAATCGATTTCCACGGCGATGGCATCGCGGTCGGGGGCGCAGGCGGTCGTGACGGTCACGGGTTTGCCGCCGAGCGTGTAGCGGCTGACGATGACGCCGCGCCAGAGATCGAGCGTCTGCTCGGGCGCGACGACATCGGCGGGTGTGAAGGCGGTGCCGTCGGGCTTGCGCCAGTCGAGCGCGAGGGTGGCGAGGGGTTGATCGCGCGGATTGCGGCGCAACCACGCGCCGGCGGGCGTGCCGGCGTTGGTGGGATAGCCCTGCTCGCGACCATCGGGCTCGCGGTAGAGTTTGAAGGTATCGCTGAGTTGGTAGTGCTGCGGATTTTCGTCGGTGACCCAAGCCCAGCGGGCGAGCGTTTCGAGCGGGAAACCGCGCTGGAAGGCGGCGTCGCTGAACGTCTGAAGACCGGTGGCATCGACGGTGAAAGCGAAGCCGCCGTTGCCGACGGAAAGCGGCGCGGCGAAGTCGCAGGCGCGGGCCACGGGATTGTGCCGCGAGACGAGGGCGTGCCGATCGATCGGAGCGGCGAGCAGCGTGACGGGAAAAAAAATCAGCGCGAGAACCAGGCGAAGCGGGCGGGGTTCGAGGCGCGGATCAAAGCGGGGCGACATAGTGGTGAGGGCCGCCGTGAGCGAGCCAGTGGCGCCGCATGCGGGCGAGCCCGAACCACGCGAGACCATAGAGCGCGCCCATCATGAGATTCACGAGCCGATACGGGCCGAGCACGACATCGCCGACGAGTGGGACGGCGAGATGATGTTGCCAGCCCTTCAAGGCGTCGAGGAGCCAGCCGCACGCGGGGCTGATGAGCGCGGCGATCAGGATCGACTGCACGATGGTGTTCGCGCCCGCGAGCTGGCTGTAGCGTTGCGGATGAAAAATCTCCTGGGTGAGCTTGAGTTGCGCGAGCATCACGATCCAGAAGCCGACGCCGGTCGTCAGCGCAGAAACGAAAAAGGTCTTTGGCCCGATCACGCAGAAAAACGACAGCACGTACGAAAGAGTGATCCCGATGAGGCCGAGGCGGAGGACGAATTGAGCGCCGCGCTGGTCGACGATCCGGCCGATGGGATAGGCGAGGACGATCCACGCGAGCGAAGGCCACGAGAGCATGCGGCCGACCTCAGGCAGGCTCATCCCGAGTTCGTGTTGCGGGAAGAAAATCACAAAGCCGGAAAGACCGAGGAGCGCGCCGTAGAGGCAGATTCGGATGAAATAGACCCAGAGGTAAACGGGGTGGCGGTAGGATTCGTCGACGAAGATTTTCGTGGCACGGCGGAAACGGGCGAAGCGGGAGGTGTCGGCGGCGGTGGATACGACGGGCGGGTAGGTGCCCTCGCGCACGAACCAGCAGATCGCGGAGAAGCCGATGAGGTTCAGCGCGGCAACGCCGAGGAAGATCGGCTTGCTGTGGGTGTCGGCGTGCCCGAGCAACCAATACGTGATGATGAACGTGCCGCCGGCGCCGAGGAGGCGGAAGAGCGCGAGGAAGCGGCCCATGTGCGAATCCGGCACGACATCGCGCAGCAGGCCGAAGAAGGTGACGTTCATCACGGTCTGAGCGGTGCGATAGAGCAGGACGAGCAGGGCGAACGAAAGAATGACGGGCGCGACGGGGAGTGTTTTCAGCCACGGGCCAAGACCGTCGAATTGTGCGGCGCGGGAAGCGAATTCCGGCGCGAATGGCGTGAGCGCGAGGAACAGACTGGCGACGGGCGTCGCCCAGAAAAGCAGCGGGATACGGCGGCCCCAGCGCGTGCGCAAGCGGTCGGAATAGTAGCCGACGGGCGGCATGATGAGGAGTTGGAGGATCGCGTTGAACGAGCCGACGATGATCGCGATTTCCTTATCCGAGGCGTCGTAGGATTTCAGGATGACCGGCAGCACCTTCGGCTCGAGCATGTCGATGAGCGTGAAGACGACCTCCCCGGCGAGGAGCCAGGCGAACACGGCGCGAAGCCGGCTGCTCGTGTAGATGAGCGAACCGGCGCGATAGACGGGCGAAGGCGGGGAGACCGGCGGAGACGAAACCAGATTCATCCGAAATTCAGCAGTTCGATCCAACCCCACATTCCCTGGCGCGGCGGAGTCGCGGCGCGCTGACAAATCTGCACAGGAGATCGCAGAGGGAGCAGAGGCTGGAACCAGCCTGATCTCCTCTGCTGTTTCTGCTTTCTCCTGTGCCAGCTCTGGTTGGAAAAAAATGCACGCGGGAAGAAAACAGGTTCGGTTTCAACTGCACTTGAGGCTCATCGGGAGACGTCGCTGGGGGAAAGGGGCGCCCGAGCAGTCCGGCGCAGCCGCCCCGCGACGCAAGCCCGATGGCCGTTTACGCGTAAAGTACACGCCGGAGGCGCGACTCGGCGGGACCGGGGAAGCGCGGCTCGGCGGGAGCTGCGCCCTCCCCATTGCGTTCTGGTTTTCCTTCGGCCCAGGCGGGCTAAATCCAACCTGCTTTTAAGTTGAGACCATCCCTGCGCTCCCGCGCAGGGCTACATTCAGACGTAGCCCGCCGCGGGAGCGGCCGGACGAATTGGCCTCATCTTGAAAGCACATTGGAATGAGAAAGGCGCACTCGCCGTCGATCAGCGGGTGGGGGCCGATGCGCGCGCAGCCGCTCGCGCGATGTAGGCATCGACAATATTTTCGGTGATGACGTAACTCCAGCCGGCGGTGGTTTTCTGGAATTCGATGCGGTCCTTCGGCGTGCCGGGGAGGCGGACGCGGACGCGTTCAGCGGTGATCGGCTCGAGCGTCGCGGTCGCGAGGAGGTCGGCGCCTGGAAAAGGATGCTCCATGACGTCGGCGGTGAGTAGCGCCGCAGCCATCTCATCGACGGACGACCACCGGGCGCGCACCGGCGCAGGCAGGCCGGCGAGATAGGTTTCGGCTTTTACGCGAGTGGAGGCATCGAGGAAGAGGAGGCTTGCCACGGTCTTCGCGTCGCCGCGATCGCACGCCCACGCGTAGGTTTGGAGCGTTGCGACCGGAGTGGCACGGCCTTCGTCGCGATAAATTTCGGCGGATCTCGTCGCGCCAGGTCCGGCGGCAGCGGCGGCGGATGCGGGCGGCGCGGACTGGTCCGGCGGGGACGGAAGACCGGGCGCTGGCGCAGCGGTGGCGTGCAGGCGTTGAGTCGCGTCGTAGCGCAGGCGGTTGTTCGCGTAGCGGAGGTGCGCGGCTTCGCGATTGCGACGGGAGTGAACCAGAAACAAGCAACCGGCCGTGAGGGCTGCGGCGACGAGCGCGGCGATGAGGGAAGTTTTGAGCGGTGACATGGCGGAGCGGAATCAGGGCGTGCGGGCGCTCAAGCGCGCGAGGGTTTCGCTGTTGAGGCTTACGGCCATGGGCTCGACGGCTGGCTCCGGGATCACCCATTTCCAGCCGTCGGCGGTGAGTTGGTATTCGTGATAATTTTGATCCGAGCCCGGTCGGCGGGAGGCGGCTCGCTCGGGACTGAGTTCAACGATTTTAAATTGCTCCAAAATATCAGAACTCGGTGGCGGGCCTTGCAGCGTGGCGGCGGCGAGGACGAGGCCGTAGAAATCCTCGGGGGTGGGATATTGTTTTCGAATCGAGTCGGGCATGGCCGCGAGCAGGGCGAGGGCTTTCTCACGGCCCTTGCCCTCGAAGGTGATGAGTTTGGCGAAGGCGGCGGGATCGCAAACGTCGGCCGCCCACGCGGACGTCAGCATCGCATCGCGCGGCGTGGCTCGTCCGTAATCGCGATATCCACGAGGAGAGAGCGCCGGTTGGGCTGACGCCGAAGCGGAGCGGTGAGTAGCGGCGACCGATGCGGCGGCGGCGTTTTGGGCCTGTCGGTCTTTCAGCGCGGCGGCGATGGCGACGGCTTGAGAAGTGTATTCACGGGCGACGGCGGCGAGCGATTCGGGGCTGGCGCCGACGCGGGTCGCGGAGACGAGGCGGGCGTTTTCCTGGCGAAGCGAGGCGAGTTCGGTGGCGCTGACGCCTCGGACGGTGGAGGTCCAGACGAGCGCGGTGACACCGGCGGCGAGCGCGGCACTGATGAGAGGAGCGGTGAGTTTACTCATGAGAAAAAATGAAACGAGGCCGGCGGTGGCGCCGGTCGGGGCGGCGGCGAGCGCGGAGGTGGCGACGAGCGTGGCGAACCCGGCGGGCGCGGAGGCGAGCGACTGGTTCGCGAGCAGCAGGCCGAGGGCGGCGGAGGTCGAGGTGACGCCGCGGCGGCCGAGGTGGGAGCGCAGGCGATCGAGCGCGCGTTCGGTGCGCATGCGCGCGGTGTTTTCGGCGAGGTTCAGGCGGGCGCCGATTTCGGCAAAGGTCAGGCCCTGGAAAAAACGGAGCAGCATGAGTTCGCGGTCGCGTTCCTTCAGGTGGTCCATCGCGGCGTCGAGGACGGGGCGGAGGTTTTCCCAATCGACGAGTGGTTCCGATGGTGAAGAAGTGTCGGGCATGGCGGAGAGAGCCTGGGTGAGTTTTTGCCGGCGGAGTTCGGCGCGGATGGCGTCGATCGCGGCGTGTCGGGTACTTCGATACAGCCACGCGGTCAGGGCGGGGTGTCGCGAAAGCAGCGCGGCGTGACGGGCGACCTGGGCGAAGATTTGCTGCGTGATGTCCTCGGCGAGTTGGACGCGGCCGCCGGTGCGACGAAGGGCAGCGGCATAGACAACGCCGACGTGGTGTTGAACGAACTCGGCAAAGGCGCGCTCGTCGCGGGCGTCGGCGTAACGGCGGAGGAGGTCGGCGTCAGTGGACATCGGTGGTCACACGGTTAACGCGCCCCGCGGCGAAACCGCACAGAAATTTTCACGGTGCGGCGGACGGTGCTTCACGCTCGCGAGCGAACGCCGTGCTGGGTGCGCGGGGTGCGAGCGGCTCGCAGGCGGGTGCTACTTCGTCGCCGGCGGGGCGAAGCCGAGGTTCACGGGCGCCTGAGGCGTGGGGGGAAGTTTGCTCTTCAGGTCGGTGGAGGGAACGTCGTTTCCGACCGGCGTGATCGTGAAACCGTTGACCCACATCTTGCCGCTTCCCGCGACGAAGAAGCCGTAGTTGAGGGTCGACGATTCGGGCGGCACATCGAGCACGACGGAGTATTCCTGCCAGTCGGTGGTGCCCTTCGGAGCGCGGCCATCCATGTTGTCGAACTGGAGCGAGGGGCGTTGCTGGCCGTCGACGCGCAGCCAGAGGTGGCCGCCGCCGCCGGTCGCATCCTGGGTCTTGATCCAGCCGGCGAGTTTCACGCGCTGGCCCTTGTAAGCCTCCGCGGACGTGGTCTGCATCATGCCGCCGAATTCATTGCCGACTTTGTCGATGGAGGCGGCGTAGGCGCTCGGCATGCCACCCCACGTCGTCAGCGTATCGACGCCGACATCATAGGCGCCGGGTTTGCTGCCGTTCTTGTGCCAGCCCGGCGGTGCGGTGCGGGTGACGCCGGGAATCTCGGGCCGGTCGGCCGGTGTGGTGGCGGCGGTCGCTTTCGGGCCAATCGTCGCGGCGGTTTGGCCGGCGTGCTCCTGCTGGGCGAGGCGCTGCTTCAGCGCGGCGATTTGATTTCCCAACTCGTCGACCTGGTGCAAGGCAGTGGTGCGCTCTTCGCGCACGCTCGAGAGGCTGGCGGCGAGCGCGGCGGTCTGGCGGTTTTGGTAAACAAATCCGGCGATCACGGCCAGGATAGCGGCGGTCGCGGCGATTTTGGTGGTGCTCATAAAAGCGAACAAGCCGACGGCACCCGCGCCGGCGGAGAAGCCGGCGAGCGAGGCCTTCGTGATCGTGGCGATCGTGCCCGCGGGCACGGCGGCGGAGGCGCAGGCGGGCAGCGCGAGGGCGAGCGCAGCGGTGGTGGAGTCGATGCCGCGGCGCTGGAGGCGGAGGCGCAGCTTCAGCAAGGCGCGCTCCACGCGCATGCGCGCGGTGTTCTCGTTGAGACGGAGCGTCGCGCCGATTTGGGCGTAGGATTGGGCGGAGAAGTAGCGCGCGAGGATCGCCTCGCGATCGGCGGTGGACAACTCTCGCAGGGCGTCGTCGAGCACGGGCTCGAGCGCGGCGAAATCGGCGGAAGGCTCGTCGCCGGCGGAAATCATGCCGAGGCGCTGCGCCTCGGTTTCGCGGGCGACGCGGTGCGCCTGCGCGCGGAGGAGATTGCGCGTTTCATAACAGGCGCTGCGGTGCAACCAGCCGACGACGCTGCGGTCCCGGGCCACGCTGGCGGCCTTGCGCGCGAGTGCGATGAAGACCGCCTGGGTGGCGTCCTGCGCGAGATGCGGATCGCGAACGCGGCGAAGCGCGACCGCGTAGACGAAGCCGATGTGTTGCTGGACGATCCGCGTGAAAGAGGATTCGTCGTGCGTTTGGACGAATTGGCGCAACAGGTCTCCATCGTTGTTCATCGCGTTCACCCAATAACAGCAGCGGAACGGGAAACCGCACAGAAAATCGATCGACGCGCAACGTGACCACCGCCCCCGCCGGCACTGATCCGCGGGGTGCGTGGCGAGCCGGGCGGCGTGGCGTCGACGCGGTGCGGCGCTGGCGCGGGGACTACTGGTCGCGCTCGGCGGAATCGAGACGGTCGAGAACGTCTTCGGGGGCGACGTCGCGCTTGAGGGGTTCGAGGCTGGGGTCGTTCGAAGCTTCGACGCCGACACGTTTGCCGATTTCGGAAACGAGCTGGACGAGGCGGGTGATCTCGTGCTCGGCGAGCAGGCTGATCTGGAGATCGAGATCGGCGCGGCGCTCGGCTTCGGCGGAGAGGCGGTTCTGCGTGATGAGGACGAAGGTCGAAAGGAAGATCGCCTCGACGGAAGCGATCATCGCGAGGATCACGAAGGATTTGTCGAAGGGCGGCAGCGGCGTCCAACCGAGGTTGATCACGATCCAGCTGCCGAAGAGCACGAGGTGAACGTAGACGGAGATCATACTGCCGGTGAACGCGGCCACGGCGGCGGCGATGCGTTCATCGAGGGTGCGGCGCTGCTCCTCGGCGCGGCGACGCGCCAACAAAGCGGCGATGTTGCGGCGAAGCACCGGGGCGAAAGGATCGGAGGACGGCTTGTCACGGCGCGATGGCATGACGACGAATTTGTCCGAAGCGGCGCGGTGCGGTTCCCGACCGGGAGTTTCCCGGACCCGCGGGAGTAAAAGGTGAATGCGCTTTTGGCGTTCGCTAAGGCCGATTTTTTTGCGCCCGTCCCCAGCGCCTTGTTTTCCCATGCGCGTAGTTCACCCAATGCTCGATCGGCTCTTTCGCGGACGGCGTGGAGATCGACGAAAAAAATGAGTGGATGCAGGCAAAAATTTGCGGGCTGAGATCTTTCAGGTTGAAGCGGGATTGACAAAGACGTCTCGACGTCAATGGCTCTGCGCATGGGCAAAATGAAGGAGCGGAATCCACCGGGCGCCGTCCGTGACTCGATCATAAGCGTGCTGAGGTCGCGTGGACGACACTTGCCGGTGCGAGAGATCGAAGAAGGGGTTCGGCAGTTGATCGGGGCAGCGCCCGGGTCGTCGGTGCGTTCTTATCTCCGACTAAATACACCGGAATTTTTCGTCAGCGAGGAGCGCGGTTACTATGGTCTGCCGCATTTCAGTCAGATCGGTCAAAGGGAGATCGCGGGGCTGGTCGACGCAGAAGAGGCTTTCGCCGTCGGTCGCTGCCGGCTCGAGCACAGCGACTGCTTCGAGTGGCTGGATCGCCAGCCTGACGACTCGATTCACGCCATCGTGACCGATCCGCCTTACGGATTGCACGAGTACACCACCGAACAGCAGGCGAAGCTGCGAGAAGGGCGGGGTGGCGTATGGCGAATTCCTCCCTCTTTTGACGGGCATGTGCGCTCGCCGTTGCCGCGGTTCACGACGTTGACCGAGGGGCAGTTGGACGAGTTGCGCAGTTTTTTCATGCAGTGGACCCGGTTGTTGCTGCCGAAGCTGGTGCCCGGGGCGAATGTGGTGGTCGCGGCAAATCCGTTGCTCTCGCACATCGTCTCCAACGCGCTCGCCGATGCGGGGCTGGAACGGCGTGGAGAAATCATCCGATTGGTGATGACGATGCGGGGCGGCGACCGTCCTAAAGATGCGCATGAGGAATTTGCGGATGTGAGCGTGATGCCCCGCTCGATGTGGGAACCCTGGATCGTTTTCCGCAAAGCACCGGAGGGCCGGATTCAGGATAATCTGCGCAAGTGGCGAGTCGGCGGCTTTCGTCGACCGTCGAAAGATCGGCCGTTCGGCGATGTAATCGAGTCGGCGCCGACGCGAAGTTCGGAGCGAGCGTTGGCCAACCATCCGAGTTTGAAGCCACAGGCGTTCATGCGGCGGGTGGTCCGCGCAGTGCTTCCTCTGGGAGAGGGCGTAGTCGTCGATCCTTTTGCCGGCGCCGGTTCAACGCTCGCGGCGGCCGAAGCGGTCGGATATGCGAGCGTGGGCGTGGAGAAAGACGCGGCTTATTTCGCGGTGGCGCGCAATGCCATTCCGAAGCTGGCGGCGCTCAAGGTGGACTAGGCGCGGTAAATCCAGTTCTGACGAAGCTTCTGGATG
The DNA here is from genome assembly GCA_048498075.1 of Verrucomicrobiota bacterium. Taxonomy (GTDB): domain Bacteria; phylum Verrucomicrobiota; class Verrucomicrobiia; order Opitutales; family Opitutaceae; genus Opitutus. The sequence goes on along the minus strand of JBEHYR010000012.1, from coordinate 37,222 downwards.
CCGTTTTTGTGCAGCGTTGCAGTTCGGGTGCCGAGTTCGCCGCGGGCATTTTTCCTAAAATCGTCGCGAGTGACCTCGCCGAGATAAACCTCGGTAAAGGCCATGGGTCGGCGCGCAGACGCAGGTTCGCTGTTGCAGTCGACGTCGTAAACGAAAACACAGAGCCATTGGTCGCGCGCGCCGTGAGTGTCGACGGCTCCGCCCGCCTTGCGGGTGGTTTTGATTTCGACGCCTTCCGAGCCGGCTCGAATCTCGTCGTTCGCGTAAATGCCACGCACGACCAAGTCCGGGTGGCCGTTGAAATAGCGGTTCACGGCGAGTGCACGCGAGTGTTTGGCCAGGCTCGCGGTCAATGTGTCGGACAACATGCCCGACATGATCGCGGGGCGCAGCATATCGTCCAAACGCATCAAACCTTTGCCGAGGAGGTGGGAGTTTACGTCATGAAAGAAATCGTAGACGTCCTGCATCGCCGTTTGAAAATCCAGCAGCCGCAGCTCGAACGGTAGAGCTGCGGCTTGATTGAACTTCGACAGATCGACGTGCTGGTGGACGACAGCCATCGGTGAATTTCGATGCCGCGAAAAAATCATGTCCATGTCCGGTGACATTAAATCCGTGGGAATGAGTCTGCGGGCGAGCTGACACGAATCTGGAGCCGGATCTGACATCGAATCCGGGGCACGCCGACACGAATTTCGTGTGACGGTGACACCAATTCCATGCTGCAGGCGCTATGAATGAAGGTGCTCACCATCGCAGCTTATCAAGGCATCCGAAAATCACGCCAGAGGACACGGGGCATCCGCTTACCAGAGCCACTGGCCCCGATTCCCGCTCACCGCTTGCCGGCCCCGAGGCCGGATGTGGTGAATCCAAAAATACCTGCAACTTGATTCTGGATTAGTGGGTTCTCACCTTGACAGTCTAGGTAAGTTGGATCTCAACGGACCATTCACCTAGGCTGCCTAGGTAGCATATTATGACTAAAGAGAAATCCGATCTCGTCTACGGCACGCTCGACATGCTAATCCTGAAGTCGCTGCAGCATGAACCCCGGCACGGCCTGGGCGTCGCCGACCGCATCCTTCAGATGTCGGATGACGTGCCTCAAGTGGAGCAGGGATCGCTTTATCCTGCGCTCTATCGCCTCGAAGCCGAAGGCTGGATCCGCGCCGAATGGGGGATTTCGGAAAACAACCGCAAGGCCCGTTTCTACAAACTGACCGCGAGCGGCCGGAAGCAATTGGCCGAGGAGCAGGAACATTGGTCGCGAATCACCGGTGCCATCAACTTGGTGCTCTCCAAAACGTAGGCCCTCCAATCATGAAGCGTATCCGAAGATTCGTGCGTCGCTTGCTGGGACTGTTGCGGAAGCGCACCCACGAGGCGGAAATGTCGGCGGAAATGGTCGCCCATCTCGACGGACTTGCGGAGCGCAATGTCGCGGCGGGGATGTCACGGGAAGAAGCGCGCTACGCGGCGCAGCGCACCTTCGGCGGACTCGAGCAGATCAAGGAACGCTGCCGGGACGAGCAACGATGGGTCTGGCTCGAACAGCTCTGGCGCGACGTGGGTTTCGGCCTGCGTTCGCTCCGCAAGTCGCCCGGCTTCACCGTCGTGGCCGTGCTCTCGCTCGGGCTCGCCATCGGCTCCGGCACGTCGATTTTCTCCCTGCTCAACGCCGTATTACTTCGCGCGCTGCCAGTGCGCGCGCCGCACGAGTTGCGCCTTGTCAATTGGGTCGGGGTCAACGCCAAGCTCAACCACTACACCGGCATGGATCCGGTCGAGGCGCGCGGAAATCTTCGCACCGGCAGTTCGTTTCCGTTTCCGGTTTATCAGGCGTTTCGCGAACGCAGCGGTCGTCTCGCCTCGGTCTTCGCGTTTTTTTCGCTGAACCGCCTCACGGTCACGGCCCGCGGCGAAGCCTCGGCCACGAGCGGACTTATGGTGTCCGGCAATTTTTTCACGGACTACGGAGCTGCGACTCTCATCGGGCGGCCGCTCATGGCAGAGGATGATCGCCCGGGCGCGACGCCGGTCACGGTGATCACCTATGGCCTGTGGGAGCGCCGATTCGGCCTCGATCCCGAGGCAATCGGCCAAACGATCACGATCAACCAAAACGTGTTCACGATCGTGGGAGTGACGCCGCGCGATTACGTGGGCCCGTTGCCGGGCGACATGGCGGAGTGTTACGTGACATTTGCCGCCCAGCCTGCGCTGGCCGCGAACCGGCCGCTCGATTCAGCGAATGAGTGGTGGGTGCAAATCATGGCGCGCGTCGCATCGCGCTCGGACGAAATGCAAGCCCGGGCAATGTGCGACGCGGCGTTTCGAGGTGTGCTCGCGGATTCGACGACCAGGATGGAACAGCCCGGCATTCGCTTCGAACCCGGTGCACAGGGCGCGGCGCGCAGGATGCGCGAGCACATGGCCCGCCCCCTCTTTGCGCTGTTAGGTATCGTCGGCGTGGTGATGGCGATCGCCTGCGCCAACGTCGCCGGGCTCCTGCTCGCCCGCGGGGCAGCGCGCCAGCATGAATTCGCCGTGCGCGCTGCGATCGGCGCGGGACGCTGGCCCCTCGTGCGACAGGCGCTGACGGAGAGTCTCTTGCTCGCGCTCCTGGCGGCGGGCGTTGGGCTGATCCTCACCGGCTGGGGCAAGACCGTCCTCCTTGGGAGTCTCGGTCCGAAACTCGATGCGTTTCGCTGGGATCTGAGCACCGATCTCAATGTGCTGGGTTTCACGCTCGGTCTTTCGCTTGTTACAGCAGTGGTGTTTGGTCTCGTGCCCGCGCTGCGTGCTTCGCGCGTCGACCCGCTCGAAGGACTGAAAAGTCGCTCCGCGCTGGCGGCGCCACGCTTGCGTCTCGGCAAAGTGCTCGTCGCGGCGCAGGTCGGTTTCTCCGCCCTGCTGGTGGTAGGAGCAGGCCTGTTCGTCCGCACCTTCGCCAACCTCGCGCGGGTCAACCCGGGATTCAATCCGGACCACGTGCTGCTGTTCCGCGTCGATCCGAGCCAAACGGGCTACAAGGACGAAGAACTCGCCCGCTTCTTCTCTGAGGCGGAGCGGGCCATCGCGGCGATTCCTGGCGTGCGCGCGGCCGCGATGTCCAGCATGATGCTGACCGCCGGCGCTTCGAGTTCCAATCTCTTCAAGATTCCCGACCGTCCCGCGCTGGCGGGCGAGTCACGCGAGGCTTACGAACTCCACGCGAGCGCCGGCTTCTTTGCCACGCTCGGCATTCCGATGGTGCAGGGACGCGAGTTTAATCCGGGCGACACGGCCACGAGCCTGCCGGTCGCGGTGGTAAACGAGACCTTCGCGCGGAAGTTTTTCCCGGGCGAGAATCCGATCGGGCGCACGTTGGACCTCTCATTCTCAGCCAGCCGGCCACAGTTTTTTACCATTGTGGGGGTAAGCCGGGATGCGAAATACGCCAACATTCGCGACGCCGTGCCGCCCGTGATGTGCTTCTGCACGCAACAGGAGGAGCGGGATCGGATGGTCTTCGTCGTGCGCTCGGGGTTGCCCCCGCTGTCGCTCGTGCCGGCGGTCCGCAAGACGATCGCGAGGCTCAATCCCAATCTCCCGCTTTCCGCGATTCGCACGCAGGCCGAACTCGTCGAAAACTCCACAGCGGTGGATCGACTGTTCGCCGGCTTGTGCAGTGGGCTCGCAGGGCTCGCGCTGCTCCTTGCCTGTATCGGGCTCTATGGGCTCATGGCGTATAACGTTGCTCGCCGCACCAGCGAGATTGGCGTGCGCATGGCGCTCGGTGCGACGCAACGCGCCATCGCTTGGCCGATCCTGCGCGATGCGCTCGCGCTGGCCGCGGTTGGGCTCGCGGTCGGATTGCCCGCTGCGCTGGCGGTCGCCGGTTTGATGCGCAGCCAACTCTATGGCGTGAGCCCCGCCGACCCGCTCACACTCGCTGGCGGCGCACTGCTGCTCATCGCGCTCGCCGCTTTCGCCGCCTGGATGCCGGCGCGTCGGGCGTCACGTATCGACCCGTTGGCGGCACTCCGGGCGGAGTGACGTGTTTTCGTCTTTCAACGCTCACCATTCAACGTCCGCGTCGGTCCTCCGCCGGCCCGCGAAATTGCTCCGATTCACCATCGATGGCGTCATCTCGCCGGGATGAATGACCTCGTGAATAGGCCGCAAGGCCACCCGCTGCTTTGCAGGCCAGTCGCCGCGCATTGGGCATGTCCTACCGATCGGAGCTATTCCGCGCGCGAGCCCGAGTCTCGCCGCTCCCCGTTCGAGCGGAACTCCAACCGGTAACGCCCTACGCCGGCTGCGGGTCGGAATTCTCCGACCGCATGCGGCCGAAGTCGCTGCTCCTGCGCTTGGGTTCCGCTGCGCGACGACGTGGGCTGCGGCGGACATACTGGCGGCATGGCTGAACGAGGGTTTCTCGAAGGTCGAAAACGTCCATGTTGGAAGCTCAGTGGAGACTCCATTCCTCTGTCCGCGACACTGAAAGCAACGGCAACATCGATGCTCGGAATTGAGGTCTGCCTTCCAAAACGAAGCCCGCCGGGCCAAAGGGCAACCGCGGGCTGAAGGACTGAGCTATTAAGGAATTCGCGTCAGCATCTCACTGAATTCATATCAGCGTCCCACGGAATTCGTGTCAGAATTACGACATTCGTGTCACCAACACAGATTTAATGTCACCGAACAAAGGCAAGAAAAAGGCCGCCGGGGTGAGCGGCGGCCGAGAGAGAAGGCGACGGCGGGAGCGGCGCGTTAGGGATAACGCGCCCCACCTTTTTTTTTACCGATACTCTTCGCCCGTCAGGGCGTTGATGATTTTGAAATTTTCCACGTGATAGTTGAGGTCGGCGCGGAAGGCCAACTTCACGCCGAAGAGTTTCTCCATGCGCACAAGCAACTCGGCGTCTTCGCTGCGGAGGCGCTCCAGAATGCTCGGGTGCACCATCACGCGCAGGGAATATTCCTTGCCGTCCTTGCGGAGCTGGAGGCGCCGCACGACCGAACTGAGCTTGCGCTGCAACTCGACCGACATCGTCGTCGCCGATTTCACGATACCGCGGCCGCGGCAATACGGGCAGTCGGTGTAGAGATTCGACGAGAGGCTCTCCTGCTGGCGCTGGCGCGTCATCTGGAGGATGCCGAGCGTCGAGATGGGGAGGATGTGGTTCTTCGCTTTGTCGGAGGACATCTCCTGCACCATCTTTTCGTAGACGGAGTTGCGGTGACGACGCTCCTTCATGTCGATGAAGTCGCAGATGATCAGGCCACCGAGATTGCGGAGGCGAATCTGGCGGGCGATCTCGGTCGCGGCCTCGAGATTCACGGCGTAGATGACGTTTTTCTCGTCACCGCCGCGGCTCTTGTGCGAGCCGGTGTTCACGTCGATCGCGATGAGGGCCTCGGTTTCGTCGATGACGATTTCGCCGCCGCTCGGGAGCGGGACCTTGCGCTGGCCGGTCTGCTCGATCTGGCGCTCGATGTTGAAGCGCTCGAAGATCGGGATGCTGTCCTTGTAGAGCGCGATCTTCGAGGCGGAGCGCTTCGAGATCATGCCGACGAGCTTCTGCGTGCGCGAGTGATCGTCCGGGCTGTCGATGAGGACGCGGTCGACTTCCTCGGTGAGGAAATCGCGGACGGTGCGTTCGACGAGATCGGGCTCCTGGTAGAGACACGCCGGGGCGCGCTCGTTTTTCATCTTCTCGGTGATGTCCTGCCAGGTCTTGAGGAGGATGTGCAGGTCGCGGACGAAGTAGCGGGATTTTTTGCCCTCGCCGGCGGTGCGGACGATCACGCCCATGCCCTCGGGAATGGTGAGCTCGTTGATGAGGGTTTTGAGGCGCTTGCGCTCGTTCGGGTCTTCGATCTTGCGGGAGATGCCGCAGCCGTCGGAGAACGGCGTGAGGATGAGGTAGCGGCCGGGGACGGAGAGATTCGTCGTGGTGCGCGGGCCTTTGGTGCCGATCGGGCCTTTCGTGACCTGGATCACGATGTCCGTGCCCGGAGGATACATCTGCGGGATGTCCTTGACGGTGGGGTCGGCGGGGCGGGGCGGGGCGTTTTTCTTCTTGTTGACGCGCACGACTTCGACGGAGGAGTCGGCGGCGGCGGGGAGCATGTCCCAGTAGTGGAGGAACGCGTTCTTCGTGTAACCGATGTCGACGAAGGCGGCCTTGAGACCGGCATCGAGATTCTTGATGCGGCCCTTGTAGATGCCGCCGACCATGCGGTTGTCGGACTCGCGCTCGATCTCGAATTTCTCGAGGCGGCCGTCGACGAGGAGCGCGACGCGCTTCTCGAGGGGCTCCGAGTTGATGATCAACTCGCGGTAGGAGCCTTTCTCTTTCTGGAACACCGCGAGGATTTTCTGGAGGAACGGGCGTTGTTGGGCGCGCTCGGCGGCGCCGGCTTTCAGTTCCGCGGCCGTGACGGGCGCGGACTCGGATTGGGGCGGAGGATTGACGAGCTCCTCTTCATATTTCTGGGCAACATCCTGCGGGATGCCGGAACTGGATTGCGTTGAATCGCTCATGTTGGGTGGCGTGTGTTGGAATCACGGAGCCCCAAGGCGCGGGAGTTGCAGCGCAGGAAATTCCGGCAGCGCGGTCGATGGGGCGAAGAAGGGAATTCGTTTTCACGAAAAATCCTTCCTGAAGCGCCAGACGCTCTGGACCAGTCCTTGCAGCAAGCAGCAACTCAGCACGAAGGAGCCACCGTAGCTGATAAAGGGAAGCGGTATGCCCGTGATGGGCACGAGGCCGATGGTCATCGCGATGTTTACGAACACATGCACGGCGAACAGCACCGTCACGCCAATGGCGAGGAGGGTGCCGAAGCGGTCTCTCGCGAGACCGGCGATGCGGATGCCGTTGAACAACACGAGACCGAAAAGGCCGAGAACCGTTAAACTTCCCAGAAAACCTTTCTCCTCGGCGATGACCGAGAAGATAAAATCGTTATGCGCGACTGAGCGCGGCAGGTAGCCGAGCTGCGCCTGCGTGCCCTCGGTCCAACCCTTGCCGGTGAAGCCGCCGGAGCCGACGGAGATCAGCGACTGGCGCTGATTCCAGCCGATGCCGGTGGGGTCGATCTTGTCGGGCGCGATGAAAGAAATGATACGGTTGCGCTGATAATCATGCAACGGCACCCACGTATGCGGCTCGAATTTGCCGCGATCGTTCATGTAGGAGTAGTGGTGCGAGTCCATGAACTCGGCGTAACGCCACGTGTCCCACGAAACCAGTCCGACGATCAGCAGAAATGCCCCGAGTGCGCCCGCGAAGAAACGCGCGGACAGTTTCGAGACATAGAGCATGGAGAACACCATCGGGGGCAGGACGATCGCCGACTTCAAGTCGGGCTGTAGCAGGATCAAAAACATGGGTGCACCCACGGCAAGGGCCAATTTCCCCAGCACGCCGAGCGACTCGCGCACGGTGCCGATTTCGTTGCGGATGAGGATGCCGGCGGTGACGAGGAGCACGGCGACCTTCGCGGTTTCGGAGGGTTGAAAGGAAAAAAATCCCAGATCGATCCAGCGGCTGGCGCCCCACTTTTCGGCCGCCGCGCCGCCGACGCCGGGGACGAACACGAGGACGAGCGGCAGCAGACACGCGGCGTAAAACCAATGCGTGACGCTGAGCCAGAAGCGGTAATCCATCAGCGACACGGCGGTGTAGAGGCCGGCGCCGGCGGCGAGCCAGACGAGCTGGGTTTGCCAGCTGTTGCCGTGAACGGGAAGTTGCGCGCTGTAGATGAAGGCGACGCCGAAAAGGCTGAGGCCGAGGAGGGCGATCGGCGTGATGAAGTCCCAGCGCGTCCGCGTCGTCGTCTTGAAGACGCTGATGTAGTCGGTGGGCGAGGGGAGATTCACGAGGCGGTGCCGTCACCTGAAACAGAAGCTGCGTGCGTTGGCAACGACGAGGCGGGGATTTCCGTGGGATCGGCCGCGGATTTGGTTTTGCCTGCGACCACCGCGGTAAAACCGGCGGCGTTTGCCAACCCCAGGACGATCCAATATAGCACGGCCCCCATTGGCCCTTCCAGCACGACGCCGAAGCAGGCGCTGATCCATAATGTCCACACGACACTCCACAGTCCCATCGCCTGCATTCGCCGTTCACGGAACGCAGCCGTAGTCGCCCGGGCCATGAAAAAGGCGATCGCGAGCCAGAGCAGCAATCCGACTGCGCCCATGCGGCCGAAGACGGTCATGACAATGCTATGCGGACTGCGCGCGGAAAAATCCTCGTTGGTCAGCCAGTCATATTCCACGAGGAAGCGGGCAGCGAGATCGTAGCCGAAACCGAGTCCGAGCGCCGGGTTGGTTTCCATGGTTTCCCGCGCCACGGAGCGCCACCAGACGAGGCGAAAGCGATTGTTGTCACCGGGGTCGCCGCTCTGCTGGTTTTGGTAGGCCCGGCTGCCGGTGAAATCGAGGATCGAGACCGCGTGTTCGTACGCCGAGTAAACCGAGGTCTGGCGGAAATCGTGTTTGACGAGCGATTCGAGCGGCCAGAGCACGACCAGCGCCGCGGCGGCGACCAGCAACTGGAATCTGAGCAACTTCACGGTACGATGCGCGAGCCAGAGCAGCGTCACGCCGGCGATCGCGACCATCGCCGCGCGGGGAGACTCCATGGCGCCCACGAGCAACAGGTTCAGCGCCGCGCCGAGCAGCCAGAGCCAGTGTCCGCCTTGTTGCCTCCGAGACCATAGCCAGAAGAATCCGCACGCCAAGAATCCCGCGGTTAGATCGCTTTTATGAAAGATGAGCGGAGTTCCACGCCACACGAGATGCTCGAGGAAAAAATCCGGCAGCATTCGCTCAATGAGAACGATGCCCGGCAGCAGACTGAAGCCGAGCGTGAGGGAGCGCGCCAACAGTCGGCTTGAGGGCGCGTGACTGGCGAGCGCCTGCGCGAGAAAGAAAAACGCCGCATAGTAGAGAGTCGCAAAATCCCGCAGCGCCGGGAAACCGAAGTGCCGGACGTCGAGCGGGAGGCGAGCGGCGCCGAGGGCGATCCAGCCCAGGATCGCAAAATTCAACCCGTCGCGCGCGATGCCCGTGGTTTTAAACGCCATGCGCACCAACAATGCCGGCACTGCGACGAGCAGGACGGCTTCCGCCGGCAACAACGGCAGCGTCGGCAGCAGGAAGAGTTGGGCGAATCCGCGATTGCCGAGCAAGTAGCCGATGCACAAGGCCGCGAGCAGCCAAGCCTCCGGCAGCGGTCCGCGTTTCCATTCCAGCAGCAACCAGGGGACGCCGGCCGCGAGCACGCCGGCGACGAGATAGTTTTCCTGAGCGATGCCCCAGGCGGCAGTCACCGCCGCCATCGCCGCGCTGACAACGACGAGCCAGAAGCGCAGTTGCGAGTTCAAACGCGCTCCTCCCGCGCTGGTTCGCCGTTACCCGCGAGGCGCTTGCGGCAGACGGCTTCGATCACGTCGACCGGCCACCGCTTGAGACAGGCGAGCGGCTCCGCGACATTGCGACAGGCGCCGGCCGGGAATTGCATCGAGTCGCAGGGCTGACAGGGCAAGTCCGACGTGCGCAAGGCGGTGTTGCGCACGGGATGGAACTTCGCGTCCCAGCCGAAATCGGTTGGCCCGGTGATCGCGACGAGCGGTGTGCCGACGGCGTCGGCGACGTGCATCGGACCGGAATTATTGCCTACGAAAAGTGAAGCAGACGCGATGACTCGCACGAGGGATGCGACGTCGTCGCAGTCCACGGCGGTCGTCCTTGGCGGCGGAGAAACTCCGAGGTACTCGGCGGCGTTGATCCAGAGGACTTCGTGGTCGGCCGAGAGCCGGCTGGCCAGTGCGACGTAGCGTTCGACAGGCCAGCGTGTGAAGGGCGATTTCGAGCCGGCGTGGATAACGACGCGCCCCGGCACTCGAGTCTGCCCACAAATCAGATGGGACAGATCCGGCGGCGGGGGCGTCGCCGGCCAGTTGCGCTCGCCCAGGGCGGCGAGCAGGGCGCGGACAATTTCCCAATTCCATTGCGCGATGCTCCAGCCCGGCTGAAGCGTGATGCCGTGAGTGAGCAGGCCGCGGAGGCGAATCTTCAAGCCCGCACCGCCGACGCGCACCCGGCCGCCGGCGAGCCGGGCGAGCGCGTGAGCCGAACTGCTCTGATCGTAGCCGACAAGGATGGCGTCGAGTTTTCGCCGGCGCAATGCGCGCCACCAGCGGACAAAATCCGCCGGCCGTCGCCAGGCGCGTTTCAGCTCGTCGGGATCGCAAGCGAGCAATTCCTCCGGCGCGATATCCGCGGCATAGAGCGGCGCAACACGGGGCGCGGTGAGCAGCGTGATCCGCCAGGTCGGAAAACGGCGGCGCAGGGCCTGCACGACTGGCAGGAAAACCAGATTATCTCCGAGGTGATTGGTTTTCAGGATCCCGAGATTCACAGGTGCGCCGGCTATAGTTTAGTGACGACCGCCTGGGAGAACCAGAGCGGCACGACCGTTTCGGGTTTGTCCGCGAAGAATTCGTCGAAGGCCGCCTTCACGCCGGGAACCGTCACGTCACTGTAGTCGTGCGACACGATCAATCCACTGCGCTCCATGCGGGGGTAAAACCAAGCCAAGGCCGCCAGGGTGGACGCGTGCAGATCGACGTCGAGGTGCACGAACTTGAACGTGGGCGGAGCCTCGCCGAGCGCGCCCGCCGACGCCGGGAAAATGCCGGGATGCAGATGGACGTTGGGGTAGCTCGAGAGGTAGTCGCGGACGTGCGCGACGCTCGTGTCGCCCGTTTGTCCCTCGTAGAATGCGCCGTCGGTCGCGGGGTTGACCCGAGGCATGCCGGCGAACGTATCGAAAAGATGGAGCGGCGCCGCGCCCTTCGCGGCGCAGATGAATTTGGCGCTCCCTCCGCGGTAGACGCCCACTTCGGCGAGAGCCCCGGGCAGACGCGCGACGGCGAGCGTGAGCCGCCACAAGTTGTAGCGCTCCTCGAGCACCTGAAGGCCTGCGCTTTCGCGGAGCGTCTCGGCGTGCAACGCGAGAAACGCGGAGTCTTCGCTGAGCCGGTGCTTGGCGATTTTCTTGCCGCGAAAATAGAGACGCGGATGTCGGCTGACGAGCCACGCCACGAGCCGATACCGGATGCGAGCGAACATGCGCTAGACGCTGGCTGCCGTCGCCGGGGCCGTCGAATTTTTCCGTTCCAACTCACGCCATGCGGACGCGCTGCCGTGGGCGAGGAGCCAGAGCGGACCGAGAATCGTGCCCAGCGCGAGCGCGACGGCGACGCCCAAGCCACCGAAAATTTTTCCGCCGACCGCCATCGCGGCGAGCGTGAGCAGATGCGCCAGCGCCACTCGCATTGCGACGGACTGCAACCGGTGGAGTCCCAGCAAAAAAAAGGTGCAGGCTTGCACTCCGGCCGTGGCGACCGTCCAGCCGGCGAGCAACCAGGCGAAGTGTGCCGTCGGAACCGGCGTGGCAACGCCGAGCCAGCGAGGCACAATCCAAGGAAGAACGGCGGTGAGCGCCGCGACCGCGGCGGCCGCGAGCAGCGTCAAGCCGAGCGAGACCCGAAACGTACGGAGCACCCAGGCGCGATCGTCCTGCGCGGCGGCTTCGGCATACGCGGGCCAAAGTGGCGTGAGGAGCATCGCGTGCGCCTGGGTCAGGAGGCCGAACAGCCGCTGCAGAATCGCGAACGCGGCGCTTGCGCCGTAACCTCCGAAGCGGGCGAAGGCCAGTGGTGTCGCGCTGATGAGCAGCGCTCCAGCGAGATTGGCCCCGGCAAAGGGCAGGCCGCTGTGCCAGAGCCGCCGCATTTCCGCCCGTTCCGGCGCCGCCTTGGAGTTCCATCCGAGGCGACGAGAAAGGTGGAGCGAGGTCAGCAGCCCGGGCATGACTTGCACAACACAGAGGAGTACGAGAAATACAACTACGCCGGCGCCGGCTCGCACCGCGAGCAACACTGCGACGACCCCGGCGAGATTCACCGCCGCCGTCCACATCGCATGGACCCAGCTGAGCTGCAGCGCGGCGGCCAGCCGGGGACCGGCAGAAAGCGGCACACCGACGGCGGTCGCGATGACCAGAGCGAGCCATGCGGATTTTTGGGTGATAGCGTCGAGTCCACCAGGAGCGGGGAAGGCGTGCGCGCCGAGCCACCAAGCCAGGGGCGCGGAGATTGCCAGCCACGCTCCACCGAGTCCGGCGAGGAGCCGCGTGCCGCTCGCATAAACCGTACGCAGTGCGCCGTCGCTTTCGCGCGCGTGTGCGGCGGAGAGCGCGCTTTGAAGCGCCATCGCGACTCCGAGGTCGGCGAACTGCGACAACGAAACCAGTGCGACCAAAGCGGAGACCCAGCCAAACATTTCCACGCCCAACTGGGTGAGCAACAACGGCACCATCACCAACGCGCAGGCCCCCGAGACAATTTTCGCGACGAAGCTGGCGCCCGCATTCTGGCCGACACGCCACCAGCGGCGCCCGGAAGAAACGGCGGTGGAGACGGCGGGAGCGAACGGCATCGACCGACAACAAACTTTTGCGCCCGCGCCGTAAATCCCAACATTCACGGCGTTGCCACGCGTCATCGCCCTCACTGCCACTCACCGCCGGCCGGTCCAGGCCGCGCGGCTGCTCGCCTCGCTGAAGGAGCATTCACCCGCGCTGGCGGGCGTGCTCGTCGTCGACAATGGCGGGGATTTCCGCGGCGAGGCGGCCGGGACGCAGGGAGTGCCGGTGCAGGTCGTGCGTCCCGCGCAGAATCTCGGCTGCGGCGGCGGGGTGGCGCTCGGCCTCCGCGAGGCCTGGCGCGATCCGGCCGTGACGCATGTCTGGATTCTCGACGACGACGCGGTGGCCTGCCCCGGTGCGCTCGACGCGTTGCTCGCGGCCTTGGGGCCGAGTACAGATGCGGCGGTGCCGCTGGTGACCGACGCGGACGAGAAGATTCGGTGGTTTCCCGGGCCGCTCGCGCAACCGGCGTGGGATCTGGTGCGCGGAGGGGTGTCGCCGGAAAAATTTCGCGCAGTGGCCGGCGTGATGCCGCGTGGATGGGCTTGGGCGCCGTGGCCGTCGCTGCTGGTCACCCGCCGGGCGGTGGAGGCGGTGGGGCTGCCGCGGGACGACTTTTGGTTTCAAGGCGAAGATCTGGAATGGACGCTGCGGATCACAGCGCGTTTTGCAGGGGTGCTGGCGCCGGCTGCGGAGTGTCGGCACTTGCCGCCGTCGGCGGAGGCGGGGGTCGCGGACCGCGCGGCGCGGGAGCGGCTGAAAATCCTGGCGATGTTGCAGAATAACGCGTTCACGGCGACGCGGCTGGCCCATGGGCGGCGCTTGGCGCGGCACGCGCCGGGGAACACCTGGCGTTTTTTGCGCGCGCAGCGTTGGACGCTCGGCTCGTGGTGTGACGCGTTCATGGCGCATTGGCTCGGCGCGGTGCGAGGTTTGCCGGCGGATCGAGGACAGCGTTGGAAGGCGGAATGGATCGAGAGCGGATTGAGCTGACGGCGGGCGGCGAGGCGTCGGGCTGCTTCGTCGGGATCTCTCCAGGCTTAAAAAGCGCGCTTGGAGTCAGGATGCCGAGGCGTTCAGCCAGTCGACGATGCGCGACCACACCGCGTCGACGTCGTTGGCGAGGAGGCAGTGGGGCTCAGCGAAACGGCAGGCGTCGAAGCAGGGTTTGTGGGGACAGGGCGCGCCTTCGATCCAGGCGGCGCCGGGGTGTTGCGGGGCGAAGCGTTCGGGAAGCTGCGGGCCGAAGATCGTGAACGTCGGCACGCCGAGGAGCGCCGCGAGGTGGCTGGGGCCGGAGTCGTTGCCAATAAAGCGGTCGGCGCGCGCGAGTTGATCGAGGAGCGCATCGAGGGTGCCGTCGGCCGGGAGAACGACGACTTGCCAGCCGGCGGCGCGGAGACGCGCGGCCAGTTCGGCGTAGCGCGACGCCGGCCAGAGGCGAGTGGGTTGGGCGGCGCCCGGGTGAATGGCGATGGTGCGTCCGGAGCGCGGTGACGGAGAAGGCGGCGACAGGGCCCAGCCGAGTTGGTCGGCGAGCATTTGCCAGTGCGCGGCGCGGTGCGGATGAAGAGGGCGCGGGAGTGGGTGAGTTAAAAAAATCGAGGAGCCGGCGCGGGTGAAGCCGACGCGTTTTTTCGCGCCAGAGAGGCGGAGGAGGAAATGGTCGCGGGGATCGGGACGCGCGGAGACGGCGAGGGAAAATTTTTGCGCACGCAGCGTTTGAATCGCGCCGGCGAGGGCGCGCCAGGGCCACGTGTGCAGACGGTATTTGCGGCGAAAGGCGGTCCAGGGAGCACCGAGCGAGACGAGCGCGACATCGGGCGCGAAACGCGCGAGCAGCGGAGCGGCGTGGGGTTTCGCGAGCAGTGTGACGTCGGCGTGGGCGGTGGCAGCGCGGAGGAAGGGCAGCGCGAGCGCCAGATCGCCGAGGCCCCACAGCTCGACGACGAGGAGGCGGGATTTTTCCGGAACGTGGGACGGATGGGGCAAGCGGGCGGAGTTAAGTTTTTCGGCGAGGCGGTGACAAGCGGGTGTTGGCGAAGGCGTTTTGGTGCTTTTCTGCGGGGCGCGGGGCGGTTTGCATGCCGGCCGTGCTTTCCAGCAGCTCTCCGCTCACGGTTCTCCACTACATCGGCGATGGTCGGGATCGGGCGGGCGCGGGCGCGGTGGTGCGGGCGCTGGCGGCGGAGAATCGGTTCACGTGCGTGCTGGGCGGGCCGGCGGGAAAAATCGAGCAGCGGGAACCGGCGCTGCCGACGATCGTGCTGCCGGTGATGGCGGAAGCCTGGGGCGGGCTGAAGACGTTGTGGCGGGCGCGGGCGGTGGCGCGTGAGGCGGAGCGCTGGCTCGCGCTGTGGCCGGAGCGGATTTTTCACGCGCACACGCGCGAGGGATTGGCGGCGGCGTTGTGGTTGCGGCGGTGGGGGCAGAAGCGGACCGTGGTGAGCGTGCGCGAGTACGGCGGGCGGCGTTGGTTCTACCGGTGGGCGGCGGCGCAGCTCGGCGAACGGCTTTTCTGGGACTCACCGGCGATGAAGCGCCACTATGGCGTGAAAACGGCGGGCGATCCGTGGGCGCAGTGCATCCCGGGATGTGCGGCTACGGCGGTCGTGTCGCGGCCGGCGAGCTTGGATTCGAAGGTGATCCGGATCGGCGGGATCGGGCCGTTGGTGTCGCGGCAATGCTGGCATCTCGTGCTCGACGCGTTGGCGAAGATGCCGGCGACGCAGCGGTGGAAGGTGCGTTTCGAACATGCCGGGGAGATTTTGGATACGGAGAAATCGAAGCGTTACGCGCATGCGTTGCGCACGCAGACGGGGGCGTTGTCACTGGGAAATCTGGTGACGTGGCACGGATCCGAGGCGACCACGGAGCAAGTGCTGGCTGAAATCGACGTGTTGGTGATGCCGTCGTTTCACGGATTGGTGGCGGTGCCGGTGCTGGAGGCGCTGGCGGTGGGCGTGCCGGTGCTGGCGGCGAACTCGGGGGGCGCGAGGGATGTCATCGTCTCGGCCAGGAATGGCTGGTTGTTTCGCGCGGGCGATCCGGGCGATCTGGCGCGGGCGCTGGTGATGTTGGTCGAGACGGATGCGCGGCGGACGGTGGAGCCGCGGCCGGGAAAAGACTGGCGGTTTTCGGCGGGGGTCGTCGCGGCGCAGTGGGAGCAGGTGTATCGCCGCATGATCGGCGGCGGCTAGCGTGAAACGCGGACGCACGATGATGGCGCGGGTTGAAAACAGCGAGGCCCGGGAGAGTTGGGTGGCGGCGGTCGGAGCGTGTGGGGCGGTGGGATTCGTGGTGTTTCAATGCTTCGGGAATGCGACGCGGGGGTATATCGATTCGCCGTCGATGTTTTGGTGGTGGGTCAGTCAGTGGCTCAATCCGCGGGCGGAGACGGAGCACGGGTGGCTGATTCTCGCGATCGCGGGGTGGGTGTTTTGGCGGAATGGCCGGAAAGCTGAGAGCGGAGAGCTGAGAGCCGAGGGCGGGGAGTTGAGAGCGGAGAGTCCAGAGCTGAGAGTCCAGAGTTCGCAGGGAAAAGTTCGGAGTGGGTCTTTTGGCGATCGGGCTCTCAGCTCTGGACTCTCCGCTCTCAGCTCTTCTGGGCGGCCCGTCGCCGCCATGATACTCGGGCTGGCGCTGCATGCGGTCGGGTTCGTAGCGCAGCAGACGCGGGTTTCGATCGTGGCGTTTTTGATTTTTGCGTGGGGCGTCGTGGCACTCGCGAATCGGCGGTGGGCGCAGGCGGCGGCGTTTCCGCTGGGGTTCATGGTGTTCGCGATCCCGGTGAACGCGCTCGACTCGGTGGGGTTCTGGCTGCGGTTGTGGGTGATCGATGTGGCGGAGGCGTTTTCGCGGGTGGCGCATCTCGGGCTCGTGCGCAACGGCACGCAGCTGCTCGCGCCGGATGGACGTTATCAGTACGACGTCGCGGCGGCGTGCTCGGGGGTGCGGTCGTTGATGGCGCTGGCGGCGTTGTCGCTGTTGATCGGGTATTTGAATTTTCGGTCGTGGCCGCGGCGGGCGGCGATGCTGGCGCTGTGTTTGCCGCTGACGTATGTGGGAAACGTTGCGCGCATTCTGGCGATCGTGGTCGCGGCGCAGGCGGGCGGGCAGGCGTGGGGCGGACGCGTGCACGATGTGATGGGCTTCGGCGTGTTCGTGATCGTGCTCGGCGGCGCGCTGGCGGCGGCGCGAGGGATCGAGCGGTGGTGGCCGGAACAGTTTCACGTAATACGTGAAACTGCCGCGGGCGAGGCGCGATGCGGACGATGGGAGTTTCACGTAATACGTGAAACTATGGTGGGGGTGGCGGTGGTGGGGTTGGCGGTGGGAGAGATGGTTTTTTTGGCGCAGGTGGCGCGGAGGCCGGGTGATGCGGCGGCGGGGGTGAGGTTGGCGGCGGATGGAAAAAATCCAGTGGAGCTGCCGGCGTTTGTCGGGACGGAGTGGATCGGGCGGCGGGCGGAGGTGACGGCGGTGGAGCGCGAAATCCTGCCGGCGGATACGGGGTTCTCGCGGCGGAATTATGTGGACGTGCAGGATGGGACGCACGCGGTGTTTGTTTCCGTCGTGCTCAGCGGGCGCGACCGGACGTCGATTCACCGGCCGGAGTTGTGTCTCGTGGGGCAGGGATGGACGATCGCCGGGACGGGGGCGCATCGGTTCGCGTTCGCGCGCGGCGGCGAAGGGTCCGCGATTCCAGCGACGTTGTTGCGGACGGAGCGGACGGCGGGCGGGCGGAAAATTCGCGCGGTCGTGGCGTATTGGTTTTTGAACAGCGAGGTGACGGTGGCGACGCATTGGGAGCGCTTTTTCCATGACGCATGGGATCGGGTGCGCCACGGTCGCGCGGATCGCTGGGCGTATGTGCTCGTGCAGGCGGATGCGGACGACGGCGAGGCGGCGGCGTTGGCACGGATGCAGGCGGTGCTGGATGGGACGGTCCCGGCGCTGGTGGCCAGGGGGCGGGATTGAAATTAAAAACCAGTTGAATTCCGCCAAGGTCGCCAAGCTCGCGAAGGAACCGACCGGAGCGCGTCGAGGAAAGGAACTGGGAAGACTGCGAACGTAGCGGAAAGCGTGAGCTTTTCGTGATGGCCCGGAACGAAGCGCTCACGCGTTCCGCTACGGTCTTACCTTAACCACGGATGGCGCGGGTGAACCCGGATTAAACCAGGCAGCGCCGTGGATTGAGCCGTGGAATACCGGTGGCCCAATGCGATTACGCATTACGCCAAGGTCGCCAAGCTCGCGAAGAAATTGACCGGCGCGTCGAGGAACGGAACTGGGAAGACTGCGAACGTAGCGGAAAGCGTGAGCTTTCCGTGATGGCTCCGAACGAAACGCTCACGCGTTCCGCTACGGTCTTCGGAGCGAGGTGTCGGGCAAGAACCGCAAGGTCGAGGTCAGCGACCTCGGCTGCAGCTGTGGCCAAACCGGAGCGGCGGGCGCGGGAAAACCCGATGCGGCGGGCGGGCGGACGAGTTACGGAAGAAGACTTGAGGTTTGGGCGTCGGTTTCTACGGTTTTCGTCCCTTGACGTCAGTGAGCGCAGCCGACTTCGCGTTTCTGATCGCCGAGAGCGACCCGTTTGACTGGTCGCTGTCGGTGGCGTTGGTCGTGGGCGGGGCGCTGGGTTTTCTGGTGATCTGGGCGATCACGCGGCACACGCGGCGCGTCGCGCACGAGCAGGCGGCGGAACTGATCGAGGTCGCGCGGCGCGAGGCGGCGGTCGCGGCGGAGGAGATCAAGCAGAGGGCGGAGGCGGAAATCCAGGACCGGCGCGCGGAGCTGAACCGCGAGTTCGACCGGCGCGAGATCGAGAGCGAAGTGCGGCTGCGGGAAATCCGCGCGCACGAGGAGTCGCTGGCGCTGCTCGATTATCAACTGGAGCAGCGGCAGGAGCGGTTGAACCGCGAAAACGCGGCGATCCGGCAGGCGCGCGATGCGATCCGGGGACTTTCGAAGAGCGTGCGGCAGCGGCTCGAGGGTGTTTCGCAGATGGACGCGGAGGAAATCCGGCGGGCGTTGCGCGAGGAAGTTTTGCTCGAGTGTCAGGACGAGTTGCGGGCGCTGCGGCGGGCGACGTTGGAAAAGTCCGAGCAGGATCTGCAGACCGAGAGCCGGCGGATCATCATCGCGGCGATGCAGCGGCTCGCGAGCAAGCCGAACAACGATCTCACCTCGACGCTGATCTCGCTGCCGAGCGAGGACATGAAGGGGCGCATCATCGGCCGCGAAGGTCGGAACATCAAAGCGTTCGAATCGGCGACGGGCGTGACGGTGCTGATCGACGAGTCGCCGCAGACGGTGCTGATCTCGTCGTTCGATCCTGTGCGCCGCGAGGTGGCGCGCGTGGCGCTCGACGCGCTGGTGAAGGACGGGCGGATTCATCCGGCGACGATCGAGGAATTCGTGAAGCGCGCGCAGGAGGAAATCGAGTTGTCGGCGATGCAGGCGGGCGAGGATGCGGTGACGAAACTGAACATCAACGGGCTGCACCCGGAGATCATCAAGCTGCTCGGCAAACTGAAATTTCGTTTCTCGTATAACCAAAACGTGCTCGATCACTCGGTCGAGACGGCGTCGCTGGCGTCGATGATCGCGAGCGAAGTGGGCCTCGATCCGAACCTGGCGAAGCGGGCGGGCTTGCTGCACGACATCGGCAAGGCGGTGAGCGGCGATCTCGAGGGCAGCCACGCGCACATCGGCGGGGAATTCATCAAGCGCTACGGCGAGACGCCGATCGTGGTGAACGCGGTGGCGGCGCATCACGAGGAGGTGAAGCCGGAGACGGTTTATGCGGGGCTGGTGATTCTGGCGGACACGATCTCGGCGACGCGGCCGGGGGCGCGCGCGGAGTCGATGGCGGGTTACATCCAGCGTTTGGGGCGGCTGGAAAAACTGGCGTCGTCGATCGAGGGCGTGCAGCAGGCGTTTGCGATTCAGGCGGGGCGCGAGATCCGCGTCGTCGTTTCGCCGCAGACGGTGACGGATGACCGCGCGCGGGAGATCGCGAAGGAGTTGAGGAAGCGGATCGAGGCGGAGCTGCAGTATCCGAGCACGATCAAGATCACGGTGATCCGCGAGCAGCGGTTCACGGAGACGGCGACGTAGCGTTTTGGAACCACGAATGGACACGAATTAACACGAATAAGGAGCTGGGTTTCGGTTTGATTAGTGTCCGTTCGTGTTCATTCGTGGTTTCAAAATGGCTGATCCGAAGATTCTCGAGACGTTTCCCAATCCCGCGCCGCATCGCGATTTTTTGATCGAGCACACGCATCACGAGTTCACGTCGGTGTGCCCGATGACGGGGCATCCGGATTTCGGTGACATCACGGTGCGCTATGTGGCGGACAAGCGGTGCGTGGAGCTGAAGTCGCTGAAGCTGTATTTCCACGCGTTTCGCAACGAGGGGATTTTCTTCGAGGCGGTGACCAACAAGATTTGCGACGAGCTGGGCACGGCGCTGCAGCCGCGGAGCTTGACGATCGTCGCGGACTGGAAGGCGCGCGGGGGGTTTACGTCGAAAATCACGGCGGAGTGGAAGCGGGCGAAGCGGAAGAAAAAATAACGGGTGCGGCGGCAGGGCGCGCCGAGCGCAGCGTGAAATAAATCCGCGGATCGGCTCAGTTTGTTGTGCTAAAGCGGCCACCGCCGGGTGTAATGGTTGAGCCATCCTTTCGCCCCATGAAAACTATCCTGCGTTGCCTTTGCTTCACGTTGCCAATGTTCGCTGCGACGACCTTCGTCGCGGCGACCGAATCAGCGCCGGCGCCAGCCGGCCCGCCGGTGTTCAACGCGGTGATCACCACCGGCAAGGAGACGCGTTTCGTGCTCATCTCGGCCGCCGGCAAGACGAGCGAGTGGATTCACCTCGGAGACTCGTTCGAAGGCGTGACGCTGAAAGCGTTCGACCCGGCGACTTCGACACTCGAAGTCGAGGAGGACGGACAGAGCGCCAAGCTCACGCTCGTCTCCGATGCGGCGATCAAGGATGCGCCGGCCGCGGCGCCTGGCACGCATGCGACGCTAGCTGACGCGGAAAACGTGCTGCAGGTGATGCGATTCGAGGGCATGATGGAAAAAATCCTCGCGCAGCAGAAAAAGCAGATGCGCGCGATGGCGCAGCAGATGGCGGCGCGCATGGAAAGGCCCGGCGTGAACAAGGAGGAGCTGGCGGCGTTTCAGCAAAAGGTGATGGAGGAAATGACGAGTGCGCTGAACGCGGCCGATCTGAAAAAGGACATGGCCCAGATCTACTCGGACATATTTACGAAGGAGGAACTCGACGCGCAGGCGGCGTTTTATCTCACGCCGGTGGGCCAGTCGATGGTGACCAAAACGCCCGAAGTGCAGGCGCGATTGCAGGCCGTGATGATGCCGCGCATCCAAGCGGCCATGCCGAAGGTTCAGCAGATGATCCAGCAATTCAAAGCGGAGCAACAGGCGAAAGCGGCTGCCGCGGCTCCGGCGGGGACGGCGCCGACATCGGCAACTCCGGCAGCGACGCCGAAGAATTGAGAGGAGGAACGATGGGTCGCGGCGCGTCGACAGCGTCGCGGCTGCCGGCGCCACCGACGCGCGCGGCCACTCAGGGATTCAATGTCGCGAGGACTTTGGCGTGAAGTTCGGGCGTGGCGGCGGCGATCGTCGACTGCGCCGGATACGCGGGGCCGCCTTGCCAGTCGGTGATCACGCCGCCGGCGCCGCGAATCACCGGAAGGAGCGCGGCGATGTCCCACGGATTCATGATCGGATCGAGCATCACGTCGGCCCACGCGCCAGCGACGAGCGTGTAGCCGTAACAATCGCCCCAGGTGCGCACGAGCTTCGCTTGCGCGGCGAGGCGCTCGTAGGCGGGGCCGTTTTGATGGCGGGCGATATTGGCGATGTCGCTGGTGAGCAGCGTGGCCTCGGTGAGGAGCGTGGTCGGGCGCGTGCGGACAGGGCGATCGTTGAGCGTGGTGGTGACGTTGTCGCCGATGAAGAGCTGGTTGAGCGCGACGAGGTGGATCGCGCCGAGCACGGGCTGGCCTTGGTGGAGCAGGGCGATGAGCGTGCCGAAAAGCGGGCAGGCGGCGGCGAAGGATTTGGTGCCGTCGATCGGGTCGAGCACCCAGACGAAGTCGGCGCCGGCGTTTTCGTTGCCGCCCTCCTCGCCGATGACGCCGTGTTGCGGATACTTCGTACGGATCATGCGGCGCATGAGGTCCTCGGCGCCGCGATCGGCGAGCGTGACGGGCGTGAGGTCGGTCTTCGTTTCGACGATGAGTTCGGGGTCGGCGAAGAAAGGGCGGATGTAGTCGCCGCTTTTTTTGGCGAGGTCGGCCACGAAACTGCGATAGGGAGAAAAGTCCACGGCGCGAAAACTTTGCGGGAAATTAAATGCGTCCTACGACAAAAATCGTTCGTGCGTTCGCGTTTAGGGCCGGAAAGATGGCGGCGTGAATTGGACGGAACAGGCCATTTTCTTCATCGATTTCGAGGGCAGCCAGCAGTCGGGCGTGCTTGAATACGGCGTGGTGGAGCTGCGCGGGTCGCGCATCGTGACGACGCGCACGCGGCTGTGTCAGGCGACCGGGCGGGTGCGACCCGAGGATGAGGCGGTGCATGGCTTGAGCGAAAGGACGGTCGCACCGTGGGCGCCGTTTGCGGATGAGTGGGAGCTGTTCGCGGGGCTGCGCGAACGGGGACCGCTGGCGGCGCACTACGCGGGCGTGGAGAACGGGCTGTTGAAATCGGTGTGGCCCTACCCGCGGAACTCGCCGGATTTCGCGCGGCCGGGTGAGCGGGTGATCGAGTGGGGACCGTGGGTGGACACGGCGCGATTGTATGCGCAGTTGTATCCGGAAATCGGAAGCGGACGGCTGGAGCGGCTGACGGTGGCGGCCGGGTTGCAGGCGGAACTCGATGGGCTGGCGGCGCGGCATTGCCCGGTGGAGCGGCGGCGGTATCACGCGGCGCTCTACGATGCGCTGGCGGGAGCATTGCTGTTGATGTCGCTCGCGCGCGAGCCGCGGCTGGCGGAAATGAGCGTGATGCAGTTGCTGGCGCTGAGCACGCTGGATGGCGAGAAGCGTGACGCGTTGCAGCAGGGGGAATTGTTTTAGCGAGGGCGGAGCGGGAGAGCGAGCGGTCCCGGCGCTTCCGCGCCGGGCTACGGGAGGGGATATTTTCGGAGGCGGGTGAGCTGGGCGGCGGTGTGGAGGAGGAAAAGTGGATTCGTGCGGAGGTAGCGCCAGCCGAGCCGGCGCGGGCTCAGGCAGAAACGGAACAGCCATTCGAAGCCCGAGCCGCGTATCCAGCGCGGCGCCTGGCGGGAGCGGCCGGAATGAAAATCGAAAGCGGCGCCGACGCCGATGAGGACGGCGGCGTCGAGCGTGCGCGCGTTTTCGGCCATGAAGCGTTCCTGTTTCGGGGTGCCGAGTCCGACCCAGACGACGTCGGGCTGGGTGCGGGCGAGGTCGGCGCGAAGCGTGGAGAGCTCGTCGGAATTGAACGGATCGAAGGAGGGCGTGAACGTTCCGGCGACGTCGAGGCCGGGGAAACGGGCGAGAAGTTTGGCGCGGAGTTCGCCGGCGACGCCGGCGACGCCGCCGTAAAAATAGTGGCGGAGACCGACGGCGCGGCCGGCGTCGCAGACGGCGAGCATGAGGTCGGGGCCGTAGACGCGTTCGACCCCGCGCGGGCCGAGCCAGACGAGGGGCATGCCGTCGGGTGTGGTGAGCCAGGAGGCGTTGAAGCTGTGGCGGAGCGCCGCGTCGTGTTGAGATTCGACGAGACCGTAGGCGGTGCCGCAGCAGATGTAGCCGCGGTGTTTCGTGCCGTGCGCGGAGAGGACGAGGTCGCGCGCCTGCGCAAACGTGAGCGCGGAGATGCCGACGCCGAGGACGTTGTAGCGTGGGGGGAGCGAAGCGGGCACGGGGCGTGAACAAGAAGAAATCGGTCGCGGTCGCAATCGGGGAATGAGGCGGAGTGCTGACGCGCGGGGATTTCGCGAGGAGGGGGGATTTTGAAACGCGGAGGGCGCGGAGAACGCGGAGGGTGGAGGCGGACCGCGTCGAGGAACGGAACTGGGATGGCGGCGAACGCAGCGGAACGCGTGAGTTTTTAGCGGTGGCCCGGAACGAAACGCTCACGCGTTCTGCTACGAATTTATCGAGGTTCGCGTATCAGAGTGACCCATCGCGGCAGAGTCCCTGCGCTCCCGCGCAGGGCTACGGGAGTACTCGTAGCCCGCTGCGGAAGCAGCGGGACGAAGGCGCGATTCGCCGGCGTCAGGTGGTTACGCGAGATTCAATCGGCTTCGCCTCCGCTCGGCCTCGCGCATGGTGGCGATAACATCGCGCAAGGTGGCGACGACATCGCGCATGCGTTTTTTTGAAACGCGGAGGGCGCGGAGAACGCGGAGGGTGGAGGCGGAGTCTCTAACCACGGAGGGCGCGACGGAGGTACGACCAGTCCCGGAAAAATTCCAATCTCGCTCTGGTTCCTCCGCGCATTCCGCGTTTCAATCGCGGAATTTAAATTGATACGTATTACGTATGATCAGGGTTGGAGGCCGAGGCTGGGAGTGGGCGGTGCAGCAAGGGAGTGAGTTGGAGAGTTGAGGCGCGGGAGATGGGAACGGTGGAGCGGGGGGTTCATGCGTATTGCGCATGAGGTGAGGGCGGGCTTGCGTCGGGCGGGGCGCGGCGGGCACGCTGACCGTTTACACATGGCCCTCATCAGTCTTCTCGATGTTTCCCTGAGCTTCGGCGGCGCGCCGTTGCTCGATCGCGTCAATCTCCAGATCGACCGCGGCGAGCGCGTTTGCCTCGTCGGCCGCAATGGCGCAGGGAAGTCGACGTTGATGAAGGTGATCGCGGGCGAGTTGAAGCCGGACGAGGGGCAGGTGTTTCGGCAGCCGGGCGCGGTGTTCTCGACGTTGCGGCAGGAGGTGCCGGCGGGGTTGAGCGGCACGGTGCAGTCGGTGGTCGAGGGCGAGGGCGGGAGTTTCGAGGAGCACAACGACTGGGAGCGGCACGATCGCGTGGAGCGGCTGCTGGAGTCGATGGGGCTGCCGGTGGAGCATGAGTTCGCGGCGCTGTCGGCGGGACAGAAACGGCGCGTATTGCTGGCGCGGGGACTCGTCGAGGCGCCGCAGTTGCTGCTGCTCGATGAGCCGACGAATCACCTCGATCTCGAATCGATCGACTGGCTCGAGGAATACTTGCTGGAGTGGGGCGGGGCGTTGCTCTTCGTGACGCACGACCGGACGTTTCTGCGGAAGCTGGCCACGCGAATCGTCGAGGTGGACCGCGGCAAACTCGTCGGCTGGGCGTGCGACTACGATACGTTTCTCGTGCGGAAGCAGGCGGTGCTCGAGGCGGAGGAAGTGGAGCGGGCGCAGTTCGACAAGAAGCTGGCGCAGGAGGAGGTGTGGATCCGGCGCGGCGTGAAGGCGCAGCGCTCGCGGGCGAACAATCGCATCCATGCGTTGGAAAAAATGCGCGCCGAGCGGGCGGCGCGGCGCGATCGCACGGGCACGGCGAAGATCACGGCGCAGGAGGCGGATCGCAGCGGCTTCAAGGTGATCGAGTGCGAGGGCGCGGGATTTCGCTACGCGGCGGACGGGCGCTGGATCGTGCGCGATGTGACGACGCGGATCGAACGCGGCGACAAGGTCGGCATCGTGGGGCCGAACGGCGCGGGGAAGACGACGCTGTTGAGATTATTGCTCGGCGAACTCGCGCCGACGGCGGGAACGATCGAGCAGGGGACGCGGCTGGAGGTGGTTTATTTCGACCAGTTGCGCGCGCAGCTCGACGAGACGATGCGCGTGCAGGACGCGGTGGCGGACGGCAACGCGACGGTGACGATCAACGGGAAAACGCGGCACGTGATTTCGTATCTGGAGGATTTTCTGTTCGAGCCGGCGCGGGCGCGGACGCCGATTCGCGCGCTGTCGGGCGGAGAAAGAAACCGGCTGCTGCTCGCGCGGTTGTTCACGAAGCCGTGCAACGTGCTCGTGCTCGACGAGCCGACGAACGATCTCGACGCGGAGACGCTGGAGCTGCTGGAGGATTTGCTGGTGGAGTTTGGCGGCACGCTGCTGCTGGTCAGCCACGACCGGGCGTTTCTCAACGAAGTGTGCACGAGTCTGCTGGTGTTCGAGGGCGACGGAAAGGTCGTCGAGTATGTGGGCGGGTATGACGACTGGCAGAAGGAGAAGGCGAGGAGGGCGGCGGAGTTGGCGGCGGAGAAAGAGAAGGCGGCGCGCGGTCCCGCTGCTTCCGCAGCGGGCTACACGGCGGAGAAGAAAGCGAGAAGGCTCACGAACAAAGAGCGGGCGGAGCTGGAGGCGTTGCCGAAAAAAATCGAGGCGCTCGAGCAGGAGCAGGCGGCACTCACGGCGAAGCTCGCGGATCCGGTGTTTTTCAAAAAGGCGGGAACGGAGGTCGCAAAGGCGATGGGGCGATTGCACGAGGTCGAGGCGGAGATCGCGGCGACGTATGCGCGGTGGGCGGAGCTGGAGTAGAGCGTGGCGCGCGCGACAAGGCGCGGGCGAGTGAGCGCGCGGCGAGCGGATGGAAACGGAACCGGCGGGTTAGCCGGGATTCGTCACACTTCGAGGCGAACCACCCCCAGCGTGTCATTCTGAACGAAGTGAAGAATCCAGAGCGCGCTTCGCGGCCCGACGCGCGTGCGAAAGTCCAAATGGATTCTTCGCTGCGCTCAGAATGACAGGCATTTGAGAGTTCATCGGCGTAGGCCACGCAACGGCTTGGCGTTGGTTCGGAGTCTCAGAATGACAAAAGGTGTGACGGACCGGCGGGTTAGGGATAACCCGCCCTACCCGGCGAAACGGGCGAGCAGGGAGGCGACGGCCACGTCGGCGAGAGAGGTGACGCGGAGGTCGGCGAGCGTGAAATCGTGGTGCGCGGTGGAGGCGTTGGGCACGGCGACGGTCCAGAGGTTCGCGCGATGGGCGGCGAGGAGGCCGGTGGCGGAATCTTCGAAGGCGATCGCTTCGCGGGCGCGAAGGCCGAAACGATTCAGCACGAGTTTATAGAGATCGGGCTCGGGTTTCGGCGAGGCGGCATCTTCGCGGCAGGCGATGAAGTCGAAGCCGGCGCGCAGGCCGAGGCGGACGAGGTGCGGCTCGACCCAGGCGTGTTGCGAATTCGAGGCGAGGCCGAGGTGGAGGTTCGCGGCGCGGGCGGCTTCGAGGAGCGCGGACACGCCGGGAAGAATGGGTTGGCGGAGGAGGAGTTCGTCCTTGATGCGACGGCGCTCGAGTTCGAGGGCGTCACGAGCGGCGTGCGGGCTGAAGCCGTGCCACGGGTCGAAGCTGTAGTCGGCGCGACCGACGCTGCGGACGAACACGGCGCGATCGAAGGGAACACCGTGGCTGGCGTGGACGGCGGCGTAGGCGTCGATGAGCGGAGTTTCGGTGTCCAGGATCAGGCCGTCGAAATCGAAGACGAGGGCGCGGATCATGAGAGCGCAAGGAGGCGAGGCACAGCGCGCGATTGGGGGAAATCCGTCTGCGGCAAGGCTGCGGCCGCGAGGCGATTCGCCAGAGGAAATTTCGGCGGACCCAGCGGTCCGGTCCGACCTGCGGAGAGGTGTCGCGGAGAGCTGCTAGACCTCGGTGGCTTGGAGCAGGCGGCGGATTTCGGCGCGGGCGGTTTCGGGCTCGACGCCCACCTCGACGAGCAACGCGACGAGCGTATCGAACCGACTGCGGCGGGCGATGCCCCGATCGGAGTGGCTGCGCCGGTCGCGGCAGCGGAGGGCGAGCGAGGTGCCGCAGAGACAATTCCGCAGCAGGAGTACGACCGTGCCGGCGTTGGCATTGTCACGCTCCATGAGGCCCGACGAATGAAAGATCGGCGTCGTGCGGGAGATGAAATCATGCAGGTCGGTGAAACGCCGCTGGCAGCGCGTGCAGTTGAGCGGAAAAATATCCACGGAGTGGACGTGCAGACCGGCGTAGGGCTCGGGAATCGAGGCGAGGGCGTCGTCCATGGATGAAGCGGCGGAGCCAAGGGAGAAAGGGCGCGAAATTTTGGCAAGAACGAAACCGGCGGGGCGGCGGGGTTGGCGGCGGGCTGGGGGCGCCGGAGGCCGGCGGGATGTCCGGCGCTATTGTTGAGCATTTCGTGAAGAAGTGACGCGATTTCGGTAAGGCGCGGACTCCGTTCCGCGCCGCAACGATCTCTGGTCAATGCAGCGGCGAAGGGGGCTCGCTGCCCTGCTGTCGGCGTCGCTTCTTCGAGTAATTCTCAATAGGGCGAAGTTGACGGTGCGGCGGGGTCGGGAGACCCTGCCCTACACGGGGACGGCGGTATTGAACGACAGGGAGCGGCGGGAGCGGAGGGCGCCGGCGAAGGCGAGCACGAGGCAGGCGAGAAGCACGGCGTAGCCGGCGGTCGCAGTGGTGCGCGGGACGAGCAGCGTCATCGCGAAGGTGAGGGCGGTGCGGAGGACGCGATCGTAGACGTTGAAGAACATGCCGACGCGGCCCATGACGGCATTCGGCACGGTGACGAAGAGGAGGGTGTGGCGGCCGACGCGGGTGCCGGCGTTGCCGTAGCCGAAGAGGAGCAGCGCGAAGTAGTAGGTGCCCTGGTTGGACGCGAATGTGAAGAGCGACACGGCGATGAGGCAGAGGCCGTTGGCCCAAAGGATCGCGCGCTCGGCGCCGCGTTCGGTGGCGAGGCGCGGCACGGAGGCGCCGGCGAGGATCGCGCCGATAGCGAAGACGAGTTCGCCGCGGCCGAAAACATCGGCGGAGGCGTGGAGAACTTCGGAGACGTAGATGGGAAAAAGATAATTGCCGACCATCACGGCGATGAACGGCATGAGCGTGCAGGCGAAGAAGAGGCTCATGGCGGGGCGCGCGCGCAGCCACTGCCAGCCTTCGACGATCGAGTGGCGGATGCCGATTTTCGCGGAAGGCGGGCTGAAGCCCGCCCTACTTGGATCGGTCAGGTGCGTGGATTCGTAGGGGAGCGTCGACTGGACGAGGAAACTGAAGAGGTAGGTGAACGCGTCGAAGAGCAGGATGAACGGGAGCGGCACGCGGTCGATGAGCAGGCTGCCGAGACCGCCGGCGACCATCATCGCGGTCTGGCCCTGAATCTCGAGCAGGCCCATGAGCGACTGGTATTGATCGCGCGCGAAGATCTGCTGGAGGAACGCGTATTTGGCCGGGTAGTGCAGCGTGTAATACAGCATGCCGCAGAAATAAATCGTGACCAGCTGCCAGGTCTCGACGCGACCGGTGGCGAGGGAGAGCGACGCCATGGCGAGGGTGGCGACGAAGCCGAAGAGTTCGCCGACGAGGAGCATCGTCTTGCGCGAGTGGCGGTCGAGCCAGGCGCCGTAGTGCGGCATCATCAGGAAGAGCGCGAGCGTGGTGCCGAGCGTGGTCCAGCCGTAGAGGCGATCGCCGCCCGCGCGGTGAATGAGCAGCCAGGGCACGGCGATGATCGTGACGCCGGAGCCGATCGAGCCGGTGATGTTGGCGACGAGGAGGCGCTGGACGCGGGTGTCGCGGAGGAGGGTTTTCATTTCATCTGAGGTTGCCCGCGGAAGACACCACGACTGCTGGCGAGCGGCGCCCTGGACTTCGAACCAGGCCGGCGTGCCAGACTTCGCGGCGCTGCTGCACGCGGTGGTTTGTCATTCTGAACGAAGTGAAGAATCCAGTGCGCGCTTCGTGGCCCGACGCGCGGGCGAAAGTCCAAATGGATTCTTCGCTGCGCTCAGAATGACAGGCATTTGAGAATTCATTGGCGGATGCCACCAAATGGATCAGCAGTGGTTTCGCGTAGCAAAACGACAGATCAGCGGCTACAGGCCTTCGGTATCGACGAGCCAGATGAGGGCGGCGAGGGCGGCGGCGCCGAGGTGGAGTTCGCGGGGGTTCACCTTGTCGATGCTGTCGGTCGTGCTGTGGTGGTAATCGAAATACCGCTGCGAGTCGGGCGTGATCTCGGCGACGGTGGTGCCCTGGACCATGAGCGGATTCACATCGGCGCCGGCGGTGCCTTTGGTGAAATGCCAGAGGCCCCACGGCTGGAAGAGCGGGAGCCAGCGGGCGGCGCGCTCGTGGGCTTCGCCCTGCGTGCTGCCGAGTTCGAAGCCGGTGGGCGCGAAGCCGCCGGAGTCGCTTTCGACGGCGAAGAGATGGCGCTCGTGGGCGTCTTTCGCGAGCGACGCGTAGGTGGTGGCACCGTTGAGGGAGTTTTCCTCGGAGGTGAAGAGCACGCAGCGCAAGGTGTGGCGCGGCTTCAAGCCGAGGGCCTGGAAGAGACGGAGCACCTCGATGGATTGGACGACCCCGGCGCCGTCGTCGTGCGCGCCGGGGGCGATGTCCCACGAATCGAGATGGCCGCCGACGAGAATGATCTGATCGGGAAACTCGGCGCCGCGGAGTTCGCCGATGACGTTGTGCGAGGGCGCGTCGGGAAACCATTGCGCGTGGATTTTGATTTCGACGCGGAGCGCGGGATCGTGGGCGAGTTCGGCGGAGAGGCGATCGGCGGCGAGCAGCGAGAGGGCGGCGGCGGGGATCTTCGGCGTGCCGGACGGGAAACGGGTGTTGCCGGTGTGGGGCACGTCGTCGTGCGCGAGGGTGAGGGAGCGGGTGAGCGCGCCGACCGCGCCGAGCGCGGCGGCGGCGGCGGGGCCGCGGTTGCGCTGGTCGCCAGCCACGGAGTAGGCCTGGCCGGTGCGGAAAAACGCGGGGTCCATGGGGCGGTTGAAGAAGACGATCTTGCCGGAAATTTTTTCGCGGCCGAGCGAGGCGAGTTCGTCGAGCGAGTGAACCTCGATCACTTCGGCGTTGAGGCCGGTGGCGGGCGACGGGGCGGAGCCGCCGAGGGCGACGGCGGTGAGACGGATGGCGTCGCCTTTCGCGGGGAGGAGGCGGACGGATTCGCGCGGGCCGCGTTCCCAGTGCGGGACCATGACGTCCTGCTTGGCGACGCGATCGAGTTTCATCGCGGTGAGCGTACGTTCGGCCCACGCGATGGCGCGCTCGAGGGACTTCGAGCCGCTGAGGCGGCCGGGACTTTGCGAGGTGAGGACGCGGAGGTTGTCGTAGGCGCGCGCGTGAGTGAGCGCTTCGATGAAGAGACGGTTGACGGTGTCGGCGGCGGGGGAGGAAGCGGCGGACGGGGCCGAGGGCGGCGTGGCGGGTTGCGAGGAGGTGGGCGTCGCCGCATGAGCGGGGAGCGGGGCGAGCGAGACGGAGAAGGTGAAAGCCGATGCGAGAATGAGGGAAAGAAGGCGGGAGCGGCGCATGGCGGAGAGATTTGCGAGCGGCGGCGGAGAGACAAGGCGCGGCTGTGAACAGTCGCGGAGGAATTCGGCGGGGCGCTGCACGCGCGCGCTCACGCTGCGCTCACAACGACACATCCCGCCCGGTCGGGCGCCGCGCTGATAAAGGGAACTTCGGCTGCGGGGTGTGTGGGGGGAAAATCGGGGGATTTTCCGCGGGATTTTTTCTGCGAGATTTTTTGTGGCTATCGAGGTTCGCGTATGAGGCTGAGCATCGCGGCGAAGTCCCTGCGCTCCCGCTCCCGCGCAGGGCTACGGGAGTACTCGTGGCCCGCGGCGGAAGCAGCGGGACGAAGGGACGATTCGCCGGCGCAAGGCGGCGATGACATCGCGCATGCTGTTTTTTTTGAAACGCGGAGGGCGCGGAGAACGCGGAGGGCGGAGGCGGAGTCTCTAGCTGAGGAGAACGCGGTGCGGCGGAGGCGCAGCAAACCGGGAGGAAGATCTTAACCTCGGGTGGCAGGGATGAATACGGATCAAACCAGGCGAGCGCAGTGGATTGAGCCGGGGAATGCTAAACGCCCAATACGACCCGTGCGATTACACGAAGGTCGCCAAGCTCGCGAAGGAATGAAGCGGACCGCGTCGAGGAACGGAACTGGGATGGCGGCGAACGGAGCGGAAAGCGTGAGTTTTTAGCGATGGCCCGGAACGAAACGCTCGCGCGTTCCGCTACGAATTTATCGAGGTTCGCGTATCAGGCTGAGCATCGCGGCGAAGTCCCTGCGCTCCCGCGCAGGGCTACGGGAGTTCGGGGGCTTGGAGGGGCGGAGCCATGCGGTGAAGGTGCGTTCGCTCGCGATTTGCGCGGCGATCGGGCGGAGCCGACGTGTTCGTCGGGCTGGAGGGGTGCGTTTGTCGATCAACCCGACGAGGACGTCGGGTTCCACCTCGATGGCGTTCAGAACCACTTTTTCTTTTTCAGATAGATCACCATCGCGACGGTGGAGACGAGGGTGAGCGAGCAGGCCCAGAGATAGCCGTGCGGCGAACGCAGCTCGGGCATGTGCTCGAAATTCATCCCATACCAACCGCCGACGAGCACCGCCGGGAGCGTGACGGCCGTGAGCGCGGTGAGAAATTTGATGCCCTCGTTGGCTTCGAAGGCGGCTTTGTTGAGATAAATGTCGAAGGCCATCAGCAGGCGTTCGTGGTATCCGACGGCGGTGTCTTCGAGGCGCGCGAGGTTGTCGCGGAGATCGCGAAAATAGGGGAGCATCAGCGGGCGGATGAGCTTGCTGTCACCGCGGGCGAGCCGGTCGATCAGGTCGCGCTGCGGACGGACGATGCTGCGGAGGCGGGAAAAATCGCCGCGCACCTGGAGAATCTCGTGGACGAAGTTGGAGTCGGAATTTTTCGCGAGGACGGCCTCTTCGATCTCCTCGAGCTCGCTGCCGAGTTCGGCGATGACGGGTTGGTAGTTGTCGACGAGAAAATCGAGCAGCGTGTGGGCGAGGCGGTCGGGTCCGCGGGCGATGACGCCGGTGCTTTTCACGACGCGATCGATGGTGGCCTGCACGGATTTCAGCGGCGAGCGGTGGAACGTGACGAGGTATTCCCTGCCGACGAAGAGATCGAGTTCACTGCTGGCGAATTTCTCCGCGCGGGTGAAATCGACGGCGTGGGTGACGATGAAGAGGTAGGTTTCGTAGTCCTCGATTTTCGGGAGCGAACTGGGCGTGACGCAGTCCTCGATGGCGAGCGGGTGAAATTGAAACACGCCCTCGAGGATGGCTTTGATTTCCTCGTCGGTGGGATTGTCGAGGTCGACCCAGACGACGAGGCCCTTGTCGGCGCCGACGAGGCGCAGGGCGTCGAGTTCGAGATCGCGGCCGACGAGTTTGCCTTCGCTGAAAACAAAGGAGTGGATCATCGGGTGCGGGAGACGAGGCGGCTGATTTTCAACGCGGAGGGCGCGGAGGCACGCGGAGAGCGGAAAAACGAGGAAGGCGGAAGAGCCGGGAAGGAAAATGAGGCGGGTGAAAAGAGGGCGGACGCGGAGCGCGCGGAATCGGGGTGGCGAGCGAGGGGACGGCGGATACGGGCGGCGGTCACAGACCGCCGGTCCAAAGAAACAGGCTTAAGGGGGAAACGGGCAGCGGAAACCACGAATGGACACGGCTACACACGAATTAAGGAGCGCCGATCAGGTTGACCTAATCCCCAATCCGACACGGCTCGATGACGGTGAGATCAAATGAAACACCCGCCTGTTTTCATTCGTGTTCATTGGGGTTCCTTCGTGGTTCAACTGAATTGTCCGGCTCAGGCGGGCTTGAAGAGCTTCGCTTCGGCGGCGTTGACGGCGGCGATGAAGGCGTCGGGGGTGGGCGCGGTGAGAAAGGCTTCGCGGTTGGCCTGATCTTTCAGCAAGCGGCAGAGCGTGCTGAGCACCTGGAGATAATCGCCGGGGCGGGCCTTCGGCGTGCCGAGCATGAAGAGGACGCGGACGTCTTCGCCGCCTTCGAAGGGAATGCCGGCGTCGCTGCGGCCGATCGCGAGGACGATCTCGGTGACGTGATCGGTGCGCGCGTGCGGCACGGCGAAGCCATGGCCGAGGCTCGTGGTGTCGAGCCGGTCGCGCGCGAGCAACTCGGCGTAAAAGCCCTCGAAGTTGACGACGGCGGAGTGCGACGCGAGGAGTTGGGCCACCTCGTTGAGCGCGGAGGTGCGCTTGGTGTTTTTCAGCTGGAGCTGAATGCGCGCGGGATCGAGGAGTTGAGAGAGGCGACCGGCCATGCGAGGCGCACGCGAAGATGCGCGGGTGGAGTGACGCGCGCGGAAAAAATGTTGGCAAGCGTGGAGTCGGCGCGCAGGGGGGAAATAAATTGCGGCACGCGGGCGCGCGCGGCAGTTTTCGAAAATGACGAATCTGTTGCGCGCGGCGGGAGGAGTGCTGGCGCTGGCGATGCCGGCGTGGGCAGCGGAGGATTTTTCGCAGCGGATCAGCGCGCAGGATTTTGCCGCCGCGGGCTTGAGCAAACTGACGCCGGAGGAATTGGCCCGGCTCGATGCGCTGGTCCGGGCGGAGCGCAATGGAGAAATCGCCCAGGTGCGCGCCGAGACGGAGGAAAAAGTGAAGGAGGAAACGACGAAGCGGGTGCGCGAGGAAACGACGGCGAAGGTGAAAGCGGAAATGGTGGCGAGCGCGCCGAAAGAAGCGGAAGGCGGAGGTTTGTTTCACCGTCTGCGCGTGAAGTTGAGGCCAGGCACCGACATCGAGTATGCCGCGGAACAGACGGAGCTGGTCGGGCGTTTCAGGGGCTACGAACCCGGAACCGTGCTGTCCCTGGCCAACGGCCAGAAATGGCGCGTGGTGGAAGGATCTTATTGGTCGCCGGCGCGCGAGGCGGAAAAGGTTCGGAAGGTGACGGTAGAGCCGGGGGCGCTGGGAAGTTTCTTCATGGAAATCGAAGGCGTCGGAAGGCCGAAGGTGAAGCTGGTGAGCAATCCGGAGTGAAGTGGGTTTTTCGGAGTTGAAACGCGGAGGGCGCGAAGGGCGCGGAGGGAAATCGGGCGGGGGCGGAGACGCCTTGTTCAGGCGCGCTTGGGCTGTTCGATCGAGACGACTTTGCCGGCGCGGAAGGTGACGCGGATGTTTTCCTCGGCCTGCTCGCTGTAGACGTCGGTGTAAAGGGGTTCGAAGTAGACGCGATAGACTTTGTGCACGGGGTCGTAGAGCAGGTGGCGATGAAAACCGGTCTGGAAGTTGCCCTCGTATTCCTGGTGGTAGCTGTAGAACACCCAGACGGTTTCAGTGCCGGCCGTGGTGGTGGTATCGAATTTCTCGTCCGCCGTGCCGAGCGCGAGGTACACCATGTCCGGCGTGTCGCCGATGGAGACGACGCCGTGGCTCAGTTTTTCGCGCTGCTCGGGAGAGAGCGAGGCGAAGAGGGCGGGATTTTTTTTCGCGCGATGTTCGAAACTTTCGCAGCCGGCGAGCAGGACGCAGAGACAGGCGCAGAAGAGAAGGAGACGTTTCATGGGAAGAAGAAATAGGGAGAAAAGGAGAACCAGGGAAAGAGGGCGTGAGAGGTGAAGGTGGCGAAAGGGCGGCGGCACGGCGGTCATCGACCGCCGCTACAATTGAGCAACGAGCGGTGGATGGCAAAAGCCGATGGGAGATTGCGGGGCGGAGGCAAACGGGACGGAGTTTGCCGCGGAGATCGCGGACGGACACGGATCAACCGAATGCAATCGGCCGAGCGATTGCACGAAGATCGCCAAGAAGGCCTGCGAGTGCGGGTCGGTCTTCGCGGCCTTGGCGATCTTGGTGTAAAATTATCGATCCTCGCGCATCAAACTGACGAGGATCGCTCATCCCTGCGCTCCCGCGCAGGGCGACACCCTCATCGTAGCCCGCTGCGGGAGCAGCGGGAGGCTCGCACCGAGCGCCGTCAGCCTATTCCACGAGGCTCAATAAGAAGTTGGCGCAGCGGGAAGCAGCGGTTGGTTTTTTGGGTGCCGAGGCAGGTGCCTGCTTGCAGGCGACGTTCGATCCTGGCGCGCCGGGATCGCCTGCAAGCAGGCTCCTACATTTCTGACGCGCGCCATCGGCAGGGACCATGGTCTCTACGCGGGGGCGGCGGAGTTCAAAGCGGCTTGGACGAAGGCGCGGGCGAGCGGCGGGGTCTCGCCGCGGAGGGCGGCGCGCTCGGGTTGGAAGAGCGCGCCGATGAAAAACGGGTGGACGGACGCGGGGAGTTCGCCGGCGCGGATTTCGCCGGAGTCGTCAAAGGCGGTGAAGCGAAGGCCGGCGCGCTCGAAGGCGGAGCGATACGCGGCGGCGGGGCCGTAGTTGCAGCGGTAGCCTTCGACGATGCGATCGCGGCCGTAGATTTCGCGGAGGCGGCTGCCGGCGAGAAGGTGCAGGGAGCTGGTTTGCTCGACGAGCGAGCAGGCGAGGGGGGCGACGACGAGGGTGGCGCCGGTGGGATTGGTTTCGGCGTGATCGGCGGCGGGAAGATTCAGCACGTGGCGGGCGTATTCGATCAGGGCATGCTGAAAACCGCCACAGGTGCCGAGGAAGGGGCGGCGCGTTTCACGGGCGAAACGGACTGCGTCGAGCGCGCCGGCGGGGTTCGCGTAGGGGCTGGCGGGGACGAGCCAGACGGCGGAGTAGGCGGCGAGATCGCGGGCGGCGTCGGAGAGCGCGGAGGTGCGAATCCAGTCCCAGGCGACGTCGGCGGAGCGTTCGGCGCGGGCGCGCTCGAGGGCGAGGGGAATAGCGCGGTGGGCCGTGACCGCGGGCGAGTAGTCACCGACGAGAGCGAGGCGGATCATGGCGAAGGAAAAGGCGTGGCGGAGGAAACGACAAGGCGCAGTGGGTCGTCGAGCGGCACAGCGGGCACAAAAAAAACCTGCGACCGGAGTCGCAGGTTTTTAGGAGGTATGAAAACGAAGAAGAAAAAGACCGCTCAGGCGATCGTCGCTGCGACCGGCGCGAGCTGCTGCTGGCGCTGCTGACGGAGGCGGAAGCCGACGAGACCGGCGACGAGCACGCAGCCGAGGATCGCGGCGACGGTAGAGGACTCGGGGATGACGGGGTTGGGGGTGATACTCAATTGTGAGAAGGTCCAGTCGCGTGAGTAGTTCTCGGGATCCGGTCCGCCTCCAAGATAAGCCTGACCGTACGCGAACACGTTGGTGTTAGTTTGACCAAGAGCCAAACTCGTTGCTGCACCGGAATTAGTGAGCATCAAAGCATAGACGGAACCTGCGCTCGTGGTGTAGCCGGTCACAGCGTTGAGCAGAGTATTTGTGTCCGTCCAAGCCGCCACATCGGTCAGATCGAACTGGAATGTGTATGTAGGATATGAGCCATGGCCATTTACCAAATTGCTCTCGGGTGCTCCCCAAGCTGAGCCATTCGGAGTGGAGCCGGAAGCTGGAATAAATGCACCTCCATTCAACGAGACTGTGGTTCCTTCGATAAAATCCGCCGTCGCAAGGTTCCATTCACCGAACACCGCCGAGAGAGTAACGTCACTGGAAGCGCCGCCCGAGCCCAAAAAGAAGTTGTATGTCATGCTTTGGACCGCGAGTGCATTGGTGAACGTTTGGCCCATAGTGGTGCCGGCGCCAAAGGTAAAGGTGCTACCCTGATACGAAGGCGTCGTGTCGAATGTCTGCGGCTGCGCGTGGCTAATGCTAAGAAACGCGAGCAGGCTCGCGGCAAGAAAGCTGACAAGTTTGAAGTGGGTTTTCATACCGGGGTGAATTACCTAGTTGGACTAGGGTGATTTGCAAGGACTATTTTAAACATTTTGGAGTGACTCCGTCGAGCTAGGGCGCGGCAGCCGGTTCGATGAGGCGTCCGAGCAATTCCGCGGCGCGTGGTGAAGCCTCGTCGCTCCACGGCACGGTGACGGTCAGAA